>CAJXYE010000026.1 GCA_913063325.1 uncultured Colwellia sp. | reverse complement strand
ACGTTGTGGAGTTAAATCCAGAGCAACACAAAGAAGCTGCTTAACAATTTAGGCGACAACTGTCTTGAAAAACACCGCTATTGCTCAATCAAGCGCCTTGCCCTGATTTATTTGTCCTACGCACAACAAAATCACAAACTTAATGCAATTGGTATAACACTTTTGTGAGTTACTTTTGCCTTGTCTTGGCAACATAGCCTAAAAGTGTTTCTCCGCCTACTTCCCTTGTATCATCATCATTTTGTATTACAAACTCAAGCTCATGAGTGATACATTCAAGCTGATCTCTTAAGTCATGACTGACAAATAAAAGGTGGGTTTTACTGTTTGCAGCAATATAATCCATTAATGCTAAAACTTTATCACGGTTATGATTATCTAAGCCTTGGCATGGCTCATCTAAAATCAATATCATAGGTAACTTCACTACTGCGCGTGCAATTAATACTAAGCGCTGCTCACCATATGAAAGTTGATTAAAATAGGTGTTTTCATGCTGCTCTAACCCTAATAAGACTAACCATTGACGAGCAATAATGACTTGCTGTCGGCTGGGGCTATCATATAAACCAATGCTATCGTAAAAACCTGAAAGTACTACCTTAATAAGTGTTGTTGATACTCGGTAATCTCGGTGTAGCTGTGCGCTCACTAAACCGTAATGGCGCTTTATATCCCAAATAGACTCCCCACTGCCACGCTTTACCCCAAATAAATGAATATCTTTCCCGTATGCTTTTGGGCTGTCTCCTGAAATCATGGCTAACAGGGTTGATTTACCGCAGCCATTTGGCCCAATAATACGCCAATGCTGCCCTTGCTCAAACTGCCAGTTTAGCGCGCTAAATACCGGTTTTTGATCAAAACTTACTGAAACATTATGAACTGATACCAATGCTTCGTTTTTTTCAAGGCTATCGTACTGTAAACAATCAGGTAAGTGGTGTGGCAGACTATAATGGTTTTCATTGAGTTGTTGCCATTGCTTGGTTGCGATAACTTGTGCTCGATTACCAGAAAGTACTATTTTTCCCTGTTGCATGTAGACTAAATTTTCAATACTACTGGGTAGGCTTTGATGATAAAAATCAAATAAAATAATACTGATATCTTGAGCTATCAGTGAATTAAGCACACTAGTTAAATGTGCCTGCGAGCCAATATCTAACCCTGCATAAGGCTCGTCTAGTAACATGACTTGCGGTTTCAACATCAAGGCTCGTGCCATTAATACTTTTCGTGTTTCGCCCGTAGATAATATTTTGAAGGGCTTTTCGAGCAATTTTTCAATCGCTAACAGGGTAATTATTTCATCTAAGTCTTTTTGTACAAATACATTATCATCAATAATTATTTCAAGCGCTGTACGGCCATTGTCTACCCCTTCAGCCATATAATCACTGCGATCATTTAGACGATCTTGCGCTAAAGTTTGCGCTTCTAATTCAAAACTTAATGTGGTGAATTTTTCAGTTAAGCTAACACTACCTTGATAGTTAGTTATTTCACCTGCCAATATTTGCGCTAATACTGATTTTCCACTGGCGTTATCGCCTAAAACGAGCAGCGATTCACCTTTTTCTAAAGATAATTGCTGAATTGATAACGATGAATTATTTGATAATGGAAAGTGTAATTGCTCAATAGATAACATGGGATTTAGTAAGATAAGGTCTGGGGATTTAATTATACTAATGTTAGTTATTTAAAAGCTACCGTAAAATCATTATCCGCAGCTGCTAATGATTTCACAATGCATAACTTAGCTATTTCGCGTTTGGCATCCGATTATTATTAACTGCTGCCACCGCGACAAATCATTAACACATACTCCATCCCAGTTATTTTAAGCTAGCTGATTGACTAAATTCACATTAAAAACTCGGGTATACTCTTCATATATTGTTGATCAAATGGAACTACTATTACTTTGCTTAAAACTCTTCAACACTTGTTAGACGATCCACAGTTAACCTATATAGAAACCCTGCAAGCATTGTGGAGTGGCTATGGGGAAATCACGCGTTATTACAGCCCTATGCGAGCAGCCTCTGTGATAGTTAAGTCAGTGACCCCGCCGCAACACGTCAGCCACCCTCGTGGTTGGCATAGTGAAGTAGGCCATCAACGTAAACTAACGTCTTATAAAATTGAAGCCAGTTTTTATCAAAGCTATGCTCATCATTGCCCACAAACTTGTTATGTTCCACAAATCATTGCATTTTCAAAGCAGCAAGCAAGTGACGCGGGACAAATCCTGGTTATGGAAGACCTACAACACTTAGGGTTTGACGATAAAGAGTCCGTTTTGTCGTTAACCGACATTAAAGCGGTTATTAGTTGGTTAGCAAACTTTCATGCACGTTTTATCGGCCACCCCGCAGATGACTTATGGCCTGTCGGTACCTATTGGCATTTAAAGACAAGAGCAGATGAATTTAATAACATGGAAGATGGACCTTTAAAAAAAGCCGCGCACTTTATCGATAGCAAGCTCAATAATGCCCGTTATCAAACAATTGTTCATGGTGATGCCAAATTAGCCAATTTTTGTTTCAGTGATTTAGATACGACAGCGGTTACCGAAATAGACGATAATCGAGACAATAAAATAAGCAGTGTAGCCGCCGTTGATTTTCAGTATGTCGGCAAAGGTGTTGGGGTAAAGGATCTCGGTTACTTTTTAGGTAGTTGCTTAACTGCTGATGATTTAACACAGCGACATAACGAGTTACTTGATTATTATTTTAAGACCTTGGGACTGGCATGTAATAAATATCAGCCAGATATTAATTTTTCAGCATTAGAGGCAGAATGGCGCAACTTGTATAGCTTTGCCAATGCTGACTTTCATCGTTTTTTACAAGGATGGAGCCCTGAACATCACAAAATCAATGGTTATCTAAAAGCGCAAAGCGACATAGCATTACGCTATTGCACTTAGAAAATAATTTAGCGATTCAACTCTATTTACTTAATATTAAAACCTAGTTATGCGTGTAATAACTAGGTCTATGACATACCAGCATTATTATTTATCACCTATTTCTTTATTTATAATTACTTTTTCCGTTTAAATCTGACTAAGGAAATTAAGGCAAAGCCAAATAGCAATACACTGGCTGGCGTAGGAACAGGTACTACCTGTGTGAATACCGCAAAAGTTGTATTACTTCTTCCAACAATACTTTGATCGTACCCTAAGTTTGAACTCCAACTAACTTTATCAGCACTTTCGCTAGTAGAATTGACAATATTTTGGCTAAAAACCCAACTTTCGGTAAGTTTATTTGGTATCAAAGCGATACACTTATTGTCATCTTCACAGCCTCTGATCAATGCTGGGATAGAGTCAAACAAGCCAAATTCACTATCAACAAACACTTGCTCAAGTAGTGCCTGACCAGCAGAAATCGTTTGATCAACACTAGCAAAACCGAAATCTGATAATTCATCGCAGCCAGTGAATACACTGGCGCAAGTACCATCTTCAAAAGATACATCATAGGTACCAAGACCGGAGATAACAACACCCGTGGCGCCCACTAGCTCACCTGAAATGACAATCAAGCCAGCGTGACTGTTTGCTGCACTTAAAAGTGCTGTGGCAAAACAGACTTTACGAATGAAACTAAAAAAGAGAGTAGACAAGTAAATATTCCTTATTATGAGTTTTACTGATAGTAAAATGACTATACGTTAAAGATATAATAAGAATTGGGAGAAATTATGGAGATTTGTAATTAATGGCGATTGCCTCAAAGGAACGAACATCAGACTCCTATAAAGCAGATAAATCTAGGTAAATCTAGGTAAATCAGCCAGTGAAAAATCAGTATTTTTACTACTTTCACTGGCTCAAAGTTCAGAACTTATGTACTCACCCAATAAACCATGCAACAACATTAGTGATAAGTGTTGGTAAAAAACCTAATGGTTCAACAATCAATGCGTTCTGGGATATTTTCTTTGGAGTATCCGTTTTTTTTAGCTCTTCATTTAAAGTAATTAAATCGTTTGGCATTAATACCAACGAAGATTCTTGTGGTTGGTATAACGTTCCTACTTCGTAGTATTCCCCTGCACTGCTCTTCCTTTCAATATGTGCACCTAAAATTGCACTGATAGTATGAGAGTTAGAAAATAATACTAAACGGGCGATACTATTTTTGTATGCATCCCAATCTTTAACATAGACATAGCCAGGGTAGAATGTATCACCGGTAAGCAGCCACTTGGTTTGTGCATCGTAAACGGAAATAGCTTCATCTTGATGCCCTGGGGTTTGAATGATGGTGAGATTGCGCCCGCCAAGCTCAAGAGTAACGTCTTGACTCAGTCCTTTATCAAAAGAGAGAAATTCATCAATACCCGCGCTATTTGTTGCTATCACTGTGACATTTGGCTGGCCTATAAATTGGTCGTCACCACTATAATGATCGCTATGACTATGAGAGTGCATTACCAATATCTCGCGCTTATCAACTTGGCTTTCTCTTGCGTGCTTTTGATGTAAAGACAACACAGTTTTATACAGTGGAAATGCTTTAGCATCTGCTGTAGCCCCGGTATCAATAACAAGTGTTTTTTCATCTCCCACTAAGACATAAATAAAGGGAGCCTCATAACTTAGGCATTTGCTTTGACGCAGTATGTAACTTGATTCATCGTATTGAAATACTTCAAGGCCAGGATCTTCACTAGTATCACAGTCTTCTGCTCCATGAATCCACTGCTTTTCTGTGAGTAAAGTAAGCAAGCTTGTTGAAGGCTCATCAATAGCACCTTGTTGTTCAGTGGTTGCTGCGTTTGTCGTAAAAATAGCGAACAGTATTGCCAGTAATAAGCTGTATTTCATAAAAACCCTTGTCAATAATTGATGCTATAGATAATTTAATATAAGCATAATGTAAGTTATGAATAGAGTAATGAAAGTTTTGTGCCAAATTAGTACTATATGTTTTATACCTATTTATCAATACGTTAGTTTTTACTTAGTATGTTAGTTTGGTATTTATGTTCGGTTTTAGCCAAGTCATGTTCGAATATACTACCCTCGCCGCGCTACTTCACCGATAAGAGAACGCCCACTCTGCTTTTCAATCCTAAGACAGGTCTTTACATCACACAACGAGCACCACAATAAATATGGGCCTTTGAAGGTATTGCCAATTATCAATTTTCTGATGAACTTAACATTGTCAAAACTTATAATTATGTTGAAGGTAAGTACAAAGGCACTTACCTTCAAAGCGTTCAATATTAAAGGGCTAGGTACCACGGTGAATCTAGGTATTAACTACCTATATTAATGGTGTTTAACATTGCCTTTAAGCAAGTTAACTAAGTGCTAACTTGCTTTTTTAGTTAATGTTAGCCTCGTTATTTGAAGTACAATAAATAAAATATAACGCTTACTGAACAACTACACTCTGCCCTTCTTTCAATCTTTCAGCACCGCGAATGGCAACCTTGTCACCACCTTGCAAGTCACCTTGAATAGATACTCTATCAATTGTGCCTTTGCCCACTTTTACTAGCAAACGATGCACTTTGTTTTCATCATCAACCTTGACAACAAAGGTGCCATCTTTACGCAAAATTAGCGCATCTCGATGAATCGTTAAACTAGGACTTGCACCTTGAATGGGTACCGTAACTTTAACTAATTGCCCGGCGGTCCAAAACTCATTTAAGTGCTGTGGTATCTGGATTCTGACTTCAAAGGTTTGCGAACGAGGATCGGTATTAGGGATGACTGACGTCACTTTGGTTGATATGTTTTGTCCTATTGCTTGTAAATTCAGCTCAAGTCCTTTGCGAACATAGGCTAAATACTTAACCGGTACATATAAACGTACTTCTAAATGTTCAGTATCAAGCAGTTTTAATAACACATCACTACGACTAATATCAGTACCCGCTCGCACAACACGCTCGGTCACTACGCCGTCAAAAGGTGCTTTTACCGTTGCTCTTTGTAATTGGTCTTCCACTTGTTTTAATTTTAAATTGGCTATTTCACTATCCGCTTGCGCTAATTCATATTGCGACTTTGTTTGGTCTAATTGAAACTGTGAGGTTGAATTGGTTTTTTTTAATTTCTGCAAACGCTTTAATTCGTTATTGAAATAACGCAAGTTAATGCTAGCGCGTTTAATTTGTGCTTTTTGCTCTGCTTGTTTCAACTGTAGTGGCAATAAATCCATTTTAGCTAACACATCCCCTTTTACCACCATCATACCTGGCTCTTGTAACCATTCTAATCGACCATTCACACTGGCAGTAATATTCACATAGGAACGACTATGTACTGTTCCCATTAAATCGGCAGTAGCCGTTAACGAGACTTCAGTCACAGTATCTATTTCCACAGGGCTCGGCGGTGTTTCGGCAGCATAAGATAGCTGACTTGCCAAAAGTGCGCAGGCAAGTGAACTGATGACACTCTTTTTAAAGATATTTTTCAAAGTAACTGTTTTCAACATATTTTTCTCCTAGCCAGGCTTCAGCTAACTTTGGTTTGTAATGAGGGTTTTTCTTGTGTTTCAAGGTGCAAATCTTTCACGTTTGTCTTTTGATAGTTTCGGCTATTTGTATTATTCAGTGTCTTTTCACCAAGCCTTAATAAGCTTGGAAATAATACCAAGGTGAAAATTGCACTGATAAACATGCCGCCAACAATCACAGTGGCGAGACCTCGGTATATTTCACTACCAACTCCTGGCATTACCATTAATGGCAACATGCCAAATAAACTCGTTAATGTACTCATATATACAGGTCTAGCGCGAATACGGATAGCTTGAGCTACCGCATCACTTCTTGATAAACCTTCTCTTTCTGCTTGTCTGGTTTGGTCGACAATTAAGATGGCATTATTCACCACTAACCCAAGTAAAATAATAAAACCTATCATGGTTAATAAATCTAATGACTGATAGCTCACTAAGTTTAATAAATTTAAGCCAACCACACCGCCAGCAACCGCTAATGGCATCACCAATAAAACTAATAAGCTATCTTTAGGTGATTTAAATAATGCCGTCATTAAGAGAAAAAGGATAACTAACGCCAAGGCAAAGTTCTTCACCATATCGTTAATGGCCGCCGACATTTTATTGGCATTACCACTGAGCTGAATAGATGCTTCAAACGGTAATTGCTCTTTCATTTTTGGAATGATTTTTTCATTAATGGTCACTAACGCCTCTTCCAATGACATATTCGCGGGCGGAGAGATTTGAATACTAATGGTTCTTTTACCATCAACACGTCTTAAGCTTGTTGGCCCAGCCGTTCTTGAAAGAGAGGTTAATTCACCTATGGTTTGAATACCTGCTAGAGGTGAATGAATAGGCAAAGACGCTAATTCATCTGGTGTCTGCCATTGCTCACCACGTAAAATCACATTGACTCTGTCATTACCATCAAAGTATTCACCAATAAATAAACCACTGGTATAAGCACGAATGGCATTAGCAACATCATGGCGAGTTAACCCTGCTTGGGTTATGCGTTGATCATTAGGCACGAGTTTTAATTCAGGCTCTGACAAACTTAATCCTGGGTTTGGAAAGGCGGTAGTACTTGGCATTGATTCATTAATCGCATCAATACCGACTTGTGCCACTGTCATTAAGCTTTCAATATCAGGGCCTTGTACATTAAGCTCTACCGTTCGACCATTGCCGCCACCGGATACGTTAATCATTGAGCCTCTAAACAAGAAAGCTTGGGTATCAGGCAGTCCACCTAAAACATCCGTTCGTATGACGTCCATCAAGTCTTCAACATGTGCTGGATCGGCTGAGTAGATAAAGCCACCTGTAGCCCCTGAGCCAAAAGAGTAAAAATTATAGCTTTTTATTTTTGGTAACTTCTCACCTGAAAGATAAGGCGCTAACCTTGCCTTAACGAGCGATGCCATTTCCTTTTCAATAAAATCAACGTTACCACCTGGTGGCATATTTAAACTGAAAAAGAAGCCATCAATCGGCGCACGAGGCATAAAATCAGTTTTTGGCAATAATAAAGTAATAACTAAAAGAGAGCCGCCCAATAAAAAGGAAATCCAACTAACTCGCTTAGTTTGTGTATTGGTTAGGCGCATAACTAATCGGGTTAATTTTTCCCAATAATGTGAGAACGGGTCTATATCATTTTGAGCTTTAAGCCAGTATTGGCTAGCGATTGGTAAAATAGTAACCGCAGTAACTAATGAGGCGATTACCGCAATAGAAAGTGTCAGGGCTAAATCAGAGAACAACTGACCTTCGATACCCGCCATAAATAGAATAGGTAAAAATATGGCGACACTTGTCGCGGTTGACGCAAATAATGCCCCGGTAACTTGCAGCGCACCACGCATAACCGCTTTTTTGCCATCCATACCTAAACCACGTAGCCGCACTATATTTTCTTGCACTATGATGGCGGCATCTAATACTAAACCAACGGAAAATGCCAATCCCGCTAATGAGATAACATTTAAACTGCGATCAAAAATACCAAGGGCAACAAAGGCCACCATTAACGAGATAGGAATAGTTACCGCGATGATGAAAATATTCTTCCAACCTCGTAAAAACAACCAAAGAATCATCAAAGCTAAAACGATACCTAAACCAAGGTTATTCTGCACTAATTTCAAGGCATTACGAATATGTACTGAGGCATCAAAGCTTAAATCAATAACTAAACCCGCCTCTTTCATTGGGCCTGCATTAAGCTCTTTAATAGCAATATTAATTTCATCAAGTAGCGCTACCGTATTCGCATCGTTTTGGCGTTTCAAGGTGAAATAATACGACGGTTGCCCGTTGCGCATATTAAAACCAAAACGGTCTACCAAGGTATTTTCAACGGTAGCGATATCTTTTAAATAGATAGGGCGATCACCGCTGTAGCCGATAATCATTTCCGTTAAGTTAGTGATATCGTACTGACCTGAAAATCGCACTGTGTACTGTCGTCTACCAACATTAGCAACACCTGCAGAAACATCATTGGCGCGTGAAATAGTTGAACTGATATCTGACAGTGACAAACCTAATGAAGCCGTCCTCAGTGGGTCAAAGGTTATTCTTAATTCTCTAGGACGATGACTTTGTAAATTAACTTGTCCCATACCTGGAATACGAGAAAATCGAGGACGAACGACATCCTCGATGAGTTTTTGATATTGGCCTAAATCCTGTGCTGGATTACCGGGCAGTGTTTTAATCATTAAAGAAGCGGTATTGGGGCCACCTCTGCCACCGCCAGCAGATACGATAGGATCCATGGCATCAAGGGGGATTGGCGGTGCTTGATTAAGGTTATTAATCACATCAAGCATGGCTTTTTGCATATCAGCGCCCACATCAAATGTAAGGGTTATATTGCCAAAACCACGTTGAATATTGGTGGTTACCTTAGTCACACCTTGGGTGTTTTTAACCACATTTTCAATCGGCTCAATGATGACCGACTCCATCTCTGATGGTGCCGCACTTGGCCAACCAGTAGAGATGTTAATTTGTGGTTGTTCAATATCAGGGGTCAATTGAATTGGGAGTTTAAAAACACTCATCAATCCAAACACCATGACTAAAACAACAATGACAATAACAGCAGCAGGATTTTTTAAAGCGGCACGGGTTAGGTTCATTGCCCATCCAAATAGTAATAGTTGTAGAATCTAAAGTATTATTAACACAAAAACACTCAGACTTAAGAAAGAGTAGATAAGATACATTTAATTTGCGACGAAATGTAACATTGACATGAAACGTTACAAATCAGGGGGCTTTAGCTATTGGCTGTGATGAATATCAGCGCGTGGATCGGTTTGCTGCTTCCAACATAAGCGACCATTACTCAGACTCAGTGAATAACAACAATAAGCCTAATGAGCAGAGGTGGATTTTAGGCTTGCTTGATAGTATGTATATACCCGTTACCAATCAAAGTGTAGGATTTCAGTGGGAATTAAAAGGACTTTAGACAAGTAAAATAAGTTAACCATAGTCATTCGATGTTTTGTTTATTTAATGCGGTATAAAGTCATTTTAACCCCATCGAAGAAGCGCTTGAGCAACATTACTTCGTCGTTGCTGTGATTTACAATGGCGCTACATGGATGTAGCTTATTAGAGAATGCAGGAGCTTATTCTCCTGAATAACCATTCTTTCATCACAGCGCCTTGAATTAAAATTGCTCAAGCACTCTGAAACCTGCATCTTGAATGGTAAGGGGTATAAACTTTAGTTCAACTCTTTTAGTTCATTCGCCAGAGTTAAAAGATCAATTCCCTTACTTATTTCAAACTGCATAACGGCTAAAACACTGTGCATGACAATTAGAATACTTTGATAAGCCTGTGGCTTTTGCTTTAGCTGTGCCTTTGCCGCTGTAAATCCATGTGAATCATAAGTCATTAGCAGCTCTATAGAATGCTCTTCTGGGGTACGCTCTCTGGTTTTAGGTTGATAGCCAAGTTCAGCAATTACTTTTTCAGCAAGCCTCCACACAGACCATGGATTTTGACCGGTAATTAGTTTTCCATCTTGGGTTACTTTCTCTAAGTAGGTGGTACCCGATTGAAACTGAGCACCTTGTGCAATCAATTTATCTTCAAGTAAAAAGGGGAAAACTTGCTTGGCGTCAGGAATTAAAAACAACTCTTCCTCATTGGTAAAACCGCTAACTTTTTTGTTTGCAAGCAGCATCTTACCATTATCTAATTTCACATTAACCAGTGCTGAAGGCCCATGACATACAGCACTGACTACTTTGTTATTTTGATACAATGTTTTAGCGATATGTTGCACATGAGGATTGTCAGGGAAATCAAACATAGTGCCTTTACCGCCAACAAAATACACAGCCTCATATTCACTCGGATTTATTTCTGCCAGAGCAATAGAATTTGCTACTTTTTGCTGAATAGTGTCGTCATTTAAAAAAGCATAATCATATGCGCCCATGTCCTCACCATCAATGACTACTGGCGGTTTACCGCCCTTGGGACTGGCAATATCAACGTCAAAACCATTAGCAACAAAAACCCAGTAAGCACGGGCGAGCTCGGTGTGCTCATAACCGGTACTCTTGTCTTCGCCCATTTTATCTACGCTAGTAACCACAGCTAAGATTTTACCCCGGTATGTTGGAATATTCTCGGTAACGTAAGGTAAATCGCTTACTTGTGTTTGCTTTATCGCGACAAAGTGAGCTTTGGCAGGTAATAAACTTTTAACATAAGATTTAGTGCCATATCCTAAACCAGCTAAAAGTATAATTAAGATCACTAAGCTAATGACTATTTTCTTAAACATGGGTATTGCTTCCTTTAAATTTGTTAACCCTAGGGTCTGTTGATCTTTCGAGATTACTTTTACAGCAGTTTATTTGATATGCAGGCAAGACAGAGCACATGAAGTGGTGTGGCTACATGAATGTGCGATAACGCAGTATACATTTCAAACAAACGCTGCCCTTTGGGTTAATTTTAACCCTGAAAGATTAACTGACCCTAGTTTATGAAACGGTAAGTGAAATAAATGTGAAATAACTCACGCTGTTTAAAACTATTATACCCAAGCCACCTCAATGTGCTGGATTCAGCTTATTTAAGTCGCTGGGTATATATTAGGCTTGAATTTTATTTACTGCTTGGCGTCGCGGTGATAGCTGGGCTCTTTTACTCTTTGCCACCGACCCCATTAAGCTTAACCTTCCCCCTCCTTTACCTTTTATTAAATAAGACTTAAATCCTACTTTAAAGCGTCACATTTTCGTCACACGTTTGTAAATATTCACTTCCATACTCTTTTTTGCCATTTGGTATCACTGTTATTCGGCCGTGATAGCAGAAATTTTATGTCCAAAAAATTAGGAAGAGCAATGTCTACAACAGTACGTAACACTAAAAAACATAATAAAACTAAACTCTCATTATTATCTCTGTCTGTTTTACTTGCGTTAACCGCATGTGATGGTGACGATGGAGAATCCGGTATCAATGGCACTAATGGTGCTCCAGGAGTTGATGGTACTAATGGCGTGGATGCACCAATTGTTGCTATACCAGCAACACCGGTGTTAACACGTTTAGCGACTGTGCCTGCAGGCGCTGAAGTAACGGGCGCCTTTTTAACTGATGAAGGTGACTTATTCTTCAATGTACAGCATCCATCAGACGCTAACGTTGAAACTGACCAGGTAAACGGTAAGGCTTTTGATAGAGGCACTGTCGGTGTTTTACGCGGGGTAAACTTTAATAACCTGCCAAAAAATGTGGTGAGTTCACCGGTACCTAGCAGTGACTTTGAACGCCAAACAGTTATCTCAGCATTAGGTGAATACCAAATACTGGGTCAAACCAATGATACTTTTTCTGAGCTTGGCGACAAAAGTTTAGCCAAAGGTTTAGGCGTGCATTACGGCATAATCACTGATGAAAAAATCATTGAAAATAATGCCCCAGACTTTAATGGCTTTGTCTCTACGGGCGAAGGCGAAGGTTACTTATTCACTAACTGGGAATCATACCCAGGTGGTATGAGCCGTATGAAAATTGAAAAAGATGACTTTGGTAGCTGGTCTGTTAAAGAAGCTATGATGGTAGACTTTTCCAAAGTTGGCGGTACTGCAGCGAACTGTTTTGGCTCAGTTTCTCCTTGGGGTACACCATTAACGTCAGAAGAGTGGATTGTTAATACCACAGTCGATTCAACTACCTCACCAAGTTGGAATGACCCGGAAAATACCAATACGGATAATATTGAAGCCTTAACAGCCCCAGACTTTCCTAACCCTTACCGTTATGGTTACATTGCTGAAATTACCGATCCAACCAGTGCTGAGCCAATTGTTGTTAAGCACTACACTATTGGTCGTTATGAACATGAAAACTCAACGGTAATGCCTGACAGAAAAACGGTTTATGCATCACAAGATGATACTGGTGGTGTGTTATTTAAATTTATCGCCGATACACCTGAAGATTTAAGTTCAGGCATTTTGTATGGCGCTAAGTTAAAACAAGATGAAATGAGTTCAGAGCCAGCTACAACTGGCTTTGATGTCACTTGGGTTGAAATTGCTCGAGGTGATAACACCACCATTGAAGCATGGATTGCAGAGTATGACGGTATTGATCAAGATGATTATGATACTGGCCGCTCTAGTTACATGACCTTGGAAGACGTACAAGCTTGGGCGAATGGCGATGCGACTTATCCAAGTGTTGAAAATGGCGGTAGCACAGTCACTGCGGGTCAACCAATGGATGACCGTGCTGCATTTTTAGAATCACGTCAGGCGGCGAAAATGAAAGGCGCAACAGCAGAGTGGCGTAAGCTTGAAGGCATTAGCATCAATCATGACCGTGCTTTAGAAGCCGTTGGCAAAGAAGAAGCCGTTGCTGATGAAGATGTAATGCAAGCTTTCATGTATTACGGCATTGCTGATATCGATAAAACCATGATTGACGGTGAAGGTGATATTCAATTATCGGCACGTGTTAAGGATTGTGGTGGTGTGTACCGCTCTAAACTTGAAGAAAACTATAATATCAGCCGCATAGACCCGGTTGTAATGGGCGGCACTTACCGTTCAAGTTTAACGGGCGCTGAGCGCTGCGATGTTAATCAACTATCTCAACCAGACAATGTCATTGTCATGAAAGATGGCCGCATTATCATTGGTGAAGATGGCTTCCAAGAGAACAATACCTTATGGATGTATGATCCTAAATCTAAGTAATTACGCTAGAAATTTAACTTCTACGAATTAGATCAGTAACCGAAGTAAGACGTTGCTTCGGTTACTTCCCTCTTTATATAGCCTTGCCATTAAAGCAGATAAATAACGACTTCAAGACTGACTTATGATTACTTTATTAAACTCTACACACCAAAGAAAAAGTATTTTCTCATCAATATCAATAATAGCGCTAACGCTAACTATTAGCGCCTGTAACGACGACAAGTCCATCTCAAAAAATGTCTCGGAACATGAAGTACTAAACATTAACCAGCCAACGACGAAACAATTTCCTTATCAAGAGGGTAATAATATTCCTGCGATGGCTTACATTGAACATGGTGAGGTGTATAACCATGAAACCGTTATTCCGCCGCAATGTTACACAAAAACAGATGGCGTTAATAACCCTTGTTATGCATGCCATCAAACCAATACTGATGATAAAAAACGTACCAATAAGATGAACGATGGCTCGCTGCAAGGTGAATATCAATTTTCAGATTTAGGTGTGACCAATCACTGGAAAAATTTATTTGTCGATAGAAGACCTTTAATAAAAAATATCTCTGACCAACAGATACAGCATTGGACCAAACAAGATAATTACACTGACTTTATCGAAAAACAGCAAAATGATAAAAACTGGCGTGGTGAATATACGCCAATTAAAAACCTCGCTTATCCCGACCGTGCATTTGACCAACAAGGACTGGCAAAAGACGGTAGTCATTGGGTCGCTTTTAATTACAAGCCCTTTCCAAGTACTTTTTGGCCAACTAACGGCTCTACTTCCGATGCCATGATTCGATTACCTAAAGCATTTAGAGAACTTAACGGGCAGTACTCTGAAGATGTTTATTTTGCCAATTTAGCCTTAGTCGAAATGGCAATGAAAGATACACAACAAACCACATTGCCAGCTATCTCTGAAAAAAATATCGGTGTAGATTTAAACGGCGATAAGGTATTAACTCAGCGTATTGACAGTATCAACAGACAAAATAATTACCTTGGTGATGCCAGTGATATCAAAATAGCACACACGCTTTACCCGCAAGATACTGAATTTCTTCATACAGTACGGTACCTTGGTGTGAAAGATGATGGCACAATTTATAACGCACCGCGCATGAAAGAAGTGCGCTATATGAAAAAACATCGTTTTAAAACAGTGCAAAGTTTAGCGTCAGAATACTATTTAGAACAAAAAGAGAAAAATTCTGAAAACCTGCCGCAAGTTAAGCAACTAGGCGATAAAGGCATTAACACAGGTTTTGGCTGGACGGTAAATGGTTATATTGAAAATGAGCAAGGAGAGCTACGCCACCAGTACGACCAAGAACTCGCCTTTTGCAGTGGTTGTCACAAAACCATTGGCAGCACATTAGACCAAACCTTCTCTTTTCCACGCAAAGTGGATGGCGTTAAAGGTTGGGGTTACCAAAACTTGGCCAGTCAGCACGACGCGCCAAACAGAGGTGAAACTAAAGGTGAATTTTTAACGTATTTTGAACGTGTCGGTGGTGGTGATGAGTTTCGTCAAAACACTGAAATGCTAAGTCGTTGGTTTAGAAAAGATGGCACGGTTAACGTTGAAAAGGTGCAAGCGGTTAACAATATTTATCAGTTAATTATGCCCTCATCTGAACGAGCGCTACAGCTAAATAAAGCCTATTTAACTATAGTCAAAGAGCAGAGTTATTTATTTGGCCGTGATGCTATGTTAAGTAAAGCCAGTAATGTATTAGAAACAATCGATGAAGATATTCAGCCGTTATCACTCGACCACAGATACCAATGGGATTTGCGTCTTGATTGGCAGAAAAAATTGTCACATCCCGTTAATGTAACGCGTAAAAATGAAGATTATGTCGACAGTGAATAATTAAGGGGTAAGTGACAAATAGTATTATTACTATTTGTCACCGACTATTAACAGTTGATCTCTATTTATAACATTGAAATAAACGTTACAAATAGGAATAGTTTTATAGGAGATTTAACGACTCACAGTAAATGCACAGTGAGAGCGACTAATATCACTGCTCGATGCTGTTTAGTGAATTCACTTGGGCTTGAGTTAATCTCTTTGATTGGCGTCGCAGTAGTGATAAAGCTATTAAAATTAATTATGACATTCTATTACATTGGTTAAATATCATAAAATAAATGCCCTAATTAACGGGTGATTTCTTTAATGCTAAGGTTTATTTTATCTATTGATTCAGGATGTCTTTTTACATAATCATGGCTAATATACATCGAAAAATGTTTCTCCATACCTAGCGTTTTTTTCAATTTTAATAACGTTTTTTCGTCTAATTCATTTTCAAAAACAACTTCAGATACAAATACAGCGTCAATACGACGTGATGTTAACATAGCAACTAAGGAAGATACTTCAGAGGGGGATGCTACAACAGCGTAACCATTACTTTTCAGCCATTGATAAGTATTCGTTCCCTTGATAGTTCCAACCCCAGCCTGTAATTTAAATGTTTCAGATTTAGGGTCAAGGACAGAGTCTTTGAGCATAAACCAGCTCCATTTATTAATCAGCAGTGGCTGAGTAAATACAGCAATAGCATCACGCTCTGCATTCTGTGAAGCTAAAAACATGCCATCGGCCAACTTTGCTTTAATAACATGTACCGCCTCACCATAGTCTTCAACCATGACTATATTGTATTGGATATTTGTATTGTCTAATACTTGTCTAATCAAGTCTGGCCCTAAACCTACAACCTTATTATTGGCTTTGTAGGTATAAGGTGGGAAATGTGGGGAAACTAAGGTTAATACTTTATGCTCTTGGGCAAAGCTTGCTGCGCTTATCAATAACAAAGCAATTATTTTTACCATAGTATTAATAATTCGCATCATTATATTACCGCTAGTCATAGAAGGTATAAGGCAAGATGTTCGTCTGTGTTTATCAAATAAATGACAGGTTAAAACATCAAACAATACAACTGAAGTATAGGAAGTACAACTTTACAGTCAAGGTCTATGTTTTGCTTTGCGTCCCGCTGATAATCTTCGCCAACAAGACAGCTTTAGTTTTATCAGAGATGAAATTAGATAACCGTTTCAGCTTAATTATCAATCAATATATTATAATAATACACGTCAGCTACTCATTCAGTGGAATAACTTTTATTACAATTTAGGTTGCAAAATCACTGATTTATACCACTATTATATTTGACACTAAGTTAGTTCATAGTGACCCCAAAAATGATTGATAAAATAAGGAGATATACCCCAGAATGATTACTTTATATGACAAATACGGTGGATTTGATACATTTAGTGCCGTCGTTGGAAATTTTTATCAAAAGATACTCGATAGTGAAGAGCTAGCCCCCTACTTTGAATCAGTTAATATGGAAAAACTGATGTCTCACCAAACACAATTTATTGCCACCGCCTTAGGAGGTCCAGACAAGTATGCCAATGTCGACCTACAAGCAGTTCATGCTCGTTATAAAATCACGGTGCCGCATTTTAATGAAGTTGTCGAATTGTTGGGAGAATCATTGGGTGAAGCAAGTGTAGAGCAAGCCGATATTGCCACTATTATTACACTAGTTTCAGGGTTAATGGATCAGATAACTTCAAGTGAATAAACAGCCTCCCCTCCTCTCAAGTAAACTATTACCTGAATTACTCGATAATTTAGATTTTGGGCTATTACTTGGTGAAATAGATTCACTAAAAATTATTGAATACAACCAAGTTTTTAGCCAATGGTTTAATGAAATCCCCAGCACAACTACCATCAAGGGCCTATTTGAAGCAGAAATCATCCAGCGGATAAATAACGCAATTTTAAAGCAGCGTAGATATCGATTTAAGCTTGAAGTACAAGTTGGTCACAGAGTTGAGTGTCTCGATTTCAGTTGTAAATTAGTCGTTATTAACGAAAAAACCTATGTACTGCTCCAAGGTGTAGTCAATAGCACTGAATTACAGATGACAAAAATGATTCAGGATCATAGCCAGTTAGCCGCCAAGCACAAAAAATTAATGGAGCAAGCAATACAGAAAGCTGAAGCCGCTAATAACGCTAAAACCATGTTCATCGCCTCCATGAGTCATGAACTTAGAACACCAATGAATGGTATTTTAGGCATGGTGCAGCAATTTAATAAGACATCACTAACAAAGCAGCAAGAATATTTACTCGATATAATTGGTAGATCTGGAGACCAACTTTTAGCCATAATAAATCAGGTGCTTGATTTCTCAAAAGTAGAAGCGAATAAAGTAGAGTTACATCCAAGCAAAACCAATATTAAAGAATTAATACAGGATGTCATCGCAGTTTGCAGTTGCAGTGTTAACACAAGTGATAACTTGATAATTGAAGCCGCTTTTACTGAGCAGGAGTTGATGCATGTTCTCGTTGATGATGTTCGCCTAAAACAAGTGCTGATTAACTTAGTTAATAATGCCATTAAGTTCACTAAAAGTGGCCATGTAAAAATTGAGCTGAGTCAAACTTCGTTAAATGACAAAGAATGTGAAGTCAACTTTGCTGTTATCGATACTGGCATCGGTATTTCTCAAGATAAGATTAGTCAATTATTTAAGCCTTTTAATCAACATGATACTTCAACGACCAAAGAGTACGGCGGAACAGGCTTAGGTTTAGCCATCAGTAGTCAACTCATCAAGTTGATGGACAGCAAAATTGAAGTACAAAGTGATTTAGGTAAAGGCAGTGTTTTTAGCTTTAGCTTATCTTTACCCATTTGCGAACATGCAATGTCTTTAACCCCAAAACCCCAACTGAAAACTGAAGCTGTTTCAATGAAGAACAAAACAGTGCTCATTGTTGATGATAACCGGATAAATCGTAAAATTGTCGCCATGGCACTTGATAACTCTCAAGTAAAAATTATTGAAGCTGAGAATGGCGAAGAAGCGATTAAACAGTTCATCAATAACAAGGTTGATGTGATTCTCATGGATTGTTTAATGCCTGTAATGGATGGCTTTATAGCGACAGAAAAAATTAGGCAATTGGAAGTCGATGGTCAACACACGCTAATTTTTGCGCTATCAGCGAGTGCCTCAAGTGAAATAGGTGAGCGTAGTGTTACCTCGGGCATGGATGATATTATGCTAAAGCCGTTTAAATTCGCTGAATTACTAAATAAAATATCACAAAATCTAAGATAATTATCCGTAAAACATATCATCAAAGAATTCAAATACTAAGCCTAGTTTCCAACAGTTCCTTTAGAGTATTTCTGATCTCCCGCACAATAACGATGTTGTTATTTTACTACATTTACTTGAATTTAATTAAAAATATGCTACATTTTAGCTTGTTGTTACGTAAAAATACTACATGCAGTTAAGTATTCATAATAGAGGTTATTAAAATATGGAAAATCAACAAACACACTTAAGAGCTGATAATGTTACTGAAGTGATCGCTTTTGATTATAGCAATGAGAGCTTGCCGCGTGACTTTGATATCCGTATAGAAGTTGCTGAACAACGTGAAATACTAGAGCAATCGTAGCTTAAAGCATGAGTAAATCTGTTTAGTGAGCTGTAATAAAGGGGACGACTAATCCCCTTATCTTTCCAATCACTAACGAGCACAGCCTTCGATATTTTCCTATCTATCAACCCTAAATAATAAGCTTGAAATTTCCTCCCCCCTATTATTTTCTATTCGTTGCTACTATTGGTGTTAGAAAACTCAGCTTTTAATCAATCCGCAAGTTTATACCTTCTTCACTTAACGCTTGATAGAAGTCTTCAATATCGCAGGCTTCCTCTAACTGACAGATCACGCGATATTTTTCTATTGCTGGCTGATAACCTTGCAAAGCGGCTTGAAATAACCAGTGAGCTGCATTTTCAATATCGCCACTTCCTTCAATATCGGTAAAGGTTAAGTAGAGTTCAGCCAGGTTGGTTTGTCCTGGCGCATAGCCTAATTCTGCTGATTTTTTCAATAATACAAACGCTTTCTCAAACCTATCATCCATATACTTTGCTTTAAGAAAAGCTACGCCTTGAGTATTTTCGCGCTTTCCGGGGATAAAGAGCCACTCTTCTTTCACTAAGGTAGCGTTAGTCACAGCATTACCATCAATCATATATACAGCTTTGTTTCTTCCGATCGAAACAAACTCTGGCCGTACTACTCGATAGATAAAACCTTGTTCAAACAAGCTATCTAATTCAGAAAGTGAAAAATTCTGGCGATTTTTTTCAAAATAATCAAAATTTGTACTTTGTCCAAAACTCACTGCATGGCTCAAAGAGTTTTTTAATGGATAAAAGTAATTACCATAAGTAAGAGATACTGTGCCACCGGTAATATCAACAATTTTGGCTATACGATATTTGTGGTGTGGACGCTGGTTTCCTGAGGTTTTTCGATAGTCTAAATAATAAAAATCGTTAATCTTAGGTGCATCGATATACGCTTGACTCTGACGGTATTTTTCTTGTTCTTCAGAAAAATAATAACTGAGCAGAAAAATGATGATAATGCTGCCAGTAAAAGTACTAAGCAGGCGTAACTTGTTAAAAAATGCCAAACTGAAATCAGAAAAAACGAGCTTTTTATCCGAGGTATTATGAGTAATCTCTGCAAGGTTTTTACATTGTAAACATTGTACCCGTGTATCACGCTTTACTGGGAAAATAGGTAAGTACTCAAAGAAATAAAAGCTATAACTAATCACTGAATTGACACTGTGTTGTTGGTTACCGCAACAAGGGCAAAGTAATTTGTCCGTTGTACCTAAGCTTACTGTCGACTCGCGATAATCCATCATCAAAACCTATTGTTAATTTATATTTTTTATATACGGCTATTTTTATAACATTCGTTTATAAAACAGACAAGTATTTTCTACTAACAACTTCGTAGATTAAGATTAGCTATTCAGCTTTGCCTGAGTCCTCTGAGCTCACATTAGTTATAAAAAGAACCAATACAACTTCCTCTCCTTCTTATTCTTAAGTTGGGATTAGTTTACCTAGGCTTAACTTTTATTTGACCATTAGCCCTTCTCTGCTGACAAAATCTAATGTTTGCGTTAATGAAATAGCTATTTTTTCGATCATTTCATCAATTTGTGCCTCAGTAACAATCAGTGGCGGACAAAAGGCTAATGAGGAGCCTGCAACCGCGCGGCAGATCAAACCATTGTTTTGACAAGCCTGCATGGCGAAGTTACCTACCAAACCATTAGTAAAGGCCAAACCTGATTGTTTATTTGCCACCAGTTCAATCGCTGCGATCATGCCCTTGCCTCGTACCTCCCCCACCAGAGGATGATTTTTAAATTCAGCTAGCCTTTTTTGCATGTAAGCGCCCGTTTTAGCCGCATGGGCAAACATATTGTCACGCTGATATATTTCTAGCGTTTTCAAAGAAACAGCACAAGCTACAGGATGTCCTGAATAAGTATAACCATGACCAAATACGCCAACTTTATTGCTCGGCTCAATCATAGCTTGGTACATATCACCACGGATAACGGAAGCACTAATCGGCATATAGGCCGACGATAATTGTTTTGCTAGTGTCATCATGTCAGGCTTTGGGATTCCTACTGTGGTACAACCAAAATCATTACCCGTACGGCCAAAAGCAGTGATCACTTCATCAGCCCAAAACAAGATATCGTACTTGTTCAATACAGCTTGTACCTTTTGGTAATAACCTTCTGGCGGCACTATCACACCGCTAGCGCCGGTAATAGGCTCAACAATAAATGCCGCGATGGTATCAGCGCCTTCACGTAAAATAAGTTGCTCTAAGTTATTAACAATGCGGTCAACAAACTCTGTTTCGGTTTCATTGCTTAAACCACTTCGATAATAGTGCGGTGCATCTGTGCGCAATACACCTAGCGCATCAAAGGGTAAATCAAAGTGGGTATGATTTGGTGGTAACCCTGTTAACGCAGCAGAAGCAACAGTTACGCCGTGATATGAACGTTCGCGGGAAATTATTTTATATTTCTGTGGTTTGCCAATAGCATTAAAATAATAACGTAACATTTTGATATGCGTATCGTTAGCATCGCTGCCCGAGTTACCAAAAAATATTTTGGCATTTTCAACAGGCACCATGGCTGATAACTTTTCGGCTAAATCAATACCTACTTGATGGGTCTTACCACCAAACATATGTGAATATGACAGCTTACCCATTTGCTCAGTCGTTGCTTCAATTAATTCCCGATTGTTATACCCTAGTGAAGTGCACCATAAACCTGCAAGACCTTCTAAGTACTGCTTGCCTTCACTGTCGTAAACATAAGCACCGTCACCTCGTGCTATGGTGAGTGTTTCTGTTTGTTTAAAATTGGTGGTTGGGTAAATAATTTGGCTCATAATTTTTCTCGCTCTGAACAGGGATTTAACTTGGGGATTTATACGATAAAGCAATTGGATATTTGCCTCTACTACCGAGGCTTTATTCTTTCTACAAGGGTTGTATAAGTGCTTAACTTGCAAAGTATAATTAATACTTTCAGGTATTAATCACTTAGCAAGTTAAGCAAAGTTGCGTGCTATTTTGCTAGCTCGTTGAACAATTCAGTAAAGATATTCAAGCCTTCTTCAGCCAATTCATTACTTATAGTTAACGCCGGTAAGAAACGAATAACATTACCGTAAAAACCACAGGCTAATAATACCAACCCGTATTTAGCGGCATTGGCAATAATCTCTTGTGTTAATGCGGTATTAGGCTGCTCTGCATCACCATGTTCGATTAACTCCATGGCGATCATTGAACCTTGGTTTCTTACTTCTAAGATAAGCTCAGGATGTTGTGTTTGTAAAGCTGACAACCTTTCATTAAATAACGCCCCTATTTCATTTGAACGTTGAACAAGGTTTTCTTCTTCAATGATCTCTAAAACAGCTAAAGCTGCAGCACAAGCAACGGGAGAACCACCATAGGTTCCGCCTAAACCGCCAGGTAATGGGGCATCCATAATGTCACTTTTACCGACAACCGCCGCAATAGGGAACCCGCCAGCAATGCCTTTTGCCATAGTGATTAAATCGGGTTCAACACCTGAATATTCAAAATTGAACATTTTCCCCGTACGACCAAAACCTGTTTGAATCTCATCGGCAATCAAAACGATACCGTGCTGATCACAAAGGTTACGTAATGCCACTAAAAATTCAGTTGGTGCTGCGTAAAATCCACCCTCACCTTGTACTGGTTCAACAATAATGGCAGCGACATCTGTCGGTGCAATATCTACTTTAAATAAGTTATCAAGGGCTTTAAGTGACGCTTTTACCGAGATGTCATGCGTTTCAATTGGAAAAGGGGCATGGAAAATATCACTAGGGAAAGGACCAAATAAATTTTTATATGGGGTAATTTTACCCGTTAATGCCATGGTTAAGTTAGTACGACCGTGGAAGCCACCATTAAAAGCAATAACACCACGACGACCGGTATGAGCACGAGCGATTTTCACACAGTTCTCTACCGCTTCAGCACCGGTAGAAACAAAAATAGCTTTTTTAGCTGAGTCACCTGGTGCAATAGCAACTAATTTTTCAGCAAGCTCCACCGCGATTTCATATGGGTTAACCATGACACAAGTATGACTAAATTTGTCGACTTGTTCCTTTACCGCAGCAATCACTTTTGGATGACTATGACCGGTATTACAAACGGCAATACCTGTACCAAAATCGATATAACGTTTACCTTCAACATCCCATAATTCAGCATTTTTTGCATGCTCAACATACACAGGATAAACGTTGCCTTGTCCACGTGCGATAACTTGGCTTTTTCTTACCTGTAATTGTTCGTTTGTCATTTTATTCACCTAATTCTGTTTTGCTAAATATTGTTCAAATAGTCGCTAGTGCAATCTGATCACTTATCTAAGCCGCCCATACATAAATATTTGATTTCTAAATAATCATCTAAACCGTATTTTGAACCTTCACGGCCATTACCAGATTGCTTCACACCACCAAAAGGTGCTGCTGCATTTGAGATAATGCCTTCATTAATACCTACCATGCCATACTCAAGACCTTCAGCTACTCGCCAAATACGGCCAATATCTCTCGAATAAAAATAAGCTGCTAATCCATATTCAGTATCATTAGCCAAAGCAATCACTTCTGCTTCATTATCAAAAGCAATAATCGGGGAAACTGGGCCAAAAATCTCATTACAAGCAATTGGCATGTCGTTTGTTACACCCGTTAAAATCGTCGGTTGGTAAAAGTTATCACCTGCGGAGTCGCGTTTACCACCAAGGACAAGCGTTGCACCAGCAGCAAGTGAGTCAGCAACCAATTTATCAACATCATTTACCGCATCACTAGAAATCATCGGCCCGATACTTACGCCATCAGCTAAACCATCACCAATTGATAATGCAGCTACTGCAGCGGTAAATTTCTCAGTAAATTGTTCAAGTACACCTTTTTGCACAAAAATACGGTTGGTACATACACACGTTTGGCCAGCATTACGATACTTAGACACCATAGCTCCCTGTACTGCTGCATCAATATCAGCATCATCAAAAACAACAAATGGCGCGTTGCCACCTAGTTCCATCGATACTTTTTTCACCGTGCTAGCACACTGACTGATTAAGGTTTTTCCTACCGGGGTTGAGCCAGTAAAAGTAAACTTAGCAACATCTGGATGCTGGGTCAGTACTTTGCCCATACCACGTGAATCATCACCTACTACCACATTGAAGACGCCAGCAGGAATACCTGCACGCTCGGCTAATTCAGCCATAGCTAGTGCCGAAAGTGGCGTTTGAGTTGCAGGACGTACAACAAAAGTACAACCCGCGGCAAGTGCTGCTGCAGCTTTTCTAGCAATCATGGCATTAGGAAAATTCCATGGTGTAATTGAAGCAACAACACCGACCGGTTGCTTAATTACAATTATACGTTTATCGCCCGATGGGCCAGGAATTACATCACCGTAAACACGTTTACCTTCTTCAGCAAACCATTCAATAAATGCCGCACCGTAAGCTATTTCGCCTTTTGCTTCAGCAAGGGGTTTGCCCTGCTCTACCGTTAAGATTCGGCCTAAGTCATCTTGGTGCTGCATCATTAAATTAAACCAATTGCGCAAAAGGCTAGCACGCTCATTGGCCGATTTAGCAGACCACATTTTTAAGGCGTCTTTTGCTGCTTTTACCGCAAGTTCAGTTTCAACAACACCGGCATTACTAATGTGTGCAACTTCATTGCCATTAGCGGGGTTAGTCACAACAATCTGTGATTCACTGCTGTGCCAGCTGCCATTGATGTATGAGAAATTCTTAATTAACTGCTTATCTTGTAAAGCTAAGTCCTGTAAACCTAGGTCTTGATTATTTTGCATGTTTATCTCCACGGTGATCTGATATATCTATTGAATAACAATTTAAACTTAGGTTAAATACAAAACATTAAACCTTAAGTTTCACCCCAACCAAACATTATAACTTTTCTGTAAAAAAAAGATTCAATCAGTATTGAAGCAACAACTTTTGATAAGTCTGATTTTTGTTGCTGATAGTACTAAAACCTTAGCGGTAAATTTACCTGAAAATATGGTAATAAATGAAAGCTCTGGCATTAGCATTACACCGACCATTGAAAGCTCTCATGCAATAGAGTCCTACCAGTGGCGCTGGTTATCCGAACAAACGTTAACCCTGTTGACGCCAAACAAAAAATCTTAAATGTATCAGCGTCCGCAGTAGAGGTCGATATTCAAGGACAACTTGAGTTGACTGTGGTTATGGCAGACATAAGTAAAACCGTTACCACTGATCTCACTATAAAAAATCAGGTAACTTACAGTGACATTAGTGTCTGGGCGAAAAAGTTAATTGCCGTAAAAGGACAAACGGTTAGGCTAAATGTCAAGACCGATAATTTTGAGAAAATTAAAAGCTGGTCATGGGAAGTATCGGGAGTTGAAGGCACAAACATCAATAAAAGTAACAAGTACTTTGAAATAACTGCACCGCAAGTTAGTGGCCAGCAAACAATGAGTATTATTTATGGAGCAACACTTTTTGATGATAGCGAAGTAATGGAAGTAGCAATTATTACCGTGTTACCAGAGTCGTTTGCTAGGTCATCATTTACTTTTTGGTTTAGCTTCAACGTCAATAATTCACAACAATACCGAGGAAACTTTTATAGTTACTTTTAACGACCCACATGCTTTAGCTGACTCAGCAACCATTGGTTTAGCATTAACAGTCAATACCTTTGATAAAGTTGAATTAACTCGAAATGCTTTGGGGTTTATCATCGTATTAAAAACGGCTACTGCTACTTTTGATCATATCGACTTTATCTCGTTAGATCTTGTTTACGGTGATTATAAGCATCAGTATCCAATTCAATTAGAAATGCTTGCTAATTAAAGCTAAAGACTAATCGATACAGCGTTGTTTTATAATAAACAACGCTGTATTTTTCAGCATTACTTGCCAACAAACTTTCAACTATCTCTTTAATTTAAATAGTCATTTGTACTTTGAGGCTTGAGGTTAACAATTAACTTTACCCTGCCCTCACTTGTTTACCACAATGATTACTGAGGATAAGCGACAACCCAATCAGAGCTATCATCACCTTGTCTATCAAATCTATATTTAACAGAAGAAAAACCACAGACTTTTACCAGACCATTAAAGTCAAATGGCTGTTTTACTCCTGCTTTTGGTTCCATGAATGCAGCATCGCTTGGTATAACAATTTTCTCATGTTCAGCTGAGATGACAAAGGCGGCTTCAGCCAAGATGAGATCATCCTGATGAAGCTTGATAATCGCAGCATTGCCTAAACTGTTGCCATCTAAATCTTTAAACTCAAACTCTTCAGGGTGATTAATTTCAATAACATCACCGTCATTAAGTTGATATGTAATTAACATGTTTACCATTGTTTATTTCCCCAATTTAATTTATTTTTTGGTGGCTTAGAGGGCTTTACCTAATAAGCCAATCTGAAGACATATTACCTTAACGTAGCAAACTATTATTGATATGAACACAGCTAAAGTCAGATATTTTTGATAATAAAGTGTTCGTCATCATAGTCGGAGAACTGATGTAAAAATAACGATTAACAGTCGTTTTATAGCTAATTTTTATACCTAAGCTGAAACTGAAATTTTGCATAAATAAAGCTCCGCTATTCGATGGTCGTTGTGGCAAAGACGAATGGAATTCTGCAATGAAATTTGATCTGCCTGCACAAATTTTCGTTTATCTAATGCATGGTAATGGGTATACATAGAGAACACTAAAACGGGTTATCTTCATAACCTTCAAGCCCCTGCTCAATTAGGCGAAAAAGTATTTAAAGACAAAGAATGGAGTAAATCTGACCGTTGGAATCTAAAGGATTGGAGTGGCTTTTGGGTACCTTATGCTGGCAGAGTAGAAGCAGAGGATGGATTGAAGCCAACATTTTTGAAAGGGTCTCATAGGTAAATGCAAATTCTTCGTAAGAAATTTATCGGTGATACTTGGAACATCATGATTAACGTAAGCGGCATTTATCACAATTAGAGCTCTACAGGACTCTCTTATTCCGAAAAAGCAGTCGATACTGATAGCTCGACTTGGACTAAGTTTTCTTTTTCTAAGGTTTCTTTATCTAAGTAATGAGCTTGGGGTTTAATTTTCCGCTTGTTAGCAACACCGATGGATGCCAAAGTACTTTATGATAGATACAAAAAAACGACTTCCTAAGGTAAGTCGCTCTTTGCTTATCAAACATAACTAGTTAGATTAATATAATTTGGTAAGTTTCACTGTTATTTATATTGCGTGTAAATAACAGTAGATCACTTTTAAGGCTCTTCTTTATCCATTAACTCCATTAATCCCACTAAAGCAGCAAAAAGTACTGCTCCTACCGGCCATATGATCCAGGTAACTCCCCAATTCATGGTCCATAAACTCCAACCAAGGAATATGGTTGTTAGTAGAGGCCAATAGAACGCAGCTAGTTTTTCTGCACGTTTTACACGCTTGCTTTTTTCAGTCACCGCATGGTCTTTAAGAATATTGTTATAAGCATCATATCTAGCGGAAACAGGTGTCAAAATATAGATCCCTGTTGCTATGATTAGCATAAGTACAATAAGCATCATTAACGTAATACCTGCGCCTTTAAAGAAAATAGCGGAAAACATTAATGGAACAAAGCTAATAATAAACAAGAATATAGCTATTGATAATCGTAAATTATATCGAGGACGAAATTTTTCTAATTTTTCTTGAAATACGCTATGTACACCATAGGCCAGTTCAAATCGTTCATTATCTATTGTTGCTAGACCACTTTCATATTGGTTAATTTTAATAAAAAAACTAACACCAATAGAGACCATTATTAAGATACATAATACGCCAAGTCCTGCTGCCATATTGTCAGGCAGGTTTAACCGATTTGTTTCAGCCATGGCCAAAAAGAAAAATAGTGGCACTACTGAGCACAAACAAAACATGACTCCCTTAGTAACTAAGCTAGACACTTCCATTTTATTTTCAACATATTTCAGCGCCTGCTCTAAGGTAATTTGAGTAATGCTTGGCTCTTTACTTTCAGTGACAGAGTCAAAAGTCTCGTATTCATCTTTCAGTAAAAAGTCAGTGGTAACGTCAAAAATCTCCGCTAACATAATTATTCTATTTAAATCCGGTATGCTATTTGTACTTTCCCATTTAGAGACAGACTGTCTGGAAATATTCATCTTTTCAGCCAGCTCTTCCTGCGACCACCCTGATTGCTTTCTTAATTTGATAATCTTATCTGCTAATATCATTCGGTTTACTCCATCAACTATAATTGAGCGGCAAGCATAGAAAATCCAGTAGTTGCAGACTAGCAAGCTCGGTTGTTATTTTGTCAACCAGCGGTTGCAATGCAAAATATTTGTTTAAATTTAACCATTTATTGGCT
This sequence comes from uncultured Colwellia sp., assembly GCA_913063325.1. Taxonomy (GTDB): domain Bacteria; phylum Pseudomonadota; class Gammaproteobacteria; order Enterobacterales; family Alteromonadaceae; genus Colwellia. The sequence goes on along the minus strand of CAJXYE010000026.1, from coordinate 32,325 downwards.
TACTGGTAAGTGAGTTTATCATGTAACCAATAAAACTTAATCGTAAGTATTAACGACTACCACTTAAGCCACTTAGGAGATATTATCTATGGCAAGACAAGAGAAAAGCGCGAATCAAAGAGTAAATCGCTTTAATTTAACCTGATATTAGAATAACGATAAACAGCCACTTTCTCGTTTATTTTTATGCCTAAGCTAAAACTGCAATTGATCGTAAATAAAGCACCACTCACCGAGAATCAATTGGAACCTCACAGATACTCTTTAATATCTAAATGAATATCTAAATGAATAAAACCTCCAAGGGAAAGGAAAATATGCAGCATAAACTGTCAAAAACTTTTGTACCTGGCATTATTTTATCAACCATAGTCCTATCACTAGTAACCGCTAAGGTAGTAGCCACTGAAGTTATAGCAACTAAAGATAATACAGCCGATGTCATCACGATAAACTCAACCAACAAAGCTCCACTATTCGATGGCCGTTGTGACAAAGACGAATGGAATTCTGCTATAAAATTCGAACTACCAGCAAACACTTTCGTTTATCTAATGCATGATAAGCACTCATTATACGTATGCGCCAAAGGCAAAGCCGAAGATTATGCTGTTATTGATATCTATGTGGAACATGCTAAAACCGGTTATCTCCATAAACTTCATGCCTCTGCGCAATTAGGTGAACGAGTATTCAACGGCAAAGAATGGAGTAAGCCTGACCGTTGGAACTTAAAAGATTGGAGTGGCTTTTGGGTACCTTATGCCGGCAGAGTAGAAGCAGAGGATGGCTTGAAACCCAACTTTTTGAAGGGTACCCATAGGGAAATGCAAATTCTTCGTAAGAAATTCCCTGGTGACACTTGGAATATGATGATTAGCGTAAGCGGTGTTAATGACGGTGAAAACTCCACGTCATTCTCTTATCCAGAAAATGCTGTAGATACTGATAGCTCTACTTGGGCTAAATTTTCTTTTTCTAAGCTTTCTTCTGCTAAGTAATAGCTGTAAATATAAAACTTGAAAGTATATGGATTAATGAAACGACAACAAAACTAATAACAACCATAAATAATTATTTACCAAGGGACTATCAAATGAAATTACTAACGCGTAGAGGTTTATTAAAAGGCTTAGTTACCTTAGCTGGCTTATCTGTCTATTCACGTAATGCAATGTCCGAAGTATTGACGCCACGGACAACTGAAGGACCCTTTTATCCAAGCTCATCTATGCGCTTTAGTGATATTGATAACAATCTTATTAAAGTATCCGGATCGATAAAAAAGGCTGGTGGTGAAATTATACAGCTCAAAGGTAAGTTGATGTCTAAGCAAGGTAAACCACTAGCTGGACACCGAATAGAGATTTGGCAATGCGATGTTAATGGCAAATATTTACACTCAGCTGATAGACGGAGCGTTACCTACGACAATGGCTTTCAAGGATTTGGCCATGATATAACGGACAAAAATGGTAACTACAGCTTTAAAACCATCAAGCCAACTATATACCCGGGTCGTGCTCCTCATATTCACGTTAAAATACTTAATGGAGTGCGTGAGGTTTTAACCACACAGTTTTATATTGCTGGCGATACAGATAACAATGCTGACGGTCTTTATCGTAGAATGTCGGCCGAGCAAGCAAAAGCCGTTTCCATGGTTTTTACCCAAAATAACAAGCTAATTGAGACAACTATCGATGTGGTTGTCTGAATAAAGGGTACATACGCTATGCTCAGTGACGCAGTGACTATATCTATCTTAAGTATGATGAATTGATAGGATTGGAGCTTTAATTTTCTGTTTGGTGTCGCGGTGGTGACTACACTCAAGGGGCGCTAAACGCCAAAAGTCCCTTTGGAATCCCTGTGGCGCCCTACTCAGCGAGTAAAAGGATCCTAGCGAATCTTGCTCCACTGACTTAGTTTGTTATATGGCTTATTATTGGGGCCTGAGGGTTTCGATAACCTGTACATCTACCCAGTCCCCAGCTCTGGGTGGCACAATTGACTCGATCCATCGGTTATTTTCGTAACGAATGACAACCAATGTATTTTTTATATTCTCCTCCCCTTCTTCGGAAATAGAACTCCTTTAAATCTGGCGTAAAGGCAACCTCTACTTCCCTATGCTCAGTTTGAAGAAGATCCGGAGCAAATAATTCAGGTATTAAGCCCGGTGGCTTTTGCCCAAGATAGGGGCCTTCCAACTATGTAGATTCATCTTGACTATAACTTTTGCTACAGATAGTTAAAGTCAAAAAAAACAGAGTTATTGCAATACAGTTACGCTTCATAATTTATCTTTATTTTGCAATAAACGAATTATTTAACTTCGCTAAATGTGATTGAACAAGACATCAATTTAAACAAGTCGACTCTAAAACACCTGAAGTTATTATGATTTTTAGCTGATTTTCTCCTGGCGATGATAATCAACATATTAGATGTATATAACGCTTTTATGGCGACACCTAGGTAACATAACTTGAGTAATACATTAGTATATATTGGGTAACAAATCTGAGCTATTAGATGGTTGGCACTTAAAGCTGAATTGGATTATACCTTGTATCAATAAAGCCTGTTTAAGCCGTAGACTTGCCACAGTAGCGGTTAATTGCTCTTTAAATCAAAACTTAATTGGCATTTTGCACCAGTTGCAATTGCATGTTCAGGATTACTTAACCAAAGCCTTACGCCAAAGGTACTGCTCGCAGGATCCATAACATAATCAACTACCTTAACCTCAGCATTATAAATCCCTTTTAATGGCTCTTTTAATGACACCTTTGCCCTAGTGCCCACTGCAACTTTTTTATAATAAGTCACGGGTACATACACTTCGACATGTAATGGATCGATTTGAGCTATTTTCAAAATATAAGAAGTTTCGTTAATGTATTCACCGACATTCAAGGTCTTTTCCATCACGACCCCGCTAATTGGACTCTCGATGGTTCGCTGTTTTAATAACTCTTCTGCCCTAGCAAGTTCAAGTGCCGATAATTTATTATTAACCATAGCTTTTTTAACGTCATGCTCTGCCAATACACGCTCAATCTCTGCTTTATCCAATGATTCTTTTGAGACTGTCTTATTTTCAAATAGTTGTCTCAGCCTAGACTCTTTACTTTGCAGATACAGTAAACGTGCTTGGCTCTGATCTATCTCAGTATTATTTTGTGCTCTCTCTTTAGCTAAAGCGAGGCTAGTTCGCTCTATCCCGGAATTAAGCATTGCGATAATTTGTCCCTGCTTAACAATATCTCCACGGTCAACTGGAATATTTGTTAATAATCCTGTTGTTGGACTACCAATATCAATCACCTTGCTAGGTACAATAAGGCAATCAAGATTTTCAGCACTGACATTTTGAGAAAAGAAAAAACAGACTAATAACAAGCACCTGATTTTGCGTACTAATTTAATTTGTTTTCCGCCTGTTTTTTTACAACTTAATAGATAATTCATATAAACGCCTAAATGGAGAATTCATGTAAAAATAAATGACGAAGGTTACGGTAAATTCGCCAAAATACAGGCTCAGAGCCAAGATCGAATCTGACATAAACTCGTCCGCCACTTTTTAAAGTAGGCAACTCTTTGCTTGCAACAAATTCAAATTCAAAGTGTGATTGCAACGCTTTATTTCCATCAAAGTCTGTTGGATCTAAATAGTAGCCTCCACCTCCGGCCTGAGACAAAGCACGGCTAGGTAGACGATCCGTTGCTGAAGGCACCTGATGAATAATTTTTAGCGGTATAGGCTTAGCCAAATCCTCAATAAATAACGCATCAATCTTTATAAAACGATCTCTCACTAACAAATAATCACGCTGGTCAACAACGGTTTTAATCGTGCTTTGGTGTGCACCAAGTATATAGCCAAGTAACTGCCCTTTTTGAACATAACTGCCAATGATGTCCCCCATACCTACTGGCACAAAACGTCCGGAAAAATCACTCGTTACCACCATCTGTTTCAAGTTAGTTTGAGCTTTATCTAACCTTGAATTTAATAGCGTCATATGTTGTGCAACAACTTCAGCACGGACACGATCTCTTATTTCTAATGCCTGATATTCTGCTTCAAGCTCTTGCTTTTGTGCTTTAAGAATTTCTACTTCAGAAACAGCGAGAGGGTCTTCCATAACAACCAATGATTCTCCTTTGTTGATAATACGGTTCGATTCACGCTCTACAGAGGCGATAAACCCCGATGCCTTAGCACGAACCAAAGCCCCTTCAGGCATCCACACTACTCCCTCTGACAGTTTGGTATATGGCACAGGAACCAGTAGCCCTCCTGCAATAAGTAATGCAATGAACGAGAAACTAATAGTAATAGCTCTAGGTCTTACTGGTGCTAACTTTGGTGAAGTAAAAAGATAGCTAAATAATTTATAGACAGGTCTAAACAGCATGAGTGTAGCCCCCCATATTGCCAAAATAACGCCAAAAAAGAAAAATTTTGTTGCAACAAAAAATATAATCGCAGCCCAAACAAACATGCGATAACAAAAAGAAAGAATGCCATAGAAAAATAACCATACTTTTTCACTATCGCTAGCATCTGGAGTTTCTATATTGGCGTGAAATAAATAACGCTGGATTAAATACCCAATGTATTGATTCGAGCGAGGAGCCAAATTGGGCATTTCCAAAAAATCACTTAGCATATAATAGCCGTCATATCTTAATAATGGATTACCATTAAATAAGAGTGTTGATACACTGGCCAAAAAAATCACATTAAATGCTATTGCTCGTATAATACCTGGCTCAGAATTTACCCAAATCATCATAGCTAAAGCCGCAATAAATACCTCTACTAGCATGCCTGCTGCTGCGACGATCACCCTACGGTGCTTTTCTCTAAGTGCAGTGACTGAGCTGGCATCCACATAGGGAATTGGCATAAAAACCAAAAACATTACCCCTATTTCATGGATTTCGCCTCCCCAGCGCTTTGCAGCATAGCCATGACCTAACTCGTGTATTATTTTAACCAGAGGAAAAATAATAAACAGCAGCAAAATATTATCAGCACCAAGAACACGATCAATAAAGTTATTAGTTAGTTCTTGCCAATGAATACCAGCTAAGAAACCAGCATATAATAGGGTAATTAGCCAAATAGCCAGCCCGTAATAGCTAAATAGCAGCTTAGCAATTATACGTGTATGGTTCAGAAAATTATCAGGATCAAAAAATGGAAATTTCAATGCCAGCGGATTAAAAAATCTACGCCAACTCTTTAACTTTTGGTAAGCTAATAACCGAGAACGATAAAAATCAATAGCTAAATGCTGATCTAATTGCAGTAAATCAGAGTATGAAAGCTGTTTAACAAGCTGTATCGCTTCACCTTTATCTATTACACTTTCACTCTTATCATTTAACTGACATTGAATCATCAATTCACCAATAGTTTTACTACCATCAAAACGTCCAATTAATTGATATGCCGCGGGTGTTAATCTGTGAAAACGGCCACTAGCACTATTTTGAAAAACATACCATAACTGACCACGAAAATGCTGACGATAAACCCTTACATGTGGTCTTAATCTAGGCCGCATCTGACAATATCGATCCCATTCACCTTGATTTTCTGGCTCGTTGGTCATCACAAATTAAGGCCACAACGACCACAACTGCAATTCAATCCAGTCAAAGAATCTATGTGTCCAAATCCAAAATAGTTTCCGTTCCCCCGTAGTAACTTTAGCAATGCCTTCCATACCAGGTCTTAGCTCTGCAAATTTCAAAGCTTTGAATGGCTCGCTATTTGTCTCTTTTACAAGTAAGCGCCCTTCAACTTCAAAATAATTACTGCCCTCATCACTGGTCGACACTGAACCTATCATAGTAATTACCAAAGGTAGCTTTGCTTCAGGTAATGCTGTAAGCATTAATAGTCCCTGCTGTCCCTCTCTGAGGAATTTTATTTCCGACTCATCAACTTTCAATATGACTCTATATCGATCATAAGGTACTATTTCAAATAACATATCTCCTTTTCGAACCGCAGCACCAATAGATTGACTCAAATCGCCAGAGATCAAAACACCATCAAATGGTGCTCTTAATTTAGACCTTTCTAATTGTGCTTCAATCAATGTTATTTGTGATTCAGCTTGGCTAATACGTGCACGTATCACTCCTATTTCAGCGCGTTTTTGCTCAGCTAAAGCTTGATCATGTTCAATTAAATGCTGACGTTTCTTGGTAAGCCAGCGCAACTTTTCCAAATTTAATTCACGATCATCAAGGTATGCAATCACAGCGCCTTTATCAACCAGATCACCAGCCCGATAATCAGCTCCTGCAATATATCCATCAAAAGGTGTAGCTAACACACGTTGAATCTCTCCTTTAAGATAAACAGGTGCACTCACTCGGTAATCACCTGTTATAAACATCAAAAATAACGCTGTAAATACAATACACAAAGAGACTAATTTAATCGTAAGCTGTCCTTTTCCTAATAATTTCGACAAATAAGTTGCCATAAATCCTGCCGCTTTAGCACCTAACCACCGTTGCTCTAACCGACGTTCTTCAAGCAGTGAACCTAACTGGACAGAGGCATGCTCACATAATAATATGTCACTTTTAGAAAAACTCTTGTCCTTAGCTTTTTCAAAGGTAAATGCACCGGCAAACCTATCCCTCCACTTAAAAGGTGCGCTCACTACGCAGCCAGATTGATGCTCAATGACCAAATTCCGCTGCGCCCTAGTGATAAATGCAGACTCGCTATCATCAATACCTGAGTAAACTATGAGTGATTGTTGATCTAAAGATTCATCCATTGCTGCTGCGATGGCATTAAGTAAATTAAGCTTGGAATCTAATTGAACGGTATGAGATAGCGCTATAACCTTGCTTGATTTTTTGATTATAAAACCGAGGCTTACTCGCTCACACTCTAAATTAACGGCCAGCTCATTCACCACAGCAACACAGGCAGTATAAAAATCAGGCTCAGACAATACCGCTTGCATCATTGATAATGACAACTTTTCATGTTGTGTTTGTGTAAGAGATAAAGCGGTGTTATCCCTAAGTATCAAGGTTTCAAACCAACCAGCACCAAACTGTAATTGTCGCATCGCCTTTTTCAAATCAAGGGAATCACTTTCAGCGATCAAAATGGCTACTGCAGCATATAACTCTTTACCAATGCGTAAAGGATAGCCAATGGAAGACTGGGGTAATTCAACACCACTGGCGCTAGAAAAAGAAGTAGTCTGGTTGCTAGAATTCTTGTTGGCATTAAAGTGGGAGCTGTCTGAAGCGCGTATAATGCCAACACCTTTATTTAGTACCAACTCAGTTGTAACCGTAAGTTCCTTAACAACAACGCTATCTGAAGGCCATTTGGCATTTAGACTATATGAAGCCTTAGCGTTACTATCACTGGCTTTGTTACTTACAACCAAAACGGCCTGTACTACACCTTTGATCATACTCGATTGAATCGCGAGCCAAGCTTCAAGTGCTTTTGGTAAGTTTGGACTATCAGCCATTTGTGCCCACAAAACACTATCCAATACGCTTATTCGAGCAGGACTATCGCTAGTTTGATCTAATTTTTCCTTAGTGTTTGGCTTAGCAGTGGGACCAGTCATAGTAATACCTTGCAGCTATATAACCAAGCTACCTGAGGATTCAGGAATCATGTATTTGGGATATCGTATTAATCTTGTATCGTAATTAATGATGCCCGGCTTTACCGTGAGTATCTTTGAGTTCAAGCATGCCATAGCGGGTTTCATATTCTTTAAGCATAGCACCCATTAAAGTCCATAATCGCTTAGCCGCATAGGGATTAAGGACGATACGATCAGATAATTGCACAGTGAATTCTTTATCTTTAGAAACATTCCATGTTTGATTGGTACCAAAGAAAATTGTAATTTCTTCTCTTGTACTCGAAGCATTCACTACATTGGCGTAGCTACTCTTCATTTTAGAGTCATCCCAAATAACTTTAGGGTTCGCTGAGCCGTTTGTTGCCCCATTAGATGTTTCAGCTCTTGAGGCCGAATTCATGTCAGAATTTTTTTCATTTTTTTCTGGTTCATTATTCATAATAATTCCTTAAATCATTTATCATTAAACGTTATTAACAATGCTATAAATTATAGGAGCCAGTTCATGATTTCGCAAGCCAAAACCCCGCTTTCCTCCTAGCTTTTCGCTGTTTCCAAGGTCGGATTTTACCAAGCAACTAAAGCGTCAATGTTATCCAGTTTCTCAACGCAATAAACCTTCAGCAGGTAGAATTTACCAGGCAACTAAAGCTTCAATATTCTCATCCAGTTTTTCAGCGCTAGAAACTTCTAACCAAACCTCTTCAGATATGGTGCTTTCATCGGGAATAGCCGCCACTAAGCCTTGGGGTTCTAGTTCATCTTGTTCAATACCATATACCAACCATTGCTCACCATTAGCATCAAATTCAACCGGTTGTTGTACTTCAGTACTATTATTTTCGGTTAAATAAGACTTCGTTGAAGGTATAAATATCGGCTGAAAATTAGCAATAGTGCTTAGGCTAGTGTCATTAATAAAACCATCGGGTAGCACGCGTGTGCCAGCGGCTAAAGTTTCAGCCATAAGGCCATCATCTGTATGCATCATATGGCTATAATGGCCAAGTTCATGACTGATAACGGTTAATAAATCAATTTGATTAGCAATATCAGAATCAATCGCTTGTCCTTGTTCATCAAACTCTTCATTTATTGAAGGAGTGGCATCAATAAACCAACCATGTCCAGCAGCATCAATATCAAGGGTTAATACTTGTTGCTCAAGCTGACCCAACATTAAGCCATCAAGGTCTGCAAAACGAATCTCAATATCAGCCAGCGCTAATTGATCTATTTGATCGCCCCAATTAAGTGCTGCACTTGCTAAATGTTTAGTGAGTTGTTCATCACTTATTTGTATTAAAGACTCATGACTATTCGAAGCTGGTGCCGTTTCGGCAAATAGCGCTTGTCCATAAGCAGGATCATCACCTCGCACCAAGAAGTCATCAAAACTGGCGCTGCCATCATTAACCAGTAAGCCATAATCACCATCGTTAAGCAGGCCGTTAAATACATAGGCCAGTACCGCCTCGCCATCTACCAATACGCTGGCTGTTGTACCAAATATGGTTAAAGTCAATTCGTGCCCTTTATTGGCATTGACGTTAAAATCAGCTGTAGCATCAATACTCCAACCATGAGAAGTGTAATGACCGATAATCACTTGATCAGTAGCTGCATCTAAGGTGACATATTTAAAGTCCTGATCACTGTAATAATCAAAGACGAAACCACCCTGGCCGGAAGTTTGAATGTTCGATACCATTTCCAATCGAGAAAATGCCGCCAAATCCATATATTGAGTCGCTATTGCTGGAGCTAACTCATCACCGGTACCTTCAAGCTCGTCACTGCTATTATTTTGTATGAGCAGCCAATCACCACTGCGTTCGTTAAAGCCATGGTTGTTACCGGAAAAATCACTGCTATTCTCAAAGGTCCACACAGGAGGAAGTTGCTGTACCTGAAAATCATCAAAGCTAGCAATGGCGTTGTTTGTACCTACACCGATCATGCCGCCATCATTTAACGCTTCACCAAAATCCAGACTCAAATTAAGTCTCTCATTCACATAGATAGTGGCGACCGAATTAAACAGTACCAGAGTCAAATCGTAATCATTACCTGCTTTCAAGCGCATCTGAATTTGGGAGTCTATTACCCAACCGCTTGCATCTCTGTGACCTATCTGAATTTTATCTGTGCCGACATCGACCCCGGCAAATTTAAAATCATCGGCTCCTTGATAATCAAAGATGATATAGGCATTGGATTTAATGCCCGCTTTGTCTTTGTCAGCATTAATGGTGGCCAGTATTTCCATATAAGAAGGTTGCATCTGATCTAAGTGGAACAAACTGACGGTTTCATCACCAAGGAAGTCTGGTGTTGCCGTCATCACGCCATTAGCTACGACAAAATCTCCTACATCAGCGGCAAAGGCAAAGGCTTCTGCGTTGCTGAACAACTCTCTACGCATGATTTCTCGCTTACCTTGTAAATTACCTGGCTGCGGATCATTAGGTGCACCCGTTTGTTCTTGCCAGTCAAAATCAGTTTGGCGCACCATGCCTAGTTCACCATAAGGTTCATGATTTCTCATAGCCTCAGGATCATCAGTACGTACATCGAGGTTTTTCTGATCAACAAATAATTGCCCATCAAGCGCGTTATTAAGTATCAGAGCATCAAACCTATTATCTACGCCATCACTGCCAGAAAGTGCAAATAAGTATTCAGGTACTTGTGGTTGTAATGTACGGCTGATATGAAATGCACCAAATGGACTAAATGGCACTATGTAACTGTTGTATTCACCAACCCAATCAATCGCACGGTCTGCTCCAGTATTGAGAATCATCACATCGCGACCGGCACCCGCATAAACAATATCAGCATAGGCTTGGAATTCATCAGATTGGGTATTATCTAAATCGTCTGGCTCAGGATCATGTGGTCCAACCTTGCCGCCAGGGCCTGAGTCATGATTATCATCCATATTAAGTAGATCATCACCGCGACCACCATACATATGATCTCTGCCAGTACCACCTACTTGCCAGTCATTACCTAAGTCACCGAAGATACGGTCAGCTCCATCACTAGGCAGTGGATCATCATCACCATCAAACGTTGGACCAAGTGGGCCTTCACTTTCATCAAAATTCAGGATGAAATCGATAGCATTCCCCCCTTCATCCAATGTGGTTAGTGCTGTTAAAGCACTACTAAAATCATGTTCAAAATTGAACATGATTTTACGGCGTGGATTAAATTCGTCGTACCAAGCGAATTCATTTCGGGTACGGCTGCCTTGACCATTTTCATCAGTGATTGTTTTGCCTTCAAAGCGTAAAATCTCTCCTGGATTATACGGGGCAAAGTCGAACCAGAAAGGGTTATCAGCAAGATCTGGATTAGTATTTTCTGGAGAATTTTGCATGTTTTGCAAGAAAGTATTAACGGCATTAAGCTCTTGGTTTAAACCAAGTGAGAAACCTTCACCAGAGAAGTAAGCTGGCAGTGCTTCTGCACCAGACAGAGCATCATCACCATCACCACCATGGATAAAGTCGTTTTGCAGGCCACCAAAGATAATATCATTGAAGCGCATGACTCCACCAAACTCATTAGTTGGCGATAAAATTGTACCGTCAATATCGTCAATATCGTCGGTTCTAAAGGCGAACAGCTCTACCGCCTTGGTTAACTCACTGGCAATATTAATAATTGCCACTTGAATGTTGCCAGGTGTGCTGATCACCGCATTGATTGCATGAATATCGACTTCATCATTTTTCTTATTAAATACTTGCTCTTGATTAAGCCCTGCAATGCCGTTAAGTACTTCATCAGTGGTATCATTACGGCTGGTTAGTATCAAACCATCATCACCTAAAATGCCATCAATACCAGTACCACCTAATAAGAAGTCTGCACCAATTTCACCGTAAATATCATCATGCTCTGAGTTACCAAAAATAGTATCATCACCTGTCATACCGTGAATAACATCATCACCTGACTCACCGTAGATTAAATCTCCTGCGCCACGGGCTGTCGACAAGAATTGTAAAACCTCTCGAGTATCGGCATTATTGTCATGATCGAAATAATAGTAACCATAATCGGCAAAGGTAATTGCCCGTACCCTTATTTGTAAACCATCATTGGCCGTACCATAACCATGATCAACAAAACCATCGGCGGTGGTACTGTCATAATCGTAATTAAAGCTTGCATAACCTAACTGCACTCCCTCAGCATCAGAATCTATATCTTCAACAATTCTAAAAATATCGCCGTTATCCCCTAAAATAGTATCGGCATCTGTTGCATGTCGCTCTGCTTCTAGCACTAGGGTGTTATCGCCGTTGTCACCTAAAACGTCATTAACCTCAGCATTTCGACTTAATAAATCAATATTGCCGGCGCCACCATAAATCAAATCAGCACCGTCAGGTCTTAAGGCATTCCCAGATAGTTCGCCATGAAAAGTTGCATCATCATCACCCAAGCCAAACAGGGTTGAGCTACCACCAATGAGATCATCCTGACCTAAGTTACCGTACATGCGGTCATTGCCGCCATTACCCTCAATATAGTCATCACCGTCATTTAAGGCTTCATAGACATTGAATCTAAGAATATGACTAGTGCTTGTTACAAGGTCGGTATAGATATTAAAGTTACGTATATCAAAGGATGGGTCTGCACCTTGTGATGGGTTATAAGGATTATAAACTGCGTCATCATCCGTTATCTCAATCAGACCATCACCTTGTACTATGTCATCACCTAATTGCGCAAATATTTCATCGTCCTCGCTCACTCCGGCAATAATATCATTACCAAAAGGTCTTGGATCGGCATAATTAGTCGCTGCATTAGTTTCGATAGTTTCACTATGGTCAAGTAAGGTGGTGCTTCGTACCAAGGTCATATCTTGATGATCTTGATACACATCCGTGACATTGGCCATAAAACCAATATCAATATCAGCCAAACCTTGAACATTAGCAGGTTTTAACTCATACAACTGACCATTTGGACCAAGCATGCGGAACCTTGGACTAGCTAAGTCGTTATTATTAAGGTATCCGCCGCTAACATAATTTGGTTGCCTAACAATAATGGCGTTATCACCAGCGATGACATCGTCATCGGCACCACCATCAATAATGTCATTTATTTCATTAACATCTGCGGGGTTAAGGTCTGCTAGAACGGCCGGACTAATAGAGAGTTGATCAACTCCTGGCATACTATCTAGTTCATCATCACCACCAGCAACATTATGACCACCAATTAAATCATCATCTTGTGTGCCACCAAAAACGATATCATCATCTTGGCCGGCAATAATAATATCAGCGCCAGCGTTACCCCAAAGTACATCGGCAAAGTCGTTATCGATATCTCCATCAAGTTCAGCAGCATCAAAGTCAGCGCCATGTTCTTTTTGTGTATCTATAGAGAAGAAATTGTTATGCATAAAGAAGTTATCTAGCAGCGGTAGATGTGGGTATAACTTACCGTGGTCACCAAAGATAAGATCTGAGCCGTCCACTCCATCTATACCATCAGGTGCTGCTTCATCAGTATCGCCATATACGGTATCGTTACCGGTACCGGCAAAGATTAAATCTCCTGCTGCAACTTGGGTATTACCATTACCATAAATAACATCATTACCACCATGGGTTGGCGCTATAGTGGTAATTCTATCTAAAGTACTTGGCTGTGCCGTATTACCATCTAAAATAACAGTGATACTACCAAGGTGATCTTCAACATCCTGTCTGGCAAAAATATCATCATCTGGTAATATCCAATCAAGACGACCATTATCGCCAATAAGAATATCATCACCTGCCCGACTGTCCTGCAAATGTAAGTTTGTTGCAACAGACTCACCGTATATCAAGTCACCATACATGCCGCCGATAATCACATCGTTATGGTCATTACCAGAGATAGTATCAACTCCGCCTTGGTCAGTTTCAATGCTACGTAATACAACTGAATTTTCATCAATAAATGTTTTTTCACCACCATCACCTAACAAGGTATCATCACCTGGATTAAGGGCTGCAACTAAACTACCTTTATAGAAATCACCATAGATGAGATCATCACCGCTGCCGCCCATAGCCAAGTCTGCGCCGCCATTGCCATAAATTTCGTCATTATCGCCTAGAACTCCGGTGGCAAAAGTTTCAACCTTATCTAGGGTGTTCGGGTCGTCATCACCCATGGCATTGATATCCGTAGAGCCGGTCAAAACAACTAAGGTTTCATCACTGGCAATATTAAAATATAAACGTCCTTCGTCACCTAAAATGACATCATTGCCCTCATTACTAACTAAATCATCAACGGCCAAACCATTGACCAAAAATGCTTCACCATGTAACTCATCGCTACCTACACCACCTAACAAATAATCAATACCATCATTGCCTTGAATATGATCTTCACCACCCTCAGCTTCACTGCCATCGGTTGTTTGAATAAGAGTTGGGATATTATTTATTCTAAGTACTTCACCTTGATCGCCAAGCAAAATATCGTCTCCAGCGCCAAAGCCAAAGACATTGGCAATGCCACTTTCATCAACAAGTTCTTCATTATCACCAAAAATACGATCATCATCTGAACCACCCATAAGCGTATCTGCGCCAGCATTGCCGAAGATATAATCAACAGCTCCTAGAATTTGGTTTTGAGCAGCGTTTTGTGCTGTAGTTTGAATAAGATCGAGTGTTGTTAAATCAGAATCATTATTGGCAAAATCAATAAGACCATTATCACCTAAGATAATGTCATCACTATCTAGGTTATAAACCGGATTTCTGGCATCACCATAGAGGCGGTCAATACCAGCATTTAACCCCGTGCCATTAACACCACCAAGGATAATATCTGCTCCGGCATTACCTTCAATAAGATCTGCGCCACCAGTATCTTCGCCTTGGTCACGTGTGGTAAGTAACTGCACAGATGACGCTAGTATGACCCAAGCATTTTCTATTGCTTCGCCATCAAAGAATACATCGCCGTTATCGCCCATAATGATTTCATCACCATCATCAGCCCCAGCATTGGCAGAAACATTATCACCATAGATATAATCACTGCCCATGCCGCCAAGTATCATATCGCCGCCATCATCACCCGAGATGATATCAAAGCCACCTAAGCTATCAGTAAAGCTACGTACTAAATCTAACGTACTCAGATCAGCATCAATATGATCGTTATAATTATCAGCTGCTGGGGTTACATTACTGTGCCAGTCATAATCAAATAGCAATATGCCATTATCACCTAAGATCAAATCATCACTATCGTGAATACTTTGTACCTGTGCATCCCCAAACAAGTTATCGCTATCGCTATTATTTACTCCGCCAATCACAATATCGGCACCGGCATTTGCTTCAATAAGATCCGCACCACCGGTTGTTTCGAGCACATCTGTACTGATAATTCTGGCTACTGCGGAGCCAAGTACAATGCGATTGCCAATTTTTCCGGTAAAAACAACATCGCCATTATCACCGAATATAATATCATGGCCATCATCACTGCCAGAGCCGGCAACAGAGTTATCGCCGTAGAGTGTATCGTCGCCTGTGCCACCAAACACCATATCGTTGCCAGCATCACCAGAGATGGTATCAGCACCACCAAGGCTATCAGTGAAGCTGCGAATTAAGTCTAAAGTAGTACGATCATCACTGCCATCACCCTCTACTGCATTTATCCAATCATAATTAAAGTGCAACATGCCGTTATCACCTAACAGTACATCATCACCATCAAAGCTAACTTGCACGGCTGCATCGCCATAAAGAACATCACTACCAACACCAGCCAGAATGACATCTGCTCCGGCATTACCTTCAATTAAATCATTACCTCCAGTATTGTCTGCGCTATCAGTGGTGGTGATATAATCAATCGCCGTTCCCCATACAACTAACTGGCCACTAACACCTGCAAGAAATATATCGCCGTTATCACCTAAAATAACATCATCACCATCATCCTCACCTGCACTAGCATTGGCGCTATCGCCATAGATAAAATCACCAGCCAAACCACCTATCAATACATCCTTATCTGCATCCCCGGAGATAATATCTATGCCGCCTAAACCATCGTTAAATGAACGAATCAAATCAATAGAAGAAACATCACCATCAGCAGGACTATAAGTTGCATCGCTGCGATTGCCATCTAAGGCCCAGTCATAATTAAAATGAATAAGCCCGTTATCACCTAAAATAACATCTTCACCTAAGCTGCCAATTAATACATCAATACTGGCATTAACGCCGCCTAAGATAATATCGTCACCTAATTGGCCGTAAGCCGTATCAGCGCCCCCCGTGGCATTACTGGTATCGGTTGTTTGTACATAAGCCAATTTACCAAAATTAATTGGGTCGAGTTTATCAACATAAAACAATTTACCGTTATCACCGAGAATGATGTCATTATCTTTAATACCTGGGTCTGTTGCCCCGCGATTAGGGCCATGGCCACCGGCCAAGAGAAACTCTTCGTCCAACACATTTTTAATCAGATCTTCAGGATCATTGTTATTATTACCATCACTGCCTTGACCACCAATAATAATGTCATTACCGTTATCACCAAATAAAGTATCTCGTGCATTGGCATTATCAACATCCACATCGGCAAAACCTTCTACCAACTGTAAGCGACGTTCATTAAATTCAAGTAATCCGGCATCACCAATAATGATGTCGTTACCAACAGGTGTAGAGATAATATTGTTTTCAAAATCTTCATTAGCTTGTGCTATTCTCGGGTCAACATCACCGCCAGCTAAGTCTTTACCGCCACCACCTAAGATAATATCGCCGCCTTCGCCACCAGAGATAATATCGTTACCATCTCCTGCAACCGCATCGGTAATAATTAAATCTAAACTGCCAACAATTGAATCGGCTCTACCTTCAAACAATGAGATATCTTGCGCGCCGTTACCCACAATTAAATCAGGGTCTAGTTCAGTTTCACCAAATTTAACTACTTGGCCATCATCACCTAACAGAATATCAGCGCCAACACCACCAACAACTAAGTCATCCTGGGTGCCACCAAACATAATATCTGGTTCACCTTGACCATGTAGTTCATCATTGCCGGCATCACCATACATAATATCTCGACCACGACCACCGACCATAAAGTCAGCATTTTCATTGCCATGCAAGGTATCATCACCAAAACCACCTGAAATAATATCATCACCTTCATTACCATTTATGATATCGTCTTGAGCATTACCAAATAAGCTATCGTCACCCAAACCACCATCTATCTGGTCAAAGCCTTTACCACCAATAACATAGTCATTATCAGCACCAGCATCTATGGTGTCATTTGCCGAGCCACCAAGAATAAGGTCTTTACCTGCACCACCAAATATTTCATCATTGCCGCCACCAAATATGTCGGTACCTGAGAATTTACCCTTGATATCAAGCAATATCTTCTGAATTTTTGCATCAGTACTTTCTACCGGATTAGGATCTGTTTGACTGTTAGGGGTAAAGCTACTGATATCTGCAGTAAATGCAGTCATATCAACATGACCATCGGTTAAAGAAAAATTAAAACGCCCGGCATCGCCGATTAAAATATCCTGACCAGCATCGCCATGTAATTCATCTGAGCCGCCGCCACCAAAAACGATATCATCAACATCTGCTTCTGCCAGCGCTAAAGTTTGGCTACCACCATAAATAACATCGTTACCATCTAAGCCTGTTATGCGGGTGCCAATTGATTCACCGCTACCGCCACCTAAGCTTTGCAGCGTACCTTCATCACCAAACAAAATATCGTAACCACGTCCACCTTCAATATGGTCATTACCCTGACCGCCATAAATAATGTCATTTAAATGGCCGCCAATTAAAGTATCATTACCTCGGTCGCCTCGAATAATCGCGCCTGCACCCGTTGTTGGTGCAACGATAGCCGCATTTTCTATAAATTTAATGGTGTCATCACCCACACCACCTTGTAAGTTAAAGGTAATAGCCGACTCATCAAACCCACTGAACTCCATGCTGTCATTACCTTGACCACCTAAACCAACAATATGAGTAAAACCGCCACCGTAATTTTGCCAATCAGTACCAAGGGCTGCTGACTTGATTTTAACTTCGCCACCTTCAAGTTTAACTTGCAACGACTCATCACCATCGCGGGTATCACCGTTAAGACGGTCAATAGCATTTGGGCCAATATTTAATTGCAAGGTACCGTTTTCCATATCGGTAGCAAGGATTGGAGTACGAGCAAAGCTATATTCATAGCTAAAAACAGGGGTTTCAGGTAGGATATCAAAGAAATATTTAAGCTCTTTAATACCAAGATCTATAATAAGGAAAGCAAAAAATCTCGCCGATAAGTCACCACCCACATCAAACGGCGCGAGAGCCGCATTATCACCATTACGTATGGCATCTTCTATATTGTTTAAAATTTCACTAATATGTACTGCGCCATCGTTATCTGGGTCATTCCAGTCGAGAAAGACTCGAGCACTAATACCACCACCAACACCACCTCGGGCAATACCTAAATTAATTTCCGCGGTACCAGTTATATCAAATTCAAATAGTATCTCCGGAATATCAACACCAGTAGTTACTCCGTCTCTATCGCCAAAGAAGAAACCATCAAAAATAAGACCTGGATTGGTAAAATCAGACTTAGCATAACGAGCAATACCATAGGTATCAAAACCAAAACTAAGATCGATACCAACATAAAACCCTGCGCCAACGGAAGCGCCTAACGGGCCAAAAATTGTAAAGAATTGCTCATAATCAAAACCGACACCCAGTGCAGGAATATCAACTTCCACCAAGCTAACATTTTGACCAACCAACATACCTAAAACACTGCTAGGGTTTTCCAAAATAGGGAAGCTAAAGAGTGATCCTGCACTGCCTATATCAAGGTTTTCTATGGCAGTTAAAGTACCACCGGGGTCGCCAACAGTTTCCAGACCGGCTTCTAAGGCCCCTCCTGGACCACTTAAGTTGCCAAAGGCTTCACCCAGACCTTCTAAAGTAGTTAACAAGCCATCAAAACCACCACCAATTTCAGTGATAAGTTTAGATATGTCGGCATCGACATTAAATAAATCACCTGCTAAATCAGCAATACCAGCAACCAAGTCACCATCGCCCAATCCTCCGTTATAACTTGGCGCTTCAAAAACTTCTAATTCACCAATAGACATCAGTAGCTGATCACCATCACCTATATCAAGGAGGTCTATTTGGTTTATAACTCCAACAATTTGTTCTAACCAATCTAAAAATTCTACCTCCGCCACTCCAAGCATTCGAGCAAGATCTAATACCGTAACCGGATCTTCACCAATTATTGCTGCCAGTTGGGTAAGAATTGGTACCTCAGCGAATAAAAAACCGTCTTCAGGGTCTATGATTGGGCTTAAAGGATCGGTAAATTCTTTAATTTTTGCTAACACATCACCAAGAAAACCGTCCAAGAAGCTTGCTAAATCAACCTGCACATCCCTAAAGTCAATTAACTGCAACCCTGCACCAACCGCATTAAAATCTTCATCTAATAACGGGGTTGAGGCTAGATCCCAATCCATAATAAAATTGGTCAGTATTTTAGGAAAAATCACATCAGCGCCGTTAATGCCGACTTGTAACTCTAAGTCCAGTAAATGGTCATTAATAGCACTACCGCCAATCATGCTACTAAAACCTATGTTGCCTAAATCGTTAATACCAATAATATTTCCACCACTGGTATTACTAAGATCTATATCAAAGTCAAAGCTTAAGCCGCTGCCATTATTGTCAACAATCACCTCCAAAAAACCAAGTTCACCACGGAATAACTCGTTTTCGGGTAGGGCTATAGTGAGGTCAATATTCAGCTCTTTACTGGCATCATCATTTAAGATGATATAAGCACCAACACTATCATTGACGCCAAGACCGATTTCTAAGCTCCAATCAATTTCAAGCTCAATGGGAATATCCAAATCCATGCCGAGTAATGGCACACCAATATCAAAGCCAATATCAAAAGCGGTATCATAACTTCGACCTAGGCTGAGCATCCATTGCACATCAACTAGCTCTCCGCCAACCCAATCTTCAACAGCGGTAATATCGCCAAGTAAATTTAAACCAATGTCGTTGAAAAACTCTTCGAGAAAATCAGCAACGTCTGCTGAGGTTACATTGGTGGCGTTTTCTACCATAGCGCGGAATTTAGCGATAAAGGTATCCCTAAAGTCTTCAATAAAGCGTGCGCCATCAGCTAGGTTGTCACCAACTAAAGGAATCTCAATGCTGGTCGCCTTATCTAATAAGCCCTGAATAGCTTCAAAGAAGAAATCGGCGGTATCCGTTAACAATAATAAATTATCTAAGGCACTAAATTCCTCTAGATTAATAACGTAATCACTAACTAAGCCTTCTAACTCGGTTAAATTTGGCAGCTCAAAATCATTGGCCAGACCAAGCCCATCAAATAGTAATTCGGTACCAACACCTGAAATTTCACCAACAAAACCAGTCAAACCGCCATCTACATCAAACAATGGCACACTGATATCAAATGATTGCTCATTAATGGTTGAGGTGAAATCATCAAAGAGTAAACCAGGAGTATTAGGTAAATCGGCTATCACCAAATCTAGTGATTTTTTACCAAAAGCATCAATATTAAGATCAAAATCAAGCTCAATATCCATTAAGGCATCCATTACCTGTACTGGCATTTCGCCGACTTGCGCTAGAAATGCTTGACCAAAACCTTCTGCTCCTTCACCAAAGATATGTAAATTACCTGTTAGGCCACCTTCTGGATTAAACAACTGCACATCGGAGGTATCATCTAGATTAATACCTATTTTAAAGCCCCAGCCTAAGGTGCCATCAGCACGAAGAATACGACCACTGGTCAGGTTAGGTAGGTTTATACCTAAGTCCATATCTAAACCTAAAGTGGTACTGATAGTTTTCTCAATATCAAAATCTAAGGTCAGGTATTTTTTGCTATCATTAACATCTTCAAATACATCTATAACAAGACCAGCATCGCCTTCAGGTAAACCAAAAGCTCCCCAAAGTGCAATGGCCATACCCTGTAAATCAAGGGTTGGCACATCAACTACTCCCTCTGCCAATAACTCAGATTGCTCTTGTAATGTTTGTTTCGCACTAGCAATGGCCCTATCTACACCTTCCCTTAAACCAAGTAATTCACTTACCGAGCGGTTTACTATTGGCAGTGGTATAAGCAGAAGTTCATAATTCGCTTCTAATTTATCTATCAATTCGCCTAAACCTTCAAGCGCATCAATTAAACTCTGATAACTTAACTCTTCAAAACCAGCTAAATCACCAATGCCAGCTAAACCAGCTTGAGTTACCACAGCAGAAAATGGCTCCGGTGTTGCATTTGGGTCGCCAAAGTCTGTCATGTTTAAGGTAATTGGACCGCTCATTCCATCTAAGGCAGCGATTATGCCATCACCAAAACCTGCTTCATTAAAGCCATCTTGCACAGCAACATCCATGGTTAAGGTGCCAAAGTAATCTTGTGTGGTTAACGTGCCATTAGCTATGCCACCTACAGCGGGTGTGCCTTCGCCTATCTCTTGTACATCAATGAAAAACTCAGTATCAACAAAATCGCCTTGTGCGTTAAATAAGGTCAATTTGCCATCAGTGGCATTATTTTTTAGTACATATGCTGTACCGCCAGACTCTGAGACTATGCGACTGCCTTCAACGGGGTCGGCATAATCACCATCCTCACTGTAATTCAGTGTTTGTAATTTACTTATCACTGGATCAGTAACAACAGCCAAACCGCCTACCTGATGATCACGAGTTTCTTGAATATCTCGTTGCATATCATCTAAATACAATAGGCTTCCAGGAATGCCCTCTTCTGCTTGAAATTGTGAACTAAATTGTGCACCAAAGCTGCCGTCTACACTGACATCAACACCAACAATGCCCATTAATGCACTACCAGAGACACCACCTATTGGTA
The DNA here is from genome assembly GCA_913063325.1 of uncultured Colwellia sp. Taxonomy (GTDB): domain Bacteria; phylum Pseudomonadota; class Gammaproteobacteria; order Enterobacterales; family Alteromonadaceae; genus Colwellia. Next base: position 10,606 of record CAJXYE010000026.1, on the reverse strand, counting down.
AATTAACGGTAAAGGCGCTGCCAAAGCTGCCATCTTTTACGAAGAAACGTTTATCTGTGGTGTCCTGTTCAGCTGGTCTGCCTGGCCAACTCTCATCTACTTCTAAGGTCTCTGGATCATCTATAATGGCAGGGATAGCTGGCTCGAGGGGAATAGTCGGAGAGAGGTCAAAACCTACAGTGGTCGCTAATACAGTTCTCGCCCCTATTGTCACCAATAACTCTTCTTGTAAGGTGCCATTAACCCCAACGGGAGTTAATACAAATTCATTAAACGGGTCTAAGTCGACATTAAAGGCAAACTCAGGTGTAAAAACTTCATTAATTCCCACTGAAACTTCATCACTGGAGATAAGGTCTAAGTCGTAAGTTAAATAATTGGTAGAAGGATCATAGGTTGGGTTAATAGCTCCTGCATTTTCAAAATCAACCACCTCTAACCTAGGGTGTAATAATAGTTCACTTAAGCGCGCTCCTAATTCTTGTGCTGTTGCATAAGAAGGAAACAAACCAAATTTGTCACCTACTGAATCACCATCTTCATCTTGTGCCCCAGGTAGCGGGCTTCTTATTAATAAACGATTTGAATCATCAACTAGAGCTCCTTCTTCATCAAACAACTCATCGGCACCAAAATCATATATCAACGCATCATAAAGTAGGTCTTCAAAGGCGGTGGTGTCGGCAAGGCTGGCCTGTGTAAAAGGAATATTGTATTGGGAAAATTCGCCCGACTGCATGATGGAGTCCATCGCAGCACCTAGCTCAGATAACATACCTATAATGCTGCTGGGTCCAATTTTGTTAAATTGAAGTACTTCAGCAAAATTAACAAGAGTTAAGCTTTCATCTGCGATAGGGTTCGGCACGGCAATTCCTGGAGATTCCGCATCAACTGGATTAACACTAAAATCTAAATTAAAGCGGTTGGTGCCAATATATGGGTCAAGATCTGTTCCTGAGCCGGTTCGAGTATCGAACTCACCTAATATACCAAAGGGATTAAAATTACCTTGTATTACTAAATCAGCGGGGGCCCAATCGGTTGTTAAACCATGCTCAAGCAGCCCAGGCAATACTTCAACCGGTAAGTTGAAGGTAATATTTGAATCTTCACCCGGCGCAGCACTCAGTGTTGCATCAGGTATGACTTCATCATCGTCTAATTCGGCACCGGTAACACCTGCATCTAAGGTTAGGGTATTTGTTATTTCTAACGAACTGCCTGCTGATCCCCCCGTTGCCAGTAATTTGATATTGCCGCTATCTTCAATGGCTGAAACATCGGCAATGCCGCCAGCAGTTAAGGCACGGTTTAAATCATCGAGTAAATCATCTAGGTCTTGGTTTTCTGTACTAACACTAATTGAACGTACCGTAGCGTTATCGGCATTAAGTACAATACTGCCGCCAGAGTCACTGGCAGAAATAGCTAATCCTGCACTACTTAAAGCAGTATCGATAGCCGCAGCTAACTCGGCATGGGTAGTACGGGCACCATCAGCAATTACCGTAATATCATGTTCTACCCCATTTACAGTAACAACAAAATGGGCATCATCATCGGTATTAACCTTAAGATCATCAAAAGTGACATTGCCTATCACTGCTGCAGCTGTCATGGTCAGATAAGTCGATTGACCATTCACTAAACCTAAATGGTCTCGGGCGACACTATCGGTAGCTGAAATCTCAATTGCTGAAATATCACTATCATTAGCGGTAAAGGTAAACTTGCCGCCAGACTCTGTCACCCCAATCAGTGCAGGACCAACTCCCTGAGCAGTTAGTGCCGCTTTTAAGTCTAATAATAAATCGGCAAACGTGGCGACATCAGCAGGATCAACAGGCGCAACAAGATTTTCACGCACCTCAATAACTTTTGTAATATCAGAGCCAGCATCGCGATAAATTTTGATAGTAAAAGTAGCTGGAGTATCGATTCCACCAAAGTCTGCACCGGTTGAGACATTTTGTGAAACAATTGGTGCAAGACTTGTTATCTCGCTGCCATCAAAACCTATCTCTGTTTGTGCCGGATCAGGAAAACGCACACTGACCATACTAGGAATAGCGCCACCTAATGACAACAAGAAATTTACCGTAGAAGTTGGCTCAAAATCAGCCGGAGCAGCCACTGCAGTAACCCCACCATCAATACCAAGACTTTCTACATCAAAACCTAAAGGAGTTACATCGGTACTGATTAAGTTAAATTGAACTTTGTCTGAGACAATACTGGCCTCAACTAGTTGATCAAGCCCTGCAATGGCTAACGCTGAGTCAATATCAGTAAGTAATTCACCCTCAGTGCTATTGTCATTGTCATCAACAACCAGCACTTCACTACTGATGCCAATATCCCCGATACGTATAAAGAAGCCGGCATCATGTTCTAAATCAACACTTAAAAACTCTTCATTAGCAACAACTTCTCCATCACTCTGTTCATCGCCATATTGAGAGTCTATATCATCAAAATGACCGCCAACAAAGCCTAATACAGCAGGAGAGTTGGGATCTTCTAAGTTTCCTTCAACATCAACTTGTAACTCAAGGCTACCATCAATAACCTCTGCGCCTAAAAATCCAATATTAAGATTAAAATCCATATCAGCATCAAATGAGGTGACGCTAATTAGTAAGTCATCAGCTGAGCGAATAAAAAAGTCATCCGAAGTAAGGTCTACATCAGCCTTACCCGAAGTTAATACACCAAACTCAAATGCAAAGCTTAACTTGGCATCTAAAGGCACAATGGGTGGTGTGGGGTTACTGGCAAGCCCAGTAAAAGCATGTAATTGCAGATCATCAGCATCTAAGCCTAAATCGATAGGCATAGTTTGAGAAACGGTTAGCTCAAAACTTAGCTGCCAAGAGACTTCACTATCAATCTCCTCGGTTAAATTTAGGGTATCGGCATTAATAACATTAAAGTCAACAACGTAACCACCACCATAGCTTTTATTAACCAAATCTAAATCATTTACAAGCGCATCGATAAACTCTTGATTACCATCTACTCCAATGGCATTAGATAATAAGTCCTGCATTGGCATAAAGAGTAAGTGTTCTAGCAGTTCATCAGCAGAGACAAACTCATCACCATTGCTATCCCAATTTTTAAGCTCTGCTTCATCACCATCTTCTATTTCATTACCATTTGCATCAACGGGTAACCCTAACAGCTCATTAACGGTTGGCGCTTCATTAACAATGTCTCCATTTAATAGCTCACGCTCAGCAAGTAAAAACGGCACCCTTTGTTCTAACAGACTTTCGCCATTTAAAAAATCACTAATACGGTCAGCCAATAGCTCAATACCGTCTTCTGCGGCTTCTTCTGCACCAGGAAAGAGATCGGCACTGAGTAAAATACGAGGTTCTATCGTTTCAAAATGGGCCCGGTAGGGCAAAGGCAAAAGTTGGGGCTTTCGCTTGAAGTTTGACATTCCACTAACTAAACTATTTGATATTCCATTAATTAAACGATTGTAAATTGCTTTCTGATTTATAAATGATAAAGCCATGATTTACTCCTGCTGTAAAGCAGCGAAAAAGCACATGACATCCTACGCAGTAATACTACTTAAAACACTGCCGGGAACGGCGTATGGCAATAAAAAACTAAACGTGTGACCACCCTGAATGATAGCAAGCGATAAGGTGAAAGAGCTTTGAAATAAATACAGCCCAACTTTTTATATCACATGGTACCTATAATGCTGGTTTTCACTCTGAAACTAAGTAATACATAATCAATAAATTTAAGTGAAGAAAAAAAAGCATTAACTATGCCGCTAAATTTAAGCTATTGGTTTTGTGATCTATATTAAAAACCTAAAAATCACAAAACCCAAAAGTGTAAAGTATCCTGACAACATTAAAAATGTACAGGGATACCCTCTTACACATGCCAGAGTCTTTAACTTAATTTAACGCCACTATAAATAGGGATTTCAGTAAATAAAGTGAGGCTTTTCTACGTTTATGTTTAATCATAACCTCAGGTGAAAGTGTAAAATATTCTGACACTAGATTAGCTGTAGGTAACGCTTTGTAAACTCAGTATTTTTCAATACTTATTAGAGCTATTTATAATAGTTCAGGAGTAAAGTCCCTATAGGCCTAGCTAAGTAAATTAAAACACTACCGTAGATTCTATTTTTACTACCGCGATTATAGTTTTTATCCTGTAATGCAAGACTTTTACCTATGCCTAATCACTTAAGTAGTTTATTCATAAGTTAATGCCAAACTTTGCAAAGACAACGATGTATCATTAAAGATTCCACAACCACGGGTCTTAAAGTTACGGATAATTGAACAAAGTGAAGTTACAATGTGTGCGATAGAGTCACGTTTCGCATATCCACATTCGTCATGAAGTTTTCCCATAAAAACTTAATTAAGTTTGTGACTTTCAATACCACTAAAACCAATTAAGATAACTAGGGATTTGTTTCCCAAATACAAACTATTTGTTGTCGAGTAGTGAATTTCGGTATGCTGATGGACTATAACCAACGACTTTTTTAAACGCGGTATTAAATGTCGATTTAGAATTAAAACCAACGTCAAAGGCAATATTGGTGATTAATTTGTCAGTATCCTGTAAAGCCCTCTTCGCTTCTTCGACTCGAAAGTTATTAACAAATTGGAAAAATTTAGTGTGTAGAAATTGAGAAAGTGTTTCTGAAATATGATTTTCAGTTTCAGAGATGGATTCAGATAACTTGTTTAGCGATAAATTATCTTGCAAAAACAGCTTGTCATCGATCATTGCACATTCCAGTTTTGATGCAATCAATTGCATTTTTTCAGCGCTAAGTAAAACAGCCCTAGTCTGAGTAGCGCGAGGCAAACCTTTCTCAGATGCATTGAGCACTTTTTGGCTTAATGCCTTTTGCATAAAAATAGCCAGTGCAAAAACCTCTAAAATGGGCAGTAATTTCCCTGAGCCAAACCAAAACCAACCCAAGGCACCGAGTGAAAACTCGACTGCATACATTAGCCATACCGTTCCCCAAATTAACAGCACAGGTCTAAACCAATCTAACGAACGTTGCTCAATATCAGAAAAGCGCTCCAAGAGTTGTTGACGGTGAGAGTTATGGAGTTTTAAAGCCATTATTAAGAATAAAACGGTGAATGAAATAAATACCAAAGTCGTGGACAAACATGTAAACACGGCTATCTGCCAAAGCTCCGGATCTCTAGTCGCTGGATTAGCTAAGGCCAGTTTTTCCTCGGGACTAATCATAAATATAAAAGGTAGCATAACCAACACAACGAGAAGTGGTCCGGATAAGGTTAGTGCCCACAATCCTTTACCTATTGCTTTGTCTGGTGACATAGTGGCGTGAGCATAAAAATAAAGCGCCGGTCCAAGTAAAACTCTAAACGGAAGGTGTGCGCCGGCTAAACCTGGCGCATAAACATAGGCACCTGAATAGATAAACAGCTCGCCGGCCAAATGCATTAGCAATAACAACAACAGGCCTTTAAGGAAAAAAGTTTGTCTTTCTTTTGGTCTATTAAAAACTTCTAATAAAGCGAATACTGTCATTCCCATCATGCAGGAATATATAACTGTGGGAAAAAGATTGACCATTTCATTACCAGATAAAAAGATTGTTATGACTCCCAGTAATTATAATGTCAAAACGTAGATGAATCCACATATCGTCAGAAAACCTTAACGCTCTGACATTTTTCTTGCTTTAAGGGTAAAGCCTAACCCTAAAAAAGCAGCAGCAATGACACCATTAGTGTAATAGTCGAGCGAGAGACCAACTTCCATCCCCTTTATTGTCCCCACCACCAGCATAATCCCCCACATAGCTAGAGGCACAGTTAACAAGTAACCGACTTTTCGTTGGACACTTTGTCGTAAAAACGCTATCGCATTGCTAAAAAATGCTAAGACCATCGCTATCATAAATATTACTATTAACCCCAGAAGCCCTTGAGGAGCTGGATCGGTGATTCCCTCAGCAAAGGCAAAAACAACAAAAATCCATATAGCAGTCAAACTAAGAGAAGTGCCTGCTAACAACGCAAAACCAGCGCCAACTTTAGCCACTAACGGCGCGTTAGCTGAGGCTCGAGGGTAAAGCTTAATTAGTCCAAACACACCTGATGCTAAACCAAGGATTGCAGGTATTGCAGCCCATAAAATTGATAACTGATAGTTTGAGTAATAACGAATCCACAAAAGTCCAGTGTTTATCAACATAAAACTACCCGCAAGAATAAAAAGTCGAGAATCCCAGCGACTAGAGTACTGATGTTCATAGCTAAATTTTTCATTTAAATCTTTCATGTTAATTCTCCGTTTAATGATTGTTCATTATTTCTTTTATAGGATCCGGTTGAATTGAGAGCAGCCTACTCTATTGAGGCCGTTTGGCTCTTTTTTACTGAAATCCCTTTAAAAGCCAACCATAGACCAACGGTTACCTCAAATAATGCACCAGGTGCCATAGCATAAGCCAACTCTGACGGAGGGTTATGTACAATTATGTTGATAAAGCCATACGCCACCATTGTTGCATAGGTAAAAATCCCCCAAGCGGCTAAAACTCTAGGAATATAACGGGAAATATAGAACAAATAACAATAAGCAATCGCACCAATGCCCATTGTGACCAATAGCAGGTAATAACCAACGCCACCTAATTTCCCAAAAAATCTCGCTAACGCCTGTAATTGTTCTGGTTGAAATGCTTGTAAATATTCAGCGCCGCTTAATAGCATTAATATCGCTAGATAGAACATAATAACAACGCACCCTAACACGGCTTCTGAGAACCTAAACAGTAAACCAAACAAGGCTATGCTTTTATTCACCGGCTTTAAAATAATATAAAGCGCCCAAGAAAGTACCATAACTAAGATAAACATTAAGAACTCGATCGCAATACTAAGTCCAATAATGCCCTCTTGACCAATAATATTATCTGCTGCATTTTTTGCTTTTAATAGCGAACCAAAATCAAAAATAGCACTAGGGATTAACGATAATGCAATAATGAGTGCATAGGTTATCCCGGCAATAATTGTATAGTTATTTTTCACGTTAGATGATGTGTTAGTCATATCATTCCTTTTTCAAGTAATCGGTTTTGATATGAAAAGTACGCCAATTTAGTCGTGTTGGCGTCTTAATGGGCATATTCGAACGTATTTCTGCAATTATTTTGCAAAAAACAGCCATTTTGACTGTTTCTTGAAGATTGTTGGATTAAACCTACTTATTGTAAATACCGTGTTATTTGTCGATTTAGTATTAAAATAGTGAAGCCGTTTTTTTGAAAGATGATTTTGACTCCAGCAATTACAGCTGAAAGCACAACTGAAATAACAAAAGAAAACTGACTAATGGAGAAGTGCAGCGATGGAGCAATCACAATAAATGAAATGCTCCACTTCAAAGCCCATTACGTCAAATAACCTTTAAAAGGTAATCGGCCCATCTGACATGACAGTGAAAAGAAACGGAGTAAAACCAACCATGCCTAACATCATGAGTATTGTCGTGGCGACCAACACAGCACTTGTTGCAAACTTAACACTGTTACTGCCCTTTTCTTTTGCATAAAAGTACATTTGCAGTATTGCAAGAGGCAAAACAAAACAGCCAAATGTCCACATAGGGAAAAACGGGTCGCCGAAAGCTGGACTCGTTCCAAACAAGGTTCCTGTTACCATGTAGCTGAACACTCCAACTCTTAAAGTCCATTGAGCATTTGAAACCAAAAATAACCGCAAAGCCCATTTTTGGTGACTAGCGATATCCTTACCTATAGCGCGGCGCACTGTAAAGTAAGCAAACCCCAGTATTAAAAAGCCATTAATGGTTGTACCAATGCCTGAAAGGTCAATCGGGTCAGGATCTCTTATCCACACCAAATAGAAACCAGACACCGCCAAGCAAAACACCGTTATTAGGTATACATAGCCATTTATTTTATGAAATTTAGGAAAGGAGTTACGGATTTTAGGCATTAATTGTAATGCGCCACCAAATGCCACAATACCAGCACCAATGGCATGTGCTGCAAAAGCCAGATTACCCGAGAAATCACCAGCATGGAAAGGCGTACTGCCCATAGCTTCCCAGCGATTCCAAATTTCCATATTATCGTTAATGACTGAAAACCCGTAAAATGCCATGATGTAATAAAAGAAAAACCACTGTCCAACCAAGGTTGTTATAAACCAAAACATGGTGGTGTATTTCAACGATTGATTGGCTATCTTCGCAGAGGCTCTTTTATCTGCTTCTGTTTCTATCGTGTCATTTATTATTAACTGTGACTCAGCAGGGTCACCATATTTACTTTCCATTATTACATCCTCTTATCTACTTCGATGTCGCATAGGATGAGGAAATAACTAACCCAAAGCGTCTTAATGGGCATATTCGAACGTATTATTTCAATTTTTTATCAAAAATTAGGTTTTTAATGCTTGCTGGAATGAAAGTAGTTCGTTTTTTGAACGCTGTATAAATATCGATAGTAAAAACGGTGAAAACAATTATTGATAGGCAATTGCCCTATTGATTAGCTGGGTAGATTAGAATTTGACTCTCTGCTTGACCTCGCGGTGGCGACTACACGAGAAAGGGAATGACCGCTCGTTCCTGCGCGACGTCAATTCCAGCCATCCATGATTGTCATCGATTAAAGCTGATCAAAATTGAACTTTCAACGCTGAGATGGGATTTGGAGTGTTTCGCATAGCCACGTAACCTAGCAGCTATCTTCCCCGTGGTTACTTAGTCGGGGAGCTAGTTCTTAGATATATGGATTCCGTACAAGACACTTACGGAATGACGAACCTTAAAAATGGACCAAAGACCCTATCAAAAAAGAATCCAGTCTGCTTGAACGACCGCTCCGAGGGATTACAAAGGGTAAAGCGAGAGTGAGGTATTTTCCCTCTTTCTTCTGGATGTGGTCACCACCACGAAAAATCATTTAAGGTATACCTAGTAATCAAGGATTATGACCCCTTGATTACTTTTTATTGCCCCGTTAATTAAAATCCTGCTTCGATAAGCTCTGCGTTAAAGGCGGCTATATCGCAAGCTTCACTTGAATTACAGTGTTGAGTATAAAATTCTATCGCCAAATCATAGCCTTTTAATGCTGCTATTTTTGACCACGCTAATGCTTTGTCTGTTTGATTGGTATCAAGGTACAAACGAGCTAAATTAAGTTGCCCCTGAACATAACCTTGATTGGCAGACTCCAAGAAAAATCTTTCGGCATCTTCTAAAGAGGCTTTATTATCAGCATCTAACATAAAAGATAAACCGATTCTATTTTCACTATAACCTTTTACCTGCTTATTAATACCGAGGTTGCTTGTCAGTACTAAGGTGCCAAATAACTTCGAGTTTTTCGGACGTAGTACCGATAATACCGTCTCATTTTGATAGAAGTTAAGCAGTTTTTCGCGGGTAAATACATGATGTTTCTTATTGAAATATTTGACACCGATTACCTTGGAGCTTCGTATGTCATTCGCTAAAGAGGATTTGTTTTCAAAAAGAAAGCGTGAAAATACCAAAGAAACAGTATTAGGAGTAAGACTGACCACCTTTCCCAATACATACTTTTTATTGTGAGGTATTTCATCGTTAATACCCTTTTGATTAATATAATAAAAATCATTCACTTTAGGGCTTTCAATATATTCTTTACTAAGAGAGTCGGCCTGATAGCTATTATACTGCCAATAAGACAACGCCAGTAAAACCATAATAACGCCAGTATACATGGGGATTAATGCATGTAATTTGAATAGTTTTTTACTAAATATTTTATAGTCTGACGATGAAAGAGAGTCGACATCAAAAGAGCTATCACAATGGTTACAGACGATATTGATGGATTTTTTAACCGGAACAAAGGGTATGCTTTCTAAAAAAAAATACAGATAAGTCAGCTTTCCAATAACATTATGCTGCTTAGCATTACAAGACTGGCATGTTAAGTGATCAACAGTGATCTTTTTAAATTCAATTTGTTTATATTCCACGGGAGTAACCTTGTTATTTACCAACTAATAGTATCGATTAGCTAGGTTTTATCTATATAAATTGATTGTATCATCAGAGACAGAAGCAGATGTAAAAAATTCACGCTCGAGGTGGTAAACAGACCCTTTGTTAAAATCAATAAAGGGTTCGGTGTCAAATCTATATTATTACGATTTGTCAGCGCCCCCTTTAATTGTTAAATATGTTAAAGCACTCTGTTAGAGCATTCTGTTATAATAACTGCCTATTGATTAAAGAATACCGAGCCAGCATGTCAGAATTTAAAGCATTTTCACTTTTAGAGTCCATTATTGACCGCGTTAGTCTAAAAGGCTATACACAGCCGACACCTATCCAAAAAGAATGTATCCCCGTTCTTATTAATGGCAATGACCTTCTGGGTATCGCGCAAACGGGAACAGGTAAAACTGCGGCTTTTTCATTACCTATTATCAATAATTTCGGGCGAAATAAAATTGATATCAAAGCTAAGAGCACGCGTTCGCTCATACTAACGCCCACACGTGAGCTTGCCTCGCAAATAATGCAAAAC
>CAJXYE010000025.1 GCA_913063325.1 uncultured Colwellia sp. | reverse complement strand
CATTCTCATCAATAAATGCCTTGCCTTTAAGCCTTTTAATTCTCGCTGAGTGGGAAAGAACTTAATCAACTTGGTATAATACCCAGTTCATTAATTTATTGTTCACTTTGATCATAATTTATTATATGTGAATTATGAAGTGATTTGATAATAGGGCATTAGATGTTAGAGATATTAGTAAAGCTTGCTGAAAAATTACAACCTTTTCGTAAATTGACTTATCTACTGGCAGCAATCCTCGTTGGAATTATTGTTACTCAATTACTGACAACACCTTCATCTGCCCAGTCGAGCAGCTCTTATGCAATGTTAAGTTTTATTGGCGTCATATGGTTAATACTCTTAAATATTTTACTGTCTCTCTTTCATAAAATCCCTGCTCTTAATGAAGAATCAAAAGGGGTGTTTTCGCGCGTTAAAATTAAAATACAACGAAGTTTTTATCATTTGTTCGCTTTACTCTTTATTGGTTTAACGCTAATGATAGTTTTTTTATCTATCCGAATGCTTCGAATTTAAAAACTAACAAATAAGAGTAATACCAATCAGATTAATTAATGGTTCAAATTTTAATGGGAATAAATTTTCAAGAACAAGGCACTTGATTGAGCAATAGCTGGCTATTGGGGTTGAAAGCTACGATGTTATTGGAGATTTAGGTCATTTAAAAAGATCACTTAGTTAGTCTGATTGGTATAACAAAAAAGGAACAATATTATTGTTCCTTTTTTGTTAATTAACTTTGCCTAAAAATTATGACTTTTAGGTGTTTACAACCTTGTTGCCGCTTTCATCTCACTAACAAAGTAGGCTAAGTCAGCGAGCATTTTACGATTGTCGGTTAGGTTATCTTCAATGATTTTAACGACAGCTGAACCACTAATTGCACCTAATGCACCTGCGCTAAGAGCATCTTTAACTTGTTGTGGTGTTGAAATACCAAAGCCCAATACAGGAGGCGCAGCATGATATTTTGTCAAATTTTCAATTAACGTTTTTGCTGTCGTAGTAACCGTGTTCTTTGGGCTTTCTACAGTGTCTACGCCAGTGACACCTGCGCGGCTTAATACATAGGTATAACCACGAGAATATGAAGACACCGCACGTAATGTTTCATCGCTGGCATTAGGAGGTGCAATAAAAATAGGCGCAACACCGTATTTTAATGCCGCTTCTCGAAAGGGCTCACTCTCTCGAATAGGCACGTCAGCTATTAATACTGAGTCGACACCCGCTTCACTCATATCACGATAAAAGCTATTAATACCACGTGCAAAAACTAAGTTACCATAAAGCAATAAGCCAATAGGTATTTGTGGAGCGTATGCTCGAATTTCTTTTAATATATCAATACAGATGTCTGTGTTAATACCTTGCCCTAAGGCGCGAAGTGCCGCCTTTTGAATTGTTAGACCATCAGCACTTGGATCAGAAAATGGAATACCTAACTCTAACGCATCTGCTCCTGAATCAATGAGACTTTTGATAACCGCTAAAGATTGTTCAGCATTAGGATCGCCAATCATGACAAAAGGAATGAAAGCTTGTTCATTTTTTTCTTTCAATGCTGCAAACGAATTTTGATATCTAATACCCGCTTGCTGAATATTTGAGTGTGGCATTATGCCTCTCCTCTATGTTTAACGTTTGTGGCTGAAGATGCTTCTTCAGGAGAAAGAATGGCGTGTACATGCGCTAAATCTTTATCGCCACGACCGGAAAGGTTTACCAGGTAAATAGTTTCAGTTGTGACAGATTCAGCCATTTTCAATGCTTGTGCAAGGGCGTGAGAAGACTCAAGTGCAGGAATAATTCCTTCATTCATCGCTAAGGCTTGAAATGCTGCCAATGCCTCATCATCATTGATAGCGACATACTCTGCGCGCCCCGTTTCTTTCAAAAAAGCATGTTGTGGGCCAACAGCAGGATAATCTAGCCCAGCGGATACTGAATAAGACTCTTTAATTTGACCGAAATTATCTTGCATAATGTAAGTATAATTGCCATGCAACATACCTTTTGAGCCAGCAACTAAGGTAGCACCATGTTGGTCTGTATCAATGCCTTTACCGCCTGCCTCAACGCCAATAAGTTTCACGCCTTCTTCTTTAATAAAATCATGGAACATACCAATCGCATTTGAACCACCACCAACAGCTGCAATGACATAATCAGGTAAACGACCTTCTTCATCGAAAAACTGTGCTTTGGCTTCTTCGCCAATCATTTTTTGAAATTCACGAACAATGGTTGGAAATGGGTGTGGTCCTGCAGCAGTGCCTAACAAGTAATGTGCATTTTCATAGTTTGCAGACCAATCTCTTAATGCCTCATTAACGGCGTCTTTTAATGTTCCTGAGCCAGCTGTAACTGGTATCACTTCTGCGCCCATTAACTTCATACGAAAAACGTTTGGTTGTTGGCGCTGACAATCTACAGCGCCCATATAAACCTTACATTTCAAACCGAGTAATGAACAAGCGATTGCTGTTGCAACACCATGTTGTCCAGCGCCAGTTTCAGCGATTATTTCAGTTTTACCCATACGTTTGGCTAGAAGTGCTTGCCCTAAAACTTGATTGGTTTTATGTGCTCCACCGTGTAGTAGATCTTCACGTTTTAAGTAAATTTTAGCTAATGGGTTTTTTACGATGTTACGACAACAAGTTAATGGCGTAGGTCGACCGGCATATTTTGTTAATAGATCATTGAATTCAGTTAAAAAAGCTTCATCGGTCTGTGACTCAATAAAAGCTTGTTCTAGTTGCTCTAGTGCAGGGACTAATAACTCACCAACATACATACCACCAAACTCACCAAAATAGGCTGGTAAGTGGTTTTTTTTTGACTTTTTCTTTTGAGAATTCTCTTGAGTATTTTGCTTTGCATCTGACATCTTAATAATTCCTAATTTGCGAAAATACTAGTGCTAGTTTTTCGCTTGATTTAATACCTGGGCTATCTTCTACACCGGAGTTTAGGTCTAAGCCAAATAAATCTACATGGGTTAACTGCTTGAGGGCTTGGCTAATGTTGTCATTATTTAAACCTCCAGCTAAAAAGCTTTTTGATAAGTTTTGCTCACTTAAGGCTAACACTTGCCAGTCGAATGCTTTACCACTACCAGGGCTTTGGCCATCGAGTACATGGTGGTTCACTTTTTGATCAAGCAAAGGTACATGTTGTGCTACAGGACTAGCTTGCCATACTTGACAAAAGCTACACTCATTCAGAGCAAGCTCATTGGTTAGCGCTTCAATATATTGGCTATCTTCACTACCATGAAGTTGCACAGCGCTTAGCTGTAAGGTCTTCACTAAATCAATAATATCACTACGATCTTTATTAACAAAAACGCCAACATATTCTAATTTTGGCGCTGATTTTATAATGAGCTGAGCTTGTGCCTTTGTTACATAACGAGGTGATTTTTCTGCAAAAATAAGGCCTCCAAAACGTGCGCCAGCATCAGCGGCTGCACTAGCATAGGTAGCGTCAGTTAAACCGCACACTTTATTGTTTCCAAAAATTAGTTTTCGGCAAGCCAAATCAATATCTTGATAAATATTGTTTTTAGGATCCATTAATGAACTACCCACTAAAAAGCCATCAACAGCTGGTGCTAGCTCTCTCACTTGAGCGTTGTTGTATATGCCTGATTCAGAAATAATAATTCTATCGTCGGGTAGGGTAGGGGCAAAGTCAAAAGTACGTGATATATCGGTACTTAAATCACGTAAATTGCGATTGTTGATACCAATCATTCTTGCATTGAGCTTTATTGCTCTATCACGTTCATCTTCGGTAGAAATTTCGGTTAATATCGCCAAGTTATATTGTTCGGCAACAGCTGATAATTCGATATATTCTTCATCGGATAAAACACTGAGCATTAATAAGATGGCGTCAGCGCCATAGTATCTTGCTAAATGCACTTGGTAGCTGTCAATAAAAAAGTCTTTATTAAGTACAGGGCACTTTACCGATTGAGTGACTGTTTTTAGGTAATCAAAGGTACCTTGGAAATATTTAAAATCCGTTAATACTGAAATTGCAGCAGCATATTTATCATAAATTTGGCAAATAGCTTTTACATCGAAGTCAGGGCGAATCAAGCCTTTAGATGGCGATGCTTTTTTGCACTCAAGAATAAAACCAGCATAAGGTTTATCTTTGGTTCTCGTTAATGCCGCGTACATATCTTTAGTGGTCGGCACGAGTTCATCAATGAAACTTGCTAAAGGTTTACTGATTTTCAAGGCATCAATTTCAATGCGTTTGTCATCAACTATTTTTTCTAAAATATTTTTTTTAGCTGAAGTATTAGTATGGATATTCATGTTATTTTTCAGCCTTTTGGTCTGCATTAGAGACTATGTTAGTGTTATTTTCGGTAACTTTACTATTTATAGTTGATGATACATCTTGATTTGAAAGCTTCACTAATGATGATAATGTTGTTAAGCCCTTACCTGAGGCAAGTACTTCTGTGGCAAGTTGCGCGGCTTGGCTGAGAGAGTCTGCTTTATTATGTAAATACAGTAGTGCAGCACAATTAATGATGACTGCTGCATTATGGGCTTCTTTGCCTTGACCCGATAAAATATCTTTAATTATATTGGCGTTTTCCGCAGGAGTACCCCCTTTAATCTCTTCAAGGGCGTAATTTTTAAAACCAAAATCTTGCGGCTTAATCATACGTTCAATTAATTCACCTTGGTAAATTTCAATGACTTGCGTATCTCCATGTAAAGCAATTTCATCTAAACCACTGCCATGAACCACAAAAGCGCGCTGAACACCAGTAAGTTGTAGCGCCTTGGCTATAGGCATTAATAATTCAGGCGTATATACCCCAAGTAGCATAATATTGGGTTTTGCCGGATTAACGAGTGGTCCCAATATATTGAACAAGGTACGAATACCCATGGCTTTTCGTACGGGTGCAGCATGTCTAAAACCTGAGTGATAAGCCGGCGCATATAAAAAACACAAATTGCTTTGTGCTAAGCAATGATTTGCTGTTTCAGGGGACATGGATAAATTAACACCAAATGCTTCGAGTAAGTCAGCTGAGCCAGACATACTGGAAACACTTCTGTTGCCATGTTTTGCCATTTTCAAACCACATGCTGCTGCAAGAATAGCCGCAGTAGTTGATATGTTAATGGTATTAGCACCATCACCGCCAGTACCAACGCAATCGGCGACGGTATCGTCTTCACTATTTCGTTGAGGGAATGAGGTAGCAGCTGAGCGAATAGCTAGTGCAGCGCCAGCTATCTCTTCTGGTGTTTCTCCTTTTATCTTCAGTGCCGTTAATACACCTGCCATTAAAGCCGGTTCGATGTTGCCTTGAAGTACTTGCTCAAAAAAATCATGGCTTTGTGTTTGGCTTAAATCAAGACCTTCAACTAATGCAGGAAAAGTAGTCTTGATAGCTGAAATCTTTGAATTAATCTCTTGTGAACTAGTCATTTTATTCTCCTATAACCTTAGTCTTAAATTTAGTATTGAGTGATGGCGCCAGAGTAAGTAAATGTTGAATGCTCTGCGCTAACAAAGTGGTACCAAAAGTTGTTAATATAGATTCTGGATGAAATTGAAACGATAAGACAACATCTTTGTCATTGCTAATGGCCATACACATACCGCTATATTCGGCGATAACATCTAAAGCTGGCGGTATATTTTTACCGATCAGAGAATGATAACGCGCAACGGGTAATGGATTTTGAATTCCTTCAAAAGCACCACTACCACTATGAGTAATATTTGAAGATTTACCGTGTACAATTTCTTCAGCTCTGTCTACCTGGCCACCGTAATGCTCAATTAAAGCTTGATGACCTAAGCAAATACCCAGCATAGGTATTCGACCAGCACACTTTTTAATAAGTGCCATTAAGCAGCCCGCTTTACTTGGCTCGCCAGGTCCAGGTGATAAAACAAGTAATACTGGCTCGGATGTTCGTTGAGTATGTTCGAGCATTTTTTCAAAAATAAATTCAGCGCTGAGCGTGTTTCGATAAACACTTGGCTCAAAACCTAAACATTGAAATTCATCAACCAAGTTATAAGTAAATGAATCGAGGTTATCGAGCATAAATAATTTAGTCATTAGCTTGCTCCTTCGCCAAAACGTTAGTATTAGAATTAGGTAAGGCATTAGCATTAGCCTTACTAATAGCATTTAGAACTGCTTGCGCTTTTTGCCTTGTTTCATTGGCTTCACTGATTGGATCTGAGTCGAAGACGACACCAGCGCCCGCTTGGACTTGAGCAATATTATCTTTAACAAAAGCCGAGCGAATAACAATACAAGTATCCATCTCACCTGTTCCCGTTAAATAACCAACAGCGCCGCCATAACTACCACGTCTCTTACCTTCTACTTCCCTAATAAGTGACGTTGCTTTAACTTTAGGTGCGCCAGATAGCGTACCCATATTCATACAAGCTTGATAGGCGTGTAAAGCATCTAAATCGGTTTGCAAAGTACCACATACTCGGGATACTAAATGCATCACATGAGAGTAGCGATCTACTTTAAGTAACTCAGCAACATAACGGGTGCCTGGTTGGGAAACTCTAGCAATATCATTTCGGGCTAAATCTACCAGCATAATGTGTTCAGCAGACTCTTTTTCATCCTGCCTTAGCTCTAATTCAATACGGCTGTCTAAGTCTAATGAAATATTGCCCTGTTTGTCGAAACCGCGAGGGCGAGTTCCTGCTATAGGGTAAATCTCTACATGGCGATTACTGGCTTGATACTTTAATGCTGATTCAGGAGAGGCACCAAAAATACAAAAGTCACTATCTTTTAGATAAAACATGTAGGGACTAGGATTACTAAGTTTGAGTGCTTTATAAGCCGCAATAGAATCTAAACAAGGTAAGGTAAACGTACGTGAAGGAACTACTTGAAAAATATCCCCCGCACGAATATTTTCTTTTAATTGATTAACAATTTCACAATAACGCTCGTCACTAATATCGACTTGCAATGGTTGGTCTGATGCTTGTTTATTTACAGTATTAGTAAACGAGGGGCTTAATTTTGAGACTTGCTCAGTATCAATTGTACGAGCAAGGATACCCTTAATGTGAGTCACTCGCTTGGAAATAGCTAATTGGCTTTGTTTAGTTTTCTCAGTGTCATTGTAATGAAAGACGTTACCAATAATTTCTGTACTTTGTAATTCATGGTCAATAATAACGAGCGTTTCAGCTAAGTAATAAACAAAGTCAGGACAGGTATTGTCACCGTCTTTAACTTCGGGTAATTGCTCGGCAATGGCCATAAGGTCAAAGGCAAAAACACCGCCTAAAAATACGGCGAAGGGATGACTGTCATCATCAGTAAGTTGATTAAATAAGCGTAAACTGTGCAGTGGATTCGTTGCACTTAAACGCGCCTTCTCATCAAGGTCTTTCGCAATTTCAGTAAATGTTGCTTGAAATGACTTTCCATCATCAGCAATATTTATTTGGGCATGTGGGGCTAATTGCGCAGCTGCTAAATCAACAGCGCTTTCTCCATTTAAAGAGAGAGCTGAAAAAGTGACGACATTGCCGTTACAAACAATTTTAACTGCCGCATCTGTTAATAATAAGCTTTTTAACAAATGCTTTTTATCAATCTCGGCAGATTCTAATAAGATATTATTTTGTTGGTCGTGACATAATAATTGGTAAACACTTAAGGGATCATTTTGATAGCAGCTACTATCAAGCATGGTGCTTACGCCAATAGGAGATGCACCATTGATTTTATTTGGTAAGTTTTGAGTCATGTTGAATACTTCTATAGAGTTTATTTAAAGAAAAATTGTCAGCCGGCATAAATAGGCAATAGCCACCAAATAAACCATGTTTTTGTTCTGTTCATTTTAAACCCTTTGTTAACTTCATCAAATACGGTATATCTCGACCGCTTTAAACGAGAAAAACCCGCTGAAAGGAGCGGGTTTTTTGAAATTTGTTTAATCTTATTTAAGATACACGCAATTATCACAACCCAATTATGTCGAGTTATGCCACCACCAAATTAATGTTATGTTAGTTATTGCTGTATTCATTTTTAATATGCCTTTATTTGCTATGTATTATTCAGTCAGTCTTATTTACTTTTCGATTAATAAAGGAAAAAGTATCATTATTTACTCGTTATCAGTAAACTTATCATAACACTGAGTTTTACCCCTATAGAAGACCTTATTATGGCGTTGCTGTCAACCACTGATTTTCCACATCAGATAGTAAAAACCGAAGGTTTTGCCCATAAGCGTATCGACCTACACAGCCATACAAATTGCTCTGATGGTAGTTTATCACCGCAAACATTGATAGATAGGGCCGCTAACTTTCAAATTGAGGTTTTAGCTATTACAGATCATGATACTGTCGCCGGTCTTGATATAGCGCAAAAGCATATCGACGAGAAAAATATTCCACTTAAATTGATTGATGGCATTGAAATATCGACTGCATGGCAAGGTTTTGAAATTCATATTGTCGGTTTGAATATTGATAAAAATAATCCAGCATTAAAGTTACTTATCACACAGCAGCAGCAAGCAAGAGAGCAGCGTGCTATTTCAATGGGTGAAAAGCTGACTAAATGCGGTTTTCCAACTATCTATACTGACGCTAAAGCGATGGCGGGTAATGGCTCAATTACACGTGCTCATTTTGCTAAAGTGCTTCACCAACAGGGGCATGTTAGTACTATGCAGCAGGCCTTTGATAAATATATCGGTAAGAAAGGTTCAAAAGGGCAGCGCGCTTATGTAAAGCCTAATTGGTGTAGTATTGAAGAAGCTATTGCGGCTATACACGAAGCTGGCGGAAGTGCGGTCATGGCTCACCCTATTAGATATGATCTTTCTGCTAAGTGGTTGAGACGATTGATAGTTCACTTTGCTGAAGTCGCGGGTGATGGCTTAGAGGTGGTATTACCACAAATGAGTCCTGATCAAAGACAAAAAATGTTGGCTTATTGTCAAGAGTATAATTTACATGCCTCGATGGGCTCTGATTTTCACTATCCCAATAAGTGGAGTGATTTAGGGCGTAACTTGACAATGCCTGTGGGGGCAAAACCCGTTTGGGCCCAATGGCAATAGCTAGAAAAAATATTTCTAATCGTAATTAACCGTTTCAACTGACAAGAAACAATCATCAAGTTTTAAAGAAAAGGAAAGTCTCCTCATGAGTCAGTTTTTTTATGTACACCCAGATAACCCTCAGGGTCGTTTAATGAAACAAGCGGCAGATATTATTAAAAAGGGTGGTGTGATTGTTTATCCTACCGACTCAGGCTATGCATTAGGTTGCCATTTAGGCGATAAAAAAGCATTAGAGCGCATTTGTCGAATTAGAGATATCGATAAAGAGCACAACTTCACTTTAGTGTGCCAAGACCTTTCACAAATATCAGAATACACCCGAGTAGATAATACCGCTTATCGATTACTAAAAAGTAATACCCCTGGTGCTTACACTTTTATCTTCAAAGGCAGTAAGGAAGTCCCTAAGCGACTATTAAATCCTAAAAAGAAAACCATAGGTATAAGAGTACCAGATAATACTATCGCTCAAGCCTTGTTGACTGAACTTGCAGAGCCTATAATGTCTACCAGTTTAATTATGCCTGGCCAAGATATGGCTGAGTATGATCCTGAACACATTCGAGATTTGTTAGAGCATCAAGTTGATCTTATTGTTAATGGTGGCCATTTAGGGGAACACCCGACCACTGTAATTGATTTTTCTAATGACAGTATTGATATAATACGCGTAGGAGAAGGTGATCCTTCTCCATTTCAATAACCTCAGTAAAGTGCAAATGAATAATTGCATTTTACTCGGTGATTGAACCTGAACAATGAGCCAGAAGTAAGCTACAAGGGAGCTGCTACTGACGTAACAGAGTAAAAGATAATGACGGTTGACAAGAAAAAACAAGCTAGAAAAGACGAAGCCATTGATAAAAAGTATGGTACGCGTGGCACCGAGAAAAAAGGTAGTGCTAAAAAAGGATTGTCTAAAGACGGTACTAAAAGTGGCGCAGGGAAAAAGGGCTCAGCCAAAAAAGGCCAGCATAAAAAAGAGCCAGAGAAGGTAGAAAAGGTTAATTTTAAAACAGCAACTCATACCGACTCAGAGAAAGTACAAAAAGTATTGGCTAGAGCAGGAAAAGGTTCTCGCCGTGAAATGGAAACTATGATCAGCGAAGGCCGTGTCAGTATCGATGGTAAAGTGGCATTTTTAGGTGATAGAGTTAACGGTACTGAACAAATACGACTTGATGGTCACCACGTTAAACTAACGGCTCAAGATGAAGATATCTGTCGTGTACTTGTGTATAACAAGCCCGAAGGTGAAATGTGTACCCGTAAAGACCCTGAAGGAAGACCGACTGTTTTTGATCGTCTTCCTCCGCTAGAAACTGGCCGCTGGGTTGCTGTAGGTCGCTTAGATATAAATACTTCGGGTATGTTGTTATTTACAACGGATGGTGAATTAGCCAACCGTTTGATGCATCCATCACAAAAAGTTGAACGTGAGTATGCCGTGCGTGTTTTTGGTGATATCAACGAAGCTATGTTGCAGAAACTACGTGCTGGAGTAACACTTGAAGATGGTCCTGCTCGTTTTCAAAAGATAACCTATCGTGGTGGTGAAGGTCGAAATCATTGGTTCCACGTGGTTTTATCTGAAGGTCGTAATCGAGAAGTTCGTCGCTTGTGGGAAAGCCAAGATGTACAAGTAAGCCGTCTTATACGTGTACGTTATGGTGATATGGAAATGCAACGACAATTACCTATGGGTGGTTGGCGTGAGCTGGCATTAAAAGAAGTAAACTATTACCGTAAGCTTGTTAATTTGACACCTGAAGCAGAAAGTAAAGTTAAAGTTGATGAAAAAGCGATGGATAATGCTAAAAGTCGAAGAATTCGTCGCTCTGTTAAAAAGCACCAACAACGCAATCAGCAAAGTAATCGTCGTCGTCATAAGTAGCCGTAGTAGAAATATTAATCATGCACTATCAATTAATTGAAGATCAAAATAGCTTAAACCTGTTATGTGAACAACTGGCTAAAGCTAAGGTATTAGCCATAGATACTGAGTTTGTTCGTACACGAACCCTATACGCTAAGTTAGGATTACTTCAGGTCTGTGATGGCGAGCAATTAGCACTTATCGATCCTCTTGCTATTGATGATTTAACGCCTTTTTGGCAGTTACTTACCAATGCCGGTATCACCAAAGTGCTTCATGCTTGCTCTGAAGATTTAGAAGTCTTTTTAACTGCTGGAAACTGTAAACCAGTAAACTTAATTGATAGTCAAATCATGATGTCATTTTTAGGTCATGGTTTGTCGCTCGGTTATGCCGCTATGGTAAAGCACTATACTGATATCGAATTAGATAAATCAGAGTCACGTACTGATTGGATAAAAAGACCCTTAACAGAAAAGCAATTAGCTTACGCTAGCGCTGATGTCGACCATCTATTTTCTATTTATCCTAAGTTATTAGCTGAAATTACCCAGGCTGGTTTTTTAGCTTATGCTCAGCAAGAAACACAGAGTATGATAGATAAGAAGTTCACGCCTATAAATGACAGCGAAATGTATCTTAATATTAAGATGAGTTGGCGTTTAAATCCTAAGCAACTAAATACATTAAAGTACTTAGCAAGCTGGCGTTTTCAACAAGCACAAAAGCGTGACTTACCTATCGGCTTTGTTGCAAAAGATCATACCTTAATGGCATTAGCACAAAGTAATCCGGCAACGGTTAACGCTATGTCTATGCTTGAAGGAGCAGAAGAGCTCGATATCCGCCATAAAGGGAAAGCTATGTTGGCGGTATTAACCCAAGCAGATAAAGCTGAGGTAAGTAGCTACCCGACAAAAATTAATCGGTTAGATGAGTACCCAGGTTACAAACAAATATTTAAACAAGTAAAAGCTTTTTTAGTGAAATCCAGTGAACAAAATAACCTAGCTATTGAAAACATAGCGTCTAAAAAGCAAATAAATCAATTTTTAACTTGGCAGTTTGACCTTAATGACGCGCGAAATAATGCGGATAAGGTTGACTTAATATCAGGTTGGCGCAATGCATTGTTTGGTCAAACTTTACTCGAGTTTGCTAAGCAAGGTTATAAATAGCCGTTTAACGGTTTGCTGTTTCTATGTGAGCCATCAGCTAAATTTACATTTTCATTAACAATATTTCATTGAGTCACTATGGGGTTCACCTTGGGCTCATGATATATTGAATATTCAACCGTACTTTCTCAATTACCTATAGGTCTCCATTATGCTATGTGCTATTTATAAAAGCCCTAAAAAAGCCCAAACTTATCTTTTTGTTAATAAACGTGATGATTTCTCATCAGTTCCTGAGGCATTGATGAAAACGTTTGGTACGCCAAATTTAGTCACCTTAATTAATTTAGCCACCAAAGAAAAACTTGCAATGGCTGACTTAGAAAAAGTGAAAAAGAACCTAGAAGAACAAGGATTCTATTTACAGTTACCACCTCCGCAAGAAGATTTATTAAAAGAACATAAAGCGTTTATGCTATCTCAAAAAGAGGAAGGAGAGCTTTAATGAAAACCATTCTAAAAACGATTGCTCTATCACTCCTTATCTCGCTTGCTATCAATAACTCATCAATGGCAGAAAAGATAGAGCTTACCGAAGAAGGTTTTGCTAAATATGTAGTAAAACTCAAGGCGGAAGCATTAGCTAAAGGTTTTAATCAAGCACTGATCGATGAAAGCTTTTCAAAAGTAAAGTTCCATAAACGTGCGGTAAAAGCGGATAGAAGCCAGCCTGAAAATGTTGAAACACTTGATACTTACCTTCCTAAGCGAGTGCCAAAATGGAAAGTAGAGAAAGCGAGAGTTTTGTATAAAGAACATAAAGTATTGTTAGAGCAGGTAGGTGAAAAGTACCAAGTTCAGCCACGATTTATTGTTGCACTTTGGGGACTTGAAACTAATTTTGGCAAGTTTACCGGTGGCTATAATGTCGTATCTGCCTTGTCGACATTAGCCTATGAAGGGCGACGTGAAACATTTTTCAAAAAACAGCTAATGGCAGCACTCACTATTTTAGATGAAGGCCATATTAGTAGTGACAATATGAAAGGTTCATGGGCAGGAGCGATGGGACAGAATCAATTTATGCCAACGTCCTTTTTAGCCTACGCTGTTGATGGCGATGGTGATGGTAAAAAGGATATCTGGCAAAACCAAGCGGATGTTTTTTCATCCATGGCAAATTACTTACAAAAAGAAGGTTGGAGTGATGATCTCACTTGGGGTCGTCAAGTTAAGCTGCCAAAAGGCTTTGACAAAAGTTTAGCTATTCCAAAAAACACAGGTAGTCGAAAGAACTGGTTGAAAGCCTGGTCTGAAACAGAAAGAACACTAGCGCAGTGGCAAGCATTAGGCGTGAGGCGCTCTGATGGAACTAACTTACCTAATGTGGATATTAAAGCTGCGTTAGTATTTCCCGATGATGAAAATGGCCGTGTCTATCTTGCTTATGATAACTATAAAAGTTTAATGCACTGGAACTTATCCTATTATTTTGTCAGTTCAGTTGGTCATTTATCTGACCGTATTAAGTTTCCACCTATCCAATGATTTATTATGGCACTTATTAATAAGTGCCCTAAAATATTAAGACATAACCCATTAGTAAAATAAGTAGTAGTAAATGAACGATAAAAGCATACAAGAACAGCCTTTTTGGCAAACTAAAAGCCTAGCAGAGATGACTCGACCAGAATGGGAGTCATTGTGTGATGGCTGTGCTAAATGCTGCCTCAATAAATTTATCGATGATGAAGATACCGATGAAGAGTCTGAGCTTTTACCTACCGACCATATTAAAGAAGGGGAGCACATATTTTATTCTAATATTGCTTGCCACTTGCTTAATGAAAAATCATGTCAGTGCTCTAAATATGAACAGCGCACTACGTTAGTACCTGATTGTGTTCGGTTAACACAAGAAAATATCGACGCTGTATTTTTTATGCCACCAAGTTGTACCTATCGTCGTCTTCAGGAAGGCCGAGGCATGCCATCATGGCATCCTTTACTCCATAAAGGTAAAAAATCAGCTATGCATAAAGCGGGTATGTCCGTGCGAGGAAAAATTGTTAAAGATAACGAGGTGAGTCTTGAAAATTTTGAAGATCACATTGTGATCTGGCCGTTAAATGATATTGATTAATCAATATTTATATAATGTGATGATACAACATGAAAGATAATAGCCAAGTAACTTCATCGATAAAAGCTGAGCAACAAAGTCTTATTTACCTGCACATTGCTGTTTTCCTATTTGGCGGTACTGCGCTATTCTCTAAACTCATTGGTTTACCAGCACTTGATATAACCGTTTATCGAACGGGTATTGCGAGCATCGCGCTTTTTATTTTGCTCACATTACAGAAAAAAAAACTCACTTTAGAAAATATGAAAGACTACGGCATCGCTATTTTATTAGGTGTAGTGGTTGGCATACATTGGGTAACTTATTTTGCAAGTATGCAGATGGCAGGAGTCACTGTTGGAATTATAGCTTTTTTCACTTACCCTGTAATGACTGTATTTATAGAGCCGTTTTTTAAAAAATCGTTACCTAAACCTAAAGATATTATGACAGCATTGATTGTTATAGTTGGCATCGTATTACTCATCCCAGAAGTTAATTTTGGTAACCAAGTGACCTTTGGTATTGCTACAGGTATTTTCTCTGCATTTTTTTTTGCTTTAAGAAATGTATTACATAAAAATTACTTTTCTCACTATTCTGGGCCGCATACCATGCTGTATCAAACACTAGTCGCTTGTTTGATGCTGTGTTTATTTGTTGAGATACCTCCAGCACAGGTAGCCAATACTGATTGGTTATTGCTTTTACTGGTAGGTATTGTCTTTACCGCGACTCCTCACGCCTTTTTTGCTTCGAGTTTACGGCACTTGTCAGCAACAACCGCAGGATTAATTTCTTGCTTGCAGCCGTTATATGGTAGTGTACTTGCATTTTTGCTATTACATGAACGGCCAAACCTGTTAACTATGATAGGAGGGCTATTAGTGATTAGTGCCGCCATTTTTGAAACGTGGTCAGTGAGTAGAGGTAGGCGTTAATATTGCCTTTTCATCGCTTTGCTCAAAGAAAAATAGACCCGTTGCATACCTTGATTACTCTTATTGTTAAACGAGATATTTAGCGTATTGTCTTGATAGTTAAATTTATCAAATTGCTTTAATAAACATTGTCGATTTAACCCCTCTGTACATTGCTCAGCAACTTTGCTAAAAACAAAGGCACTTATATAACCTTCTAGTTGAATTCTATTGAGTGCTTTATGGCCAGAATTTCTCATATCCGTCATAAACTGCTGGCATAACTGCCAGTTACACTCTTGAGGTGCAGGCATCACCTCACTTAAAACAACTCTGCTAGACAAGGGGATTTGATTAAGTAAATTGTGACTACCAATAAATGAAAGGCTGGTAAACAATACATCTAAATCTTCAAGGTGGGCTAAGTTTATTAAGTGTATGAAGGGTTGATAGGTACCCACAAATATAACTACATCTAGGGGCTGTGCAGTTAATTGGCTGAGTACCGCCCTAATATCATTACTATTTCTTTTATATCTCGCAGTAATCACAGGGTTTAGACTTTTTTCGTTTAGTAAGTTATTAACCGCCCTTTGTGCAGCTAAACCAAACTCATCAGCTTGTATCACTAAGGCAATTTTATTGTGTTTTTTTTCTGTAACTAAGTATTCAATCTGTGCTTTGAGCTCTTGGTAATAACTCGCTCGTATATTTAGAATGTTAACGTCAGTGGAAGAGCGTAAAAAATCCGCACCGGTAAATGGCATTAAATAGGGGATTTTACTTTTCAATAGCATTGGCATAATAGCGTGGGAGGTTGGAGTACCAACGTAACCAAATAATGCTAATACTTGCTGCTCAATGAGGTTCTTAGTATTTACTACTGTTCTTTGAGGTTCATAACCATCATCGAGGCTAATGATTTCAACAGGCCTGCCATTGATCCCCCCTCGTTTATTTAAGCTATCAAAATAAACCTTTGCGCCCTTTTTTAACTCTTTTCCTAAATCAGAGGTAGGGCCAGTTAGAGCATTAGACATGCCAAGTTTTACTGTTTTTACTTTAGCTACTTTTATCGTTTCAGAGTTAGCTTTTACTGTGAAAGTAGTAAAAGACACGAATAGAAGGGAGAGTATGATTAGGTAAAACTTTGGCAATTATAATACTCCCAATAAAACAGTAGAAGAAGAGAACACACTAATAATTAAGCATAGCATATTCTTCTATTCTTTTGACTGTTATACCAACTTGGTATTACTTGGGGTTATGGCTTTTTAGCGCAAGCAAGACGGTTTATAAGTACAGCTGTGAATGTTACTGCAAATAGTGCATAAACTACAATCATCCATTGTGGCATGCTGTAATTAAAAAACTGCCAACTTATCTCTCCACAATCTCCTGTCGCTTCAAACAAGAAAGGGAGCCACTCATGCAAAGGAGCCCAAGTAGGAAAATTAGGAATAAACTCGCAACTAAAGAAGAGCGAACCGCTATTTTCTTGCATTTCAACATGTTCTACCGCAATGATAAGCCCCCAAATTGCGCCTGTACCCCATAAAACATATGCCAGAGTTCTAGCAAATATATTGTTATGCCCTAAAGCGCCAATTGCACCCGCTGAGAATATAGCCAGAATAGCAAGCCTTTGATACACACACATAATGCAAGGTGCTAAGTCTAGTACGTATTGGAAATACAACGCTGATAGCTCTAGACACAATGCTGAAGCTGCTAATAGTAACCAGGGCTTTTGGCTCGTGGTAATTTTGCTTAGGTTATTCACAAAAGCTCCTATAAAATTTAGGTAAAAAAAAGCTTCTAATAAAATAGAAGCTTTTCGATAGTAACATGAAGAGAAAGCTAATAGCTTGTCCCTGTATTATTACTTTACAGTATTAATGTAATTATGAGTTTATTAATAAATGGACATAGATACTTGCCGCGTAACCTAAAGCAATTACTGGCGTCCATTTTAAATGGCTAAAGAAAGTGTAATAACCACGAGCTTGTCCCATTAAAGCAACACCTGCAGCTGAGCCGACAGATAACAAACTACCACCAACACCAGCGGTTAATGTAACTAACAACCATTGGGTATGATTCATATCTGGGTTCATTGTTAATACAGCAAACATGACCGGGATGTTATCAACGATAGCAGATAAAATACCAACTAAAATGTTAGCGTTAGTAGCACCTAGCTCGCCATACATAAACTCTGAAGCCATACCTAGATAACCGATAAAGCCTAAACCACCAACCGCAAGAATAACACCGTAGAAGAAAAATAATGTATCCCACTCCGCTTTAGCTATTTTATCAAAGATATCAAAATCGTCTGTCCTTGTACGACCCGCAGGTACGTCAGAGGTGTTCAGTTTACCTTGTCCAGATTTCTTAATGTAATAACCAAAGAATTTCAAGTAAGCAAGACCTAACATCATGCCAAACACTGGCGGTAAGTGTAAGAAGTTATGGAATGAAACAGCAGTAAGAATGGTTAGCATAAACAAACCAACAATGATTAAACCACCTGTTTTAATTGGGGTGGCTTCATTTGAACTTGATTTAGGACTTCCTTTAGGCAAGAAGAACTGCATAATAAATGCAGGAATAACAAAGTTAACAACAGCAGGTAAAAATAATGCGAAGAATTCAGTAAATTGAATAATACCTTTTTGCCATACCATTAAGGTAGTGATATCACCAAACGGGCTAAATGCGCCACCAGCATTAGCACCAACGACAATGTTCACACAAGCCATAGCAACAAATTTAGGCTCATCTTTACCAACTGCTAGAACAACAGCACACATGATTAATGCGGTGGTTAAATTATCAGCGATAGGCGAAATAAAGAAAGCTAGGATACCCGTAATCCAAAAAAGAGCTCTGTAGTTATAGCCTTTTTGTATTAATACATCACGAAGCGCATCAAATACATTGCGCTCTAAAAGAGCGTTTATGTATGTCATGGCCACTAATAAGAAGAAAAATAATTCGGCATATTCAAGGAAGTTATGACGAATAGCTACTTCCGCTGCATGAGGCATTCCTTGAGAGTTATAATATGCCGCGATTAATATCCAAATTAGGCCAGCTGCAAGTAGTACTGGTTTTGATTTTCTTAAATGTAATTGCTCTTCTAAAATAACCAGTGAATAGGCTAGAACAAAAATAGCAATAGCTGTATAACCAATCCAATGACTGGTTAAATCAATACTCTGATGTGCGGCTTCTGAAGCAAAAGCAATGCTTGGAAAAAGCACTGCTGATAACGCCAGTAAAACGTATACAAGTGGTTTCATGTTTTTCTCTAAATGGAATGTTAAATTATATGCTAACTTAGCGATTTTTTCGTGTCGAATTCTAACAAATTTTTTACTGATTGACACAAATATGGCCTTGAAAGTTATCAATTATTTTGATATTAGTTATTGATTTGATTTATAACAAACAATTGCAAAGTTGATCTTTTAACTGTGGTTAACCTATTGACTTGAAAGATCTGATTCTAAGAACTTATATTAAGCAATATTCATAAAAAATATTTATATAACCTGCATGCAGACAAAATTTTTAGATGATGGCTGGATTTGACACTATTTTGGTAAAACCGAGCTACATAAAAATTTTGATATTATTTTTTGCATATTTAGTATTCTAAAATGTCATTGTTAATAGTCAGTGATTAGTTTGAAAAATAAAGGGCGGTAATGTTAAATATTTAAGGTTATTATTTGATTATTGAAGCTAGTCAGAGGGGATAAGCATCTACAACTAAATATGAACAGAATAACAATATTAGAAATCATTATACTACCAGGGAACTTCTGCTTTAAGGGAAGTCTTCCAAGCTTTAACTTTAACAACTTGTGCGTAACTAAACTTCTGGTACAATCAGTTGGAATTTATCCCCTTCACCACAAATATTATTAGGTAATTACAGTCAATGGTCATAAAAGCGAAAAGCCCAGCAGGATTTGCCGAACAATATATTGTTGAATCTATTTGGAATGGTGGTTTTCCCCCTGGCTCTATATTGCCTGCTGAGCGAGAACTCTCAGAACTTATCGGCGTTACTCGAACTACGCTAAGAGAAGTATTGCAAAGGTTAGCTAGAGATGGTTGGTTAACTATCCAACATGGCAAACCAACTAAAGTAAATAACTTCTGGGAAACGTCGAGTTTAAATATTCTGGAAACGTTGGCGCAGCTTGATCAAGATGGAATTCCTGATTTAGTTGATAACCTATTATCGGCACGCACCAATATCAGTGCGATATATATTCGTGGCGCATTAAAAAACAATCCAGAAAAAGCGATAGCAACCCTTCAGGCTTATGTCGATGTAGAAGACACAGGCGAAGCTTTCACCCAATTTGACTATCAACTGAATAAAGACTTAGTGGTTGCTTCAGAAAACTCAATTTACCTATTGATACTAAATGGTTTGAGTGGATTGTATTCACGTATTGGTAATTTATATTTTGCTCACCCAAAAGGCCGTGAAATATCTAGAAATTATTACAAATCCTTAATCGAGTTGGCTAAAGCTAATGATTTTGACGGCGCTATCAGGGCTGTGCGTAAATACGGTATTGATTCAGGTACACTTTGGAGCGAATTAAAGGATGACGTATTAAAAGAGTTATCTGAAGACTAGCTCCTTAAGTCTCCCTAAACATCCCCAATAAAGACGATTTTAATCGTCTTTATTTTTTTGTGGACAACAGGCAATGACTTTATCTTCTCCTGATTTATTCTCTTGGATAATCTTAACGTCAAAGTGCCATAAGTAGTGTAGGTGCTTTAATACCTCGTCTTTAGAGTTTCCCAGCTCTACATCATTGTGTGGCGTATATCTCAGTGTTAAAGCCCTGTCACCATCAACATTAGCATCAACTATTTGGATATTAACCTCAATATTACTGAGATTGTATTGATTGGCGAGGTTGTGGCGTACTTTTTTATAACCTTGTTCATTATGAATAGCGCCAATTTCAACATAATTATTATCGCTATCATCATGGATATGAAACAACTTAAAATCACGTATTAATTTTGGTGATAAGTATTGACTGATAAAACTTTCATCTTTAAAATTTTCCATGGCAAAATGCACGGTATCAATCCAGTTACTCCCTGCTATTTCTGGAAAGTATTCTTTATCTTCTTCTGTAGGATGTTCACAGATACGTCTAATATCAATGAACATATTGAAACCTAAAGCATAAGGATTAATACCTGAATAAAACTTACTATTGTATTCTGGCTGGGCAACAACATTAGTATGACTGTGTAAAAACTCCAGCATAAACTTATCTGTTACTAAGCCTTCATCGTATAAGTGATTCAAAATGGTGTAATGCCAAAAGCACGCCCAACCCTCGTTCATTACTTGGGTTTGTTTTTGAGGATAAAAATATTGAGATATTTTTCTTACTATTCTTACTATTTCTCTTTGCCAAGGTTGCAGTAGAGGGGCATTTTTTTCGATGAAATATAAAATATTTTCTTGAGGTTCTTTAGGAAATTTATACTTGTTTTCACTTTCTTGTTGCTCTTTTTTGGGCACAGTACGCCAAAGTGCATTCACTTGTGACTGTAAATACTCTGCACGTTCAGACTGCCTTTTAAGCTCTTCATCTAGGGATATTTTTTGTGGCCTTTTATACCGATCTACGCCGTGACTCATTAAGGCATGACAAGCATCTAACGTAGCCTCTACCTCATTAATGCCATATTTTTGTTCACATTGAGCTATATAGTTTTTTGCGAATAATAAATAATCAATAATAGAGCTAGCATCTGTCCAAGACTTGAATAAATAATTACCTTTAAAAAAAGAGTTATGACCATAACAGGCATGTGCCATAACAAGGGCTTGCATCGTTAAGGTATTTTCCTCCATTAGGTAAGATATGCAAGGACTTGAATTGATAACTATTTCATAGGCCAGACCCATTTGGCCACGTTTATAGTTTTGCTCTGTTTGAATAAACTTTTTACCAAATGTCCAATGACTGTAACCAATAGGCATACCTACGCTAGCATAGGCATCCATCATTTGTTCTGCAGTAATCACTTCTATTTGGTTGGTATAAGTATCTAGACGATAAAAGTCGGCAACTCTGGCTATTTCATGCTGGTATTGTTCAAGCAACTCAAAGGTCCAATCAGGGGTATCATCTAACGGAGTGGTTTTTGTATTTTTAATATTCTCAGCAGTATTATTTTTATTAGTCATTGATCACCCACTTATTTTAGGTAAAAGGTTCTATTAAGCGGCACTCTGTGTGCTTTTTTTGAAAAGCTCTCTAAACACAGGGTAAATATCAGCAACAGATTTAATATGTTGCATGGCAAAATTAGGGTGTGACTCCTCCACTTGTTGATAGTGCTTCCATAAGGTCTGGTGAGCTCTTTGGGTTATCTCTATGTAACTAAAGTATCGACTCTTAGGTAATATTTCTTGCTCTAATATTTTTTTGCATCGGGGGGAGTCATCAGCCCAGTTGTCACCATCGGATGCTTGGGCGCCATAAATATTCCATTGGTTGTCATTATAGCGCTCAGTGATAATGTCATTCATCAACTCTAAAGCGCTTGATGCAATGGTACCGCCTGTTTCTTGTGAATAAAAAAACTCATGCTCATTAACTTCTTTAGCTTGGGTATGATGCCTAATATAAACGACATCAATATTCTTATAAGTACGGCTAAGGAACAAATAAAGTAATATATAAAAGCGTTTAGCCATTTCTTTGGTTGCTTGATCCATAGAGCCTGATACATCCATTAAGCAAAACATAACCGCTTTTGAAGTAGGAACTGCTTGTTTGGCATAGTTGCGAAACCGTAAATCGAAAGTATCAATAAAGGGGACTTTCGCTATTTTTCCTTTCAGTGTTTCAATTTCTGTAGTTAAGGCTCGTTTTTTCTGAATGTTGTCGTGTTTATCATTAGTTAGGGCCAGTAAGGCTTCTTCAAGTGCTTTAAGTTGCTTGCGCTTTGACGATGTCATCGCTATGCGACGAGCAATTGAGCCTTGTAGTGATTTGACGATATCGATATTTGACGCGACACCTTCAGCGCAAAAACCACTGCGAACAGTTTTATATTCAATTAATTTATCTAATTGATTTTTTTCCAAATTAGGTAACTCTAGATCTTCAAAAAGAAGGTTTAAATATTCTTCTTTAGAAATTGAAAAGGTAAAGTCATCTTCACCCTCTCCACTATCACTTGCATCACCCTGACCAGCACCTTGACCTTGTTGTTTCGGCGGGCGAGGAATTCGATCACCGGTAGAGAATTGATCATTACCAGGGTGAACCCTATCTTTTATACCGCCATCACCTTGATGAAATGTAGGCTCAGATAGATCACGTTTTGGAATAATAATACTTTCACCCGAATTCACATCTGTCACGCCACGTTGGTTTATAGCCTCGGAAACAGATTTTTTAATTTGGTTCTTATAACGTCTCAAAAAACGTTGACGGTTAACCGTACTCTTATTTTTACTATTAAGACGTCTGTCAATAAAGTTAGCCATATGTTCTCCTTGTCCCTTTTGCGTAAGAGATACGACTTACGAAGACTTTCTAACCCGTAAATACCACTCAGATAATAAGCGTACTTGTTTTTGGGTATAACCTTTCGTCATCATGCGTTTAACAAAATCATCATGTTTTTGCTGGTCATCAGTTGATGTTTTAGCATTAAAAGAAATAACAGGTAGCAAATCTTCAGTATTAGAAAACATTTTTTTCTCAATAACCGTTCTAAGTTTTTCGTAACTGGTCCAAGCAGGGTTTTGACCATTGTTATTGGCTTTTGCTCGCAAGACAAAGTTTACGATTTCATTACGGAAATCTTTAGGGTTACTAATGCCAGCAGGTTTTTCTATTTTCTCTAATTCATCATTAAGTGATTGTCGATCAAATAGCTGACCTGTTTCAGCATCTCTATACTCTTGATCTTGTATCCAAAAATCTGCATAGGTGACATAACGGTCGAAAATGTTTTGTCCATATTCCGAATAAGACTCTAAGTAGGCAGTTTGAATTTCCTTACCAATAAATTCAATATATTGAGGTGTTAAATAGCCTTTAATAAATTCTAAATAACGCTCTGTAAGTTCTTTCGGTAGTTGTTCTCGTTCGACTTGTTGCTCTAAAACGTAGAATAAGTGAACGGGGTTTGCTGCAACCTCTACACTATCGAAGTTAAATACCCGTGATAAAATTTTAAAAGCGAATCGAGTCGATAATCCTGACATCCCTTCATCAATACCTGCATAGTCACGATACTCTTGATAGGATTTTGCTTTTGGGTCGGTATCTTTTAGCGTTTCACCATCGTAAACACGCATTTTTGAATAAATACTCGAGTTATCAGGGTCTTTTAAACGTGATAAGACTGAGAATTGTGCAAGAATATCTAGGGTGTCAGGGGCGCATTGTGCAGTTTTTAATTCACTGTGCTCCAGCAATTTTTTATAAATATTAACTTCTTCGGAAACACGCATACAATAAGGCACTTTAACAATATACACACGGTCTAAAAAGGCTTCGTTATTTTTGTTATTTCTAAATGTTTTCCATTCGGATTCATTTGAATGAGCGAGTAAAATACCGTTGAAGGGTAGGGCAGAAAGACCTTCTGTAGGGTTATAGTTACCTTCTTGAGTGGCGGTTAATAAGGGATGCAGCACTTTAATTGGCGCTTTGAACATCTCAACAAATTCCATTAAGCCTTGATTAGCGCGACACAAAGCACCGGAATAGCTATAAGCGTCAGCATCATTTTGGGCAAAATGTTCAAGCTGTCTAATATCAACTTTACCAACGAGTGCTGAAATATCTTGATTATTATCATCACCAGGCTCAGTTTTTGCGATGGCAATTTGATCTAAAATAGATGGATAAACTTTTACCACTTTAAATTGGGCAATATCTCCTTTGAATTCATGTAGGCGTTTGGCGGCCCAAGGAGATATTATGTTATTTAAATAACGGCCAGGAATATTATACTCTTCTTTAAGGATTTTTCCGTCTGAATGGGCATCAAATAAGCTAAAGGGATGATCATTAACTGGGCTACGGATACCATTTGCACTTAGCACGTAAATTGGCTCTTGTTGCATTAAAGACTTTAATTTTTCAGCTAATGACGATTTGCCCCCACCAACAGGGCCTAATAAATATAAAATTTGCTTATGCTCTTCTAACCCTTGTGAAGCATGTTTTAAATAAGACACTATTTGTTCAATAGCTTCTTCCATACCGTAAAAATCAACAAAGGCGGGATAGCGCTTAATAACCCTATTAGAAAATATTCGGCTGAGTCTAGGGTCTGTTGCAGTATCAACCATTTCAGCTTCACCAATGGCCGTAAGTAACCGTTCTGATGCGCTAGCGTACGCTAGGCTATCTTCTTTACAAATAGTTAAAAATTCTTGTAAGCTAAACTCTTCTTGTTGGGCTTGCTCATAACGCGTTTGATAATGTTGAAAAATACTCATAACTACCTCCAAAAGAACACAATACTATCCATAAATAAAATTTGTAAAAACCATTACCTAACAACTTGTTAAGGTAAAGTAAAAAGCACTTACTATATTTTAAGGTTAGTTGTTCTGGCTGATTTTGCTAAGAAATATATAGAATTAAATTGTTATTTACTCGAAGAGTGGATTTGTTACTTTTTATTTCAGGCATGGTATTTGATATTTTTACTGATAACTTGATATTAATACTTAAATCCTAGTGATCTCCAATAGATAAAAATATCTGAGTAAGCATGATTCGATCAGTGCAATCACTAACTGTACATAATTTTATACACTCAGCTACTAGCACTAGTATAGCCTTGTCAGCTGTAATCCATTTTTAGCAAGAGAACTTCGTACAATTTATGTTACAACCTCTTTTTAGGCCTTGTCCTAAGGGGACTTTCGCTTAGCTCATTTGCCCTTGATAATAGCTTTAAGACAAGAAGTTGAATGAGAGATTACAATGACCGATAGTAAAAACCCGTTAAAATTATGTGGTATTGAGTTTACTGAATATGCCACACCAGATTCAGACTTTATGGAAAAAGCTTTTTATGGTTTTGGTTTTTCAAAAACTAAAAAAATGAAAGGTCGAGATGTCGAATATTTTAATCAAAATGATATACATTTTTTATTAAATAAAGAAAAAGCTGGTTTCTCTAAAGAGTTTGCTAAAAGTCATGGTCCAGCTATATGTTCAATGGGCTGGCGTGTTGAAGACGCTAATTTTGCTTTTACTGAAGCAGTTAAGCGTGGGGCAAAATCGGCAGAAAATGAAGCAAATAAACTTCCTTACCCTGCTATTTATGGTATTGGTGATAGTCTTATCTATTTCATCGAAAACTTTGCAAAATCAGGCGCTAACAAAGGTTTGATCTATGATACAGATTTTGAAGATATTGCTGAACCTGTTTTAGTTGAAGATAAAGGCTTTTTAGCCGTTGATCATATGACTAACAATGTTCATCAAGGCACTATGCATAAATGGGCTGATTTTTATAAAGACGTATTCGGTTTCACTGAAGTGAGATATTTTGATATTAAAGGTGTTAAAACAGCATTGATTTCTTATGCGCTAGCATCACCTTGTGGGAATTTCTGTATTCCAATCAATGAAGGTAAAGGTAGCACCAATAATCAAATTGATGAATATCTTGATGAGTACAATGGTCCAGGTGTTCAACATTTAGCGTTTATAACAGACGATCTTGTTGGCTCTCTTGATAAGTTAGATAGCTCAATTATTGATACACTTAATATTGTCCCTGAGTATTATGATGAGATTTTTGATCGCGTACCATGGGTAAAAGAAGATAAAAAACGTATCCAAGAGCATCAAATATTGATTGATAGCCAAAGTGAAGACTCTTATTTACTGCAAATATTTACTAAGAATTTATTCGGTCCAATCTTTATTGAAATGATTCAACGAGTTGATGATCAAGGTTTTGGTGAAGG
This sequence comes from uncultured Colwellia sp., assembly GCA_913063325.1. GTDB lineage: Bacteria > Pseudomonadota > Gammaproteobacteria > Enterobacterales > Alteromonadaceae > Colwellia. The sequence continues at coordinate 35,014 of CAJXYE010000025.1, read as the reverse complement.
TAACTTCTCAACCTTATTTAAATCTATTGAGTTAAATCAAATGGAACGTGGCGTTTTATAACTAATAGCAGCCATTAACCAATAAAAAAGCCAACAAACTAGTCAAGTTTGTTGGCTTTTTTTATAACTTAGTTTTGTCGTCACTAGGTATTATCTTGATAATTAGTCTTTATTTACTATTAGCTGATACATTTAAGTCTTTTAAAATACCATCATGTAAGTTGTAGACTACGCCATGAACGGTAATATCTTGATTGTTTTGCCACGCGTTAACTAATGTAGTGGTATTACATATATTGGCTACTTGCTCTATAACATTGAGTTCACACAATAAGTTAATACGTTCTTTTTCATCAGTAAGCTGGTCCATTTCTTCTTTATGGAAGCGATAAACATCCTCTATGTGACGTAACCAGTTATCGATTAAACCATGACTTTCATTATCAAGTGCAGCACTAATTCCACCACAACCGTAGTGACCACAGACAATAATATGCTGAACCTTTAATACATCAACAGCATATTGAATAACGGATAAGCAATTTAAGTCTGTATGAATAACTTGGTTAGCAATGTTACGGTGTACAAAAACCTCACCTGGGTCCATGCCAAGAAGAGCATTTGCAGGTACTCGCGAATCTGAGCAACCTATCCATAAGTATTTTGGCGATTGCTGTTCAGACAATCTTTTGAAGAATTCAGGATTCTCTTTAGTTCTTTTTTCTGCCCATTGTTTATTATTATCAAACAGGTGTTGGATTGCTGTCATAGGTCTAAGTCACATTGAGTAGTTAAATTTCATGACATTTTATGTCATGAAAAAGGTAAGTGAAAGTAATTATTTGTAATCATATGCTTGTTACCCAATAAAAATCAGGATGTGAGTGAGCATTTAAATAATTATCTAGCGTGATATAAACTCATTTTAAAGCCAGTAAAATAGCGTAAGCATACTGAACCATGCATCTTGATTAGTAACTAGCATAGTATCTCTAGTATAATAACTACAACGACTATCTCAAAGGCAAGCAACTATGGCAAGCGCATGTGCACTGCATATTCTAGTAAAAACTGAAAAACAAGCGGCAGAGTTAAAAGCACAACTTGATAACGGAGCCAATTTTGCTGCGCTTGCAAAAAAACACTCACTTTGCCCTTCAAAGAAAAAAGGTGGTGATTTGGGAGAGTTTCGTCGCGGGCAAATGGTAAAAGCTTTTGATGATGTCGTGTTCAAAAGACCAATATTAAAAGTGCATGGACCAATAAAAACAAAATTTGGCTATCACTTAATTAAAACTTTATATAGGAGCTAAGAAAGAAGTTATTTTGAATCTTGCTCGTGTTCTTGTTTGTCTAACGCTTCATTTCGCTTCTTAATATTTGCTAATTGCTCTGCTGTTAAATTAAATCTATGTGCTGATTTTTTTAATAGAAAAATACCTCCTACTATAATACCGATAGCAAGGGCTGTAATAATTATGGCTGTTAATGACATAGTTGTTAATTCTTATTGGTAATCTTGATTAAAATACTAGCAAAAATAAAGCTATACAGGTAATTAATTCTATTATATAAAATGCTTGGTATAAATATTTTAGTAGTATTTGGGGCTGTTGACCTTTCGCGGTTAAATTTTGTTCAAGATAAAAGAGTTTTAATCACGGCGAGTAGTGTATAGCCTAGTTATTCTAAGCTAATACTACTCAACAAAGAGTAAAATTCTTTTATCTGAACCCTTCGGACAGCGTTTGTTGGTCATTTTTACCGCGTCATCGCCTTTTTATGTAGAATAACTACATTACAAAGGCTTTGACTTGTATAAACACCCCACAATTCACTGCAAAAATAATCTCGAATGTTCAACAGACCCAACAATAAAGAGAAATAATATGCTCAGTAAACTATCAATAAAGCTCCTGATACCCAACTTAGCTATTGGCCTCATTTTTATAATTAGTCTTATTTTTATTGGCGACTCAGTAAGTAATTTTGCTCTAGTCTTACTTTTTTGCACTTTACTCGCCTTGCAGAGTATGGCGAGCTATTTATTTTTTACCAAAATATTAACTAACCGGTTAATTCGGCTTAAAACGTACCTTGATATGGTGGTCAGTACTGAAGAAGCCCCATCCGCGCCCTTAAAAGACCTAGTCAATGATGACCTTGCTCAAGTAACTAATGAGCTGAGTGATTTTATTGTCGGATTAGCTGATGTTGTGAATGTTATTCGTCAAGAAGCAGAAATCTTACGTCAAGGCTCTACTTCGCTGTCTTTTCAAATGACCGATTCAGTTAATCTTGTCGAAAACTCTACCGGACAAATATCTCAAATGGCAGAGTCTATAGAAGATGTTGTCAATACTTTCTCAAGTCTTTCCAATAGTGCAGAGCAAGTGAGTGAAACTACCAGCTCTGTGATGGATATCTTGGCTAAGGGAGTTAATTCCTCTAATACAAGCCAAGAAACAATTGAAGCTGTTGCCAATGAAGTAGATGAAATGGCTAAGGAGTTAACGTTATTACAAGAGGAAAGTGCGCGTATAGGCTCAGTGCTTGATGTTATAAAAGGCATCGCTGATCAAACTAATTTATTAGCCTTAAATGCTGCTATTGAAGCGGCTCGAGCAGGTGAACAAGGCAGAGGTTTTGCCGTTGTTGCAGATGAAGTCAGAGCGTTAGCTCATCGAACTCAGCAAGCTACTGTAGAAATACAATCGATGGTGGAAGGATTACAAGCTAAAACAACCAATGCGGTTAATAGTATTGGCCGGGGCCATAAACTTACTCAAGATTCTTTGAACTACTCTGCTGATGTCGTCATTGCTTTAGACCAGATAGGTTTGGCTTTTCAAGATGTCGATAATTTAACATCACAAATTGCCAGTGGTACGTTAGCTCAGCAAGGTGCCACTTCATCTATTAATGACAGCATATTGGCCGTTGTATCGTTAAGTCATGATATCAATAGTGGTTTAAATTCTGTTGCCGCCCACGCAGAGCAGCAGCAGCAAACTGCACAAGACGTAGAGATAACTCTTAACAGAATTTGTGTTTAGTCTTTATCTTTAGCTATATTGAAAATGGATTTTCATTGTTAAATCAGAATGTGAACTTTACCTACTGTTCACTTTCTTGGTTACGTATTTTAGCCAATTTTTGTAATTGCTTAGACTGTTCGTGTAAGCTGCTGCGCACTAACGTTTCTCGGTCTTCTTCACGAATAAAGTAAAAAGTAACTTTATGGATAAATTTTTCGTTTGTTGACTCCACCTGAATGACTTCTCCATAACAATAGATTGCACAATGACTTTCTATTAAGAATATTTTTAACTCAAGTAATTGGCCAACATTAAATGCTTTTGGTCCGATAAATTTAACTCCTCCGCCGCCAAACTTTATTCCTTGGTACCTATGCTGTACTTCATCCTGCTGACTAAGAATATAACCAATAAGTAAATCAATTTTTTGTGATTGTTGGTTTAGGAAGCCCACTAGCTGGGAAGCGCTGCCGCCTAAATTCTGTAATGAACGCAAAGCCGATTGATCTATGGCGTTCATATCTGTTGCCAGTTTAAAAGGCATAGGTATATTGCTCGTAAACTGTTCAAAACTCAGTCCTTGGTTGTCATCAATTGCTATAATATTTACTGAAAAGTCCAGTTCAATGGCAAAAAACTCATGATACAGTGCTAATTTTTTATCGAGGGATAGAGAGCTCATGTTGTATATTTCCAGGTAGAAGATAGTGTTTTATAAAGCAATGAAAGCTTATTAATTAACAGAGACTATTATAAAAAGTGTAACGATAAATATCCCTGAGGCTATTTGTCTCAGACAATTTTAGTGATTGTGTTATGCTACAGAACATTCTAAATCAGTACCAGATAAAATAATAATACCTCAATGTTTCAACCTATTAGTATCTTCATCGGGCTACGCTATAGCCGCAGTAAAAGCCATACAGGCTTTGTTTCGTTTATCACCTTCTTTTCCACCGTTGGCATTCTATTAGGTGTGGCTTCACTCATCACGGTTGTTTCCGTGATGAATGGTTTTGAGGGCGAATTAAAAAAACGTATATTAGGTATTGTTCCTCATATCATTGTCAGTGATTTTACAAGTCATGAGAGTAGTACTAAGCAAGACCTTCGATGGCCAAAGTTACGTGAAGAATTACTTAACAAACCTCACGTAGTTAGGGTAACACCTTTTCTTGAAAGTGAAGCATTGATCCAATCGTCTAAGGGGCTTCAAGGTGTTTTAGTTCAAGGCATAATGCCAACGCTTGAACAAGGTAATATCATTAATACCCATATGGTTGCTGGCAACATAGACATGCTCTCGACACAGCGTTACTCTTTAGTTCTGGGACAGTCATTAGCGAATAAACTGCAAGTAACATTGGGTGATGAAGTTCGCTTGGTATTACCTAATAAAAGTGTTTTTACTCCCATGGGACGTATTCCAATCCAGCGCGTTTTTACCATTGTGGGAATTTTTCATATTGGCTCACAAGTTGATGATGCCATGGTTTATGTTGATAGCCGTTATGGCGCCAAACTACTCAGGCGAACCGGTGATGGTATTGATAAATTACGACTCTACTTAGATGATGCCTTTAATGCAAAAAAAGTCGTTGAAAGTCTTAAAAAAGAGCAAGAAACTAGTGATAAAATACTCCATTCAGTTACTTTTAGTACTTGGAATGAAAGCCAAGGTCCATTGTTTTCAGCAGTAAAAATGGAAAAAAATATGATGTGGTTAATGTTAAGCTTAATCGTTGCGGTTGCTGCATTTAATATTGTCTCAGCTTTAGTGATGGTTGTTGTTGAAAAACAAGCCGAAATTGGCATATTGCAAACGTTAGGTTTAGCACGTACTGAGGTTATTAAAATATTTATCACTCAAGGTATGGTTAATGGTTTATGGGGGGTCAGTTTAGGTGGACTGCTTGGCGTGATATTGGCACTTAATCTGAACGAAATTTTGTTAGTGGTAGGGGTCAACTTATTTGGTTTTGGCATGCAAGAATTGCCGATTAAACTGGAGTGGTTTGATGTGCTTACTATTATTTTATCAGCACTAGCTATGAGCTTTCTTGCCACATTATATCCGGCCTATCAAGCGTCAACGACTCAGCCAGCTCAAGTATTAAGAAATGAATAAGGCCAAAATAATGAGTAAAGTATTACAGTGTTGTCAGTTATCTAAATCATATAAACAAGGTGACATTGAAACTAAGGTTTTAGATAACCTAGAGCTGAGTGTTGATAAAGGCGAATTACTTGCCGTAGTAGGTAGCTCCGGCTGCGGAAAAAGCACCTTTTTACATCTTGCTGGTGCTTTAGACACACCAAGCTCAGGGCAAGTATTTATTAACGATATTGATATCCACCAATTATCGGATAAAGAACGAGCTAAGTTTAGAAACCAGCATATTGGCTTTATTTATCAATTTCACCATTTAATGATGGAGTTCAGTGCTCTAGAAAATGTAGCAATGCCATTAATGATCCAAGGTGAAAAGCCAAAGAAAGCCTTGTTAGCTGCTAAGGAAATGCTCGAGCAAGTGGGTTTATCACATCGAATTGATTACCGACCTTCACAATTATCAGGAGGCGAACGTCAACGCGTAGCTATTGCCCGTGCGTTAGTGACTAAGCCATCTTTGGTGTTGGCCGATGAGCCTACGGGTAATTTAGATAGCGATACCGCAGAACAAATTTATCAATTAATTCGCAGTCTAAATAACAGCGCACACACTAGTTTTGTCATTGTCACTCATGATCTGATACTGGCTAATCGTATGGATAGGCAAGTAAAGTTAGTGCAAGGACAGTTATTACCACTTACTGAAGAAAAACTTGATGAAAAGCCTTCAACTTCGGGTATTACCAACGACTCCATTAACTGTGAAGATAGTGAACGCCATGTTTAAACCTTTAAGTCTTTATTTAGGCTGGCGTTATGTTCGCAGCCGACACGGGAATGGTTTTTCAGCTTTCATCTCGGCCTCATCTACCATTGGCATTGCTTTAGGTGTAACTGTTCTTATCGTCGTGCTGAGTGCTATGAATGGCTTTGAGCGAGAGTTATCTCAAAAACTTCTTTCAATAGTACCGCATGTTGAATTGGTGAGTGTTAATGAACCGATAAAAAATTGGCCAGAAACTATTAAAAAAGTGCAAGCCGAAGCGTCAGTTATTGCGGCAGCGCCAGTGATCAAAATGACGGGAATGTTGCAACACGGTTTAAAGTTAAAGGCGGTAGAAGTTCGTGGCGTAGATGCTGCGTTGGAAATGCAGGTGTCGAGTATTGATGATTATATTATTGCTGGTACTTGGCAAGGCTTAATGGCTACACAGAAAAATAAAAACACCATAGTTATTGGCAGTGGCGTGGCAAAAAAACTATCCGTAGAGCTAGGTGATAAAGTACAGCTATTGTTATCTCCACCAGCAGCAAATAATGATGTTAAACAGGTGTTTTCTGCACCTATTACACGTCAGGTAGAAGTGGTCGGTATTTTCAAATTTGGCGGTACAATAGATGAAACGTTAGCTTATAGCCCACTTTCACTCGCTAGTGATGTGATGGGTTATAAAAAGAATGAGACACAAAGCATACGCTTGAAAGTTACTGATGTTTTCGCTGCCCCCAAAATTGCTAGACAGGTTGCCTATAATTTTGACCATTATGTTTATATTAATAACTGGACTCATAGCCAGGGACATTTATTTAATGATATTCAACTTGTGCGCATGGTGATGTTTATTGTCTTGGTATTGGTCATAGCGGTAGCAAGTTTTAATATTGTTTCAACCTTAATTATGGCGGTAAATGAAAAACAAGGTGATATAGCTATTCTAAAAACCATGGGTGCAAGCTCAAAAACCATTATGCTGGCCTTTATTACTCAAGGTTTAGTTAACGGTGTATTAGGTAGTTTGTTAGGCGCTCTGTTGGGTGTTTATTTGGCTTTAAATCTTACCGGTATTATTAGTGCGCTAGAGCAGTTAATAGGGACCACCTTCTTATCTGGCGATGTATACTTTATTAACTATTTGCCGAGTGTTTTACAATCGAGTGATGTTTATGCGACAGTGATTACCGCACTAATAATGAGCTTTTTGGCAACTATATACCCTGCATGGCGAGCGACTAAAGTAGAGCCTGCACAAGTATTAGGGCAGTTATAAATACCACTCTTTATACTTTTTTCTGCAAAAAAAACACAAAAAAAAGCCCGCAAACTAAGTGCGGGCCAACTTAAATATCAAGTTGATATAAGGAAGTTAAATTCCAAGAAACATGTCAGAGAGAAAAGATAGTTAATATCTATTCAAAGTAATCTAGTTAATGATAGCTCTTTGGGAGAAAGAGTAAAAACATCATTGCGCTAACTCAGAAAACAAAGCCATCTTAATCGTCTTCACTTATTCCGACAACCTAAAAAAAATGTATTTTTCGCATTAGAAAAACTAATGTGAGTCTGTTGTTTTTTGTCTATTCTTTTTTAGTGAATAATTATTCGTCATCTAGCTGTATAGTGCCAAATAAAAGGCTTCGTGATGTTTGTTTATGCAAATTATGGGAGGGGGTGTAAAGTTTGTTTAGACTGATATAGATATTTATTCATTAAATAAATTTTCAAAATCTTGTTTCTTCTTAAATATAACGTGATAGTTCAGGGGAAGGGCAGATAACTCAAGTAAAGACTTTTAACTGAAATTAAATTTTAGAATCTTCACACAATTAAAGAGACATTGTTTGGGTATATACCCGCTCTACTTCAAAAAGAAGAACGGATATAAACAGATTTCGCTTTAATTAGCTAAAATTAGCTTGAGCAAAATCCCAGTTAGCTAATGCCCAAAAACCGTTAAGGTAGTCAGGTCTTACATTGCGGTAATCAATGTAATAAGCATGTTCCCACAAATCAACAGTAATAAGTGGTGTAACACCTTCGTCAGTTAATGGTGTTGCAGCATTTGAAGTATTAACAATCGCTAGACTGCCATCAGCATTTTTTACTAACCAAGTCCAGCTAGAGCCAAAGTTGTTGATAGCACTATCAGTGAATTTAGCTTTAAATTCTGCAAAAGAACCAAAGTTACTAATGATTGCAGCTAATAAATCACCTGATGGCTCACCACCGGCATTTGGAGCTAAACTATTCCAATAAAAAGTATGATTCCATATTTGTGCTGCATTATTAAAAATTCCAGCTGAAGACGTTTTAACTATTTCCTCTAGGCTTTTATTTTCAAATTCAGTACCGCCAATTAACCCATTAAGCTTTACAACATAAGTGTTGTGATGTTTACCGTAATGAAATGATAATGTTTCGGCTGAGATATGTGGTTCTAACGCATTTTGCTCGTAAGGTAATGCAGGTAATTCAATGGACATTATGCTCTCCTAATTGTAACTTTTAATCAAAAATTGGTGTGTTTTCATATAAACTTGAGTAAAATACTCAAGTATTATTTATATATTGGTATTGTAAAGGGGGTTTTCAAGGCTATATATTTTAAAATCAACAGCTAAACTATTTAAAATAATAGTACTTATTCTATTACCTTCTATTGAAAAGATCTAAAAATAGTTGATAAATTTTTTTTTATCTCCATATGAAACTATAACAATAGAAAAGAATAGAATAAGCATTAATTAATAGAGGGTATTATGGATACAGTTGAGCGCATTAAAGAACAAATTAGCGAAAATACAATTTTGCTATATATGAAAGGGTCTCCTAAATTACCAAGTTGTGGTTTTTCATCACAAGCATCACAAGCATTAATCTCTTGTGAAGAAAAATTTGCTTATGTTGATATCTTACAAAACCCTGATATTCGTGCGGAATTACCTAAATACGCTGATTGGCCAACTTTCCCACAATTATGGGTTGACGGTGAGTTAGTTGGTGGTTGTGACATTATTATGGAAATGTTTCAACAAGGTGAATTACAAACCTTAGTGAAAGAAGCCGCAGCAAAAAATGCTTCATCTGAAGATAGTTCAGCAGACGCATAATAAGATCAAACGGATTAATTAGTCCTATTGATATAAATAGATAAAATTATCTGTCACAATTTTGTCAGCAGATAAAAGTAAACCTTTTAACATAAATAGAATGGAGCATAAAATGAGCGTATTAGTTGGTCGTCAAGCACCGGATTTCACTGCAGCAGCAGTATTAGGCACTGGTGAGATTGTAGATAGCTTTTCATTAAGTGAAGCAATTAAAGGTAAAACAGCCGTGGTATTTTTCTACCCACTAGATTTTACTTTTGTTTGTCCATCTGAGCTTTTAGCTTTTGATCACCGCATGGAAGACTTTAAAAGCCGTGGCGTAGAAGTAATTGGTGTTTCAATTGATTCACAATTCTCTCACAACGCATGGCGTAATACCTCAGTAAACGATGGTGGTATTGGTCCAGTTCAATACACTTTAGTTGCTGATACTAAACATGAAATTTGTAAAGCATACGATGTTGAGCATCCTGAAGCGGGTGTAGCTTTCCGTGGTTCATTTTTAATTGACCAAGCGGGTACAGTTCGTCACCAAGTAGTAAATGATTTACCACTAGGTCGTGATGTTGATGAAATGTTACGTATGGTAGATGCATTACAATTCCACGAAGAACATGGCGAAGTTTGTCCTGCTGGTTGGAATAAAGGCGACAAAGGTATGACCGCGTCTCCAGAAGGTGTTGCTGCTTACCTTACTGACAATGCAGATAAGTTATAATTTTTTGCTAAACAATTCGTTTGGTTATTTAAATGATTTAACTTAACGGATGATATTGAAAAAACAAAAAACCGCGAAAGCGGTTTTTTTATGTTCAAATTTTAGTGTGGCATTTCAGATTTTAAACCTCGGCTTCTTCTTCAACTAACGGCCAACCACCCAAAGAACGCCATTTATTAACGATGTGACAAAATAATTCGGCAGTTTTTTCAGTATCGTAAAGTGCGCTATGTGCTTCATCATTATTGAAATCAATTTTTGCAGCGATACACGCTTTTGCTAAAACAGTTTGTCCTAATGCTAGGCCGGCAAGAGTTGTAGTATCAAAACTGACAAAACTATGAAAAGGGCTACGTTTTATTTTACAACGCTCAGTGGCTGCATTTAAAAAACCTAAATCAAAGGCTGCATTATGAGCAACAATAATTGCTCGTTGGCAACCTGCAGCTTTCATCTTTTTTCGAACCATTTTAAAGAGAGCTTTAAGTGCTTCATCTTCGTCAACTGCACCACGTAACGGGTTAGTCGGGTCTATTCCGGTAAACTCCAATGCTTTCGGCTCAAGATTCGCACCTTCGAAAGGCTCAATGTTAAATTGTATTGTTTCATCGATAGAGAAATCACCAGTGATTTCATCTAAATGTAATACTGAGGCTGCAAGTTCAAGTAAAGCATCTGTTTGGCAGTTAAAACCGGCTGTTTCTACATCAATCACAACGGGGAAATAGCCTCGAAATCTTTGAGCAAATTTGCTTTTAACTTTTTCAGTTTTAAGGGAGGTGTTTTGCTGGGTAGCTATAGGGCTTGATTCAGACATTGGTTACTAAGTTATCGAGGTTTAAATAATGCTGATGATTATCGCAGAAAGTTTATTTAAAAACGACAGTAAGAGAGTATATAAGTTATTAAGTACACTTTTTTTTCCTTAAAATCGATATTCTGCAGATAAAATGCTAAAGTTATCTTAGTTTAGGGCGATACCCTATATATCCCATACAGGCAGAAGAGAATGTCCTGTTACTGCTATCGATATTGTGCAAAATTATGAAAAAAATAGTCGCATCAATGAGTACTTATTTTCTTATCCTAGCTAGCCTAAGCGCTAGTTTAGCTGTAAGCGACGTAAACGCGGGTATACGTCAATATAGCGCAGATATTCATTCTTCTAAATGGCAGCTCTCAAGTGACTCCCGCCTACAGTGCACCTTATCACATGAAATTCCTCGTTATGGCGAAGCGCGTTTTTCAGCAAAAGCGAGCAGAAAGCTAAATATGGAGTTTGAACTCGATATGATGTTGTTACCCGATAACTATTCTTTAGCTGAAGTTCGCAGTGTCGCTCCTAATTGGCAACCCGGCACTGGTTCGCGTACGTTAGCTAACATGAAGTTGCATAAACAATTCAATCCTAGTTTACCTAAGAAAGTCGCTTGGACCATGCTAAGTGAATTAGAACAGGGTATGAGTCCTACCTTTTATTATAATGACTGGTATAGCGAGCAAGATAAAATCTCTGTAGGCCTATCGACTGCTCGCTTTAAAAGTGCGTATCGAGACTTTGTCGGCTGTGTTGGTAATTTACTAAATTACAGCTTTGATGACATTGCTTATACCGTACTGAATTATCAATCAAGTAGTGATAAATTCACTAAAGCATCACAAAGACGTATTGAAATGATCCGTGAATACCTAAGCTTAGATCCTGAGTTAGAATTAGTATTAATTGATGCTTATTCTGATAGCTATGGTGGCCGTTGGTCTAACTTGAAATTATCAGAACGTCGTGCGGAAAAAATAAGAGATTATTTTGTAGAAAATGGTATTGAAGTTAGCAGAATTGAAGCAAAAGGTTATGGTGAAAAACGTCACATTTCTTCCAACAGCACTACGCTCGGTAGAGGGAAAAACCGTCGAGTAGTTATTCAAATGCAAAAGCCTTGATTATTTTTTAGCTCTTTTTCCTCTCAAGGTACGTAATACTTGCAAGTAAGTTAATCAAAAGTGTAAAAAACTCATATAAAGTATTGAACAGGCCTGTAGATTCACAGTAATCTACAGGCCTGTTTTTGTCTGTACTCTATTTGAGTACGACTTTTAATTTTTAAGGGATAAATGTAATGAAACATTTTTCAAAATTATGCTTATTACTCGGCGCTTTTGCTGGGTCTGTAGCGCCGGTTTCATGGGCTGCTGAAGGTGAAACTCACCAACACGCCAAGGCGTCTCAGCTAACTGATGCATATACTTATGCCAATTATGATCAGGTTAAAGCAACTCATGTGTATCTTGATCTTGATGTCGACTTTACTAAAAAATCTTTATCTGGCTTTGTCGAGTTATCACTTAATTGGTTTACCGATAAGAACGCACCATTAATTTTAGATACTCGTGATCTAGTGATTCACTCTGCTATGGCAAAAAATAGCCAAGGGCAATGGGTTAAAGTAAATTATGACCTAGCTAAACGTGATGACGTTTTAGGTAGTAAACTTACTATAGATACGCCATTTAAAGCTAAAAAAGTGCGTGTTTATTATCACTCTACGGAAAAAGCGTCTGGTTTACAGTGGTTATCAGCTGAGCAAACGGCCGGTAAAGAAAAACCATTCTTATTTAGTCAAAACCAAGCAATTCATGCGCGTTCTTGGATCCCAATCCAAGATACACCAAGTGTTCGTGTCACTTATACTGCACGTATAACGACTGATAAAGACTTATTAGCAGTAATGAGTGCTAATAATGAACCAGGGACAGAGCGAGATGGAGATTACTTCTTCTCAATGCCACAAGCTATTCCTCCATACCTAATTGCTATTGGTGTTGGTGATCTTCAATTCAAAGCAATGAGCCATCAAACAGGTATATATGCTGAATCTTACATTTTAGATGCAGCCGTTGCTGAATTTGATGATACCCAAGCGATGATTGATAAAGCTGAAGAAATGTATGGTAAATATCGCTGGGGCCGTTATGACTTATTAATGTTACCGCCAAGCTTTCCTTTTGGCGGCATGGAAAATCCACGCCTGTCGTTCATTACACCTACCGTAGTTGCCGGTGATAAAAGCTTAGTAAATTTAATCGCACATGAACTGGCTCACTCTTGGTCAGGAAACTTAGTGACTAACGAAAGTTGGCGTGATCTTTGGTTGAACGAAGGTTTTACCAGCTATGTTGAAAACCGTATTATGGAAGCCGTTTTTGGTACTGAACGAGCGGTAATGGAACAAGCCCTTGGCGCACAAGATTTAAATGCTGAGCTTAAAGAGCTTGCTACTGGTGATACTAAACTTTACATCGATTTGAAAGGTCGTGATCCTGATGATGCTTTCTCTGGCGTACCTTATGTTAAAGGTCAATTGTTCTTAATGTACTTAGAAGATAAGTTTGGTCGTGAGCGTTTTGATGCTTTTGTACTAGAGTATTTTGATAGTCATGCATTCGAAAGCCTAGGTACAGATAACTTTGTTAAATACTTGAAAGCTAACTTAACTGATAAGTACCCAAATATTGTCAGTGACAGTGAAATCAATGAGTGGATCTTCAATGCAGGCCTACCAAGTTATGCGCCGCAACCTACTTCTAATGCTTTTACCGTCATTGATAAGCAAATTACCCAGCTTGTAGCAGACGAGTTAACATTAGAGCAATTACCTACAGCTCAGTGGACATTACATGAGTGGTTGCACTTCATTAATAACTTACCTCTTGATACTAGTCTAGAGCGTATGGCTAGCTTAGATAATGAATTTAACCTAACGAAGAGCACTAATGCAGAGATTACTCATGCGTGGTACTTATTATCAGTTCGTGCGGGTTACAAAGAAGTTTACCCTGCAATGGCTAAATATCTAAAAAGCATTGGTCGTCGTAAATTAATAGTGCCTTTATACAAAGAACTTGCCAAAAATGCAGAGAGTAAAGCATGGGCAGTTGAAGTATATAAGCAAGCTCGTCCAGGTTATCATGGCTTAGCTCAAGGTACCGTAGATGGTGTTTTGAAATAAGCGAATAACATTATGAACATAAAAAAGGGGCTTGATATAATAATATCAAGCCCCTTTTTATATTTATATCTCAATGAGTATCAGACTGTTATCGAAAGCTAAAATCACTCTATACTTTACTTCAAACAGACCTAACTTTTACTTTCAATAATGATATCAACTTGGCGTTTTTTATCTTGCTGGGAAATTACAACGCGCATCATTTCTTCACCCTTTTGATATTGCAGGGTCAATCTGTCGCGTTTACGCTCTTGTGAATCAGCTTCACCAAAGGCTTGTTGATAAAAGTTGATAACTTGAGCTTCAGTTGATTGGGTAAAGTAATTAATTACAGCAGGTAATTTGTCACTAAATTCTGCAAAAATCTGAGCATCTTTTAATACAGGGATCTCAATAACGCCATTATTAATTACAGCACTGACTTCTTTCTGCTCTTCAATAACTGGCTCCTGAATAAGAGGCTCGACAATCATGGGCTCTACAGCAACAGGAGCTTGAGTAGGTTGCTCTTCAATAGTTTCAGTCGAAGAACAAGCGCTAACGGCAACTGCTACCATACTAAGTAATGCAAAATGCTTAACCGCTTGTTTTACTCTCATTTAAGTCACTTCCATTAACGTTGATGTTTTTTATATAATTTTAAATATATACGATCTTTAGCACTAACGCGATAACAGCACAATAAATAGCATGAAAAAGAACATAAAAAGGCTTTCAACTACTGACAAATATACTTGGTATCATACTTTGTCTTGGTAATGATCTACCCATAAAGCAGTTGCACCACAAATGGCTACGGGCATTACCACTAGATTTACAATAGGGATCATAGAAAATAGCGCAACAGTGATACCAAAGCTATAACTAATCCCCTGATTTTGTTTGAGTATTTCTTTCATCTTAGGGAAGGGGATTTTATGGTTATCAAAAGGGTAATCTTTATATTGTATCGCCATCATCCAAGCAATAAATAAAAACCAAATGACTTGACCAAAAATGGGAAGAACACACAGTATTATGAAAAAGCCAATCGCACGAGGTACATAATAACTCAGTTTTTGCCATTCTCTGCTTAATGTCCTAGGAACATCTTTAACGATATCAAGCATCTCACCTTTAGGAGTTGGTTGATCGGATAAAATAGCTTCCATTTTTTCGGACAGCAAGCCATTAAAGGGCGCTGCAAGCCAATTAGCTACGGTACTAAATAGGAAGGAGAATATAACTAAAATTGAAATCACCGCTAGCGGCCATAATATAACGCTTAACCAATCAAGCCAACTTGGCAGCCAAGCCATAATGCGCTCCATATAGCTACTCAGCTCTAAATAAACATAACTAAAGGCAAAGCTAAATAACACTACATTGATTAATAAGGGGATAAATACAAAACGGCGTATGCCTTTTTGCTTTATCAGACTAAAACCTTTAAAGAAATAGCTAGCACCACTGTGAGCAACAGGCGCATGCGTAGCTTGTTTAGGTGAATGTGACATAAGGTAAGGTATTCCTAAGGGTAAGTGACTGATATTATTTGCGTGAGTATATACCCGTTACCATTGAAAGTGCAGGGTTTCAGTGGGAATAAAGGTGCTTTAAACCCATCAAATAAGCGTTTGAGCAACATCACTTCATCGTTGCTGTAGCTTATATTGGAATATACCTTATTTCATTACTGCACATTGAATTGAAATAGCTCAAGCACTCTGAAACAAACATCTTGATTGCTAACGGGTATAATAGTTTCTTTCGTACTTTTACAACATTAACTTGTTACAAATCTCTCTTAATTCTGATAAAGTTTATTGTTATTAGATAGCGATACTAATCGCATAAAAACAGAAATAAAGAGAGTAATAGGCTCGAAATGGAAGATAACTTCAGAAACGTCTTAATTGTACTTAGTGCCATTGCCATCACTGCAATATTCATTCATGGGTTATGGACAATAAGAAAACAAAAAAACCCATACAAATTAAAAGCATCGAAAGAAAAAATCGATCCTATTACACGAGACTTTGATCGCAAAGGCTTTGACCAAGATGGTGTCGGGCAAGTAAAAATTAAGCCTAGTACGCAAGATGACCTGGATAATATTGAAAACAAGGCTGTGGCGGAGCATGTTTTGACTGAAGGAATTCAGTTACCAGATGACCTGTCTAAGAGCCAAATATTAATAAAAAAGGATGTCTTAGGTAGTCTTACTGGTCAGTCAAAGGAAAGTAGCTCTGAAGAGTTTGATAATAGTTCAATTCAGACATTAGATAACAGCCTTGAAGATGATTGGTTTAAAGATGAAAGTAAGCAAGACAAGAGCGTTCAAGTCAGCAAAGGTGAACTAGATGAAACGTTAACAGCGGTTAAAAAGCCATCTAAAGCGAAGCCTCAAAAAACTCCAGCTAAGGTTTATATTGAGCCCTTGTATGAACAACCGGTTACGCAGGCTAAACCGCCACGTGCGCCCATTAATAAAGTTAGCAATAACCCAGTAAAAAATAATGTAAAACGTGACCAAATAGAAATTGATTTTGATAATCAGGTAAGTGAAAACGTTGCTGAAAATACTATTGAACCGGAAAAAGCTATAAAGTCAGAGAAGCCTAGCAGCCAAATAGATCCCCAAGTCATTATTTTATCAGTAGTCATGCCTGCTAATCAGCAAATGTTTGGTGCGGCTTTATTACCTAGCTTACTCACCCTTGGTTTAAAGTACGGTGAAATGAATATTTTTCATCGCCATGAAGATAATGCCGGTAACGGTAAAGTAACCTTTAGTTTAGCCAATATCATGAACCCTGGCTCATTCGATTTGGATACAATGGAAACATTTGCCACACGAGGTGTTAGTTTATTTATGACGTTACCCAATGCAGGTGACTCTTTTTCTGTATTTGAACAAATGCTCAACGCGGCAAAACAATTGGCGCAAGAGTTCAATGCACAAGTCCTGGATGAGAAACGTAATGTCATGACTAAACAAACCGAGCAACACTATCTCAGTAAAATAAGAGAGTTTGATCGCAAAAGCCGTATTGGACATGCTGAGTAAGTACACATTAGTAGTACTTAATACCAATTAACGCATCGGTTCTTAGGCATAATAAATAAAATAACAGCGGGCTTTTGCCCGTTTTTATTTTTTTATTAAAGGTCTTTTCTTTTTTATAAACATTCCTCTATTTATCCCATCTTATTATTCAATACTAAAAAAGATGGCCTAATTCAAATTATTAAACTTTAGTGAATTATTTTTATGTCAAATGTTGAAGATGAAATCAGCCAATTACAACAACAAATTAATCAGTATAATCATGAATATTATGTATTAGATAAACCAAGCGTACCTGATGCAGAATATGATCGATTAATGAATGCATTAATTGATTTAGAAAAGGACAATCCTGAGCTTAAGTCTATTGATTCACCGAGCCAGAAAGTTGGCGGGCAGGCATTAAAGTCATTTACGCAAGTCACTCATCAACTGCCAATGCTTTCCCTTGATAATGTATTCTCACTAGAAGACTTCCATGCATTTGTAAAACGCGTAAAAGATAGATTAAATAACAATCAAGAATTAACCTTTTGTGCGGAGCCAAAACTTGATGGTTTAGCGGTGAGTTTACGCTATGAACAAGGCCAGTTAGTACAAGCAGCTACCCGTGGCGATGGCAGTGTCGGTGAAAATATAACCATTAACATACGCACGATAAAGTCAATTCCACTTAAGTTGATGGGCACTCCAGGCAAAGATTTTCCAAACATAGTTGAAGTCCGAGGTGAAGTGTTCATGCCTAAGGCAAGTTTTGATTCGTTAAATGCATTGGCCAAAAAGCGTGGTGAAAAAGGTTTTGCTAATCCACGCAATGCAGCAGCGGGAAGCCTACGACAACTTGACTCTAAAGTTACCGCAAAGCGTAATTTAGCCTTTTACGCCTATAGTTTAGGTTTTGTTGGTGAGTATTCCGCTGAAACGGAAAAAAGCACAGACTTAACCAATGACTACTTTGCCAACTCTCACCACGAAAGACTTTGTCAACTTAAAAGCTTAGGTTTACCTATGTGCCCCGAAGTACGCTTACTCGACACTGAGCAAGCTTGTGATGAATTCTATCAAGACATCTTAGAAAAACGTAGCGGTTTAAGTTACGAAATAGACGGTACAGTGTTAAAAGTTGACGAAATATCGCTGCAAAAACGCTTAGGTTTTGTTGCACGTGCTCCGCGTTGGGCTATTGCTTATAAATTCCCAGCAGAAGAAGAATTAACGTCTGTTGAAGATGTCGAGTTTCAAGTGGGACGTACGGGAGCTATTACACCAGTGGCGCGCTTGAAACCAATTTTTGTTGGTGGTGTGACAGTTTCTAATGCCACCTTACATAACCAAGATGAAATTAACCGCTTAGGTCTTAAAATAAATGACATTGTTGTTATTCGTCGTGCTGGTGATGTAATTCCGCAAATTGTTAGCGTAGTCATTGATAAGCGACCTGATAATGCCCTTGATATTACCTTCCCTACAACTTGTCCTGTGTGCGACTCTGCCGTAGCTAAACCTGAAGGTGAAGCTGTACTAAGATGTACTGCCGGATTATTTTGTGCGGCTCAGAGAAAAGAAGCGATTAAGCACTTTGCCTCACGAAAAGCACATGATGTTGATGGTTTAGGCGACAAGCTTGTTGAGCAATTGGTTGACGAAAAGTTGATCAATACCCCTGCTGACTTGTTTAAACTGACTGAAATTCAAGTGAGTACTATAGATCGCATGGGGAAAAAGTCAGCGACAAATTTAATTAATGGACTCGAAGCCGCTAAAAGCACAACACTCGCAAAATTTATTTATGGCTTAGGTATACGTGAAGTAGGGGAGGCAACAGCAGCGAATCTAGCTAACCATTTTTATACTCTAACGGGAATTGAAAGTGCTTCTCTAGAGGCATTACAAAAAGTCTCAGATGTCGGTGAAGTTGTTGCCAGAAATATTATTAATTTTTTTAAAGAAGAACATAATTTAGCTATTGTTACTGGTTTAAGTGAAGTAATGAGCTGGCCAACAATTGAAATAAAATCAGCAGACCAGTTACCCCTAGCAGAGCAGATTTTTGTAGTAACCGGCACGTTAACCCAAATGGGCAGAGCAGAAGCTAAAACTGCTTTGCAATCATTGGGAGCTAAAGTCTCGGGTAGTGTTTCAAAGAATACTCACTTTGTTGTTGCAGGAGATAAAGCGGGATCTAAACTGACTAAAGCGCAAGACTTAGGCATAAGTGTGCTTACTGAGGATGACTTAGTGGCACTTTTAGTTAAGCATGGTTTAACATTTTGAGTTTAGTTATTCTTGAGTTATTTACTGACTTAGGCCACTGGTTTCGTCCTTACCAATACCAATCCGCCTTAGCTATTATTGCTACTGTATTAGTTATTTTTGGTAATGATATAAATAGCGTAATAAAAAGACTTGTTGCAAAGCAGCATTTTAAATACCCAAGTCACATGAAGATGCAGGATTCAGCTGGAATTAAAAACGTATTTAGGCAAGGCTTTGATTGAAGAGAATGGTTGTTCCATTGTCGAAATCAATAACGCGGTATAAATCGTTTTTAAACCAGCCCTGCGGGGATGCCTGAGCCAACCATGTACTTCGTTGTCTCCTTTTTTAAGGGAATAACCATTAATAAAAGTAGACGCCTTGGTCATGATTAGCTCAGGCATCCTGAAACTAGCATCTCCAAGTGCTTTGGGTATATTTCGAACATTAGCATTCGTTGTGATTTGTGCATTTGGTTATGGTTTATTAACGGTTTGGCTGACAAGTTTACTTGCCCAGCAACTAGCAAAATTGCCTAATTTATATTTAGTACCGGTTATTTTTACTATGTTTTTCACTTTAGGCATGTACGCGCAAAAGCAACGTCATATTTAATATTTTGCTGGGGAGCAGTATTTGTTGCGACAAAGCCAACAAATACTGTGTCTTTTTTTCTTGCTTATTTCGCCGTTAATCGCCAAAAAGAAAATCCAGCCACAAAAAATAATATCATAGGATAAAAAGCATGACTCGCCACCGCTAACGGTGATATTTGTAGGGTAGCACCAAGTAAAAGTGCTTGTGCGCCATAAGGTAATAACCCTTGGTTTATACAAGCAAAAACATCAAGTAAACTAGCTGACTCTGCAGGTGATAATTTACCATCCTGTGCAAGATTCTTCGCAGTATCTCCCGTGACAATAATTGATACCGTGTTATTCGCGGTGAAAAAGTTACAAACAAAGGCAAGACCTGCAATACCAAAACCGGCAGCGCGTTTTTTATTATTTGGTGTTAGCTTTCTAGCTAAGGTCTCTATAACACGTGTTAAAGCGGATAAACCACCTTGTTGACGTACTAATTCACTTAAACCACCAATAAACAAAGACAATATAAAGATGTCTTGCATACTGGAGAATCCTGCAGTGATATCTTTTATCCAAGCCGATAATTGATAGCCATTACTTACCATGCCAATTGCTGCTGCTAACAATATACCCAAGGTTAATACGACAAATACATTCACACCCATTAAAGCTAATACTAGAATTACCACATAAGGGATTAAACCAATGACAGCAGCATCGCCAGCCAACTCATGATTAACTTCGCCACCTAACACGGTAAAAATTACCAGACAGATAAGTGCCGCAGGAACGGCAAATTTAAAGTTAACACGAAATTTATCTTTCATGTGTGCACCTTGGCTGCGCGTTGAGGCGATAGTGGTATCAGAAATAATAGATAAATTATCACCAAAAATGGCGCCAGAAACTAAGCAACCAGCTACCAATGCCGCATCTAAGTTTGCTGTTTCAATGAAGCCAAGTGCAACAGGGGCTATGGCTGCAATCGTGCCCATTGAGGTACCCATCGCGGTAGATAAGAAAGCAGCCACTAAGAACAAACCCGGTAGTAATAAATAGTCAGGGAATATTGCTAAGCCCAACTGTACACTTGCATCAACACTACCGGTAGATTTAGCTACCACAGCAAAAGCACCAGCAAGTAAATAAATAATACACATGGTTGTTATGTTGTCATGGCCAGCGCCACTGATAAATTGAGCAACTTGTTTTTCAATTGGACTGTTAGATAAAAATTTTCCCAAAGCCATCGAGGTTATGATTGCCGGGATAATTGCAATGCTTGCAGGAAGTTGATAAAAAGCAAAATCCACACCTTGCAATGTTAAGACAATACCAGTACCGAGGAATAGTCCTAAAAAAATGGCAAAAGGAAGTAGGGCAAATAAATTGTCTTTAGGGGCTTCTTTAGTGGTCATAACAGAGCTACATATAATAATTTTATTACAGTATTATAAAAGTAAAATCGAAACTGTCAATATGGATGTTTAGATGGCTAAATGGTTCTGGTCATTAGTTCGGGGTAAAATAGGCTGATTACCTAGATGAACAGCCTATTTCACCAACTGAAAAATAAATTTTTAGGGGATATAGTCAGTTGGATTCTTTATCAAATTATTGCTAATCTACGGTTTGTGTTTGCTCATCAGCCCAAGCTACGGCTTGATTATAATGTTCGCTAACTTTATCTTTATCGAGCTTCAACTTTTCTATCACCACGCTTGTTTTATCCCACTGGGCCTGTTCGATAAACTCTACAAGTTTAATTAATGCAGCCATTACCCCTTTTTTAGTTAACAGGGGATTCTTGATTTCTTCTGATAAAGGTAATTTATCTAATACAGTGGCCATCTCTTCATCTAAGATCGCATCGATCATTGACAGAAGCCCTGTTAGGAAGGCAATAGATATATCAAGTTGCGAGGGAATATCATGAGCGACTAGTTCACAAAACTTTGCTCTCGTCATCGCCATATTAATTAATTCAGATGGCTTATCTGGGTTTGCGGTGACAGCAAACATTAATCCAATAAAACGTTTTAACTCACCTGAGCCTAAAATAACCAACGCTTGCTTAATGGTTGATATTTCATTTCTACGTTTAAAAATTGCCGAGTTTGCATAACGCAATAACTTATAAGACAACGAAACATCTCGTTCAAATACACTGGTAATGCTATTTAAATCAAGTTCGGTTTTAGACGTTTCATAAAGTAGTTCAGCCATCGCCATTTGTGACGGCGATAAACTTTTTGTTTTTATCATTTCTGGCTTAGCGAAGAAGTAACCTTGAAAGTAATCAAAGCCTAATTGCAGCATTTGATCATATTCTTCATAGGTCTCAACTTTTTCAGCTAACATCTTGATATGAGGATGTTCTTTAATGGCTGTAAGGACTTCCTTAATATCATCTATACTGCTCAGTTGAATATCAATTTTAATGATTTTTATATAAGGATAAAAATGTGCCCAAACGTTTTGATGTTCATAATCATCTAAAGCAAGCGTATAACCTTTAGCATATAAATTTTTGCATAGAGCTAATAACTTTTTACCTGGCTTTATCGTTTCAAGAATTTCGACAACGACTTCATCTGGCGCAAGCATTTCAGGGTAACCTTGGCTTAACGTATCGAGAGTAAAATTGATAAAGGCAGGTTTGTTAGCGGTAAATTCACTCATGCCCATATTAAACTGACTCGCTTCAATCATTTTGCTAGTCGCTTCATCGCCATCTATATCAGGAAATACATTATCTATGCTGTCACGAAAAAGTAGCTCATAAGCAAAAAGCTTTTTACTTTTATCTAAAATTGGTTGTCTTGCAGCGTAAAAATTCATAAATGTTATTGTCTAGCTCTGGATATTAGGGCGATTACTATTAAATATATGATATAGCCATTTTATTTGCATTATTTTTTTGGATTTTGCTGTATTTTTATTAGAAAATTATCATTTTATAGTCTTCCTATTTACTAATTATTAACGTTTGCAATCTTTACGGGTACAATGACTTACTTATCTAAGGTTTCTTTGTTTGAATAATTTTGCTAATTTAGCGCCCTTAACTATTCACTCGCACATAATAAGCAGGTAATTACTTTGGCCATCGGTACCTTAATTTCGTTAACTCTCTATTTTATAGTCATGCTGTTAATTGGTTTATATGCATACAGAAAATCAACCAGTGATGTTGCTGGTTACATGTTAGGTGGTCGAAGCTTATCACCTAGTGTTGCTGCATTGTCTGCAGGCGCTTCTGATATGAGTGGCTGGATGTTAATGGGACTACCTGGTGCTATGTATATTACCGGTCTGAGTAGTCTTTGGATTGCCATCGGTTTAGTGATAGGGGCATTCTTAAACTACTTGGTGGTTGCACCACGCCTTAGAACCTACACCGAAATTGCTAATGACTCAATTACCATACCTGATTTTTTTGAGAATCGATTCAATGATAAGTCACGTTTATTAAGAATTGTTTCTTCTGTTGTTATTGTGTTGTTTTTCACACTTTACACTTCAAGTGGTATTGTTGCTGGCGGAAAGCTATTTGAAAGCTCTTTTGGTCTAAATTATGAAATAGGCTTATATGTTACCGCGGGTGTTGTTGTGGCTTATACCTTATTCGGCGGCTTTTTAGCCGTCAGTTTAACTGATTTTGTTCAAGGCTGTATTATGTTTGTTGCCTTAGTGTTAGTACCTATTGTCGCGATAAGTGAAGTGGGTGGTATCGCTGAGATGCAAAGCAGTATCGAAGCAATCAACCCTGAGTTGTTAGACATATTTAGTGGTGTCAGTGCTATAGGTATTATTTCTGCCATGGCATGGGGCTTAGGTTACTTTGGTCAACCGCATATTATTGTACGTTTTATGGCAATACGTAGTGTAAAGGATATGCCAACAGCACGCCGTATTGGCATGAGCTGGATGATCGTGGCTATTATTGGTGCTATGGCAACTGGTTTTGCAGGTATTGCTTACGTATCTAAAACTGGGTTGAAGTTAGATGATGCAGAAACAATTTTTATCGTCTTATCACAATTATTATTTAGTCCACTAATTGCTGGTTTTTTATTAGCCGCTATTTTAGCTGCAATTATGAGTACCATATCGTCTCAATTATTGGTGACTTCTAGCTCTCTGACGGGGGATTTTTATCATGCCTTCTTACATAAAGAGGCCAGCGAAAAACAATTGGTATTAGTCGGCCGAATTTCAGTATTTATTGTTGCCTTAGTTGCCATCTATTTAGCCTACGATCGTGATAGCAGTATCTTAAGTTTAGTGAGTAATGCTTGGGCAGGTTTTGGTGCCGCTTTTGGACCTGTTATTATTGGCTGTTTATATTGGAAAGGTATGACACGTAATGGTGCTTTAGCAGGCATAATTAGTGGTGCTACCACCGTATTGATTTGGGTTTTTGCGCCTATCACCATTGATGGGCAATCATTAAGCTCATTGATGTATGAAATAGTCCCAGGCTTTATTATTTGTTCATTGGCTATTTATATAGTGAGTAAATTATCACCTCCGGTTGAAGATAGCATCTGTACTAAGTTTGATGAAATGTTAACGCATCATAAATAATTCATTTAATTCTCAATAACCGTTTAACTATAAAAGCTAGTGACTTCAAGTCTCTAGCTTTTTTGTTTTCAAATCTAATCAATAAAGGGTTAACTTATAGCTGAAGAGTATGAGGTTGCTGTGGTTTGTCAGTAATTTCAAGTTGTTCGCTTTAGAGCTTTTATGCTAGAATTGCGGTAATTTTAAACCTTTGATTAATTTGGCTTAGCCTCTGGCTTTATTTAAACAAAGTTTAAAACAATTTAATCATTTATAAGACTAATAGAGTCTGGAGTTTATTTAGCAATGAGTTTTGATACTATTGAACAACGTGTAAGTTATGGTGTAGGCCGTCAATTAGGTGACCAACTTAGCAACAACCCTTTTAAAGAATTTGATATCACTGCTGTACAAGCTGGTATTGCTGATGCATTAGCAAAAGCGGCTAGCCAAGTTTCAGATGAAGATTTAAATGAAGCTTTCTCTGTAGTTTCTAAAAAAATGCAAGAATTAGAGCAAGCTGCTGCTAAAGAAGCATCTGCTGAAGGCGAAAAATTCTTAGCTGATAATGCTAAGCGTGATGAAGTTACAGTAACTGAGTCTGGTTTACAATATGAAGTAATTACAACAGGTGAAGGCGAAAAACCAGCAGCTGAAAGCACTGTAAGTGTTCATTACCACGGAACATTTGCTAACGGTGATGTTTTCGATAGCTCTGTAGAACGTGGCCAACCAGCTGAGTTCCCAGTAAACGGCGTTATCGCTGGCTGGACTGAAGCACTACAACTAATGACTGAAGGTTCAAAATGGAAATTAACTATTCCTTATGACCTAGCTTACGGCGAACGTGGTTCACAAGGTGCTATTCCTCCTTATGCTACGTTAGTATTTGATGTTGAATTACTTAGCATTAAGTAATTAGCAAAAATAAATGATTAAGCCCTCAATGAGGGCTTTTTTTTAAGCTTTATTAAGCTAAAGAACTAAGCTAAAGAAAATAGAAATTACCAATGTCACAAATAAAACTACAACAGCTCTTTAAACAATATCAATATTCATTTATTAATTATGAACTTGATGGGGTAAGCAGTTGTTATCACTTACCATGCACACTAAATACACCTGATAAAATAGTTTTACTGTCAAGCCAAGCTGATTGTCTTGAAGAGTTTAGTACTATTTTTATTCAACTCAAAGAAGCCAACACGAGCAATATCATTGCGAAGAAAGCATCTTTTGAGCAGATAAGTAAACAGTTATATTTAGTGTGCATAGATTGGGGTTTTATCGATGGGCAAGGGCAAACCTTTGCTGACTTTGCGGCTATTTACCACGTATTGGATACCGATGGTGTATTGAAAATCATTAATGTTGTTTCTCATGAGCTGGAAAGCTCATTAACCTTAACAGAACCGCTTAGTTGGTAACGTCTCTTAGTCGGTAATCGTTAGTTGTCGTTATCAAATCGCAAACATTACATTGAAATTTATCAGCGGTTTTCCGCTTTTATCACAAAACAGTAGAGAACATTATGAAAGTAAAAGTAGCTATTTTAGGCTGTAGCGGCCGTATGGGACGTAACTTAATTCAGGCAGCCCATGAGTATGCCAGTATTGAATTAGTTGGCGGTAGTGTTCGTGCCAGCTCATCGTTTGTCGATTTTGATTTAGGTGAATTATCAGGTATTGGTGCTATTGGCATTAAAACATCAACTGAGTTGTCTCAATTAACTGATGCGGATGTTTTTATCGACTTTACTTCAATAGAAACAACTTTAGAGAATATTGTTTGGTGTAACGAACATAAAAAATCATTAGTGATCGGTACTACTGGCTTTTCAGACGAACAAGTTCAAGTCATTGAACAGGCAGGTAAAACTATGCCTGTGATCTTAGCGCCTAATACCAGCGTTGGTGTTAATTTAATGTTTAAGTTATTGCAAGTTACCGCAAAAGCAATTGGCGACTATACTGATATAGAAATTTTTGAGGCGCATCACAGATTCAAAAAAGATGCCCCGTCTGGAACCGCGGTCAAAATAGGACAAGTCATTGCCGATACGTTAGGGCGTGATTTAAATAAAGTCGCTGTTTATGGCCGTGAAGGTATAACAGAAGAGCGCAGTAGAGAAACTATTGGTTTTGCTACTGTTAGAGCAGGCGACATCGTTGGTGAGCACACCGCAATATTTGCTGATTTAGGCGAGAGACTTGAAATTACTCACAAAGCCAGTTCGCGAATGACATTTGCGCTAGGCGCTATGCGTGCAGCATTTTGGTTAAATGATGCCGATGCAGGATTTTATGATATGCAAGATGTTCTTGGTTTAAAAGATTAAAATTATACCTAAGCATTTACAGAAAATAACAAGAGTTAACTAGTCTTTTTGGCCATTTGGTCAGGAAATTCGGATTAAGGTTAGAAAAGACTATGTTTTTACATTTTATTACTAGACGAAAGCGCTGCACAAGCGTAAAATAAGTGGATTTTGTCAAAAATTTAACTAAAAAGTGTTTTTTGACATCTCTTTTTGTACGGGAAGTACAGTAAAAAGCAATTGCACGGAGCACTTGCTGTTACATGCGCGTTTACGTTTATTTCTTCTTTGGAGGTTACATTGGCTACATCTGCTATTTTAGTGCTTGAAGACGGCACTGTTTTTAAAGGCACCGCAATTGGTGCACAAGGGTCGGCTGTTGGTGAGGTGGTATTTAACACTTCGATGACAGGTTATCAGGAAATCCTTACCGATCCATCTTATGCAGAGCAAATTATTACCCTGACTTACCCGCACATAGGTAACACTGGTACTAATAGCGAAGATAAAGAGTCAAATAGCATTGTTGCTAAAGGCCTCGTTATTCGTGATTTGCCATTACTTGCTAGTAACTTTCGAAATGAACAGAATTTAAGTGATTACTTAATCGACCATAATATTTTAGGTATTGCGGATATCGATACGCGTAAGTTAACCAGGATTTTACGTGAAAAAGGTGCTCAAAATGGTTGTATCTTAACACTTGATGATAGCAGTGATGAGAGTTTACAGGCTGATGCACTAACAAAAGCAAAAGCATTCCCAGGCCTTAAAGGCATGGATTTAGCTAAAGTTGTTTCTACTAAAGAGCAATATGAGTGGACTGAAGGCAGTTGGACCCTTGATTTAAGTAATGGTGATAACACAGGTACAGGTTTTACGAAACCAGATAGCTTTGATTTCCATGTTGTTGCTTACGATTTTGGTGCTAAACATAACATTTTGCGTATGTTAGTTGACCGTGGTTGCAAGTTAACAGTGGTACCAGCGCAAACTTCTGCAGCTGAAGTGTTAGCCATGAACCCCGATGGCATCTTCCTATCTAATGGTCCTGGTGATCCAGAGCCATGTGATTATGCTATCACGGCGATTAAAGCATTCTTAGAAACAGATATTCCAGTATTTGGTATCTGTTTAGGTCATCAATTACTTGGTTTAGCAAGTGGCGCAACTACAGTGAAAATGAAGTTTGGTCATCACGGTGCTAACCATCCAGTGAAAGACTTTGCACGTGATGTAGTTATGATTACTGCACAAAACCACGGCTTTGCCGTTGATGAAGAAAACTTACCAAGTAACTTAACAGTTACTCATAAGTCATTGTTTGATGATTCATTACAAGGTATTCATCGCACGGATAAACCAGCATTTAGCTTCCAAGGTCACCCTGAAGCAAGCCCTGGTCCACACGATGCAGCTCCATTATTTGATCACTTTATAGACTTGATCAAAACATACAAATCAAACAACGCTTAAACCGACAGACAAGAGAAGAGAGAAAATAATGGGAAAACGTACTGATTTAAAAAGTATCTTGATCTTAGGTGCAGGTCCAATCGTGATTGGCCAAGCCTGTGAGTTTGATTATTCTGGCGCGCAAGCGTGTAAAGCACTTCGTGAAGAAGGTTACCGAGTTATTTTAGTTAACTCTAACCCTGCAACGATAATGACTGACCCAGATATGGCAGATGCAACCTACATCGAACCAATTCACTGGGAAGTTGTGCGTAATATCATCGAAAAAGAACGTCCTTGTGCAGTTCTACCTACTATGGGTGGTCAAACCGCATTAAACTGTGCTTTAGAACTTGAAGCTAAAGGCGTATTAAAAGAATTTAACGTTGAAATGATTGGTGCTACTGCTGATGCAATTGATAAAGCAGAAGACCGTAGTCGTTTTGATAAAGCAATGAAAGCAATTGGCCTTGATACGCCAAATGCTGAAATTGTACATACTATTGAAGAAGCGCACGCAGCAAGTAAAATATTAGGTTTTCCTTGTATTATTCGTCCTTCATTTACTATGGGTGGCACCGGTGGCGGTATCGCATACAACATTGAAGAATTCGATGAAATTTGTACCCGTGGTTTAGACCTTTCTCCTACATCAGAATTACTAATCGATGAATCATTAATCGGTTGGAAAGAATATGAAATGGAAGTGGTTCGCGACAAAAATGATAACTGTATTATTATTTGTGCAATCGAAAACATTGATCCAATGGGTATTCACACCGGTGATTCAATTACGGTTGCGCCAGCGCAAACCTTAACGGATAAAGAATACCAAATCATGCGTAATGCTTCTTTAGCAGTATTACGTGAAATTGGTGTTGAAACAGGTGGTTCAAACGTACAGTTTGGTATTTGTCCTAAAACTGGCCGTATGGTTATTATCGAGATGAACCCTCGTGTATCTCGTTCATCGGCATTAGCGTCAAAAGCAACCGGTTTCCCAATTGCTAAAATTGCCGCGAAATTAGCGGTAGGTTACACGCTAGATGAATTATCAAATGATATTACTGGCGGTAAAACTCCAGCATCATTTGAGCCAACCATCGATTACGTTGTAACTAAGATCCCACGTTTTAACTTTGAAAAGTTTGCTGGTTGTGAAGATCGTCTGACAACACAAATGAAATCTGTTGGTGAAGTAATGGCTATTGGCCGTAACCAACAAGAATCTTTACAAAAAGCATTACGCGGTTTAGAAGTTGGCGTAAATGGTTTTGATTCAATTGTTGATGTAACTCAGCCGGGTGCTAAAACTAAAATCATGCATGAGCTTCAAGAAGCAGGTGCTGATCGTATCTGGTATGTTGCTGATGCGTTCCGATTAGGTTTAACGATTGAAGATGTTTATAGAACTACCATGATCGATCGTTGGTTCTTAGTACAAATCGAAGATATTGTTTTAGAAGAAGCAAAAGTTAGCGAAGGTGGTTTGAAGGTATTAAACCCTGAATATCTACGTAAACTTAAGCGCAAAGGTTTTGCTGATTCACGTTTAGCTGATCTTATTGGTGTATCTGAAGCTGAAGTACGTAAAAAACGTCATAACGCAGATATTTTCCCAGTTTACAAACGTGTTGATACTTGTGCTGCAGAGTTTAGTTCTGACACTGCTTATATGTATTCAACGTACGATGAAGAATGTGAATCAAACCCTACCGACAAAGAATCAATTATGATTTTAGGTGGTGGCCCTAACCGTATTGGTCAAGGTATTGAATTTGATTACTGTTGTGTACATGCTGCATTAGCACTGCGTGAAGATGGTTATGAAACTATCATGGTTAACTGTAACCCTGAAACGGTTTCTACCGATTACGATACCTCTGACCGTTTATACTTCGAATCAATTACCTTTGAAGATGTACTTGAAATTGTTCGTATTGAAAAGCCTAAAGGCGTTATTGTGCAATACGGTGGTCAAACGCCACTTAAATTAGCACGTGCTTTAGAAGCAGCTGGTGTACCAATTATTGGTACTTCTCCAGACGCGATTGACAGAGCTGAAGATAGAGAACGTTTTCAGCAAGCCGTTGACCGTTTAGGTTTATTACAACCAGAAAATGCCACGGTAACTTCAATAGATGAAGCGATGGCAAAAGCTGAAAGTATTGGCTTCCCATTGGTTGTTCGTCCATCTTATGTACTTGGTGGCCGTGCGATGGAAATCGTCTATGACTTAGACGATTTACGTCGTTATATGACAGAAGCGGTAAGTGTTTCTAACGATTCGCCAGTATTACTTGATCACTTCCTTGATGATGCAATTGAAGTTGATATTGATCTTGTTTGTGATGGCACTGACGTTGTTATCGGCGGCATTATGCAGCACATTGAACAAGCAGGCGTTCACTCAGGTGACAGTGCATGTTCATTACCAGCATATAGCTTAAGCAAAGAAATCCAAGATGTTATGCGTAAACAAGTAACTGATTTAGCTTTTGAGCTAGGTGTTATTGGTTTAATGAATACGCAAATGGCCGTTAAAGACAACGAAGTTTACTTAATTGAAGTAAACCCACGTGCTGCCCGTACTATTCCTTTTGTTTCTAAAGCAACATCAGTACCACTTGCTAAAGTTGGTGCACGTGTAATGGCGGGTAAGTCATTAAAAGAGCAAGGTATCGTAAAAGAAGTTATTCCTGAGTATTTCTCTGTTAAAGAAGTTGTTATTCCTTTTAACAAATTCCACGGCAGTGACCCATTAGTTGGCCCAGAAATGCGTTCAACAGGTGAAGTGATGGGCGTTGGTGATACGTTTGAAGAAGCTTATGCTAAAGCGTGTTTAGGTGCTGGCGTATCTGTACCTAAAGAAGGTCGAGCGTTAATCTCTGTTCGTAACAGTGACAAAAAACGTGCAGTTGAATTAGCTAAGCAATTAGTTGCCTTAGGCTATGAAGTGGATGCTACGCATGGTACTGCAGTGATGTTAGGTGAAGCTAATATCCCATGTCGCTTAGTGAATAAAGTTCATGAAGGTCGTCCACATATTCTTGATAGAATTAAAAACGGTGAATACAGCTACATTATTAATACTACCGAAGGCCGTAAAGCCATTGAAGATTCTAAAGTATTACGTGGTGGTGCATTGCGTTATAAAGTCGCTTATACTACGACATTAAATGCTGCATTTG
Organism: uncultured Colwellia sp.; assembly: GCA_913063325.1. Lineage (GTDB taxonomy): Bacteria > Pseudomonadota > Gammaproteobacteria > Enterobacterales > Alteromonadaceae > Colwellia. Next base: position 3,826 of record CAJXYE010000025.1, on the reverse strand, counting down.
CTACTTGTATGTCTCACGCCGCTGATGAAATGAGTACTGTACGAACTGTACAAGAGTTACATAAAACCTTGTAAATAAGACAGCTAATTTGCTATTTTAAGTGCTAGCTTTGTTTGAAGTGCTCATTGATAATTATCAATTGTGCGCTTTCATCTAGCTAGCACATAAACTAGCTTCGCTATTTACCTTATTTTTGTAAGGTCAACTAAGTTCTTATTTTCAGTAAACAATAGATAAAAAGATAAAAATTATGACTAAATATCCAATGACACTTCGTGGTGCTGAGCAATTACAAGCAGAGCTCAAAATGTTAAAGCAAGAAAAACGCCCACGCATTGTAAAAGACATTGCAGATGCACGTGAGCATGGTGATTTAAAAGAAAATGCAGAATACCATGCAGCCAAGGAAGAACAGGGCTTTTGTGAAGGTCGTATACAAGACATTGAAGGCCGACTATGTAATGCGCAAGTGATTGATGTAACGTCAATTCCTAACCGTGGCAAAGTTATTTTTGGCACTACAGTGACATTATTAAATATTGATACTGAAGTTGAAGTAACTTACCAAATTGTTGGTGATGATGAAGCTGACTTTAAAACCGGAAGAATTTCACTTAACTCACCTATCGCTCGTGGTTTAATTGGTAAAGAAGTTGATAGTGAAATTGAAATCACCATACCAGGTGGTGTGGTTGAATATGAAATTATATCTGTTGAGCATATCTAACAGCACGCCATACTAAGCGGTTTCTGCAGTTTTATTCTGTGGAAACCACTAAAATTAAAGCCTCAAATGTTAAGTTTGGGGCTTTTTTATGGGTGACTTGTTATTTTTAATGTTGTTAATCGAAACTTATAGTTACATTTTATCCTTTAAACGTTTATTGCAAGTACGGCTATTTAGATATACTCTTTTTGATATCAAAGTGATATCACTTTTGTATTTGGGTTTAAACTTTAAAAGGAGTTCATATGAATGAGAAAATAGGTTTTTCTATTAGTGGCTACGGTATTTTTGCCATGTTACTTGTAGCTGGTGCATTTATCCTTAGCCAGGCTGCAGCAGGGAATATTGAAATAGTCACCGTATTAGTCTTTGTACTAACAGTTTTTGCTATTCCTGGATTTTTTATGGTGCAGCCAAACCAAGCAAAAGTGATGACTTTTTTTGGCACATACGTAGGCACCGTCAAGGCGGGAGGTTTACGCTGGACTATCCCACTGTTTATTCGTAAAAACATTTCGCTAAGAATTCGTAACTTTGAATCTAATCAAATGAAGGTCAATGATAATCATGGCAATCCAATTGAAATAGCGACAGTGGTTGTTTGGTCTGTCGATGATACGGCAGAGGCGGTATTTGAAGTGGATGACTATATTAGTTTCGTGAATATTCAGAGCGAATCAGCACTTCGTAATATGGCGACGAGTTACCCGTACGATCAACATGAAGGCGATGAAGTTGCATTACGTAGCCACCCAAAAGAAGTATCTGAAGCATTAAAGATAGAGATACAACAACGACTAGAAAAAGCAGGTGTTAGAGTACATGAAGCACGTATCAGTCACTTAGCTTATGCACCCGAGATCGCCAATGCGATGCTGCAAAGACAACAAGCCTCTGCAATCATTTCAGCACGTAGACTTATTGTTGATGGTGCTGTCGGTATGGTTGAAATGGCGCTTAAGCAATTATCTGACAAAGATATTGTTGAACTTGATGAAGAACGAAAAGCTGCCATGGTGAGTAATTTATTAGTGGTACTTTGTAGTGATAAGAGTACACAACCCGTAGTGAATACTGGGAGCTTGTATTAACTGTAAGCTAATTAGCGATGGTCACCCCCGAAGTGTGATGTCGGGAGTACACTTGTTAGAGTTTTGAAATGGCAAAATTTTTGGAGGTAACAGTGGCAGCTAAAAAAAGCTTTCCACTTAGGATTAACCCTGAGGTATTAGCAGCAATGCAGCGTTGGTCTGATGACGAGTTGCGTAGCGTTAATGCACAAATTGAATATGTACTAAGAAAGGCGTTGGTAGATTCAGGGCGAATAAAATTGACTCAAAAAGTAATTACAGTTGTTGAAGAAACAGATCCTGGTGCTAAGTAATACCATTTTCATTAAGTTTGTGATCTTGTTGTGCTTAGGGAAAATAAATCATGGCAAGGCGCTCGATTGAGCAATAGCTGGCTATTGGGATTGAGAGCAACGCAGGCTTGGATTATTTTAACCCGCACAAGTGGGCAATAATTTAATGAAATTGGTATAAGTTTCAAAGAACAATAGTTATAAAAAATGACAGCAAGTGCTGTCATTTTTATTTTTATCGATTGCTGGCAAAAGAAAAGTAAAATTAAACCTTAGGGATTCTAATCTTCTTTTCTGCACTTTCACGATAAATAACTAAGGTTTTACCGATTACTTGTACTTTTTCTGACTTAGTTTCACGACAGATTGCTTCAACGATTAACGCTTTTGTTTCTCTGTCATCAGTTGGGATTTTTACTTTGATTAGTTCATGATGATTTAATGCGTAATCTATCTCCGCTACAACGGCTTCAGTTAAACCATTGTTACCAAGTAAAACTACTGGTTTAAGTGGGTGTGCTACACCTTTAAGATGTTGAATTTGTTTTTTGTTTAAGCTCATTTCTAAATTTCGTTATCAGTTACCTTGAATTGGCGCTATTTTACCCTTATCTACTAACTTTTACTAATACCAATCACACTAATTTTATAATCAAGGGTCATAAATGGTACTAATAGGGGGGATTTACCTATTTTGTTTTCGCTTTTTATGTTGAAAGTGAATACTTACCGAGTCTCAGTGTTATAATCTTTCGATAATTTATGTTCTTTTTTGAGTAAACAGACATGGCAAGTAAAAAACACAAGGCAAGTAGTCAGAAGTGGCTAGACGAACACTTTGATGATGAATACGTAAAAAAAGCGCAACGTTTGGGGTTACGATCACGGGCAGTTTTTAAACTTGAAGAAATCAATATTAAAGATAGGTTGATTAAACCGGGTATGAAAGTTGTCGATTTAGGTGCTGCTCCCGGTGGTTGGTCAGAATATGCCGTTAAAGTGGTAGGTGATAAAGGACAAGTTATTGCCTGTGATATTTTGCCTATGGACGCTATTGTCGGAGTTGACTTCCTCGAAGGAGATTTTCGAGAAGAAGACGTACTTGATGCGCTGTTAACCCGTATTGACGGAAAAAACATTGATGTTGTTATGTCTGATATGGCAGCAAATATGACAGGTAATGAAAGTGCTGACTCAGCGCGTAGTATGTATTTAGTCGAATTAGCGCTAGATATGTGTAGCCAAGTCTTAAAGACTAATGGTGCGTTTGTCGTCAAGGTATTCCAAGGTGCCGGCTTTGAAGATTACATGAAAGCGACACGCGCGGTCTTTAAAACGGTAAAAACCCGTAAGCCAGATTCATCTAGAGCTCGCTCTAGAGAAGTTTACCTAGTCGCTACAGGCTACAAAGGTTAACAAATTATCCTATTGTTGACTGGATAAATTTAAGCGATAAAAGTACTTTTTGATAGTCATCAATGGGGTACTTTTTCCTTTGTTTTGAAGCATACAGCTAGAAGTTAATCTTATAGCAGAAAAATATTTTAGCTGTTTTAATGTAACTAGTTGTTACTACCTACTAAAGTTAAATAGCGACAAGACTTGAATTGTAGTAAATTAGGCACAATAGACTAGTATAGATTAATTCAAATGAATATATTAAATATCACAAGAGGTCATTAAGTTGAGCGATATGGCGAAAAATCTTATTTTATGGTTAGTTATTGCAGTTGTTT
>CAJXYE010000024.1 GCA_913063325.1 uncultured Colwellia sp. | reverse complement strand
AAGACATATATTTACTCCAATATCGACATACTGCTTATAATTACAGTATAGCAACACTTAAGTAAAACATAGCCAATGCATTTGGATAATACTCAATTAAAAAAGATAACATGGTATAAACTTGTAATTAAGCTATTCTATTTGTTATGGAATTATAAAATTACATCGTTATAAGCAATAGATTAAATACTCCAATATGAAGTGTTATTGTAAAGGTTGTTTTTTGCAAATTTTAATAAATAGACAAAGACATTTTATAGCAATAATATTTGTGCTCTCTTTCGTTGTCCTCAAATCCATTTCCCCTGCTTTTAGCGAGGAGTCTCCCTTACCTTTAACTGAGGTGAAATTACAACTTCATTGGAAACATCAATTTGAATTTTCTGGCTTTTATGCAGCCATTGAAAAAGGATATTTTAGAGAATATGGCATCAGGCTTAAATTTAATACTTATAATAATAATGATAACTATATACAAAACGTTTTAAGTAAAGGGATTGAATTTGGTCTTGCTGGATCTGGTATCATTCAAGGTTATCATAATAATTTAGATGTGAAACTATTAGCCAATTATTACAAGCGCAGTCCCCTTATACTAATAACACAGCCCGAAATCACCTCTATAAAACAACTTGTAAATAAAACTATTCATGGCAAAAGTGAATTACTTTATTCTGGCGGTATCAGAGAAATGTTAAATTTATATAACATTGATCCTTTGAGTATTAGCACAACATTAAACGGTAGCTCAATTGAGTTATTTAAAAACAAAAAAATCAGTGGGATTTTAGCTTTTTCTACTAATGAACCTTTTCAACTGGCACAACAGAATATAGATTTTAAAGTGCATGCCCCTAATCAATTAGGCATATTTACTCAAGATTTAAACTTATTCACCTCTGGAAATTTTGCTAAAAATAATTCTAAATTAGTGAAAAACTTTATCATCGCAGTAAACAAGGGCTGGGCATACGCAATAAAACATCCTGAGGAAATTATTCAGTTAATTAAGTCTAAATACAATGAACAGAATAAATCTATTGCAGCACTTCAATATGAAGCTCAAGAATCAATAAAGCTGATGTCATCGGATATATACCCAATAGGCTCTATTCAAAAGAATCAAATAATTTCCATTTCAGAAAGCATGTTTGCCAACAAAACAATCAATAAAATTAGAAATATCGACAAGTTTCTATTTGAATCTAATGTTGAAAAAAAAACCGACAAAGAGTTATTGGCCTTACTAACAAAGGAAGAATTAGAATATCTAAAAGCCCATCCGATTATCACTGCTCAAAGTGACATAGATTACCCTCCTTTTAATTATCCTGTGGCAGGTAAACCTTCTGGATATAGTATAGATCTGATCACTAAGATAGCTGAAATGCTAAATATAAAAGTTGAATTTATTGAAAATAAAATGTGGTCAGAATATGTGACTCTGTTTAAGCAGAAAAAATTAGAAATATTGCTCAATATTATTAATACACAGCAGCGACAAAAATTTGCTAATTTCACTTCTGACTTTGCTGAAATCCCAACCTTTGCAGTTATTAGAAATAATAAAAATATTGATATTGCAAATCAAAAAAATATAGTTGGGATGCGTATTGCACTAATAGATGGTTACGCCATAAATGACTCAATTAAAAACGCACTTCCAAACTCTACATTTATTTCAGTAAAAAATGTTAGTGAAGCATTGAAATTACTGACAACTCTTAAAGCTGATATCTATTTTGAAGTAGCTGCCGTTATAAATTATCACATTAAAAACAAGTTCATTCCAAATTTACAACTTATTCCTGTAGCTGATGATATAAAACTTATTAATCAAAATTTAAGCTTAGCCACACATAAAGATAACGAAACTCTAAGAAACATTTTACAAAAAACAATGAATTCAATGCCTGCAGAAGAATACATTAGATTGAGAGAAAAATGGTTTATTCAAGATGGAACAGAAAAGGATTCAAAATTTAAATTAACCAAAGAAGAAGAAGCTTATATCGCAAAAAATTCACCTTTCACCTTTTGTCGACAAAATATTACAGGCTATGATGGAAGAGATGTGAAAGTTTTTGACTTCATTACTCGTGATATAGGAATCAAAGTTGAATTAAGTGAACTCATGTCATGGAATGTTGCATTAAATGCACTAAAAGATAATAAATGTGACATTTTAACTAATGCTACAGCAACAGTTGAAAGGCTTAAGGTATATAGCTTCACTCCAGCCTACACACGAATAAAAGAAGCCATAGCTACCAAAAAAAATAAAGGAATGATAAGCGATTTATCAGATCACTTAAGTGAAGATTTTGTCATTGTTAAAGGGCATGTATTAATTCAATCACTCAAAAAAGAATATCCTACAATTAAGTTAGTTGAAGTAAATTCCTCTGTAGATGCAGTCACACTCTTAAAAAGTAATAAAGTTTTTGGTTATATTGATGCTGAATGGTCTCTCAAAAGCCTACTCAATGAAGATAAGGAGAGTAACCTTAAAATTAATGGCCAATTACGAGACAAATTTGATGATCTCCTGTCAATAGCAACAAGAAAAGAAGATGTTTTACTTAATCGTATTTTATCAAAAGTCGTATTATCCTCAGACAAATCAGAAATTGCTAAGGTTTTGACGAAAGATAATCAACCACAGATAAATAAAACCATCAAATTTACTGACGAAGAAAAGCAACTTTTAGCCACTAGAGAAATTATTTTATGCCATTCAGAGAATCGTAAAGCATGGGATGAAATAATGATGGCAATCACAGGAATTAGCCTAATGAAGCTAACTGTCACTGAAATGTCTTGGGGTGAATCATTAATAGGATTAACAAATGGTAAGTGCGATGTTTTACCCCAAGCGACAGAAACAGTCGAAAGAATGAAAACGATGGCATTTTCACCAACAATCCATCAAGAAGAAAGAGTCATTGCAACATTAATGCATCAAACTTATATCACCAATATTGAGAGCCACCTTGATAAAGTATTTGTAATTAAAAAGGGAGATAACCTAATAGATCTTATAAAAGCTGAATATCCTTCCATGAAAATAAAGCTAGTTGATTTTAATATTGATGGTTTAGAAGCAGTACAAAAAGAACATGCTTTTGCTTTCATTAGTGGTATTACAGAATTAGGAAATACAATGAATCAGTATGCGATGTCAAATCTAAAAATAGCAGGTTCTTTACCTGACCGATTTAATGATAAGTGGGCTCTCGCAACGAGAAAAGACGATGTTTTATTGCAAAGTATTTTTTCTAAACTTTTAAAGGTTGTTGACAAGAAAAAAATTCGAGAAAGTATTTCAAGACAATTTTTAGTCAAATATGAAAGTGGTTTTGATTACAAATTATTTTGGCAATTTCTAATTATTGCCCTAGGTATATTAACAGCGGTTATCTTTTGGAATCGACGTTTAGCTAAGCTTAACCTTGAATTAGCCAATGCTAAAACAGCAACTGAAGAAGCACAAAAAACGATTGTAATTCAAGAAAAAATGTCTTCTTTAGGTACACTTACTGCAGGGGTTGCTCACGAAATTAATAATCCTGTAAACTTTACCTATGCTGCGGTTTACATGATGAAAGAAGAAATAACTCAAATTAAAGCTTTTTTGAAAGAGCTCGCAGGTGGTGATAAGGCTGATGAAAAAGTATTACAATCCTTTGACGATAAATTTGCCAAATTAATTGATCTCACTAATACGGCAACAGAAGGCAGCAATAGAATAAAAACAATTGTTCAAGATTTACGTTTATTTTCAAGGCTTGATGATGAAGAACAAGAAAAAATAACTTTAGCTGCTATTATTAGATCAACAACCCATTTAGTAAAAATTCAATTTAATGATATTGATATAGAGCTAGATGTAGTCTCAGACCCTTTAATTAAAGCTTTTCCTGCAAAACTCAGTCAAGTGTTTATGAATATTATTGTCAATGCCAGTCAAGCGATAGAAACAAGAAAGCAAGACGATAGTCAGTTAATAGGCAAAATTAACATTTCACTATTTGAAAAAAATAATTATGTCTATATTGAGTTTAGCGATAATGGCTGTGGTATGCATGAAGAAACACTTAAAAAAGTATTTGATCCTTTTTTTACCACTAAAGATGTGGGGAGTGGAACAGGTTTAGGAATGGCTATATCTTTTGGCATTATTGAAGAGCACGGCGGCATAATTGAAATAAATTCTAAAGTAAATGAAGGTTCTTCTTTAACAATAAAATTACCAATAAAATGGGAATAAATTATATAGAAGTAATATATGTAAACATCTCAGGAGTAAAGAATGTCAGTTTTTTGATATTAGCAACGTACCTCAGGACCAAGAGAGTACATCTGACAAATCTCTAGTTACGTGAATGTCACGAGTTCGAGTCTAGTTAGCCGCTTCAACACCCACATTGAATCAATCTGTTATAGAAAAACTGTTGATTTTATCTATATTGAAAATAATCAATTTCACAATATCACGCTCTTTCTACACGTAGACTGTTTCTAGCAACAAAACCAACCTATTGAACTTTACATCGATTAGATTTGATCTAAATCAACTGATAGTTATTTTTTATAGCGACAAGTATTGTTTATATGAATCTTTATCTATAGTTCATGCTTATAGCCATATTTACTTTAAGGATAAAGCTTTTGACATTAACAATAGGTAAAAAATTAGGACTTTCATTTGGTATCATTTTATTACTCATGACCATTTCTGCCAGCATTACATATTCGCTTATTATTGATAATGAGAACATCCAAGATAAAGTTGTTAACCTGAGAATGAAAACAGTTTTACTGGGCAAAGATGTGATTAATGGAATAAATGAATCGTTAGCAAGCTTACGTGGCTATATGATTTTGGGTAATAACCCAAAGAAAGCTAAAGCAATGCAAAGTACGCGACAATCCGCTTGGAAACGTATCGACAGTGCCATTGATGAATATGATGTACTTGCAAAAAACTGGACCGTACCCGCTAATGTTAAACGTCTCCAAGATATAAAATCAGAGCTTGCAGTATTTAAAATTGCCCAACAAGAAATTGAAGACATTTCTCATACGGATGCCAACATTGAGTCTTATCATTTGTTATTAACCGATGCTGCCCCGAGAGCTTCACAAATGTTAGCTCATATTACCGCTATTATTGATGAAGAAAGTAAATTAAAAGCAACAAGTGCACGTAAATCACTGCTTAAAAATTTAGCTGATACCAGAGGCTCTTTTGCAATAGGGCTTGCCAATATTAGAGCTTATTTGTTGTCAGGAGATGATGTTTTTAAGACCAATTTTGAAGCTAAATGGCAGGTGAATGAAAATAGTGTTAATGCTATTACCGAAAACCAATCTTTGCTTTTTACAATGAGCCAACAAAAATCATGGGATGAATTTATATTTGTTCGTAATGAATTTAAAAACCTTCCTGCACAAATGTTTAATTTACGTAGTGGAGAAGATTGGAATAAAGCTAATTATTGGTTAGGAACTAAAGCAGCACCAAGGGCCAGTAAAATATTGTCCTTATTAAGTGAAATGAAAGTATCTCAAGATCAACTTCTTAGTAATGATATAACTGAAGCACATAGTCTTGTGCAAAAATTAAAATCAACCTTGATATTTCTCACGTTAACTTCCCTAATTCTAGGTGTTGTCTGTTCAGTGATGTTTAGTCGTGATTTACTCATGCGTTTAGGGGGTATATTAACAAGAGCAAAAGATATTGCTGATGGTGATATGACTGGTGAACCTTTAACCGTTAAGGGGAAAGATGAACTTAGCGATTTAACCTCTGCTATAAATCAAATGTCTTTATCACTTGCTGATTTAGTACAAAAAACTGCAGGCTCTATGGTAGAAGCGTCTAAAGGTACGAACAAAATTTTAGTGGCAAACCAAGAAATGGCTTCAGGTATAAATGAACAAACAGCCCAAATTGAGCAAATTTCAGCCGCTGTAGAAGAGCTTTCAAATTCGTCTTTTGAGGTTGCGAACAATTGTGTTAATGCTTCTGATAGCTCAACTAAAGCATTAGAATTAGCCAAATCAGGTGATAGTATTGTTCAAAATACGCTTGCTCAAATGGTGCTAATTAAAGATGCTTTCGACGATAGCTCAGTAGCTATAACATCGCTAAGTCAGCAAAATAAAGAGATAGAAGATATTCTAAGTGTCATTAAAGGTATTGCAGATCAAACCAACTTGCTTGCATTAAATGCAGCAATTGAAGCGGCAAGAGCTGGAGAGCAAGGTCGAGGCTTTGCGGTTGTCGCTGATGAAGTTCGTCAATTAGCGAGTAGAACAACTGAGGCGACCAGTGAAGTAGAAGGAGCTATTGAGTCAATGAGGCGAGAAACTGAAAATGCAGTAAGTATAATGGCTGAAGGTAGTGTGAAGGTTGAGCATGGCGTTGAAATGACTAATGATGCAGCATCTGCTTTAGGTAATATCATTACGAGTGTGGATAATGTTGTTGAACAAGTTCAAGCGATAGCTGCTACGGCTGAAGAGCAAAGTATGACTACTGCAGAAGTTGCTCAAAATACTGAAAGTATTTCAAGCGTTTCTCAACAAGTTGAAAATAGTATTAGTAATGTTGTTGATATGTCTAATACGGTAACACAAGACACTGAAACTAAAGCAAAAGAATTATTGGCAATGGTCTAATTTAAACTAAAATTTAAGGATGAAAAGTAAGGTTAATGACAATGAAGTTAACAGTATTGTAAAGCCTATCAAACAACTAATCGTGATGATTTTTTGAGGACATTTGTAAATATCTAGTCGAGCCTGACCCTGTAACAGGTTTTGTTGCAGGGTCTAAGTTATTTACCTAGGTTTCCAATTTAACTTTATCAAGATTTCATGCACGTATTAAGAGTGCCTCTTAAACAATAGAGCAAAACCTTAATGACTATTGAAATTTATATTTTTGATAATCTCAGCTTGCCCAACCCCCTTGCTAGTAACCATCCCTGCTATAAGAACAATATGAGTTATCTCATTATTGGCTATACTTAGGCACTAACAAAGTAACACTAGCCTCTATTATTATGCTACTCCACAATATACACATTAAATAATACTTAATTTTAACTAGATAAAGTAATAACTTAGCTATAATAAATAAAAAGTATGTCATTAACTGTTAAAAGGATGTTTTATGTTCGTTATAAGGTTGTTGTTTAAGCTTTTATTATTTACTTCTCTTGTTTTTATCACTACTTACACTTCAAATGCATTTGCACAGCAAAAGTATACTATTTACTTAGATGCTGACTTTAGTGGTGCGACCACGTCGAGCTTAGCTATACAGCAAGGTATAACAACCGCACTAGCTGAAGTTAATAACAAGATGCAAGGCATTGAGTTTGAGCTTGTTATAAAAGACCATAGAGCTAATTCATTACGCAGTCGACGTAATTTAGAGAATTTTCTTGTAGATGAACAAGCTTTAATGGTGTTTTCTGGGCTTCATTCCCCCCCTTTATTAGCGAATAAATCTTTTATTAATGACAATAAAATTCTGCTCTTAGATCCCTGGGCTGCAGCAGGTCCTATTACGCGTAGCACTACAACACAAAACTGGATTTTTCGCTTATCTATTGATGATAGTAATGCCGGCAGTTTTATAAGTAAGAAAGCGATTGCACAAGGCTTTAGAAAACCTTACTTATTATTAGAAGATACGGGGTGGGGCCGCTCTAATGAAAAAACAATGACCCAAGCGCTACAAGAGTCATCAATAAAACCTGTTGGTTTATCTTGGTTTAACTGGGGCACAGGCAATAATCACGCTAAAGTATTACTGCGAGATATTAAAGCTAGTGGTGCAGATGTGATCTTTTTTGTTGGCAATTCGGTAGAGGGCATTACTTTTATCAATGCTATGGCTGAATTACCCCCAAATATACACTTACCAATCAGAAGTCATTGGGGAATAACGGGCGGAGACTTTACCCAAAAAGTTCCCTTCTCTCAGCGTGAACAAATTGATTTACAGTTTATCCAAACTAATTTCTCATTTGTTAATGATAATTTATCATCGTTTGCTGAAAGTGTATTAGCCTTGGCTATTAAATCAAATGAAGGTGTAAATAATAAAGGTGATATTAAAGCACAAACCGGTTTTATTCATGCTTATGATCTTACTAAAATTGTCATTGCTGCTATTGGGCAAATTGAGTTAACGGGTAATAAAGATCAAGACAAAGTTCTACTTCATCATGCATTAGAACACTTAGTTACCCCAGTTCAAGGTTTATTGAAAACGTATAAACAACCATTTTCCCCATTTAGTAAGCAGAATCTTAATGCCCATGAAGCATTAACTATTACTGATTATTCAATGGGAAGATATAACACTAAAGATGAAGTTGTTTTACTTAAGTAGAAAGAGTATATGAAGTTAATATTTTTAAATGATTGAGTGATATAGATGATTAAAACGACAGTATCTTTTGCTCTAGCAAGGTTTGTTTTTATTAGTTGTGTTGGTTTAGCGGTGATTATTACGGGTTTGGTGAATAATCATGTTGTTGAGTTGGTGAACACTGAATATGAAAAAATAGCCAAAAGAGAAATTAATACCTTAAATAATAATTATCGTGTACTTATTAATCATCATTTTATTTTATTGAAAGAGCAATCCCAAGGGGCAGTTTTTGTTCAAGCCTTAATGCAACCTCAAAGAAACTTGGGAAAAATAAAAGATTATATGGCAGGCTTAACATTGTTGGGTAAAAAATATGATGAAACCCTGCTTGATTTTGAGGGCACAACTTTACACTCCACCTTAGATACCGCTATAAACTACAAAAAATTTCCTTGGTTGGATGAGTTACTCAATAAAAAAGACAGTAGCTCTATTCAAATATTGAATATTGAGGGCCAATATTTTTGGTGTATAGCGTTCCCTGTACTATATAACCAGCAAGTTGAAGGTGTTTTAGTCGCTAACATACCTTTAGATACCATTCATTCAGGTCAAATTGATACTGAGATACTTGATGGTTTAATGATTGAAGTGGTGAAGGAGGGGCAAACCATTGCAACTTTTGGTAAACTGGTAATAGGCGCTAAGCAGAGTATAGAATGGCAAGATGTAGGGGTTAGTTTTAACTTTACGGTAGATGAAGAAAGTAGGAATGATGCCTTATCTAATTTGGTTATCCAATTGGCTACTTACATTATTCTCGCTATTGTATTCACAACGTTGCTGGCATATTTTTATGGTTATCGCTATTTTGTTAAGCCCATCCTCGCGCTTTCTCAATTAACCTCTAGTCTTGAAAAAGGTACTGAACACAAGTCGCTTCAAGAAGACTTAAGGTTTAGTGAGTTTGCCAGTTTATTTAAGCAGTTTAATCACATGGGTGAAAAAGTAGCCAAAAGGGAACAAGCGTTAAAACAAAGTTACGAACAAATATCAAATACTAATGAGGAACTAAAACAGAGTGAATCCCAATTAGTTCAATCTGAAAAAATGGCCAGTATTGGCGTTCTTGCTGCAGGTGTAGCCCATGAAATCAATAACCCAATTGGTTTTATTCGTAGTAACTTAGAGGTGTTAGAAGATTATTTTTCGGATATCGAAAAGTATTATCATGAATTTAACGAAACACTTGCCAGTGACGAAGAAAAAGCAAATCATAAGAAGCTAGCAAAAAAATATGAACTTGAATTCCTCTTTAAAGACTCACCACCACTGATAAAAAGTAGTATTTCAGGTGTAGACCGCGTTACTGAAATAGTCAAAAATTTAAAAACCTTTGCTCGAATTGACCAGCCGGAAAAAGCACTGATAGATATTAATGAAGGCTTGAGCGCCACCCTTAATATGGTTCATAATGAGTTAAAGTACTGTTGCAAAGTGCATGTGGATTTACAGCCTTTACCCCAAGTGCATGCATTCCCGGGTAAACTGAACCAAGTATTCATGAATTTACTGATAAATGCTGGGCAGTCCATAACCGGTAAGGGCGATATATTTGTCAGGACTTTTATTGATGAAAGTTATATTGTTATTGAAATTGAAGATACTGGCACAGGTATTGATTCTGATGATATTGCACAAATATTTACTCCTTTTTATACCAGTAAACCTGTCGGTGAAGGCACGGGTTTAGGCCTATCTATTAGTCACCAAATAATCGAACAACATGATGGGAAAATAACAGTTAGATCCGAGCTAGGCAAGGGCAGCTGCTTTTCAGTCTACATACCCATTAATTAACACTATGAAATGTAACGAGTATCAACATGAGAGCCAGAAGGACTTCTGCTCGTTGATACGCTTTTTGCTAACACGTCAGTAGATAGCGCTGGACATCTAATGCCCTACTCTCCCATGATTCATCGATGACCGCCTCTTTTCTCGACTGCTTAATGTTAGTAATAGCAAGCAAGTCATCTATATTATCAAGTTTTTCAAAATCAACCGCAGGCACTATTTCGGCATCAGCAAATAGGATTGCTTGATAAAAGGGATTGTCGGAGTCAGCTATTTGCAAGTATTTTCGATATCCATTTAAGGCATTAAAATCTGTTGTAACTATTGGTGTACCGCTAGCTAAGTATTCTCTTAATTTAAGAGGATTACACATTTGAATTTGTTTATTATTGACAAAGGGCAGGATAGCAACATTCCAATTTTGTATGTACTTAGGCAAGTCAGTGTGAGGTTTAGCTCCTAAAAAGTAGACATTGGAAAACCGTTGTAACTTATCAACATCACAATCAATTTTACCAATAAAAACAAATCGCCAATGAGGTAATGCCTTAATTGTATTCACTAATAACTCTTGATCTAACCAGGTTGAAATACTGCCGTAAAATCCAGCGATAGGTCTACCTAGTGGTAAATCAATAGGAGTGTTTTTTACCTTTTGACTAAAAAGTGAAAAATTGACTCCATGTGGAATATTAACCGCTTTGTCACTTGGAAACTTATCGAGTAACTTTTCACTTGCGGTAAAAATATAGCTAGATTTTTCAATTAACTCTTTTTCCTTTTGTGATACAAATTGATGGTCAACACCAGCTAGGCTATTAAAGTCATCGCCGCAATAATATACGCAAGGAGCATTATGAAATAATTCTAAATAGTCAACCGAAGTAGGTAAAGATGTCCAGATAATGGGATCTGAAAAATTGAATTTCTCGCTAGCTACTTTAAGTTGCCACTTTAAAATTATCTTGCTTAATTTTAAAGTAAACCAGTTACTTGCACAGGGGATCACTAAAGGGGTAATTATGATGAAATTACTATTTTCCGGCTCAGTGATATCATTTTTATTGTAGCTATAAAGGGAAGACTTTACCTTATTATAGAGTCTTAGCAAGTCATGTCGCGTTAGCCTTGGTTTTCTTAGACCAATAGAATTCAGCCAAATAACAGGTCTATTCTGTCCTAGTATTTTTACTATATGCTGAGTTGAACTCGGATGCGCTTCCCAGTCCTCCCCAAAAACAATAAGCGGTCTATTTTTGTTTGTTGATACTGAAGCTTCAAAATTGATCATGGTCTTCCCCTTCAATTGACTTTATAATTTTTGCGGGTACACCTGCTGCTAATACAAAGCTGGGTAAATCCTTAGTGACAACACTACCTGCTGCTACGATAGTGCCGCAACCAATGGTTACACCTGGCATTACTTTTACCCCTGTGGCTAACCAAACATCGTCTTCTAAAATAATATTACCAACCTGTGAATCTTCATCGGGTTTACCTAAAGCGCGTAACTTGGCATTAACAGGATGTCCGGGATAACCAGCTAAATAACAATCCCCAGCAATGCGGACATTATTACCTATGCTAATGCTCTTACCTACAGAGATTGAAGTTCGCCAGCCAATACCAACATTATCACCAATGACTAACTGCGGGATGTGTTGTCCGACAGCACGGCCACTGATTGTTGTCATAGCCGCTAACCTAACTTTATCACCCATAACAATGTCTAGGCTGCCGATAACTACGGGTAAGCCACCATATAAGTAAAGCTGTTTGGGATTGTTTCTAAGCCTAGATTTAAATAAAGGTGTGTAATAGAGAATGCGCAATACATCGGCAATAGTTTGCTTTAAGACTATATGAGCTAGATAAAGTAACTTAAACACAAAGGGGATGTTCGGCATCTCTATAGTTTTAATTTTAAACCATAGTGTTTTAATCAGTTGGGCAAACAAACTGTCACTTGTTTTAGCCCACTGCTTAGCGTGATCTATATTAAAGGTACTCATTCTACTGTCACCGATTTAGCTAAATTTCTTGGTTGGTCAACATTTTTCCCTAAGGTCTGAGCACTATACAATGCCAATAATTGCATGGGGATAACGCTGATTACAGGGAGAATAGACTCAGGTATTAGAGGCAATTCAAAGAACTCATCATCTTGTAGGTTAATATGCTCCTTAATACTTTTATCGCCAATAATAAACAGTGGTGCATTTCGTGCCTGTACTTCTTTAATATTTGAAAGTAGTTTATCTGTCAGGGTATTTTTAGGTGCAATAACCAGTACCGGCATCTGCTCATCAAGCAGGGCTATGGGTCCATGTTTTAATTCTCCTGCAGCATAAGCTTCGGCATGAATATAACTAATCTCTTTTAGTTTTAACGCACCTTCTTGTGCAATAGGGGTTAGCATGCCACGACCAAGAAAGAGTATGTTTTTATAGTTAGATAGCTTTTTGGCCATCTTTTTCATAGCACTACAGCGCTGTAATATTTTCTCCATGATATAAGGCAATTGGACAAAGTTGTTCGATAAATCGGCTAATTCAGTCTCTTTTAAAAAGCTTCTTTGTTTTGCTGCCTCAAGGGCCATTTTGTAAAATATAGCTAATTGACAAGTAAACGCCTTAGTCGAGGCAACACCAATTTCCGGACCTGCGTAAATTTCGAAGGTAAAATTTGACTCTCGGGCGATGCTACTATTTACAACGTTGACTAAGGCGAGTGTTTGAGCTTTTTTACTTTTCGCATAGCGTAATGCGGCTAGCGTATCTGCTGTTTCTCCTGATTGAGAAACAAAAATGGCTAACTCATTATCCATGACAATAGGCGATCGGTAACGATACTCTGAGGCTATATCTATTTCGACAGAGATGTTGGCATACTTTTCAAACCAAGATTTTGCTACTGAGGCTGCATAATATGAAGTGCCGCAAGCAATAATGGTAATCTTGTTTAAGTCTTTAAAGTTAATGATTGAATATTCGCTAGTATGGTTATTAACAGATAGCCTTTTAAGCAGATCAACTTGCTCAAATATTTCTTTTTCCATGAAAGAGCTGTGATCTCCTTTTGACACTATTTTTGTGCATTGCTTGTTATTAATAAAGTGAATTTTTTTATTAATAGAGCGACTACAACTTTTTATTTCATTAGCATTTAGTTTTATTAATTCATTATCTTTTGGATAATATACTTTACCGCTATCAGCACCTAACGCCATGGCATCTGAAGCCATATAAGCCCCACTATTTCCCTGTGAAATAACTAATGGACTATCTTGCTTTATTGCGTAGAGGTTATTGCTAGCGCCATTTATTAGTATGCCTAGAGCATAGCTACCTTTTAATTGGCTGATAGCTTTCTCAATAGCCTCTTCTTGGCGCATTTTTTGAGCTAAATAGTGATTTATCAAGTGTGGGATTACTTCACTATCCGTTGAACTATTAAAGTGATGGCCCCATTGTATTAATTGTTGTTTTAGATTTAGGTAATTTTCGATAATACCATTATGTACTACGGATACTTGGCCACATTGATGAGGATGAGCATTGGTTACATTAGCTCTACCATGGGTTGCCCAGCGGGTATGTCCAATGCAACAGTCACCATCGATAGGTTGCACGGATAATCGTTGTTTGAGTTTACTAAGCTTACCCTCTGCTTTTATCGTTTGAATTTCATTATTAGAAAGTATTGAAATGCCAGATGAGTCATAACCACGATACTCAAGTCTACCTAAACCTTCTAATACAGGTTCTATTGCTGATTTTGTCACTGCTCCGATAATTCCACACATAACAAATACCTCTTAAATGATTAACTTACTTCACCTTCACTCCTGCATTTACCAAGCCATAAATTTATTTCGATAATAATCAATGGTATAGTGTGTTTTCTGTGTTTTCACTTTGCAATTTGCAAAATGGATTTTGCTAATTAGGAATGCATTTAAGAATCTGAGAGTAACAGCGTAAATTGCAATATTTCTGTGATGAATATTTAGCTTGCTGAGAAATTTGTAATAAAAAAGTGGGATCTTCAATTAACCTTGTTAGTGCTTTAGTTAAGCTTTTCGTGTTATTAGGAGCATATTTTATACAGTTGACCCCATCTGTTAGTTGCTGATCCCAATAAGCATTATCCGCGGGAATCACGATGGCAAGTCCAGCAGCCATTGCTTCTAAAATAGACAGGCCAAAAGGCTCATTTTCGGAAGTAGAAATGAATACCGATGATTCTGCTCTAATGTCATTTAAATTTTTTGGGTCCGAATACCAATGAATATTATTCACCTTGTTGAAGCTATTTAAGTCGATATAGGCATCAGTTGTCGGTTCAATATAACAAACACTCGCAAAATATTTATCCCTCTCCTTAGAATGACTATTTAGCTTGGTCATAGCAGCTATAAATAATTCTACACGCTTCCACTTTAGTAACGAAGCAGCCCATATAAAGCCAATTTTACTATTTTTTGTTTTGGCTTTTATTGTTGAGCAATCAATACCATTAACAAAAGGTTTAAACTTTTTGTTTGCGATGTTGTTACTGCTATTTGGGGGGGAATTCTTACGGTAGGATTTTAATGCATATAAAATAGATGCATGGGTAGATGGTAGGTAAAATACCTGTTTTGCTCTTGTTAAAGCAAACCCAGATACTTTGGATTTAGCTATGTTTCCCTGGATTAATTGAATAATATCTATATTGATTAACTCGGTTAGCAGGTAAAGCGAAAAATCGACATTTGGTCCAGAAAAACCAATGATTTTTGTAAACCTCTTCAGTATTATCATGTTAGCTATCAAGGAAAGTAAATAGACAAAATGTTTTATAAAATACAATATTCCGGTTGTTTTACTCTGTAACCAACGAGGAGATAATAAGGGCACATAGTGCAGATTATTATTGCTGATATCAGCCCATGAGCCTTTATCGTTTGAAATAACCCATACTTCTATATTACTGGGTAATTCAGCAATGATGTTTTTCATCACTTGTTTAGAGCCGCCTTTATAAGGCACAGGATCATATATCAGTACGCGTTTAATCATGACTATTTCTCCATGAAAACTTCAGTATAAGGTGTTTATAGGCTCTATTGAACGGGGTAACTAGGGCTTTAGTCAAAAGTGCTTTTAGTAATATTTTTATGTGTAAGATGATGCATGTGATAACACTGTGCTTGGTTTTACCTTTTAATAAAGTTTGATAAGCAAGATTGAAAGCCATAAATTGCTGGTCTGAAGAGAAATTTTTTACAATATGTTCTTGTGCATTTTCAGCTAACTTTTTTCTTAGTAGAGGTTTTTCTATCAAGGACTTTATTGCGTTAATAAGTGCATTAGTATTGTTAGGAGATACTAAAAGGGCATTTTTATTGTCAGTATATATTTCATCTATGCCATTGATATTGCTGGTGATTATAGGGAGTTTGGCAATACTCGCTTCGGCCAGTGTTAGGCCAAAAACTTCTTCAGAGGGGACTGAAATAAAACAATCAGCATTGCTTGAGTAAATTTCTGCGACATTATCACTAGCTGAAAGTAATTTAATTTGACTATGTAAACTTAGTTCATCAATAAGCTGCGTTAGCTTGTTCTTTTCACCACCCGAGCCAACAATAGCCAGTTTAATTTGATAGTCATTTTTTAATTTATCTACCGCATACAGCAATTGATGCACTAATTTTCTAGGGATTAATGAGCCCATATACAAGATGACAAAATCAGCCTTTGTTGCAGACAGCTCTGCTCTTATATTTCGAGGCGTGGGGCATAATACTCGTTTTGGATCAACACCATTATAAATAACATCTACTTGCTGATTGCTAAATTCATTGTGCTTAAAAATTTTAGTGACTGATTGGCTGACACCTATAATGCTATCTGCGCCGTGAAACAATAAGGTTAACCTGTCTCTGTACATATAACGCGCATGTAAATGCAGTAATAATGGAGTACCGCTAAATTTACAAATAGGGACCATCCATTGGCAGGGCGCGCCATTATTACAATGCACTAAAGAAATTTTGTACATTTTTATTATTTTTTTTGCTTTAAGTAGTAACTTAAAAAATTGTAAAAAATTCCATCGAGGTAAAGTCCAGTAACCTAGGCAAACAAAATTATCTTTAATAACCTCAACGCCTAAATCAGTTGCTTCTTTGGCTAAAACGTCACTATTACACCAAAGTACTGGAGTGTAATTATTTTCTTTTGCTGATTTTAGTAAGTCTAATAGCACAACTTCACTGCCTCTAATCCAGTTCTCACCGTAGTGAACATATAAAATTTGTGTTTTGAGTACTTTATCTTGTGAAATATATTCAGACATTTTAGCTCTCCTGTTTACTAATAAATAGGCTATAGATCAGTGTCATTTTTTATTGTTTTTCTGTGGCGTTGACGCCCTTTTTTGAATTCAAGTAACGGTTTAACGCAATAACTAAAGCCACTTGTAAATATATTGCCCAAATAAAGCCTTGGGTCAAAAATGTGCCTGAAATTATAAAGCCAATAATGCCGGCTGGAGCGGCATTAAGTGCGACACGTATTCCTGGGGTATGGTGTTCGTCGTTGACAGTTTTCAACATTTTTAAAGACATCAGTAAAGTGCTGACAATTAAAGAAACGAATAAGGTAAGGCCAACGAAACCAGATTCAGCCAATACACCAAACCAAGTAGAATGAACAGCATGATTCATTCCATCCCAATGTGGGCTATATTCAAAATAATTGTAATAAAAATTACTAATACCTACACCTATGATGGGATTATCGAGTGCCATATTCCATGCGGCTTCCCATGCATATAATCGACCCATTGCAGATTCGTCTATGCCTTCTTCAGCAGCGCCACCTGAAGATCGTTCACTGATGCCCGCAACAATAAATAAAATCATTACAGAAATTGCACCACCAGAAAATAATAAAACTTTGGATTTTACCCTGTTATAGGCAAATAGGCTTACTACCGCTAAAAATCCTAATAAACCGCCTCGGCTTTGAGTCGCCAATATTGCATAAAGTAGAATACAAAACGTAGTAAAGCTAAAAAGTCGTTCAAATTTTGAAAGTGATTTCTCTAGAAAAGTGGCTATAGAAAAGGCCATGGGATACAAAAGTACCAGCGCTAAATCATTTGGATCGCCAAGTAAAGACCCTATGTTTCGACCTATGGTGACTCGAGTACCTTCAACTAAACCAATATTGTTGAACTTGTTAAATAAGGCAACCAAGCCAACACAAGCACCAGCAAAGATAAATACCCTACTCGCGGTAATAAAGTGGATTTCTTTACGCATCATCCAAGCAATGATAAAAGTCATTAATATAATTTTACTGTAAGTTCCTGACCAAGACTTTACTGCTACGGCGACATTGCTAGCAAAAGGGATAGCAATGGTAACTAGTATAAAAAATAGAAATAAATAGGTGAATTGTGGGCACCAGTAAGGGTGAAGGTTTTTACTGATGGTAGCCCGTAAAAAAATAATAAATATTGCTGCTAACGCTAATAATAGCGGTAATTTTAATGGCTCTAGAAATGGAAATACTTCATGTATACGGAAAAACGAAAAAACGACAAAGGCTAACACAATATAAAACGAGAAATTAACCACACCCCAAAGAGCAAAGGGAATGAATCCTATAACAATGAGAATTAAAGGATGAGGGAAAAAGTATAATGCAAATGTCGTTAGCATTAATATCAGCATCATGCATGTCATTGTTAAAGGAGAAGAAGTCATGCTTAGCTCACTTGCCCAAACCAGGTGGCGACAACAGCAGCGCTAATTGCCGGATATAAATAACCAAACTTGTACGGCAAGTAGATCTTCTTTTGACTGAAATAATAGAAAAGTACTAGTCGGGTGAACCCTGCAACAATAAGCGCTATTAATGCGCCATTGACGCTAAATAGTGGTACTAAAAGTATCAGTAACAATCCACCAACGGCACTGGCTACTAAATTAATATTCATCTGTACTTTTGAGCTTTTTTCTACGAAACAACCCAGATTTAATAGGTCAGATAACATCTTTAATAAGGTGCAAAGCAATAACCAAGGTAGAATAACAATTGCGCCATGGTAAGCGACAGGTGTTAAATGCTGAATAAGTAACGGTCCTAGTAGGCCGAGGACTCCGCATATAAGTACTGAAATGATGGCGCCAACAACAGCAAAATGTGCATTGATATTTTTACCGTCATATTCTTTAAGCACCGAAAAACGTTTAGGAAACCACCAAAGTGTAAAGGGTTGAATAAGCAGAGCAGGGACTAAGGCGAACTTGATTGCGATGGCATAGGCAGCAATTTGGGTGGCACCAAAATAATCAGCGAGTAGCCACCTGTCCATGCCAGATAAAGTAAATGTCGCCGCACCACCAATAAAAATAGGACCTGCATAAGTGACGATGCATTTAAGGTGGTTTATAGAAAAACTTATCCTTGTTTCTTTTAATTGAATAATACATAAGATTATTGCAACAATGACTGAAGAGACAGCGCCAGCGGCTAAAATACTGGTGATTCCCCATCCATTGATCAGCCAATAAAAAGTAAGTGACACTTGTAGTACTACTTTTAACATCGTAATAGTGAAAAATAATCCAGCTCGTTCAGTAATGCGTAACCAGGCTAATGGAATATTTATTAATCCACCAAAAGATAATGCTACGCCAAGTAAATAAAGCTCATTTTCTGTAATATCTCCCGGTAAAAAAGGCAGTAACGCTTTAGAATAGAAATGGAAAATCGCATAAGAAATAAGTGCTATTACGCCGGCGACTAATAAACATTCGGCTGCATGGCGTTGTTTTTGTTCAATACCATTAGCTAAACCGACAAACCGATATAATGCTTCGACTAAAC
This sequence comes from uncultured Colwellia sp., assembly GCA_913063325.1. GTDB lineage: Bacteria > Pseudomonadota > Gammaproteobacteria > Enterobacterales > Alteromonadaceae > Colwellia. Next base: position 42,420 of record CAJXYE010000024.1, on the reverse strand, counting down.
CAAAGCCTAAAACGATGGATACAATATTAGAAAATACCACCAAAACCTCTAATCGACCGTAGTCTGATGGCATTAAGTAGCTGGTGTATATAGGTAGCATTACCAAAGAAATACCCTTCATCAGAAATATGCTTAAACCATAAAGGGCCGATTGGTTTAATAGATTTTTATATCTACTACTTAGCATGTGGCCCCCTTATTAATGCTTTTTGGTAAACATTAAATATCTGAGGAATAACGGTGTTACAAGAAAAGTTATTTCTAATGTGTAAATAACTAAACAAGGACATTTTACTTCTTTGTGTCTTTGATAATGTCTGACCCTGTTTAATTGATTCAATAAAAGACTTTTCGTTAAATGGTGCGATTAACCAGCCACTAAGATCATTGATAACCACAGATGAAATTCCACCAATATCAAAACTAATAACAGGAATTCCTCTAACGAGTGCTTCAATCGCTACGAGTGGTAAACCCTCTTCTCTACTGGTAATACATAACAGGCTTATCTTGGGCCAATGTGGGATCATTGATGTTACATGTCCCGCTAATTCCACGTTATCAGACGCAGTAGCACTTATCTCATCTAGCATAGGTCCATCGCCATATATTGAAAAAGTGTACTGTGGTAATTGTTTAGCTAAACGGATAAATACATCGGGACCCTTCTCATAACTTAAGCGTCCGACAAAGGCTACTTGAGTTGCGGGTATGGTAGTTTTAAATGACTTAGCAGGTAACTCAACAAAGTTTTGAATTACCTCAGCGGTTGAATTTACTGATTTTTTGATTTGTTTAGATACACAGATACAGGGATAAAAATGGGCTGTTATACGGTCAAACCATGAATATAATCTAATTTTAATATTGCCTTTTTCACCAGAGTGAAAGGTGGAAACTACCGCTTTGTGGGTTAACTTACAGCTAATTCGACCAATAATTCCGGCTTTATAGCCATGGGTGTGAACAAGACTCACCTTTGAGTTTTTTAATAATTTATATAGCGCATTAATACTACCATCTAATTTTATTAGTATTGAGCGAAGGAATTCCTCTGACTCAAAAACAGGATGTTCTCCATAGTTATTCAATAAAATAATTTGCACGCTATGACCTGATTTATGAAGGCCTTTAGCAAGATTAGCTACATGCGTTTCGATGCCACCATAATCTCGACTATCAAGCAATAATACTATTTTTAGATTTTCTGTTGTCATGATAAACCCCTGCTAAACGTCTTATACGTTGAAATTGCATAATCTAGGCCAGTTAAAAAAGAAATTAGTAGGGGGTATACCCAAGCAATATGAAGATGCAGGATTCAGCTGGAATTAAAAACGTATTTACGCAAGGCTTTGATTGAAGAAAATGGTTGTTCCATTATCGAAATCAATAACGCGGCATAAATCGTTTTTAAACCAGCCCTGCTGGGATGTCTGAACTAAGCATGCACTTCGTTGTCTCCTTTTTTAAGGGAATAACCATTAATAAAAAGAGACGCCTTGATCATATTAAGTTCAGGCATCCTGAAACTAGCATCTTCAAGTCGCTTGGGTATAAGTGGCGCGATATCTAAAAAATGAATTATTATTCGCAAATTGCACAAAGTGCGAGAGCTTTGCAAAGCAAATTCGAAATGACAGAGAGATGGGTAGTGGTAATCAGTAAGCTTCTATTTTTTGAGCTAGAATCAAATGATGATAGATAATATTATTTTTATGAGGTGGTAAAAACGATGGAAATGAGGTTAATCGTAGGGCTAATACTAATATTAATGCCAAGTCTAATTTGGTTGTTGTTAAGGCCTATTCACTCGCCTTGGTGGTTAGAAAATATCTTATCAAGTCCCCTCATTATATTAGTTATTTTTAGTTTCTTGATGTTAATACTAAGTAACTTTTTCTCATACCTGCATAGTTTAAGTTATTACTTAAGTGGTTTTTTAGTTAACTTTATTTTGGTAATATTTTTAAATAATACCATCAGTCTAACTAACCTAGCATGTAGTGACTCAGTTACTTTTTTCCAATTCAACATCAAGTATAGCGAAAAGGAGCATGAACTCAGTGAATTGATAGAGCACCTTATTGCTAAGCAATACCACTTAATAGCCCTGCAAGGCGTGAGTCAGCACTCAAAACAACAAATTATCGAAAAGTTAAGTCCTTATTACCCCTATTTTATTCGTGGTGAAAATGTGCATCAACAAGTTTATAGCGATCAATTACTGTTTAGCCGTTATGCTTTTTCTAATATTAAGTATTACAAAAATGGTCATCGTGCATTTTTAATCGCGAGTCAATGGCATTTACCATTAACCGACATCCACTTATACACTTTACATCCCCCGTCACCACGTAATGAAAATTTTTGGCGAAGCAGGAATCAAACCTTATACCAATTAAACTATGCGCTTAAAACCTCACTAATGCATGGTCCATCAGTTGAGGGCTCCCAAGTAAATAATTTATTAATGAGTCGTTCATTAGTCATAGGGGACTTAAATATTTCAAAACATTCAAATCGAATAAATTTATTGAAGCAGGGCATGAATACTGAATTTGTTAATTCATGGCCAAACCAGCGCTACGTTACTTCTTTCTTGGGTGTAGCCATTGACCATTTTTTTGTATCAAAACCCACTAATATTTGTGTTCGGCAACGTATTAACAAATTTAGCTGGTCTGATCATTACGCTATCAAAACTCAAGTAGATTTTAAAAAGTAGCTTATACCTTACCTTAATAAAGCGGCCAAGGGCGAGTACCAAATAAAAGTTAAAGGCTTACTTCGTCGTTATTAATTTCGATAAGGGCGCTGCATTGGTGTCGCTTCTTAGATAGAAATATTAAGTAGCACTAGACCGGCAAGTTTCTTTCTAAGATTAGCCATGAAGCGAGGAAACAAATGTTCAAGACGATAGGTTTCTCTTTGTAATTCGGCTAATAAGGAAGGATTGTTTTTATCGTTTATTATCGAACCAATTAAGTTAACTTTTTTTAGTTTAAGCTTTTCAACGCTTTCTTGTATCAAGTTAGCTGGTGTTGTTCCTGATTCAATTACCAGTATTGTTCCTTCACATACGTCACAAATAATCTCTGCAGGTATATTACTCTGGTTGAGTGAAGTTAATGATGAAGAGTCAAAAACAATACAATCAAAATCGGCTAACCATTTTTGTATAGATTCAAGTAAAAAGTGGCTTTCTCGATAATGTAGAACATCACTGATATTTTGTGGAGCTGGGAGTAAGCTATATCCTTTACCTTCAACTGTGATAATTTCATTTGCTGTAACATGCGTGGTTATTGATTGTCGTAAAGCTTGTGATAAAACAGGGTTAAAGGTGTTCATCTCAACCAGTAAAATCTTTTTTCCAACAACTTGCGCTCGTTCAACAAGCGCTTGAGCAACCGTGGATTTACCTTCTCCAGCTTTAGCCGATGTAATGGCTAATGTTCTATAACCTGAGCCTATAGTTTGATTGTAAATCGCTTCAACTTCAGCATAATGAATAGGTAATTCTTGCATATTATAGCCCTCCAACAATGGCAACCAGTGAGACAACGCTAAGCATATCTTTGACATTAGCCATAAAAACATTCCAATTACTTTGAGATACATCAGGTACAAATATTGTATCCCCCACACGCACCAATGGTAGTTTGGTGAAGTCCGGATGCTCAATAAATTCTTCTAAGTCAAAGGCTTGGCTGATGTTTTCTTCTTTTTTACTTCGTGAAATATTTACGACCATAATTTTTTCTAAATAAGCGGTTTGAGTGGGTCCTCCTGCTTCGGCTAAAATATCTAAAATGGTCATGTCAGCGCTAAACTTGTAACGTCCAGGTTTTTCTACCGCGCCTATTATTCTTACAGTTTGTTCTTTTTTATTGTCAATCCATGGTTTGTTTCTTTCTGGCACATAAATAGTGTCACCTGATTTTACTTGCGGTAATAAAGTTTCATCGCCAGTTTCAAAGTATAAACCTAAATCAAGGGTGCTTACTTTACTTTGATATTTATTACGATGAGTAATTTTTATATTATGAATATCTGCATGTTGATTAGGTCCATCAGCAGCTGAAAGTATATCTAAAATATGTAATTTATTATTAAAGGCATAACGTCCTGGTTGGCCTACTTGCCCGAAAACATATATTGATGACTCTTGCGATTGACGTAACCAGCGAGCTTTATTATCGATAACATCACGTGGTCGTTCACTGATAATAATAGTGTCACCTGCTGCAACGTTAGGCAACAAGGAGAAGTCGCCCCCTTCTGTGATGAAGTTGTCTAAATCGAAAGGCTCCATTCGCTTTGACTGTCCTTTTTTTAGTACCCTTACTTGGGACATATCAGCATCTTGAGTAGGCCCACCGGCGTGCGCTAAAATATCAAGAAAACTCATCTCATCCCCCCATTCGTATCGACCCGGTTTTTTTACAGCTCCCATTATTCGAATCGATCTATCAGGCGTGATTTTAAGCCAAGACTTTTCATTCATGTCAGTTTTTTCAGGGACAAAGATAGCATCACCCGGCGAAACTGTCGGTGTCGTTACTTGGGTTAATCCTTCGGTATAAGCTTGTAAATCGAAAGCATCAACTTCCCCTGTTACGCGAATAATTCTAATTTTTCTCGACTCGGCAAAACGAGTAGGACCACCAGCATTGGCTAAAATATCAAAAAACTTTGTCCCTGCTGGCGCTTCATATGCCCCGGGCTTAAAAACCTCGCCCATAACATAAACGGTACGCAAACCACTTTTAACTTCTTCTTCTTGGATAGGAACGAATAAGGTTGAACCGGGCATGATTGTTGGCATATGAGAGGCATCGCCAGTATCCAAATAGGTTTTTAAATCAAAGAGCTCAGGTGAACCGTTGTTAATGACCCGGATATGTTCAACACCTGCATACCGAGTGACGCCGCCAGCTCTCATTAGCATATCGACCACTGTATTTCCTTCTTTAAAAGAGAATACGCCAGGTCTGAGTACTTCACCAAATACTTTAATTGCTGTTTCGGCCTCTGAGCCATCACCACTGGCAGATAGTGTTGCTGCATCAAAGTCCATTTGAACATTACCAATTAAAGGCGAGGCGGGTACAAAGACGACATCTAAGGGTTCTATGGTCGGTAAAATTGAAAAATCACCTGTGTCCAAGTACTTTTTATAATCAAAGATGGTTACCTTGCCTTGACGATTTAACTGTATTCTATCTAATTGAGCGCCTGCTTTAGCTCCGCCGGCTTGCTGAAGCGCCATTTGTATATTACCGTCTTCTGGTAAATCAATCATTCCTGGTACTTTAACAAAGCCTAATACCTGAATAGGTACCCGTCTTTCAATTAAGTACACTTTAAAATTATTGATGGCGCGATACTCTTCACCTAACAGTTTGGCTAGATCTTTGTTTGCTTGTGTTAGTGTTTTACCAATAATTGAAACGTTACCTATTTCAGGTAATTTGAGCGTACCATCACGCTTTACTTGAAAGGGCTTTTCAAAGTCAATTTCACCGGGGATTTCAATTTGTAGTACATCACCAGAACGAATGATAATTTCAGCTGATTGAGCATTATTCATAACAAATATACAACTCAGCATTGCTATTAATAATTTACACATGGTCAAATATCCTTTTTACCGCTGGTATTTAAAAATAAGGTGATCGAGGTGTAGCGATTAAATACTCTTGAAATATCACTGTGCTCAACTTCCCTAATATTTTCTTCACCTTTGTTTTTTACAATAATTTGTGAAGACTCAATGCCTTGTTCAATAAAATAGTTTGCAACGCTTTGCGCTCGTTTTTTACTTAATTGACTATTATAGGTAGCGCTACCTTTGCTATCTGCATGTCCGATGATGAGCAATGTTGAATTAGGATAACTTTTAATTAATTCAATCAGTTTATTGAGTGAGGGGTAATATATGGGTTTTATTTTGTCTTGGTTAAAATCATGCAATGTTTCAGTAATTACTATATTATTTTTTTCAGTAGTCTCCTTTTCCTCAATTCCTGTTTTAGCTATTGATGAATCTTCACATTGATTGTAATCACCTTCATCGTACCAACGTTTAAGTACTGTTTTTTTATTGGAATAACCACAACCTAACTGACCATTTATATAGTGATTTATACAATTTATTTTACGAATTTGCCGGTCAAAATCGACCAAGGTTATAAAAGCATCTTTTTCCATTTCGGCATTATGTTCTGCTCTTGCACGTGTTAAATAGGATTGTGCGATAGCTAATTGCCCTGATATACATCGTTTAGATTCTTGTTGCTCTAGTCTTAATAGTTGAGACTCTGCGCTGGTAATATAAATTTTCATTTGCGCTTTGTTTAACTTTTCAGATATTTCAACATTTGATAATAGTTGAACATTGGATGTTGATGTTTTTGATGTACTACATGCTGATAATGCCATGACAGCGCATAGTGACACCAAAACAGGATTAGTATTCATTAGCTGGCAACTTGCAAGTTGGGAGATGTTTCAAAGTAACAGTTGATACTTTGGTAACAATTGATTGTTTTATCTAAAAATAGCATTTGAAATAGCTCGAGTGGTTGCTGTGTTAATCCAGTGACGGAAACACTAAAGCCTTTAGCAGCCATCCTTTTATATAGATAAACGATTGCACCAATACCTGATGAGTCGATAAACGGTACTTGCTCGAGATCGAATATGATATTGGTACTAAACTTACTGTACGCTTCTATATCATCTTTCATAAGCTTGACCGAATCGGCATCAAAGTTTCCGTTAAGTTTAATAATAAAATCGTTATTTATTTTATAAGTTTCATTTAACATAACAAACCCACCTTTTAAGTTAATACACAGTAGGTATTGCAATGTTTGCGCCATAAATAATAGAATTAAATATCAATAACTTACATTGTAGGTGTTCTATTGGAGATCGAAAAGGAGCATAAAATGCAAATTGCGAATAGCAAAATGCGAATGAGTTTACTCTTTGCCTGCGCTATTATGGATTTATTTGCTGAACTTAATGAGAAAGGCAGAACTATTTGTATGGTTACGCACGATTAGAGGTTTGCTAAACGTAGTCGAAGTATCGTTCATTTAGATGATGGTATATTGCGTTAAACAATTTAGTAGGCCATTTGTTTATTTGAAAGTGATCAATAAATTAGTCGCTTTGGTATTCATATCGTTAGTTAACCTGAACTCTGGATAATGAGTGCTTGATATCCAAGTAAAACAACAACTTAAATTATTGATGACAAACTTTACATAATTAAGTAGCGATATACTCCATCAATGTTTCAATTTATTCGATTATCAAGGCAAAACGTTTATGAATAACTGGTTATTTATCGACGTTTTAACGCTTAGAATCGGATAAAAGGGAATGTTGAGCAAGTGCTGCTTATCCAGAGTTCAGGTTAGTTAATATTGTTTAGTTCTTCTCGTTGAATTAATTCAAACAACTGATCTCGATAAAATGGCTGCAGATGCCTGCCGCCATTATCCCCAGGAAGTTTGGCAATGGTATAAGGTTTACATAGTTCGATTGAAGCAGAAACGCGATGACAGGGAATTAAGGAATGAACTGTTTTTGTTAATCCGAGATCCTTCATGAATTCTAGCTGGTAGTGTATTTCGTCGTGTTGGCTGTAGTCGCTACCGAATTCGTCTTCAACATTGGTAATGAAATATACTTTTAGCTTGCTGTTATGATTAATAACATCGATGACAGCTTCCATTAATAAACAGGGTAGGCTACTGGTAAAAAAGCTACCTGGGCCAATAAATAATACATCTGAATTTTTTAAAGTATTCAATACTTCTTCGCTTGGTTTAACTGCTGGTGTTAAGACGAGTTTATTAATGCCTTGGCTAGCGTGGTCATCAACTTCAACTTCGCCAACATGACATTGTTCACCTGAATAGCTCACTAACTGAGTCACAGCATCAGACATAGGTAAAATGTTTGCCTTAATCCCTAAGTATTCCCGCATTACCTGTACCGTCTCTGTCGGCCTGATACAAAGAGAGTCAACGGCGCAAAACATTAAGTTGCCTAGGCTATGCCCTGATAGGTCGCCTACATTGTCAAAGCGGTATTCAAATAGCAGTGATTTAGTTGAGGGCTCTTTAGCGGAGGCTGATTTACTTAACTTTGATAAACAATAGCGTATATCCCCCCAAGAAATTGTATCGCAACTTTCTCTTAGGCGGCCAGTAGAGCCACCATTATCGGTAGTACTAACAATGCCTGTTAAATTGACAGAATCAAAATCATTAATTATCTCTAGCAGGTGCCCTAAACCGTGGCCACCGCCAATACATGTCACATTAATATCTGTCATAGGCTAATCCTGCATTTTGAGGTGGCTTGGGTATATCCCCGTCACCATTCAAGATGCGGGTTTCAGAGTGCTTGAGCAATTTCAATTCAAGGCGCTGTGATGAAATAATGGTTGTTCAGGAGAATATGCTCCTGCATTCTCTAATAAGCTACATCCATGTAGCGCCATTATAAGTTACAGCAACGATGAAGTGATGTTGCTCAAACACTTCTTCGATGGGTTTAAAGTGGCCTTATACCGCGTTAAATAATCAAACCATAAGAATCACTATGCTTAATTATTATCCTTGCCTAAAGCCATTTTAATTCCCACTGAAATCCTGCACTTTGATTGGTAACGGGTATATATTATTGACCACGACCTAACACCATAATAAGTAGAGTTTTGAATACTATTTTTAAATCCATTAACAACCATGTATGTAGTTTAGTAAGTGATAGCGAGTATGCAAAGTCATAACCTATTTTAGTTTTAACATCATCAATGCAGGTATCATATCCTTGATGTACTTGAGCTAATCCTGTAATTCCAGGTGTCATGTCGTAAGTACGCTCAGAGTAAAAAGGGATCTCTTTGTCTAGTTCTATCACAATTTCAGGCCTTTCTGGTCGCGGACCGATAAGTGACATATCACCCTTAATAACATTGATAAACTGAGGTAGCTCATCAAGACGAACTTTTCTAAGTAATCGACCAATAGCAGTTAACCTATTATCGTTACTTGTTGCCCAAACAGCACCAGAGTTAGCTTCAGCATTAGTAACCATAGTGCGGAATTTGAACATGTTAAAATGTACCACTTTTCCATCTTTCATTTTACCTACCCTTAATTGACAATAAAAAATGTCACCTTGTGATGATAGTTTTATCATCAGTGCAATAACTACAAATATGGGCGATGTAAATATCAGACAGACTATTGAGAACACTAAATCAATGACTCTTTTAAGTAACGCAATACTTGGGTGTACGAAGCTAATGTGTTTCATAAGTTCTCCTAAATTTTAGTCCAAACTTTTTCTTGTAAACCAAAGATGTATTTTAAAGAGCCTTTTAAAGCGACCCAATAACCATTAACTAAATAACAGATTAATCTTAATGCATTTAATTTAGGCGAAATATCAAAGATATTAATGATCATAACCAAGCCATATAAAGATATTTGGCAAGCCAATAGTGATAAGAAAAAAGAGTGGCTTGGCACAAGATAAATATTACTAATAAAAATAAATATGAAGATAAAAGGCATTACTGCTCTTAATGCTTTACCTGAAGCGAAGTTTATAGCGTTCCAACCATATTTGGGTGATAGCAAAGGCAACAAATAAATGAGTTGTTGAAAGTTACCCGCTGCTATTCTTAAGCGTCTACTCATGTCTTGTTCTAAATTGACTTGCTCAAGTTCGATGGCAACGACTCTAGGCTCATATATCACACGATATCCTTGCTTAATAACATTCATGGGGATCAAAAAGTCGTCATTAATGGTGTCTGCCGGAACATCCTGGTAACAAGACTTTCTCAGCGCGTAAAAAGCCCCGTGAGCACCAAGTACGCTAGCGATAGAGCTTTCTCTGGATTTAAGCATTGATTGATATTTCCAGTAACATTGTTCCCCAGCAGTTCCTTTTTGAACAAACTTATAGCCCCCTGAAACAGCGCCAACAGTAGGGTTTTTAAAGTGACTATCTAACATCAGTAAGCTATTAACAGGTAACAATGCCGAGACATCACTAAAGACGATATTGTCAAATTTTGCTATTGCGACACCTTTTTTGAGTGCAGCTACTTTGCCATTATTATCTTTTAAATTGACCAATTGCACCTGTAAATCAAGGCAAGCAAGTTCAGCTACAGTTTGAACTGCAATTTGATGAGTATCGTCTTGGCAACCATCACAAAGCAAAATCAATTCATAGCGATCACTGGGGTAGTCGATAACGCTTAAGTTTCTAATTTTTTCCGCAATAAATTTAGCTTCATTAAATGCTGGGATAATAATAGAAAAACAATTTAATTTTTTGTCTTCCGCGCTAAACATATAACGACGTTTTTTAATTACCGGGTTAAGTTTATTTGTATTCTTATTCTTAGTTATTACCTTAAGCATTAATGGATAAATAGCATGATGGTAGATGACTAAAAATATCGCCACAGCAAAGAGAATGATCATTATTAGGTCTAACATAATTTCCACCTTAGATTCTGTTGAGTCAGTGATACATATTGATTAATCATCTTGTCGATTGAACGTTTTTTTTCTACAAATACTCTCGGTGATTGATTAGTTTGTTGATTGAGTGAACGTAGTAATGCTTGTGCTAATAATGTCGGATTATTAGGTTCAACAATAATACCTGTTTCACTACAGACAGCTTCCTTACAGCCGCCAACATCAGTTAATACTGCAGGAACTCCACAGGCTTGAGCTTCTAGGGGGGATAAAGGTAGGCCTTCGTTATTTGATGAAAGGCAGAAAACATCAAGTAGAGGGTAGAATGTTGTCATATCATTAACGTGACCTAAAAAGAAAACTCTTTGTTGTAAATTTAACTTAATGACCAGCGCTTTTAGCTGTTGCTCTAAGCTACCTGTTCCTGCGAGTAACAAAGCAATGTCACTGGGTAAATTATGTAATGCCTTAATTAATACATCATGTGCCTTTACTGTTTCTAATCGAGCGGCACAACCAATAAACCTGAGCTCTGTTGGTAACTTTGCTTGTTTAAGCAACTGTCGTTTATTTATTGTTGAGGGTTTAAACTTATTGATATCTATACCATTAGTAATGACAATCGGATTTAAAGGTGGCATTAAGCGATTAACTTGCTGGGCAACAAATCTGGCGTCAGCAACATAAATAGGGCGAACCAAAGCAATAACTAGTTTTTGTAATAATCTCGCTTTAGTATTTGCTAGATGCCAGGCATCATGTTCGGTATGTATAATATGTTTTACGCCAGCTAGTCTTGCAGCAATACCACCATAAACTAATGGTCCTATGTGATGGGTATGGACATACATAGGGTTGACCGTTGTAAAAAATTCAGCTAATTGACTAAAGATATTAACCTGCCAACCCGGTTTTTTGTTTAGTGTATGAATGAACTTTTTAAAACCATCAATATTATTCCAGTAACATTTGATGTTATGTTTTTCTAGAGAAATGATGTGAACATCAAAAAAGGGTTGTGCAGCACGTTGAAACTCTAATGCCAGGCTTTCTATACCCCCAGGTTTTAAGTGTTGTACAACATGAACTATGACTGGTTTCATAAGTCTTCTCCTAAAGGATTCATACTTTTAAAAGGCTGTGCGCCAATTATTGGTAACCGAGTTATTATTGGCGTTGAAGTGATTAGTTCGAGCTGATATCTTGCACGAATTGATGTATCGGCTAACTCAGCAAATAAAGCTAAGCCGCCACCTAAAAATAGTCCGCCAATAATGCCGGCTAATAAAAACATTGAAAGAGGGGAATTAGTCGGAGAACTCGGTTGGTATGGCTCGTCGATTATTTTGATTCTTTCAGGTTGCTCAAAACGACCAAGTGCTCCAGTAATTTTTGCCTTTTCATAGCGGTACAATAAATCACTGTATAAATCTCGTTTAACTTTAAGGTCTCTTTCTAGCTCAAGTAATTGCCTTTCCATTTCACCTGTCCCAGCTAGTGAGGTTTTTAATGTTTTTCTTTGTTTTTCTATAGAGTTAATTTCTTCTCGAATTTTTTCTACATGACTGTCAGCTAATTGTAATTCTTGCAATTGTGAGACTAATAGTAAGTTTTGATTTTTATCAAGGTCACCATCTTGCATGCTACTAGCCACTTCCCATAAACGATTTAAGTCAACGTCAGTTATTTTGTATGATGCTCTGCTTTGGGACTCACGCTCGTCTTCAAGCTGCGACAATTTCCGTAGGGCCGCTTCAACTTTGCTATGTTGGTCAGTGTAACGTGAGCGTAAAATGGCAAGTTCGCTTTTAGTTGTTACTATATTTTGTTCAATCTCACTCATGACGGGGTCAACTTGAGCAAGTCTGCTACGAATAGTTCTTTTGGCGGCAATAGCACCTGATAATTCAATTTTTCTTTGTTCTAGTAACATACTTAACTGACTAAAACGGTTACTGTTTGCACTGTAAAGTTGAGGTAGTTGCTCGGCATTGTATTGTTTGAAATTAGCTAACTTCAATTCTGACTTTTGTAAGTCAGCTGTTTTTAATGATAATTGGGTGGTTAGAAATGACTCAGAGGCATCAATTGCAGATATTTCAGGAGCTAATAATTTTTCCAAAAACCTCGCTCTGACTGCAAGCAGAACATCAACTATATTTTCAGGCGAATCGGCTTGGTAAACAAGGTTTACCAAGTCTTTACCTATTAATTTTACTTTCAGTGCTGCAGATAATTCCCTCACTAATTGATCCTTTTGAAAGTCTGTGGATTTGTCATCGATTAGCGCTAAATCTTGCGCGACACTAATTAAGGTATGACGACTATGGAGTAATGTATCTAAGGTGGTCATGCGATTTTCTAAATCAGTTGATACCGATAAGTCTTCAAGGAAAGGGTTCATTTTTGCACTTTCTTGTACCAATATTGTGGTATGCGTTTGCCAATTCCTTGGAGCAATAAAGCAAACGATAACAGCGATGATAGGTAACGTAATTACTGGAAATACAATCAAATAGCGATGACGCCATATAGCTGACAAAATAAGATGTATATTTATAATGATGGAAGTCGTCATCTTAAACCCCACTAACTAAGTCAATAGTGTCAGTTGAAAGGTTAGGAGCAAATTTGATAATCACTCTATTGTTGAAGTGGCTGATATACATACGTAATACTTCAGCTCGCGCTACTGAAAGTGCTAATTTCTCTAGACGGTTTGACCCTTTAGCAGGAGCAATGCTAATGATAAATGTTTTATTTTTGTTGACGACTAAACTGATGAGTCTCATTTTATCATGGTAATTTAATTCTTTATTATGCAAATCATAAGCAAAGGTGTGACTTTGATTACCCCTATCGGTATTTATAATGGTGCCTATTTGAGGGGAATTAATTTTTGCTAGTTTTTGTAAGTCGCGTAACGCTTGAATACTGGTCAAAACGCTTTTATTCACTGAGTTACTTTGTAAATTATCTTCTCGTTCGATTAAGGCAATAGAGTCACTTATCGATGAAGAAACACAGCCCGTACAGGACAGCAGAGTAATGGTAAAAATGCACTGTAACGAGATATGTTTCATATGGGGTGTCCTGAGTTAATAATACTTATGCTTACTGTTAAGTAATTCATATAACGTGCCATAATGTTTGTTATTGTTATATAAGGGTTTTTAGTATTTTCAACTTGTCTTAAGTAAATTTAAGATGTTTTTTAGCGTTATGCATTTTAAAATGCGAGGTAACTATTTTGTGTGAATATTAAAAAGTGTGAATGGAGTAATACAAATACAAACTAGCCTAGTCACCGGGAATTAATATCGATGAATCAGCTAGTTTGTAAAGGGGGAGGAGGTTTAAATAGTTATTTTCCAGCGGTGGCCAGATTCAGTTATATTCCAGTAAAGCGTTACGGGTTGAGCCCCATTTTCAATGGGCCAAATTTGCGCGACTAGCATTAATTCTGCATTACTTAAGGATAGGGTGAATTCCTGCTCTAACGTTGTTAGTGTTGTTCTTAACTTGCAACTATCATAGTTAATTTTCACCTCATCATTTTCTTTGGTAAAATCTGTACAGATATTAATAAAGTAGCTGATTGTGGTTGAAGGTGATACAGGAACTGTAATATCTACATCTGTATTTGAGATAAAATTAAAATCTGGGTCACTTACTAATTCGCTTGTGGTAATAGTCGGTTCAGCTATCACTTGGGCTTTAGCTGTTATTTCCTGGGCGTTATCCTCTTCTTCACCTCCGCCACAGCCAGTTATTGTTATAGCTATGATGATGTTCAGTATTGTGAGTTTGATTAGATGATTTTTCATTATCTGTTCCCCTATATTCATAATGTTAGGTTAATAAATTTGAGGTTAATAAAGTTTAGAGCTAACAGCATTACTTTGAGAAAACCAGCTGGATGATTTATTACCATTGGTTTCAACAAAGATTTGAAAATCAGGATATGCTTGTATTAAATCGACCCTTTCAATGGGGTGCTTCCATTCTTCCTGTGAGCCTGGATTAATAGCAAGCGCCCATGGCAAACCTGAGCTTGTTTGATAGTAATAATTATTAGCTTCTTGTGATGCATCCTCAGCAACGCCAAACCTACTTGGGTCTACCTTAGAGGTGGGGATTTTGTTTTTTAAATGAATCTCTAGTGCTCTACCTGGGTGAAAAAACAGATCGCCATGATAAGTGGCATCTTGAGCAAATATAAACGGATTATACGGAGCTTGTGGAAACTCATCTAGCGTAATAGGGGTGATAAAAGGTACGGTGACGTTATAAGTCATCAAGGATGAATTAGTGCAACCCTCTACTGTTTTATAATATTTACAGCTTTCGGTTACTTGGATATGACTACGTAAATCATCGGTAATTTTAATGACTAAATAATCAGTACCTTCTTCAATAGCACTGACTTCTTGTAGAACCCCATTGATTTCAAAACGTACTAAGCTGGCATTTACATTGCTTGGCAATATATTATCTAACTGAATGGCAAAACCATTATGATAATCGGCACCCATTGCTTTTAATTGCCCTTGGAATTCAATTTGCTTAACTTCAAATTGTTCTGTTAATAAGATAGAAGAGTTTTGCAGCATCACCACATCATTCATATCGTAATCACCTTGTTCAGGCCAACTGTCTTCAAAAGCAATATAGTAAGGCGTGTCTTGTATTTGACTATTGCCGGCATTGGTTACCAGTACTCTATAATCTTCTACTTCACCATCTGGAGCACCACCACTAGCAACGATAGCGGGTATGGAGGTAAATCGGGCTCTTATCCAGGTAAAACCATTTAAAGCACTTGATGACGTATTGACAAGAAATACTTCGCTGTTGTCATCCATATATTTATCTGAGATTAACTTTTCCTGAGGGGAAAATTCACCATCACGATTCCAGTCTCCCCATATATTGAGGTAGCCAGCTCCCGTTGCTTGTACTTGAATAAGGCTATCACTACCGGCAAGTAAAGGGGTTAAAAAAAAGATGCCATCATCTTGGTCTGTTTTAGGGTAAACATTGGCATTATGTTCAGTTGTTATGGTATTACCCAAATAAATATCGCTAATACCGTGTCTGGCGCCATTACTAAATAGCGTTGTGCCATAACTGTCTGGGGCATCACCATAATCTGTTGTCGCCGCAATAGACTCATCAATAACAGGCGCAATGGCGCAGCGAGCACCATCATTTTGTGAAGCACTTGGACCATATGCAAAAAAACTAGCGCTAGGGTTTGAGTCTGCAACATCGATAATAAATACATAACCATCAGTATTACGGCTGATATAAAAATTACCATCAACGTCAAAGTAAACAGCACCAAAAGTACCGGTTTCTCCAATATTACCTAAGGAAATACTGGCGCCGTTACTGGCATCTATTTGATAAAGCCCCCCATTTTTATCAACCGAGTAAGCAAAACCATTGTCAGGGTGAAAAGCGAGGTCGAATATTGTCAGTGACAAAGTTGCACCGTTAATAACTTTAATAACTCTTAGGTAATCGTTTGATTGTTCATCTAGCGAAACCTTGTATAAGCCATAACTTGAACCTTTTTTATAAAAGTAATAGCTGTTTTCGTTAAGAGCAACATCACCGACAAAAAAGTTTACTCCGGGATTATTTTCCAACGCAATGGGCGTTGCTTGGAAGTCACTGCCAATGCGCACTAAGGTGCTCCATTCATATCCCCAGCCATAAATGTAATTGTCATAAAAATTAAAACCAATGGCATTAATTTTATCAGAAGTACCTAAATTATCGGATAATAATGAATAATTACCGGTCACAAGGTTTACACCGTAAAGTTGTGCGACGCTTTGTTGCATCAAAAAGGCCTTAGAGGGGCAGCTTTCGAAGGGGGCGGCACTTAAGGTACCGTTAACAACGATCAAATACGCGAAGAGCCAACACTGAATACTACTTTTGAAAGACAACATAAAAACTTCCCGTAACGTTTAATAATAAATATTAACGTTGCAAGGAGTGTTCCTGTTTTTTATTTGTTTATTTTTCAGTTGATTAGGTTTTGAGTATTAGGTTTTCTTGCAAATTGCAAAGCAATATTCATATTCGGAAGCGAATTGTCCTACTTTAGTAAAATCATAGATAGAAAGGCCACCTCTTTTATAATTAAGAGGGTTGGCCCTATTTATGAATTAATTCACATTAATTACCAGTCGAGTTTTTTTCGATAAATTGTAGAAGGACTCACTTCTAACATGGCTGCAGCCTTAGGTATATTACCCTGACAATAGGATATTGCAGCCTCAATAGCATCTTTTTCTACTTGCCATAGCGGTTGAATCGCGGTGTTATCTTTTATTGGCTCAGGATTATGATGATAATTAGTTTTGTCTGCTGCGGGTTGGGGGGGCACAGGTTGAATTGCAGTATAGTTTTTTACAGTATTAGATAATGATTTAATGATCATTTCAGAGGTTATTTGCTCACCACTGTTTAAAATAACCATGCCATGAATTACGTTTTCTAATTGACGAATATTCCCCGGCCAGTCATAAGCACAAATGATTTGAATCGCGTTGCGAGAGAATTTTTTAAAGTGTTTACTGGCGATTTTATTATATTTTTTCAAAAAGAAGCTAGCGATATGCACCAGATCACCGCCTCGATCTTTTAATGGCGGTAAAGCCATGGCAATAACGTTAAGGCGGTAATATAAATCTTCCCTAAACTCGCCTTCTATTACAGCATTACTAATAGAGTTAGAAGAGGCGGAAATAATTTGAGCATGAAATTTAAGCACAGTATTTGTTCCTAAAGGGGAAAACTCTCGCTCCTGAACAACACGCAAAAGCTTCGCCTGTAAGGGTTTAGACAAGGTGGTTATCTCATCTAAAAATAAGCTACCTTGCTTAGCCGCAGAAAATAAGCCTTCTTGATTTGATATTGCACCAGTAAAGGCGCCTTTAGTGTGACCAAAAAGTTGAGACTCTATTAAGTTCTCCGTAAAGTTAGCACAGTTTACAGCGATAAACGGTTGGTCTTTATGGTAACTTTCAGCATGACAAGCTTTGGCTACTAACTCTTTACCCGTACCTGTTTCACCAGTAATAAAAATAGGCGCATTAGTGCTTGAAGCGTGCCTGATACTATCAAACAATTCATGCATGGCTTCATCTTCAGCTATTATACCGTGAAAGTTAATTAAGCCGGTCAAAGGAATATTGTCTTCATCATTTGGAGTCACAATAACATTTACTTTGCGACTGAGCGCTTTATCGACAACAAACTTTAGCTCTTTATTCACCCAAGGTTTGCAAATAAATTTTTCTACTACACCTGAACTAAAAGCCGCAGAGACAAGGTCAAAATCTTGGTATGCTGATAGAATTATTCTTTGGGACTTAGGCCAGCGCCTTTTGATTTTTTCTAATAGTTCACAGCCATTCATGTCCGGCATATGTTGATCAGAAATAACGACATCAGGTTGATTAGTTTGACAATATTCAAGTGCAGCGATAGGAGATTGAAAATCAATAATATTGGCATCAATATTATGCAAGGCTCTTTTTAATGCTTCTAATATATTGCCATCATCATCAACTAGTAATAAAGTCGGTAGTGACGAGGTGTTATTGTCATTGTTATCCATAATTAATGCCAAATAAAGAATGCTTACCTCTAATCATAGAAGATATTTGCAATTTAATAGTAGTTATTTTCATTTTGCGTCTCTATATACAAATAATCGGCTATAATTTATTTTAATCATTGTACATTTAGTCTTATGAGATACTTAATTGTTGGTCGATAACCAAGGAAGAAGAAATGGATAAACCTTCGTTACTAATACTTGATGATGAAAAGGAAGTACTTAACGCATTAAACCGTGTGTTACGTAAACATTTTCAACTGTATCTATTTTCAGACGCAAATGAAGCCATTGGCTTTTACCAAGACAACCCTAATATTCCACTGGTTCTGACAGACATGAGAATGCCCATTATGGATGGGGCTACTTTCTTAGGAAAGATCATTGAAATTAATGGTCACTGTAAACGCTTTTTGCTTACGGGCCATGCAGATATCAATTTAACTGTAACCGCGGTAAATGAAGGGAAAATATCACACTACTTCTCAAAGCCTTGGAATAATGAGGAGTTAATCGCTGAACTCAATAGTGCTTATGAGCTGTACCTTAATGAAAGGAAAACGAAACAGTTATTAAAAGTTAATTTGGCGAAAAATGCAGAGTTGTCTCTTATCAATAGTTCACTTGAATTAGAAACCAATAAAAACCAGCAGAAATTACAGCTAATATCTACCCGAGAAGCGAATAGTTTCGGTCGGCTAAAAAAGACCTTTTCAACCTTTATTGATATTTATGCAGAAACCATTTGTTTACATAATCAAGATGCTACTCGCCATAATTTTCGTGTTGCCGCTCATGCAAGGTTAATTGCAGAAAGACAGTCTTGCGACAAACTCACTATTTTTCAAATTTATATTGCGGGACTATTGTATGAAACAGGAAAGTTAGCACTCGAACAAACGTTGTTGTCTAAATCTATTGATACCATGACGCAGCAGGAAAAAAAACTATACAGTGGTTTTTATCAAAAAAGCTATGAACTACTCAAAAAAGTTGATGAACTTTCCTTTGTTGCCGAAATAATAAAAAATATTCCCGCAAGCTATAACGGAAATACTGCCCCTGAACATTTGTCTGCTGAAGAAATTCCGCTAGGATCACGTATTATTGCGATCGTTTCAATGTACGACAACTTAGTTAATGGACATCAGTCGAACTTTTGTATACCAACAGTGGAAGCCAAACACCGTATTAAAGAGTTAGCTAAAACAATGTTTGACCCGAAATTAACCAATTGCTATTTATCTATATTAGAAGAATTCCCAAGCTCAAGTGAGGGTAAAATAGACTACCTACTTAATAGCTGTGATTTACGAGAAGGCATGATGTTAACAAGAGATATAGTTAATACCGATAACAATGCAATGTTAACTCAAGGTACAGAAGTAGAACAACATCATATTGATAAACTTGTAGAAATAGAAAAAGAACAAGCTGAGTCTTTTCTTATTTATGCGCGTTAAAATTTCACAATGCAGTAATGATAACCACTTGTAATCACTTTACTCGCTTACTAAATATAACCATTAGCTAATAATACCAGTCCATCTAAAGAAGTGACCACTTAGAACGATACGGGCGATATGAGAACAAGCAAAATATGCGTAGATATAGTTATTCTACATCAAACAAATTTTGTGCCTTTATCATGATGCTCATACGTTCCTGAAGGGCGAGTTTTAAAGGCTTATATGCATCGTTATTGATTTTGACAAGGACGCTACACGGATGTAGCTTCTTAGAGAATGCAGGAGCACATTCTCCTGAATAACCATTATCTTCAATCAATGCCTTGCCTCTAAACCTTTAAATCTTCGCTAAGCGATCACTTTCTTAGGTGGAATGGTATAAAGAGTACTCACCAGAATAAAGTGGTGAACATATTAAGCAATATACTATTATCTAACGCTATTCTCCCCTGTAAACACTTGCTATAATATTGCGTATCTTTGTGCGTAAAACGCACTTTATATCAAGCTATATAACATGCGGGTTATTATATTGATCCGTTTGTATTAGGTTATTTTCAGAGGTTTATTTTCATGTCGGACACCGAAAACCGCCCAACAAACTTTATTCGTAATATCATTGATGCTGATTTAGATAGTGGCAAACATAGCAGTGTACAAACACGTTTTCCGCCAGAGCCAAATGGCTTTTTGCATATTGGTCATGCAAAATCTATCTGCTTGAATTTTGGTATCGCTCAAGATTATAAAGGTAAATGTAATTTACGTTTCGATGATACCAATCCTGAAAAAGAAGATATCGACTACGTTCATGCCATTCAAAAAGATGTGCAATGGTTGGGTTTTGAGTGGGCAGATGAGGTTCGTTATTCTTCTAATTACTTTGACCAATTACATGGCTTTGCGGTTGAACTTATTGAAAAAGGTTTAGCCTATGTGTGTTTCCTAAACGCGGAAGAAACACGTGAATATCGTGGTACTTTAAATAAGCCAGGTAAAAATAGCCCTTATCGTGATACCTCAGTCGAAGAAAATTTAGCCTTATTTGCCAAGATGAAAAACGGTGAGTTTGAAGAAGGCATTTGTGCTTTGCGCGCGAAAATTGATATGACTTCAAGCTTTATGTGTCTTCGCGATCCTATTATTTATCGTGTACGTTTTGCTCATCATCACCAAACGGGTGATAAGTGGTGCATTTATCCAATGTATGACTTTACCCATTGTTTATCTGATGCATTAGAAGGCATCACTCATTCAATTTGTACGTTAGAGTTTCAAGATAACCGACGTTTATACGACTGGGTAATTGAAAACGTTTCAGTACCATCTACTCCGCATCAGTATGAATTCTCTCGCTTAAACCTAGAATATACTTTGATGAGCAAGCGTAAGCTAAATACCTTAGTGGAAGAGAAGTTAGTTGATAGCTGGGATGACCCACGTATGCCTACTATTGCAGCTTTTCGTCGTCGGGGTTATACACCTGCATCAATGCGCGAATTTGCTAAGCGAATAGGTGTCACTAAAATGGAAAACACTATTGAAATTAGTGTTTTAGAAGCATGTATCCGTGAAGATTTAAATGATAATGCACCACGGGCTATGGCTGTCTTAGATCCTATTAGATTAGTGATTGAAAACTATCCTGAAGATAAAAGTGAAGATCTTGTTGTTAAGAATCACCCTAGTGATGACGAGCAAGGCACACGTATTGTGCCATTTTCTAAAGAGCTTTACATTGAAGCAGAAGACTTTAGAGAAGAAGCTAATAAAAAATACAAACGTTTAGTCATCGATAAAGCGGTACGTTTACGTGGTGCTTACGTTGTTACTGCTACTCGTTGCGATAAAGATGAAGAAGGTAATGTCACCACTGTTTACTGTACTTATAATGAAGATACGTTAGGTAAAAACCCAACAGATGGTACTAAACCTAAAGGTGTTATCCATTGGGTTGATGCTAATAAATCACTTGATGCGAAAGTACGTTTATATGACAGGTTATTTACTGTGCCTAACCCTGCAGCAGAAGACGATTTTAACTCTGTTATTAATCCAGAGTCTTTGGTCACTATTACGGGGGCTAAAGTGGAACCGTCACTTGCACAGGCTAAAGCTGAAAGTGCATACCAGTTTGAACGCCAAGGTTATTTCTGTTTAGATAATGATATTAAAGAGCCTGGTAGTCTAGTATTTAACCGTACTGTTGGTCTTCGTGATACCTGGGCTAAAATTAGTCAGTAAAAAAATTAGTAAAAAATGCAGTAAATTAACTATCAGTATTTACCGTATTTTATTAAAGAAAGCCAGTGCTGAGTTATTTAAACTTATCACTGGTTTTTTTTTTGCTAAACCTGCTAATCTTATATAAAAAACATGGGTATACTTAATGAATAAACAGTTAATGGTAATAGTGATAGCAAGTTTTTTTATGCTACTTTCCTTAGCTGGATGTCAAGAGCCGCCCTTGGTAGAAGAAGCGTCTAAAATCTCTATTGAGCAAAATGATGATCAGAAGAATGAACAAGGTGACAAAAAAAGTAAATTAACGCCAGTTGCTAAAAAAATGGCAGAAAAAAGAACAAAGGCCAGAACTTGGCCTGAGATCAAAGCATCAGGATACATAAATGCAGTAAAACTTGATTGGCAGTTAGAGTCTGCATTGCCACGCTCTGGCTCAACAGGGGCATATCACTCTACTTTATTACAAAGTTTTGCCGATGAACGAAGCTTAAAAATTAACTGGTTACGAGTGAGTAACTTAGCCGAGATGTTTACCAAACTATCCGCATTTGATGTCGATATTATTCCAAGGCATTTAACAATCACAGCAAACCGCTTAGCTGAATTTAGTTTTTCGTATCCCTTACTGCGTGATAAAGAAGTCGTTATCGCTAAAGCAGGGATACATAGCTTTAATGAGCACGATAATATCAATATTTCACTTCCTATTGGCTCTGCTTATATTGACAGTGTTAATAAGCAATTCCCTCACTGGCAAGTTGATATTGTTGAAAAGAAAGTAAGCTCACAAGAAGTAGCTGATAGTATTGCTGATGGCACCATTAAATATGCTGCAATTGATGGCTTTTCTTTTGAAACGTTAAAACAATATCGTGATGATATCCAAAGTGTATTTACTCTACCGAAAGCGATCACGCTCGCCTGGGCAGTGAATTTAGGTAATGATAGTTTTTTACATGAACTGAATGAATTTATTTCAGTTCATCACGTGATGCAGGTCATAGAGCCAGAACGTACCATTGACTTTAAGCAATTAAGAAAAGATAAGCTCCCTCTTCGCGTTATAACTCGCAACAGCCCCGAAACTTATTTTTTGTGGCGCGGTGAGCTACTTGGTTTTGAATATGAATTGATGCGTAAGTTTGCCGATATTTACAAAGTAAAATTGGTTATGGTTGTTGCTGATAGCTATGACGAAATGTTGAATTTATTAGCTGAGGGAAAAGGGGATATTATAGCCGCGGGACTTTCTCGAACAAAGGCTCGAAAGTCCCAAGTAGCTGAAGCTAAGTTAGTTACCAGTATTCGTTATAACAGGGTAAAAGAGCAATTAGTAGCTCACCAAGAAAGTTCAGCTATAAATGAGTTGGCTGATCTTAAAGGCCGAACCATTACAGTAAGAAAAAGTAGTAGTTTTTGGACTACGGCACAAAGGCTATCGAAAGATTTTGGCGTTAATATTGTTGCCGCGAACGAAGATATTGCCACTGAAATATTAATTAGCCAAGTAGCAGAGAAAGAAATTGATTTAACGATTGCTGATAGTAATCTCATTGCTATTGAGAGTAGTTTTCGCTCAGAAATTATTACGCCATTAACCTTTAAAGAAAATGTCCCTTACGCCTATCTTGTTAGACAAAATAATCCACAGCTACTTGCTTATTTAAATGAGTTTGTCAGGAAGTATTACCGTGGTACTTTTTATAATGTGGTAAAAAACAAATATTTTTATAATGAAAAATTGCAGGAAAGCCATAAAAAGCACCGTTTAGTCTCGGGTTCAACTTTGTCGCCTTATGACGATATTGTTCGCTCGTATGTACGGCCGTATAACTTTGATTGGCGACTTATTGTTGCGCAAATGTATCAAGAAAGCAGATTTGATCCATTAGCGAGTAATTCCACCGGTGCTTTTAGCTTAATGCAAATGCTGCCCAGAACAGCACAAGAGCTTGGTGTAGAAAACTTAAAAGATCCTGAGCAAGCCATCGCTTCAGGCGTGCAATATTTAAACTGGACGCGTGACCGGTTCTCTAAAGACTTACCAGTCCAAGAGCAAATATTTTTTTCCTTAGCGTCGTATAATGCTGGGTTTGGCCATGTAAAAGATGCACAACGCTTAGCAAGGCAGCTAGGTTTAAGGAGTGATCAGTGGTTTAACAATGTAGAAAAAGCTATGTTATTACTCCAGCGTAGCCACTATTATAAAAAAGCACGTTTTGGTTATGTAAGGGGCCAAGAGCCGGTAAATTACGTTCGTGATATTCATCAGCGCTATTTAAGCTATATTAGAATTACTGACTATTAATCTTAGTCGGTTAGGAACTCATTAAAATATTTATGAAACACAGATTGTTCACATTTTTATTGTTTTTTGTTGGCACTATTTTTAGTATCGATGCACAGGAAATAGAGCCAGTACATTATGCCTATGCTAATTACCTAGGTAGCGGCATATATCGAACAACAGGGCAAAATGCTAGTTTGATCAGTATGCCGTTTTCTTATGAACTAGGGCATAAAGATAAGACCAGTTATGACTTGCGGTTACCCGTTTCTGTTGGTTTTTTTGACTTTGAACTAGCGGATATACCAGAGCTTGAATTACCTGATGAAGTGGGTACCATCACTTTTACACCAGGCATCGCTTTTAACTACCAGTACAGCCAAAATTGGCTGATAGAAAGTTATTTTGATATCGGGTATGGTCGGAACCTAACAACGAATAAAGGCGTTAACGTTCATTCTGTAGGCGTATCAGCGCTTTATAGTTTTGATATAAAGAACTTTGACTCTATTTGGGCAAATAGAATTTATTATGCGGGTTACGATGGTAATGGCTATGATGCCAATGACTCATATGCAGCGGTGCAACTAGGCATAGACACAGGGTTGCCGGTACAATATCAAATTTTGGGGTATCAATTTCAGCCGAGGCTCTTTGTCACTGCTTTTTGGTACTTTAGTGAAGTTGATTTTAAATTGCCAGGCGTTCAAAATTTTGATGAAGAAAAAAATGTCACCTTAACTAATAGTTTAGAGTTTGGTTTTACCTTAAAATTTGCTAAAACGATAGGTTATTCATGGGCAGGCATTGACCGGCTGGGTTTAAGTTATCGATATAGTAAAAACTTTAGTGCTTTTCGCCTGCTGTTTAGTTTTCCTATATAGGCGTTTAGCTTTAAAGTGTTTTCAAGTATTAATGAGAGTGTTGATTGAAAGCGTTAGTTGAAAGGAATAAGGCATTAAAAAAGAGGATTGATGTTTTTTAATGCCTATCAGTTAGCTAAATTCGTAAGGCCTTATCTCCGCGTGCCATACCAACACAACCTGAACGAGCCGATTCAATAATTTCAGTTTCATGTTGCAGGGCATCAATAAAAGCATTGAGCTTATCCGCATCACCCGTTAATTGAACTGTATAAACCTGTTTACCAATATCAATAATATTACCGCGAAAAATATCCGTTATGCGCTTAACTTCAGTGCGGGTTTTATCATTCATGGCACCGACTTTGACTAACAATAGTTCACGTTCAATATGTTTGTTATCGGTAATATCAGTTATTTTAATGACATCAATAAGCTTATTTACTTGTTTGACAATTTGCTCTAATACTTTGTCATCACCTTTAGTGGCAATGGTCATTCGGGATAAACTATTATCATCAGTCGGTGCAACCGTTAAGCTTTCAATATTAAAAGCACGCTGAGAAAATAGTCCAACGATACGTGATAATGACCCCGGCTCGTTCTCCATCAAAATGGCTAAAATTCTACGCATTATGCTTTCACTCCTTTTTTAAGCCACATTTCATCTACTGCCCCTGTTCGAATTTGCATCGGGTATACATGTTCTTTTTCATCAACCATCACATCAACAAACACTAATTTATCTTTAATATTGAAAGCTTGCGTTAGTTTTTCTTCTAGCTCATCTAAGGTATCTATTTGAATACCTACATGGCCATAAGCTTCAGCTACTTTAATAAAGTCAGGTAAAGACTCCATGTAAGATGATGAATGGCGTCCGCCATAAACCATATCTTGCCACTGGCGTACCATCCCAAGTGAGCGATTATTTAAAGTAACAATAACCACAGGTATGTTATATTGCGAGCAGGTAGAAAGCTCTTGAATATTCATTTGGATAGAGCCATCGCCAGTGATGCAAATAACATGTTTGTCTGGAAAAGCGAGTTTAACCCCCATAGCTGCAGGTAAGCCAAATCCCATGGTGCCTAAACCGCCAGAGTTGATCCATTGACGAGGTTTAGCAAACGGGTAATATTGCGCAGCAAACATTTGATGTTGGCCAACATCAGAGCAAACATAGGCTTCGCCCTTAGTAATCTTATACATGGCCTCTACTACACGTTGTGGTTTTATTTTTCCATCTGCAGTTTGCTCATAACTATTACTTTTGACATCACGCCATAGGTTAATTTGTTGCCACCATTGGTTTAGTGCTGTTTCATCAGGAATATAGTTAATCTCGTCTAATTCATCAAGCAGTTGCTGCATGACTATTTCCACTAAACCAACTACGGGAATATGGGCATTAATCGTTTTAGAAATTGAAGTGGGGTCTATGTCTACATGAATAATAGTGGCATTAGGGCAGAATTTCTCAACATTATTAGTGACCCTGTCATCAAAACGGGCACCTAAAGCTAATATTACATCAGCATTTGCCATGGTCTTATTGGCTTCAAGGCTACCATGCATGCCAAGCATACCAACAAACTGCTCATGAGTACCTGAAATACCGCCCAGCCCCATTAAGGTATTCGTGATGGGGGCTTTAAGTGTTTCAACTAGTTTTGTAAGTAATTCAGCTGAATCAGAAATCACAATGCCGCCACCGGAATAGACCACAAGTTTTTTAGCACTAGCTATGGTTTGTGCCGCTTTTTTAATCTGCTTAGGGTGTCCTTTAGTACTTGGGTTGTAAGAGCGCATTTTAATATCGGTTGTGATACTAAATGGTCCTTTATTTTGCGGGATTAAAATATCTTTAGGTAACTCGACTACAACAGGACCAGGTCTACCAGTATTAGCCAAATAAAAGGCCTTAGAGATGGCATCAGGAATATCCGCTAAGGTGCGGCAGTTAAAGCTGTGTTTAATGATAGGGCGAGTACAGCCAACAATGTCGGTTTCTTGAAATGCATCATTACCAATAAGTGATGTTGCAACTTGGCCAGCAAGCACAACCATAGGAATTGAGTCCATATAAGCTGTCGCTATGCCCGTTACACAGTTAGTAGCGCCAGGGCCCGAAGTTGCCAAGACAACACCTACTTCTCCCGTTGCTCTGGTATAACCGTCAGCCATATGAGTAGCGGCTTGTTCATGACGCACTAGAATATGCTCAATTTCATCTTGTTGAAATATCGCGTCATATATATCTAAAACAGACCCGCCAGGGTAGCCGAAAATATATTTAACCTTGAGTGCTGATAGTGATTTAACCACCATTTCTGCACCTGTAAAAAGCTCTGTTGTCATACCGTCACCTTGATTGTTTTGATCAATTTAATGTTATATATCTACCGTATTAACCGCTAAGAGTAGAGCGGATACATGCGGTATTTTTTCGTTGAATAAGTATTGAGATAATAAAAAACCCTCGGTCTTAAAAAGAGCGAGGGTTTCTTGATATTATTACTTAATTGTTTTTGTTAAGCACAAGGTATCCCCGCTAGTGATGTAAGCACCACTACGACTAAGAGGACGACATTGAGAGTAATTATTTTAAAAATCATACAAAAACTTAAATATTTTAATTAGTACTATTTTTAAAGGCTTTCACTGCTTGTGTCAACCAATAAATACAGAACAGAGGGAAAACTACCATTATTTTTTTACTTTAAGTATTGACGACTTCTTTATCTTTATGAAGCTATATTTTTTGTTACAGCTTAGTCTTACTTGAAAACAATTTAAATCACTGTTTTATCTGTATTAGTGAAACATTATGATTTATATTAACTGTAACGTTATATCGCAGACCAAAAGATAGAGAATACTGGTCTTACTACAAAAAATGGAACCAATATGACCCCAATTAAATTATTAATCATTAGCACCTTAATTGCTTTTACAGCAGGTTGTGCTACACATTCAGCTAAAGTAGATTTTGATAGAAATACTGACATTGAAACGATTAACTATAAAACGTTTGCTTGGCTAAGCAACGCAAAGATTATGGCGGCTCCTGTTGATATTAATCCGGTCATGAAAGAGCGCGTTGATGACAGTATTGAACAAGCCTTTATCGCTAAAGGCTACAAATTAGTTGATGATCCTGAAAATGCTGACTTTACTATTTCTTACACAGTAGGTAGCCGTGAAAAAATAAAAGTGAATAGCTATCCTGCCACATACAATAGTGGCTTTGGTTGGGGACGTGGTTATTACGGCGGTCGAGGTTATTACGGTACTATGTCTATGGGAACCGAAACTAGTGTTAGACAATATACTGAAGGTAAATTAGCGATTGATGTTTATGATGTTAAAACTCACCAGCCTGTATGGCACGGTTGGGCAACTAAGCGCATAACCTCTGATGAAAGTGAAAATCCTTTAGCAATGATAAATGAGATAGTGATAAAAGTTGTTAGTGTCTTTTAATCGTTATACTAATTATTTACTGATTGAAAAAACGGCTTAGCCGTTTTTTTTTGCCTAAAATATAGTAATAATGTTGTCGCAAAGTGAAATTTTTGTAATCACTCTAGTAATTTAGCCGTTCTGAATTACACTAATGTTATGGCTTAAACTATGCAAAAGACAGTAATGAATGAGTGATTTTATTTTTCAAGATGAGGAAGACGATGAAGTCGAAACCAACGGGGTTCACCGTAAGTCTGATAGGTTTTGGCGTATTTTAGTTATTGATGACGATGAGTCTGTTCATCAAGTCACTAAGTTGGTGCTTGCCGATGCTGAGATTGAACATAGAAATCTTGATATTGTTTCTGCTTTTTCAAGTAAAGAAGCTAAAGAGATTATGCTAAATGATGATTCTTTTTGTATGGCGTTTGTTGATGTCGTTATGGAAACTGATCATGCGGGATTAGAGCTTGTTGAGTGGATAAGGAATGATCTTAAAAATCAATCTATCCGCTTAGTCTTACGGACAGGGCAAGCAGGCTCTGCACCTGAGGCAAAAGTCATTAAAGAGTTTGATATCAATGACTATAAAGAAAAAACTGATTTTACTGCGAACAAGATGATTACCACCGTCTATGCAAGTATACGTGCATATCGTGACATTATGACCATTCAACGTAGTCTAGATGCCTTTAAAAAACTGATTGAAGCGACCCACGATTTACTAAAAATCAATCAATTAAAGAGATTTGGCTCAGCAGCACTTAATCATTTACTGTCGTTAATGAATGTTGAAAGCTCTGCTCTTTATATTGCTAGAACTCAAACTGACTTCACCCATAAAACGACCAGCTCAATTATTGCTTGTACGGGCAAGTATGTTTGTGAGTCAGACTCATTAGAAACATCAGATATCAATGAACAAGTCAAAGCACGCATTCAACAAGTATTCATTGATAAGTCCCATTATCGTGATGAGAGCTGTTTTGTCGGTTTCTATCGAGCATCGAATAATTCAGCGTCGGTATTGTACATTGAATTTGAAGATGATAGTGAACACTTTAAAGCTAATATAGCTGAGTTATTTGCTACTAATGTTGCGTTAATTCTTGAGAGTTTGACTAAACAAAAAGAAATAGAAAAAACTCAAAAAGAGCTGTTGTTTATCGTTGGCGAAGCTGTTGAAGCACGTAGCAAAGAAACGGGAGCTCATGTACGCCGTGTCGCAATTATCTGTGATATGTTGGCAAAAAAATTGGGTTTAGATGAAGCCTTTGTCGAAGCTATTCGATTAGCGGCACCCTTACATGATCTCGGTAAAATAGCTATTCCAGAGCATATTTTACATAATCCAGGAAAACTAGAGGGGGAGGATTGGGAAATTATGCAGTCACACGCACAAATTGGTGCTGATATTTTAGAGAAATCGACGGTAAGTATTTCAAAACTAGCTGCTAGACTTGCCAATTATCACCATGAAAACTGGGATGGCTCAGGTTACCCTGAAGGTTTAAAAGGAGAACAAATACCTGTTGAGGCCCGGATTATGGCTGTAGCGGATGTTTTTGATGCCTTGGGATCAAAGCGCTGTTATAAAGAGCCTTGGTCAGATGAAGAAATAAAAAAATTCTTATTATCAGAAAGAGGTAAGAAATTTGAAGCTAAACTAGTAAATTTAATTGTTGATAATTTTGATGAATTTTTAAAGGTTAGAATGGAATACCCTGACTTAAGTCATTAGTATTGAAGACATTAAGTGTTTGATAGTTTATCGACGATTGCTAAACAAGCAGCCATAAAGGCATCAATAAAATACGCAACTTCAAGCATGGGGTTTTTAAACTCTGCTATTTTTTATCGGCATTGATATGGCCCTTAAATTTCATGCCTATGTAGTTTACTCCGGAACTCTTTGTAAACGTCATCTTCGAAGTCTCTGATCGAAGATCCATTGCTCTTTATACACTGGATCCCCGATTAAAATACCACGGGGATGACGATCCTGAGCCAAGTGCATAGGCATGTTAAATTTTTTGTTTTTAATAGCCACTAATAGGTGAGCAACAATGGCAACTTGATGTGAATGCTCAGCAATATTTTCGGGTTTAACACAAAACATTAATGACCATCGCTTGCTCAATGGCATGCGAAACATCCAAGCTAAAAATGAACTTTGCATCATCACCCCTTAGCAGTAAAACTAATAACTAACGGCTAGTGTTTAAGCTTTTGTACTAGCATCTACTTGTTTATAACTAGTAAAAAAACTTTTGAGTTTTTCAAGAGCAGGGATCAACTCATCAATATGAGGTAAAAAAACTAATCGAAAATAGTTTTTTTCTTCAATATTAAAGGCGCGGCCATGCACTAAAAGTATCTTTTCTTGTTTTAGTAAGTCTAAAATCATACGTTCATCGTCGGTGATGTTGAATTTTTTATTATCTACCTTAACAAAGAGGTATAAAGCACCCATAGCAGGGTTACATGATAAACCATCAATATCATTAATCATTTGGTAAGCAATATTTCGTTGCTTAATTAAACGGCCGTCATCACGAATTAATTCATTAATACTTTGGTATCCACCCAAAGCGGTTTGTATGGCATGTTGGCTTGGTACATTGGCACACATGCGCATAGACGAAAGTAATGTTATACCTTTTATGTAATCTTCGGCGTGTAACTTAGGGCCAGAAATGACCATCCAACCCGATCTGAACCCGGCAATGCGGTAATTTTTTGATAATCCACCCAGTGTAATGATAAACACATCGGTCGCTAAACTTGCTGTTGGAATATGCTTAGCTTCATCATAAAGAATTTTATCGTAAATTTCGTCGCTATAAATTATTAGCCCGTATTTTCTTGCCAGATCAATTATCCCGCGTAGTACTTCCTCAGAATAAACTGCACCCGTTGGATTATTAGGGTTGATTAATACAATAGCTTTAGTTTTTTCTGTAATTTTACTTTCGATGTCCTCTAAATCTGGAAACCAATGATTCTCATCATCACAGCGATAATGCACAGGCTTACCACCTGATAATGCAACAGCAGCAGTCCACAACGGATAGTCAGGAGAAGGTATCAATACTTCATCGCCATTATCAAGCAATGCCTGCATTGCCATAACAATGAGCTCGCTAACACCATTACCAATAAATATATCATCGACCATGACATCTTTAATGCCTTGCTGTTGAAAATATTGCATGACAGCAACTCTGGCTGAATAAATACCTTGAGATTCAGAGTAACCCTGTGAGCTAGGTAAGTTATGGATAACATCTTTTAAAATATCATCAGGGGCTTCAAAACCAAATGGGGCAGGGTTGCCAATATTCAACTTAAGAATCTTATGACCTTCATCTTCAAGGCGCTTAGCCTCGGCTGCT
This sequence comes from uncultured Colwellia sp., assembly GCA_913063325.1. Classification (GTDB taxonomy): domain Bacteria; phylum Pseudomonadota; class Gammaproteobacteria; order Enterobacterales; family Alteromonadaceae; genus Colwellia. Next base: position 10,523 of record CAJXYE010000024.1, on the reverse strand, counting down.
ATTTGTCCTCTAATATCGTAACAAACATTATCTAATTTAGATGACTTGGTAATTGCTTTCATTCGTTGACAACTTCTTAAGTTAAAGTGGGAGAAAAATGACCTTGTCATTGTTGCCAATAATACGCTGTTTTGAAAGCCTTATTTTGACTTTTTTTAATGATAAATTGTCTACTTTTATCCTGAAAAGGTATATGGGAATTAAAGGGGATCTTTTATTAATAATCACCTGCCTATTAGGTTAAATCAATGTTAAATTATCTAAACGCCATAAAGGTAGTCAGGTAAAATCGAAAATTAAGGGTTCTAAAATGTATCTTGGTAAATGTTTGTGTGGTGAAGTGCACATTAAGCTTAATGGAAATATTAGTGACATCATTCATTGTCACTGCTCTTTATGTAGAAAAAATAGTGGTACTGCCTTTGCTACTAACGGTTTCATTAATGCAGCGGAGTTTGAAATAACGTCAGGAAAAACAAGCTTAAGTTCTTTTTCATTTAAGCCCGGTCGAAGCCGGTATTTTTGTAGTAAATGTGGCTCACCAGTGTATTCATCAAATGCTGATGATCCAACACGCTTAAGAATACGCTTAGGAATTTTTGATAGTGACATCACCGAAAAACCAATTTCACATAACTTTGTTAGCTCCAAAGCAAATTGGGAAGAGCTTGATGCTAACTTACCTCGCTATGATGCCTTTGAGCCAAATCGTTAAGAAATCTTTTATGCTGTTGAGCATTGAAATAGATTTGGTTAAGGCAGGTAAATTTTAAAGATCAAAAAGGGGCATCAGCCCCTTTTAAATTTCACGTAGTTAATTAACTGTTTATCTAGTTAATTAACTGTTTATCTAGTTAATTACTTGAACAAAGACATTACATCCTCAATAGCGATTAATGACTTTTCACCGGTAATACGGTTTTTAAGCTCTACCTGTTGGGCATCTAAGTTACGCTCACCTATGATAAGCAATAATGGTGTACCCATTAATTCGTGATCTGCAAACATCACACCTGGGCGCTCTTTTCTGTCATCAAACAATACTTCAATGCCAGCTTGAAGTAGTGATTCATATAAAGAATCAGCGGTTTCTTTAACACGTGCCGATTTAGCCATATTCATTGGTACAATTGCTACTTGAAATGGAGCAATCGCTTTAGGCCATTTGATACCGTTTTCATCGTGATTTTGCTCGATAGCAGCAGCAACAATACGAGAAACACCAATACCGTAACAACCCATAGTTAATGTTTGGTTTTTACCACCTTCATTTAGTACCGAACAATTCATCGCTTCGGCATACTTACGGCCTAACTGAAAAATATGACCTACTTCGATACCACGTTTTATTTCAATGTTACCTTGACCACATGGGCTTGGGTCACCAGCAACAACATTACGGATATCTTGTACATTTATTTCGCCACAATCTCGTTGCCAGTTAACACCGGTAAAAGAGTGGTTATTTTTGTTGGCACCACAGACAAAATCGCTTAAGTGAGCAGCACTATGATCAACAATTAGATCAATTGATAAACCTTTAGGTCCTAATGAGGTACTATGGCAGCCTGCAATAGCCGACACTTGTTCATCAGTGGCATAGGTTAATGGTGAAGCAATCCCGGCTAAGTTCTCAGCTTTTATTTCATTAAGTTGATGATCGCCACGAAGCACAAGGGCAACGATTTTCTCTGCTTGACCTTCTTCCGCTGCACCAACCACTAATATTGTTTTAACAGTAGTCTTTAAATCTAACTCTTGAGTTTTGATTAAACGCTCAAGCTTCAACTCTACTGTCTCAATATCTTGAGTCGGCTCACTGCGTTCGCCTGTTGGCGCTAATGCTTCTGCTTTCTCAATGTTTGCGGCAAAATCACTGGCATCACTAAAAGCAATGTCATCTTCGCCTGAATCAGCAAGTACATGAAACTCATGTGATTTCTCACCGCCAATAGAACCTGTATCAGCAAGGACGGGTCTGAAGTTCAACTCTAAACGCTCAAAGATACGGCAGTAAGTATCAAACATTATTTGATAGGTTTTTTCTAAACATTCGTCTTCTAAATGAAAAGAATATGCATCTTTCATTAAGAATTCACGACCACGCATCACGCCAAAGCGAGGGCGAATTTCATCACGAAATTTGTTTTGAATTTGAAAAACATTCAGAGGTAATTGCTTGTAGCTGCTTAGTTCATTAGCGACTAGTTTTGTCACGACTTCTTCATGAGTTGGTCCTAAAACGAAATCACGGTTATGGCGATCGCTTATACGCAATAACTCTGGACCATAATCTGCTAATCTGCCTGATTCTTCCCATAAGTCGGCAGGTTGTACCATTGGCATTAATATTTCATTACCACCAGCACGCTGCATTTCTTCACGGACAATGTTTTCAACTTTTTTCAAAACGCGCAAACCACTTGGTAGCCAAGTATATAAACCTGAGGCAAGGTTACGAACAAGCCCTGCTCGTAACATCAACTGATGGCTGATTACTTCTGCATTGGCAGGGGTTTCTTTAAGGGTAGACAGTAAGTATTGACTGGTACGCATGACTTGAGGTTTCCGTAAAAATAGGGGGATATATAATTGGCGTTATTCTAACAGGGGGTTAGCTTATGAAAAAGTAATATATGTAATATTTCTGACTTAGTTACATCAAAAGCAAAATAGCCTAGGCATATGTAGTTATCGGGTCATTTTCTTTACAAAAACCACCACAAAGAGCGCGATAGTAAAACTACCAGTAAAGGCTTCTATAGCTGCAATGGCTCGAGATATTCCTACAGGGGTAAAGTCACCATAACCTAAGGTGGTGAAGGTTACCACTGAGTAATAAAGCGATGAAGCAAAGAGAGATAGGTTGTGCTCTAAAGTTTGGTTGATGCTCACTGCTTGCACTGAATCTTGGAAACTTAAACCGGTAAAAGCATAAATAACGGCACAAACTAATATTATCGCCATGGATAAACCGATAATGCGCAAGGGAGCTTCCCCGTAACCACAAAAAATATCAACTAGTTTAGAAATGATACGTTTCATACCGTAGCGTGGTAATTGTAATCTGCGCATGGTGAGTTCTTTTTGAATAAAATAGCCCGATAAGGTGAAAATACCTTCATGTTCAGCATGTTTTCGCAGATCACGATAAATTTCTTCTGCTTGCTCTAAAAAGTCAATGTTAGCTTGCTCATCTTTTGCAGCTAACGCTTCTTTAGCTGAGTATTCCTGTTTTATTTTTTTACCTATTTTCACATTTTCAAATTTACTGCCCGTCCACTTTACCCCAAGCATATTTGTGTCTGCTAAGTTTGCGCAATTGAGATTGGAATCACGCAAGTCAGCTTTCATTATACTGGCATGCTGTAAATTGATATTAAACATGTGGGCGCTATTTAGCTTGGCATGATAAAAATCAGCGTAGGAGAAATCATAGCCAACTTTTTGATGATGATTTACTAGATCTATACTCTGAAGTTGGGCTTTTGTTAGTATAACTCCTCGTAGCATACCTCCTGCTTGTGCATAGCTTTCTAAGCGCTGCTTAATATCTGGACCGGATTTATCAATCTCTTTATCATGCCAAAAACAAAAGCCAGAGCTATTGGCTTCACCTTGGCAGCAAAAGGCTTGTTGCTTAGTGCTATCGGGGTCTTGGTATTGACACAATAATTTTATTTTATTCATTTTAAGAGTATATACCCGTTCCACTTAAATATGCAGATTTCAGCTGGAATTATAACCGTCTTTAGGCAAGGAATTGATTGAAGATAATGGTTGTTCCCTTATCGAAATCAATAACGTAGTATAAAACGGTTATAAACCAGCCCTTTGGGGAAAACTGAGCAAAACATACCCATCGTTACATTTATTTTTAAGGGAATAACCATTAACAAAAAATGTGTCTTGATTATGATTCGCTCAGGTTTCCTGAAACGAGCATCTTCAAGTGGATCGGGTATAATGCGCTCTATCAAAAAGTAAAAAGGAAGTGACGTGCAAATAACTATAATTCAAGCAGATTACCATAATGAGCAACAAGGCAAGGATTTAGTGATGTTGCTAAATGCTTACGCTCTTGACCCTATGGGCGGGGGAACAGCACTAACTGACGATGTTCAGCAAAATTTAGTTGCCACCATAGCCAAGCGAAATGATTTTTTAACACTGCTTTGTTATGTTGATGGTAAAGCTGCGGGAATACTTAATTGTGTCGAAGGCTTTTCTACTTTTAAATGTAAGCCTTTACTGAATATTCACGATTGCGGTGTTTTAAAAAAATTTCGAGGCCTAGGTTTAAGCCAAAAATTGTTTATTGAAGCGGAGAAAATATCGCGGGAACGTGGATACTGCAAATTAACTCTTGAAGTATTAGAGGGCAATACCGTGGCACAAAATGCTTATAGAAAGTTAGGTTTTACTGGTTATGAACTCGATGAAAAAACGGGCAAAGCAATGTTTTGGGAAAAAGTGCTTTAACCTTTCATTAAGTCATCAATTAATGTTAATTGATGACTCTACTGATTAAAACGAAATAGGCTTTCTTTTTCGAGGCACTTTCACCATTTCAATATCTTGTGGTTGAGGTATAAAGTCGCTTTTAGCTTGTTTAGCTGGCTTTTTATTAGACTTAGCTTTTTTCTGAGGTGTTTTGGCTTTTGAAGCATAACTACCCTGTTCGCTAACCGGTTTAGTATCATTTTCTTCTATTCCATCAAAAGTCGGCTCTGGTTCAGCAAGTTCTTCATTAATAAGTAACTGTACTACTTCGCCATTAAACTCAATCACATCCTCATGGTAAACTTTTTTACGCTTTTGGTATTCAACTTCACCATTAAGTAAAACATAGCCTTCACTGATAACAACTTTTGCTTCACCGCCACCACTGACCAAATTTGCTATTTTTAGTAATTTACATAACTCAACGGGTTGGTGGTTTAATTCAATAACTAAGTAACTTTCGGACATGTTTTTCTCGATAATAAACGGATGTTAGTCTTGTACTAATTGAGCTAAAAGCTCAGTGATTTCAGCTTTTAATTCTTCACTTTCAATTGGTTGAGCTGCTTCATTCGCTTTGTTAGCAAAAACGAGTGCTTGCTCTTTTTCTTCAAATTCAACTTGGCGCAAAGCCATTGCTAAATAAGCTGATGCGGTAAAAACGGGTAAGGCTAGTTTTTCTGCAGTGGCTAAAGCGACTTCATAAATATCCATAGCTTGCTCACCATCTTCGGTAAAGTCAGCAAGTGCTTCCCATTGTAGGGGGTGATCTTTTGGTGAGTTTTGATTAGTAGCACAAAGTACTTGCAACTTTTTACAACTGGTAAGTCTTAATTCATCATTATCTGTATTTGACGCGTTAGCAATCTCTTGGCAAATGGCAAGAATGTCGTTATATAAAGGGGCTTTCATAGATAATCCTAGTGTATATAAGTAGTTACCGCATAATTTTTAATGTAATTATATTTACAGCGGCATTATTTCAGGCGATATTATCATACTGGTGCTTTTTATACATTAGACAGCGCTTATTTTACCTTAACTGACACAAGACAGGATTGTATGATGAAGACTTGCTTCAATGTTCAAACACTTAAGTTTGTTAATACATGTTTTACAGGATGTTTCTTACTGCTTTATTCATTAACCAGTTTTGCAGCTGATTGGCCACAAGAGCTGACCGGTGAGAAAGGCACTATTGTGGTATATCAACCACAGCCAGAGAAACTTGTTGGTAATATATTAACGGGTCGAGCGGCAATGTCTTTGGAATTAAAAGATAATGTAGAGCCAATTTTTGGTGTGTTTTGGTTTTCGTCAAAAATTGAGACTGACCGTAGTGCAAACACAGTAACAATTAATCAATTAAAAGTGACAAAAGTTGGCTGGCCTGATTCAAAAGAAGCAGCAGAGCAGGAATTTACTCAGTTTGTTGAGGCGCAATTATCACAGTCGTCTTTTACCTCTTCGCTATCAAAGTTGACAGCAAGTTTAACTACAGAAGAAAAAATTAAAGTAAGCCTGGCTCAAATAAAAAATGACGCCCCTGAGATTATATTCACGGATATTTTATCGGTATTACTCAGCTATGATGGTGAGCCGATATTTAGAGATATTGAAAACAGTAATTATCAGCGGGCATTAAATACACCTCTGGCAGTAGTTAAAACTAAAAACCAAAGCAAGTTTTATTTAACCAGTGGCCATTTATGGTATCAAGCATCTGATGCGCTTGGTCCATGGTCAATTTTAGCTAATCCCCCCGCAGCTCTAAAGGCTTTGATCCCAAAAGAAGAAAGCCAGGTTGATACGCCACAAGTTATTAGTGCACCTAATATTATAACGACGACTAAACCGACCGAGTTGGTGGTTTCAGATGGCAGTACAAAATGGACAAGCTTGGTCGGCGGTAAATTGCTGTATGTTGAAAATACCGAAACACCATGGTTACGTGAGTTAGCCAGTGGACAAATGTATATTTTATTATCTGGTCGTTGGTTTAGCAGTAAGAGTGAACAAGGTCCTTGGGCTTTTGTTCGCGCAGATAAACTGCCAAATAGCTTTAAAGAAATTCCGCCAGAGTCTGCTATTGGCGGATTAAGAACCTCTGTTGCCGGTACTGATGAAGCAGAGCAAGCAGTGCTAGATGCACAAATCCCGCAAACCGCTGCAATAAAGCGCAGTGAAGCAAAGTTGACGGTAAATTACGATGGCGCGCCAAAGTTTGAAAAAATAGCTGGTACCGACGTTGAATACGCGGTGAATACGTCAGCACAAGTACTTAAAATAGCAGGTAAATATTATGCGGTCGATAACGGTGTGTGGTTCTTGTCATCACTGCCAAAAGGTCCTTGGCGAGTAGCGGATAACATCCCTAAAGAAGCTATTGCACAAATTCCTCCTAGCTCACCTATGTATAACACCACGTATGTTACAGTTTATGACTCAACCCCTGAAGTTGTTTATGTAGGTTATACCCCAGGTTATTTGTGGTCATATCCGTATTACGGTGTACCAATTTATGGCACCGGTTGGTATTACCCGCCTTATTATGTTGGTGGTTGGTATTATCCTAGACCACCAACTTGGGGATTACATGTTGGTTATAATCCATGGACAGGTTGGAATGTTGGTGTAAGTTGGGGTAGCCCATTCTTTAGAGTTGGTGTTGTTTGGGGCGGTGGTTATCATCATCATCCAAGACCCTGTTGTGGTCGGTATTATGGTGGCGGCTATCGTGGTCATACCAACATAAATATTAATGGCAATATTAATATTGGTAACTCAGTCAGCATTGCTAATCGTGCCCATGTACAACAAAGAATCAATACTAATCCAGTTAATAGAGCGGGTAGTAAAATGGCACGAAGCAACCGAGTTAATAATTTATATAATCAAGGGGTAAACAAAAAACGTAATGCGATAAAGCAACCAACAAATCGTAATCTCAATAAAGCTAAAGTTGCTCCTAAACGGGCTAATAATGTTTATGCTGATAGAGAAGGTGGCGTGGTACGTCATGAAAATGGTCAGTGGCAAAACCGTAGTAATAAAAATTGGAAAACAGTACCCAGACGAGGAAAGATATACTCATCACCACGGCCAAACCAACAGCCGATTAATCGTCAGCCAAGTATAAATAAGCCGAGTAATATGCAGCGACCTAATAACCGACAGTTTGACCATCAAAGAATGAATAGAGAGTTACATGGCAGGCAGATGGGCAATATGCCAAGGGGAGGTCATCAAACGATGGGCAATGCTCGTCGAGGTCGATAGCTGGTTTGTGAATAGTAATATAACGAAGAAAACACCTATAAACTGAAACACAAAGGAATGAAAATGCTTAAAAAATATGGTCTTAAACTAAGTTTTATCGCGCTAGCTACTTCAATGGTGCTTGGTTGTACTACCACTACTAATGTACCGCAAGTCTCGCCAGAGGGGATGAATTTAAAAAAATCGACAAAATCAACCGTTGCTTATATAAAAGAAGGCGTCGATTTTTCTGAATATAAAAAAGTACTCATTTTACCGAGTGCAGTTGCTTTTAAAAAAGATTGGAAACGTGATTACAATAGAAATCAAACGTCGATATCGACACGTGTTCGTGATGAAGATGTAATACGTATTAAAGCTGATGTGGCTAAATTGTTCGATGAAGTGTTTAAGGAAGAATTTGGTAAGAATGCCAAATTTCCTATCGTCGATAAAATAAGTTCAAATACCTTATTGATCAGACCTGCCATTGTTGATTTAGATGTAGCGGCGCCAGACCTTAGAACCGCAGGGAATATAAAAACTTACAGCAGTGAAACAGGGCAAGCTACATTGTTCTTAGAGCTTTATGATGGTGTAAGCGGTGAAATATTAGCACGTGCAGTTAGTGCATCAGCGGCGGGAGATAATAGTTATTATCAGTGGGCAACCCGTGTTTCTAATCGAGCGGATGCAAAGCGCATGATCAGAAAGTGGGCTAAGGCATTACGAACTAAATATGATGAAGCACATATGCCTAAAACTAAGTAAGCGATATTGAAAAAGTATTTGTGATGAGAGTTTATTTTATCCATCATCTAATAAATTCTGCTGTACTGCTAAGTTTAATTAGCGTGCAGTGGCTATTTTTTATCACTGATTCCCAAGCTAAGGCGCCAAGTCAGGTTAAGTATTCAGTGCAAAGACAAGAAAACGCTAAACTGCGCGAAAGTTTAGTGTTGCCTTATGTTTTTAGCACGGATGACTTAGGTACTGTTATTGGTGTTGGCGCTATGGCAACAGGCTTATATCAAAAACAAATGACCGTAGCAGGTACAGCTTATGGTGGCGAGGATACTAAAGGTTTTGGCTTAAGTCTTTGGGATTATCGTGTTTTAGACAGTGAACGGTTCTTTTTTAGTGCTATTGGTATGATGGGGGAGTTCCCACTATTACGTGCTTACTCTCCTCTGCCGGATGTTTATACTCCCGCACCTAGGTCTGGCTCGAATGATTCAAGTTTTGACGACTTTATCCAAGCCGAGGGGTCAAGTAATTGGTGGGATGTTAAATTAGAGTATGTCTTACCCTGGGGCAGTGCTGAAAAGCAAAGCATAGTTGAATATCAATTGCAGGGAGGACTGTTAAAAGAGCAGGTTGAATTAGAAGACTGGAACCCGCTTAAAACAGGTACCAGCATATTGGTTGCTAGACAATTTAATCGCTACCAACAATATAGAGATGAAAATGGTGAGCTTTCAGGTGCTGTTCATGCACTTGAATTGGGTATTTTTTATGATAATACTGATTTTCCAGTTAACCCGAGTCAGGGAAGTTCACAATATATTGCCTTTACCTATAATCCACAGTGGCTTGAGTCTAAAAAACAGTGGACCTTTGTTGAGATGGAAGCAAGTAAATATTTTTCATTAGGGGCCAATTCATTTGCCAAGCAAAATATTATCGCACTTAATGCATGGGCAGGGTATTCACCAAGCTGGCAAGTGATAACTGACGACAAAGGTAATAGCCAAGCAATGAACAGCCCACCATTTATGGAGGGAGCAACCTTAGGTGGTATGTATCGGATGCGCGGTTTCAGGCAAAATCGCTTTCATGATAAAGCAGCTATTTATGCCACAGCTGAATATAGGATGACCTTGGATTATAATCCTATTGCAGATGTTCGCTGGTTAAAGTTTTTAAACCTTGATTGGTTCCAAACTGTATTTTATGTAGAGGGAGGTCGGGTATCTCCCACTTTACATCGTGATACTTTGTTCTCTGATTGGAAGTCTGATGTAGGGGGGTCATTAAGGGCGTTAACGGCAGGCATTGTTGTCAGGTTAGATTTTACACGGTCAAAAGAAGGCACAAGTACTTGGTTGATGGTAGGCCATCCTTTTTAGTTAATAGGGGCTGTTAAACTTTCGAGATTACTTTTACAGCAACTTGTTTAGTATTTAGATGAAAGCAGAGTATGTGACTTGTAGCTGGCTACTCGAGCAGACGATAACGTAGACTAAATGTCAAACAAATGCTGCCCTTTAAACGAATTTACTCATTGTTGCTCGCTTTTTTAATAGAATAACTATGATACAAAACTCGCGTCGCGATTAAATCCATTTTTAAATTGAATGAATTTCACCCCTGAAAGATCAAATGCCCCTAGCATAAAGCGCAAAAAGTAAATTTTAATGCACACTAATGCAGCGTTATGGCTGAAAATAAATCAAGCGTTTAATATTTTGAAAAAAAACAGTAATTTTCGAGGTTTTCTGTTGACAGCTTTTTCGATCTCCCTATAATACGCCCCACTGAAACGCACACTGTCATGCAGTAAACGAATCGGTAATTTTAGAATTGGGCGATTAGCTCAGTTGGGAGAGCACCGCCCTTACAAGGCGGGGGTCACTGGTTCAAGCCCAGTATCGCCCACCAATTCTAAAAAGAAAAAAGTAATTATGGGCGATTAGCTCAGTTGGGAGAGCACCGCCCTTACAAGGCGGGGGTCACTGGTTCAAGCCCAGTATCGCCCACCA
>CAJXYE010000023.1 GCA_913063325.1 uncultured Colwellia sp. | reverse complement strand
AAAAATGAGTCCGACAAACTATGAAACGTATGTTAATTAACGCTACCCAATCAGAAGAATTGCGCGTAGCACTAGTAGATGGTCAGAAGCTTTACGATTTAGATATTGAAAGTCCTGGTCATGAACAAAAAAAATCAAATATTTACAAAGCTAAAATCACCCGCATTGAGCCTTCTTTAGAAGCTGCTTTTGTAGATTATGGTGCCGACCGCCATGGTTTCTTACCAATGAAAGAAATTGCGCGTGAATACTTCCCTAAAGGCTATACATTCCAAGGCCGTCCTAATATTAAGGAAGTATTACGTGAAGGCCAAGAAGTTATCGTTCAGATAGATAAAGAAGAACGAGGCCAAAAAGGTGCTGCGTTAACTACATTTATTAGTCTTGCAGGTAGTTATTTAGTTTTAATGCCAAACAATCCTCGTGCAGGTGGTATTTCACGCCGTATAGAAGGCGATGAACGTACTGACTTAAAAGCTTCTTTAAGTAAACTAAACTTACCTAAAGGCATGGGCTTAATAGTAAGAACTGCTGGGGTAGGCAAGGATTACGATGAGTTACAATGGGACCTTAGTGTTCTATTGCACCATTGGGAAGCAATCAGCGATGCTGCAAAAAGTCGCCCAGCTCCATTCCTAATTCATCAAGAAACAAACCTGATATTACGTGCTATTCGTGATTACTTACGCCGTGATATCGGCGAAGTATTAATTGATCGCCCAAAAACGTTTGAGAGTGTAAAAAAACACATAGAAGTTGTTCGTCCTGATTTCTTAAACAAAATAAAGCTTTATACCAGTGATGTACCTTTATTTACCCATTACCAAATTGAAACGCAAATAGAAACAGCCTTCCAACGTGAAGTACGCCTGCCATCTGGCGGTTCAATCGTTATTGACCCTACTGAAGCAATGACCTCTATCGATATTAACTCTGCCCGTGCCACCAAAGGTAGTGATATCGAAGAGACCGCGTTTAATACTAATTTAGAAGCTGCTGAAGAAATTGCCCGCCAATTACGTTTACGTGATTTAGGTGGTTTGGTTGTTATTGATTTTATCGATATGACACCTGTTCGTCACCAGCGTGAAGTAGAAAACCGTATGCGTGATTCAGTTCACCAAGATAGAGCCCGTATTCAACTGGGAAAAATATCTCGTTTCGGTTTGTTAGAAATGTCTCGTCAACGTTTACGCCCTTCTATTGGTGAAACAAGCCAAGGTGTGTGCCCTCGTTGTAGTGGTACAGGTCATGTACGTGGTGTTGAATCTTTAGCTTTATCTGTATTACGTTTAATGGAAGAAGAAGCGATAAAAGACAATACCTTGCATGTACAAGCGCAAGTGCCTGTACCTGTTGCTACCTATTTATTAAATGAAAAACGCCGTTCTGTGATGCATGTTGAAAAACATCATAATGTTCGAGTTTTGATCATCCCTAATCCACATATGGATACACCTCAATACGAAGTATTGCGTGTTAAGAATGATGAAACTGTTGAAGAAGCAAGTTATGAATTACCGGTAAAACAAGCTGAACTTGAAGAAGCTAAAATGCCGAAGTTTGATAAAGCATCAGCAAAACGAGATGAGCCATTGATTCAAGGAATGACAGCTCCTTCACGTGCTCCTAGACCAGAAAGTTCTGCAGTCGCTGTAGATAAAACACCTGTAGCAAATAAAGAAAAACCAAGTGGATTCTTTGCTTGGTTAAAAAATCTTTTTGTTGCTGAAGAAGTAATTGAAGAAGTTAAAGAGATAGCGCCAAGCCAAAAGCCTAGACGCCCACAAGAAAGACGTGGTAATCAACAAGCTAAACGTCGTAATAATCGTGGCGGAAATCGTAATCGTAATGAGCGAAATGCTGAAGGTGATACTACTCGCTCTGCTGCTAAAGAGAATGAATCAAGAGATACTCGCCCTAGCCGTGATGCAGAAGTAAGTAAACCGAAGAGACAACCTCGTGCAAATAACAATCTTGATAAAGAGAAGGTAGTTAAAGAAGAGAAAGTTACTGAGCGTCGCCAGCGTAGAACTAATCGTAAAAAAATACGTGTTGAGTCGGCAGATAAAGCGATTAATACCACTGAGAAATTAGCAGCGGTTGCAACTGTTGAAAAAGAAACTGTTAAGGCTCCTGTTGTTGAAGATATAGCTAATAACGATGATAAACCTCGTAATAGACGTTCTCCTAGACACTTAAGAGCAAATGGTCAACGTCGTCGCCGTAATAACAATACTGAAACGTCACAAGAGCAACCAGTAAACGGTGAAGCTGTAAATGTAGACGAATCAGTTGAAGCGCGTTACCCTGAAAAAACCACACCGATTGCTGCTACTGTGGCAGAGCAACCAAAAGTAGTTGCTGCTCCAGTTGTTGTTGCTCCTGAAGTTGTTGCTGCCCCTGAAGTTGTTGCTGCTCCTGAAGTTGTTGCTGCTCCTGAAGTTGTTGCTGCCCCTGAAGTTGTTGCTGCCCCTGAAGTTGTTGCTGCTCCTGAAGTTGTTGCTGCTCCTGAAGTTGTTGCTGCTCCTGAAGTTGTTGCTGCTCCTGAAGCTGCCCCTGAAGTTGTTGCTGCTCCTGAAGCTGTTGCTGCCCCTGAAGTTGAGAAAGCTGTATCACCAATACCAGTGACTGAGCCAACAACAGAAATACAGCAAGAGTTGCCTTTAGAGCAAAAAGATGACGTTGTGGAAGCAGAGGCAATAAAAGTTGATGTTCCAGTTAAACAAGCCAAAAAATCTGCTGCTCCTGCCAGAAAATCTGCACCTAAGGATAAAAAGCTAGCAAGACAAGTTAAGAAAGCAAACCGTCTTTCTGGTCATGCCACAGCGCCGATGACAAAAACAGAAACAATCACAACGATTAAAGACATTCCAACACACTTTATGGCTGATAGTGACAGACTCGCTCATCAATCATCAGGTAGGACTGCCGTCATTGCTGATGTAGTAAACCGCTCTACTGCGCAGGCAACTAAACCATAGATAAACGCGTAATGTAGATATAAAAGCCAGTTATAATATTTATAACTGGCTTTTTTTTACATTTTTTTTGATTGAACATTTGAAAAAAGCCTATTAATTATGGCCTTATGATAGTAGATTTATATCGAAGATTATTTTCAAGACAATCTGGAAGTAATCCACGGGCTGTAATACCAATTCCGATAAGTTTGTGATCTTGTTGTACGGAGTAAAAATATTTCAGGGCAAGGCGCTTGATTGAACAATAGCCGGCTATTGGGATTGAAAGCAACGCAGTCATGAAGAATTTTAGCCTGTACAAGTGAACAGTAATTTAACGGAATTGGTGTAACTTAGCATTAACAAAGAGCTTGACTGTTCGCTTTCGCTAACGTTAAATGGTATGAGCTAGAAGACCCATTGTTAATAAATTTGATAGGTCATTATTGTTACCGAGTTAATAATAAAAAAAATAGATATAAAAGAGAGTAATAATTATTATGAAGAAATGGTTTTTTTCCGACAATGGTAAAGTCACTGGTCCTTTGGGATTAAAAGAGTCAAACGAATTAATTTCCACAAATCCTGATTTATATGCATGGCACCCTTCTTATACTCACTGGGTACCGGTTAGTTGTATTGATGAATTCAACGTAGGACTCACTCCTCCCCCCCCTCCAATTGAAATCCCAAGTGGTCTTATTGATGATTTAATTGGTGAAGAAAAAGAATTAATCACAACATTAGATCGTATTGATAAAACGATTAAAATCACTTCAGACTCGCTCTATGAACTCGATTCAGAATTAGAAAATTACGGGAAGATTACCCATAATTTAACGGAAGAAGTTAGAATCGTAGTAAAGACAATTGAAGAGCAGTACGCCTCTTTACAAAAGAACCTAGCGAACGTAATTAAAACTGAGTATTAGTAATTATTATTTGCTAAATACCAACTTACTAACTCACCATATTAATTATAAAAACTAACGTTAACAGATAAGAGTATTTACGATGAAAAAATGGTTTTTTTCAAATAATGGAAAAGTAACTGCCCCATTAGATTTAGATGCGGCTAAAGATTATTTAGCCACTAACCCAGATGTTTATGGCTGGCATCCTTCATTTAACCAATGGAAGCCTGTCAATTGTATTAGTGAATTTGTTGATGTACTGCCTCCAATGGTACAGCCGCCATTAATTCCAAAAGAAATTTCTGATAAGTTTTTTGCTAAAAAACAACGCTTAGAATCAAAATTGAATTCGATTGACGATAGTATTAATCATAGCCAATTATCATTTAAAAAATTTGAGCAACAAATTGAAGACTATAAGACCTTAACGCAGAACTTAAATGATGATGTTAAAGGCGCTATCAGTAACATTGAGAAGAAATATAAAAGCTTAAGCCGTAAGTTATCTCAAGTTAAAGAAGCGGTTCAAATCGCCGAAAATGAAATGTCTGAGGTTGTAGGGGATTTTGATTATAGAATGAGCTCTAATGATATATTTATGCCTTCTTGTAACCAAAGTAATAGCTCAGCACAAGATGCTAACAACATACTATCTGAAAGTGCAAAAGTGAGCAAAGCCAAACGTGCTCAAGAAAAGTTAGCAACACCTCATAGACGCGTTGAACCTGTCGATGAGAAGATAGCAGAAAGTAAAGCGAAGAAGATCGTTACTGAAAAGCAGGTTAAAAGCTCTTCTCAATCACCACTATATAATGCCTACGATACCAAGCATACGGCTAAAGTAAAAATTGAAGCTGAAGCCGAATCCGCTAATAAAATGGCAAAAGAAAGCTTCAACGGCATGAAAAGCATGATGAAGTCTGTATTTAAAGGTGATGGTAAATTAACTAAAACAGATAAAACTGATAATGTTGAAACCGTTGAAGTCAAAAAAGGAAAAGATGAACCTTTATCAATGGCTGAACGTTTAAAAATGGCACAAAACAATCATTAAAAGTGTTACAAAGATAACGACGATTTGTTAGTAAAAAAAAACCAGCCATTATTTATAATGGCTGGTTTTTTATACTTAGAATCTATACCCTATCAAACGCAAAACTGAACAATGCACTTGATAGGGTAAAGAGTAATGTCCTATTTTACATGTGCTAGCGCTTGATTGGCTAACTTAGTAATTTGTGACCAATTTTTGTTTTCAACAATGTCACTTGATACTAACCATGAACCACCACAACAAACCACATTAGGTAAGGCTAAGTAATCACGAACGTTATTTAGGTTGATACCACCTGTTGGACAAAAGCGAATATCAGGGAAAGGACCACCAATTGATTTGATGGCATTAACGCCACCGGATGCTTCAGCAGGAAAGAATTTCAAATGGTCATAGCCATAATCTGCACCATCCATGAGCTCTGAAATAGAAGAGATCCCTGGAATTAATGCGATATTACCTTCATTACCCGCTTGCAATAGATCTTTTGTTAAACCTGGGCTGATGGCAAATTTAGCACCTGCATCATAAGACTGTTGCAATTGCTGACGATTAGTTACTGTACCTGATCCTATGATGGCTTCAGGTAACTCTTTTGCAATAAGGCTGATGACATCAAGTGCAGCTGGAGTACGTAAGGTCACTTCTAATACTTTAACATTGGCGGCTAACAGTGCTTCAGCAATTGGCAGGGCTTCTTCAACCTT
The DNA here is from genome assembly GCA_913063325.1 of uncultured Colwellia sp. Classification (GTDB taxonomy): domain Bacteria; phylum Pseudomonadota; class Gammaproteobacteria; order Enterobacterales; family Alteromonadaceae; genus Colwellia. Next base: position 57,106 of record CAJXYE010000023.1, on the reverse strand, counting down.
GTTGATAACTAAAACGGGAACAATCGGTCCTGTTGCAAAAATGTCCTTTGGCATAATTTGCCAATTTCTTGTTACTGTCATAAATCCTCTTTATCATTTTTACGATACTTGCTTAAAAGCAATGTAATCATTAATTTCTTTTAATTATTATCACTAAGCATTAAATAGAGTACTTAGCTAGTTTCTTATTTGTATAAATGGCATTAAAGGCTCTTAATCAAATAATGAACATGCGCCAGTTTCGGCTGAACTTAAGTTACGACGCATAAAGCCAAATAACTCACGCCCCATCGCTTCATGATGACCATTCACTTTAAATAGTGATGTTTCACGATTTGCTAGTTCTTGTTCATCAACAAGTAATGTTAACTCGCCAGTTTCACCATTGAGGTTAATCATATCGCCGGTTTGAACCTTAGCGATCAATCCACCATCAAGTGCCTCAGGACATAAATGAATAGCTGCTGGTACCTTACCTGAAGCGCCAGACATACGCCCATCAGTTACAAGAGCAACTTTAAAGCCTTTATCTTGAAGTACACCTAACAATGGCGTTAATTTATGCAATTCAGGCATACCACGCGCTTTAGGTCCTTGAAATCTTACTACCGCAACAAAATCTTTTTCTAATTCACCGGCATCAAATGCCGTTTGTAATTCATGCTGATCTTCAAAAACAACAGCAGGTGCGTTAATAACAAAGCTGCCTTCTCGAAGTGATGAAGTTTTAATAACAGAAACACCCAAGTTCCCCTTCATCACACGTAAACCACCATGCGAGCTAAATGGTTTAGCAACGGTTGCAATAATTGCATCATCAAGTGATTTTTCAACGCAATCAACCCACTTAAGCTCGCCCTTCTCTAGTACAGGCTTTTTAGTGTATCGAGTTAAACCGCGACCACAGATTGTTTCAACATCTTCGTAAACTAGACCGCCTTCGATAAGTTCACGGAATAATAACGCCATACCGCCAGCTTCTTGGAATTGGTTAATGTCTGCGTGGCCATTCGGGTATATACGTGTTAAAAGTGGCACTTCTTCAGAAAGATCATTAAAATCTTGGAAGTTAATAATGATGCCTGCCGCTTTAGCAAACGCAATAATATGCATGACCAAGTTCGTTGAGCCACCTGTAGCTAATAAGGCAACAATTGCGTTAATCACTGAGCGTTCATCTACCATTTTCCCGATTGGCATATAGTTACCAGACTGCTGCGTTAAACGAGTAGCTTGACGCGCTGCGGCCTTAGTTAATTCTTCACGCAGCTGAGTATTAGGTGCTATAAATGACGCACCAGGTAAATGTAAGCCCATCACTTCAACCACTAACTGGTTAGAGTTGGCTGTGCCAAAGAAAGTACAAGTACCAGCAGAATGATATGACGCAGACTCGGCTTCAAGCAATGCTACCTCGTCTACTTCACCTTTAGCATATTGTTGACGCACTCGTGCTTTATCTTTATTTGGAAGGCCTGAAGGCATTGGACCTGCAGGAATGAATACTGTTGGTAAGTGACCAAAAGTCATACTTGCAATTAATAAACCAGGGACAATTTTGTCACAGATACCTAGCATTAATGCGCCATCAAACATGTTGTGAGATAGGCCAATCGCTGTTGACATCGCGATCACATCACGGCTCATCAGGCTTAAATCCATGCCTGGTTGACCTTGAGTTACACCATCACACATGGCAGGAACACCAGCGGCAACTTGTGCAACACCACCTGCATCTTTAACTGCCGCTTTAATGATGTCAGGATACGCTTGATACGGCTGATGCGCACTAAGCATATCGTTGTAAGAGGTAACAATAGCGATATCTGAGTGCTGTATGCCACGTAAAGATGTTTTATCTTCTTTACCACAGGCCGCAAAGCCATGTGCTAAGTTACCACATGATAAACCCGCACGATGCACTGTGTCTGATTTTGCCGCATCAATTTTCGCTAAATATTCAGCACGTGTTTTAGCACTACGTTTTATAATTCTGTCGGTAATATCTACTATTTGCTGTTTCATTTACTCTCTCAACTTATATACTTTTAATTTTATCTAATACTTAAACTTATTTGACAAGTGAGTTATGGTGCCCAAAAAATTTGAGTGTTTAAGCTAGGGTGTTGTAAAAATGCTCGAATAGGCATTTCAAACGGATCATCACCATTTAAAGCTTGTGTTAATACCGTTTTCTTTCCTTCTCCACATGAATGCAGGAAAATGTTTTTGCTAGTGATTAAGCTAGCAAAAGTAAAGCTGATGCGTTGATTCGGCGCGGTTTTAGGTTGAACCTTCATAAGCACAGCATCATTTGTCTCATCAAGGCCAGCGTTAATTTCATCGCTACAAGGGAATAATGATGCAGTATGGCCATCTTCACCCATACCTAAAATGAGTACGTCAAGGGGTAGTAATGTTTTACTTGCCGCCACGTTCAAATCAATAAGGGTTTCATCGGTTAATTCATCACCTTGCTTAAGATGAAAAAACTTAGCTTTTGCTGCTTTGTCCTGTAATAAATTCTCATGCACTAAGCGAGTGTTACTTGCATCACTGTCCATTGGAACCCAGCGTTCGTCAGCTAAGGTAATAGTCACTTTTGACCATTCAATATCACTTTGAGACAGCACACTAAAAAATCCCTTAGGTGTTGAACCTCCAGAGACGGCAAGACTTGCTTTGCCTTTCTCTTTGATCGCTTTAGCTAAAAGATCACTAACGGTTGTTGCTAGTTCGATATCTAAATCGTTACGTGCTGGAAACTCTGTTAATTTATGCATAATTATTCTACCCACTGGCGATCATCACGCGCGATTAACGATATTGAGGATACTGGACCCCAAGAACCTGCTGCGTAAGGCTTAGGTTTTTCATTGGTTGTTTTCCATGCTTCAATAATACTATCAGCCCAAGTCCAAGCGGCTTCAACTTCATCACGACTAACAAATAACGATTGATTGCCATTCAATACTTCTAACATCAAACGTTCGTACGCATCAACAACACGTTCATCGTTATAAGTATCTGAAAAACTTAAATCTAATTTATTTTCTTGGATACGCATTTGTGATGCAATACCTGGGATTTTATTCATCATTTGCAATTCAACCCCTTCATCAGGTTGCAAACGAATGGTTAATTTATTAGCGGGTAAGTCACTGTAACTGTCTTTAAAAATATTATGTGGCTGTTGCTTAAAGTGTACAACGATTTCACTGTGCTTCTTCGGCATACGCTTACCAGTACGAAGATAAAACGGCACACCTTTCCAACGCCAGTTATCTATTTCTGCTTTTATCGCAACAAAAGTCTCAGTGCTGCTGTTGGCATTAGCACCTTCTTCATTTAAATAACCAGGTACTGCTGCACCTTCTAAGAAACCGTCACTGTATTGTCCACGAACTGTTTTATCTTTAACATTTTCTCGGTTAATCGCTTTTAATGCTTTAACCACTTTAAGCTTTTCAGCGCGAACACTTTCCGCACTTAAATCAGCCGGTGGCTCCATGGCTAAAAGGGATAATATTTGCAATAAGTGATTTTGTACCATATCGCGCATTTGCCCAGCTTCATCATAAAAACCCCAACGACCTTCAATGCCAACACTTTCTGCTACGGTAATTTGCACATGGTCTATGCTGTTACGATCCCAGTTGTTGGTAAATAAAGAATTGGCAAAGCGAAGTACTAATAAATTTAATACCGTTTCTTTACCTAAGTAGTGGTCTATACGGTAAGTTTGATTTTCTTTGAAAAATTCAGAAACATGATTATTAATTTCGATTGAAGACTCAAGGGAGTGACCAATCGGTTTTTCCATAACAACACGGTCAGCATCTGAAATTAATTTCGCGTGAGCTAACCCTTTACATATATCACCATAAATTGCTGGAGGCGTCGAAAAATAATAAACACGTGTACTTTGTCCACCTGCTAATGCATCCGCTAATTTATTAAATGAGTTGCTGTCTTTAAAATCGAGTTGTTGATAAACCAATCTATTAATAAAACGGGCAAGCACGTCTTCATCTATTGTTTCTTTAACAAAGTTATTTAAGTTTTCTAATACGATGCTTTTGAATTCGTCAAGACTATGTTCTTGTCTTGCAGCACCAACAATACGGCTATCTTCATTGATTAAACCACATACTTCTAGCTGATATAATGCGGGTAGTAGCTTACGGCGTGATAAGTCCCCCAAAGCACCAAAGATAACGATTTCACTCGCTGATTGACAATCTAAATTACTCATAGAATTTCTCTTATATAAAATTTTATTGCTTTAATATTACTTATTTCTTCACTAAGACATCAAATCTAATGTGCTAAGGCAAACAAGTTGTAACTAAACTACATATACCCCTAATTTAGCGCTTGTTTAGTCGACAGTAAAGAACTTTTTGTAATTTTACTACACCTATTATCTTAGTCTTCATTTATTAACCTTTAAAAAATATAATAGAGATAATTAAAGCTACATTGCTAAAAATCCTACTGTACATAGCTTGTGTATATACTAAGCACTTATTCTTTTGTCATATCATTCTTGTATAAATTCAAAATTATGAAATAAAATTTCATTTTTTCTGTTCCTTAAGCCGAAAATAAATTACAGTATAAACAAAATAGCCTAGTATTAAGTCTAGGCTATCATTGCATTATCGTTTAAAACGTCAAATAAAGAAGATCTAGGGTCAAACCATAATGAATATATTAGAAAAGATCACTAACGAACTAGACACACTTAGTAAATCAGAACGTAAAGTAGCGGAAGTCATTCTTTCGTCACCAAGTACCGTTATTCACTCTAGTATTGCTGCACTGGCGAAACAAGCTAAAATCAGTGAACCAACCGTTAACCGTTTTTGTCGTCGCTTAGACACAAAAGGCTATCCTGACTTTAAATTACATTTAGCCCAAAGCTTAGCGAATGGTACTCCTTACGTTAACCGCCATGTTGATGAAAATGATACCGCTGATGAATATACTTCAAAGATATTTGAATCGACCATGGCCAGTCTTGAACTTGCACGTAAAAGTTTAAATTCAAATGATATTAATCGCTCTGTTGATGTATTAACCCAAGCCAATAAGATTTCATTTTTTGGTTTAGGTGCCTCGGCGATTGTCGCTCATGATGCCCAGAACAAGTTTTTCCGCTTCAATGTACCGGTTGTTTATTTTGATGACATATTAATGCAACGTATGAGTGCTATAAATAGCCGCCAAGGGGATGTTGTTGTTGTTATCTCACATACCGGCCGTACGAAATCATTAGTAGAAGTAGCTAGTTTAGCGAAAGAAAATGATGCCACTGTTATAGGTATTACGACAACAGGAACGCCACTTGCCAAAGAATGTAGCATAGTGCTTTCGGTTGATGTGAGTGAAGATACTGACTTATATATGCCAATGTCCTCACGTATTGCTCAGTTAGCGTTAATTGATGTTTTAGCTACTGGCTTTACCTTGCGACGTGGTAGTAAATTTAGAGATAACCTGAAAAAAGTAAAAGATAGTTTAAGAAGTTCACGCTTTGAAAGAAAAGACTAAAAATTAAATCGTCAATGTTTAACTCATCAGAGTTAAACATTACATCAAGATATTTATTAACGTAATTTAAAAACGTAGAGGATTAAAATGCCTAGAAGAACGAAGATTGTTGCTACCTTAGGTCCTGCAACTGACGATAGAGAAGTATTAAAAAATGTATTAGCTGCTGGTGTTAACGTAGTTAGACTTAACTTTTCTCACGGTATCCCACAAGATCATATTGATAGAGCAAACAATGTTAGAGCGATAGCAAAAGAGCTAGGTGTTTACGTAGGCATCTTAGGTGACTTACAAGGCCCTAAAATTCGTGTTTCTACCTTTAAAGATGGCCCTATCAAATTAGCTATTGGCGACAAGTTTGAATTAGATGCTGTTTTAGAAAAAGGCCAAGGCTGTCAGGAAAAAGTCGGTATAGATTATAAAAAATTAGTGCAAGATGTTAGTTCTGGTGACATTTTATTACTTGATGATGGTCGCGTACAATTGAAAGTACTATCAACGTCTGATACTTCTGTTTTTACTGAAGTAACCGTTGGCGGTCCTTTATCAAACAATAAAGGTATTAACCGTCAAGGTGGAGGTTTAACAGCACCCGCTTTAACCGCAAAAGATAAAGAAGATATTATTCTTGCGGCAAAAATTGACGTTGATTTTCTTGCGGTATCGTTTCCTCGTAATGCTGCAGATATGCGTGAAGCGCGCTTACTTGCTCAAGAAGCCGGTTGTGACGCTCGTTTAGTTTCTAAAATCGAACGTGCTGAAGCAGTAAACGATGACGAAATTTTAGATGGTATTATTTTAGCCTCTGATGTTGTGATGGTAGCTCGTGGTGACTTAGGTGTTGAGATTGGTGATGCAGCATTAGTTGGTAAGCAAAAGCATATTATTGCTCGTTCTCGTCAGCTTAACCGTGTCGTTATCACAGCAACGCAAATGATGGAAACCATGATAGAACAGCCAATGCCAACACGTGCTGAAGTAATGGATGTGGCAAATGCCGTTTTAGATGGTACTGATGCTGTAATGTTATCTGCCGAAACTGCCGCAGGTAAATACCCTGTAGAAACAGTTAAAGCAATGGCTGGTGTTTGTGAAGGTGCTGAGCAACATCGCTCTGTAAATATTTCTAGTCACAGAATCGAATTAACCTTTAGTGAAGTTTCTGAAACTGTTGCGCTTTCTGCTATGTATGCGGCAAATCATTTGGAAGGTGTAAAAGCAATTATTGCATTAACTGAGTCAGGTCAAACAAGTAAGTTAATGTCTCGCATTACTTCAGGTTTACCTATTTTCTCATTATCACGTCATCCAAAAACGTTGAACAAAACGGCCATTTATCGTGGTGTTTACCCGATTGAGTTTGATTCAACTGATATCGCTCATGAGAATTTATCAAACGAGATTTTACAAGCAGTTAGTGGAAAAATTGAGTTAGCTGTTGGTGATAAGCTTATTCTAACGCATGGTGATATCATGGAAACAGTCGGCGCTTCAAATACCTTGAAAGTGTTAACTGTGACTAAAAAACACCTAATATAAAATAACAATATTTTATATTTAAAAAGGCCGTATATCTCTGATATACGGCCTTTTTGCTTATATACTATGAGTTGGGAATTGAATCACAGTTAAAACAATATTCACCCAGAGTTCCATTAACTATTAACAGCGAGTTTTACCTTATCTTTATAACTGCGACTTACCTTTAATTCTTTACCATTTTTCAATACTAGGAAGTACTCACCATTGACCTGACTGCAAAATTTCTCAATGACATTTTTGTTGACGATTGTTGATCTATGATTGCGAATAAATTGCTTTGGGTCTAAACAAGCTTCAAGCTCTTTCATGGTTTTTCTTAGGATATAGGTATTCTCTTGGCTGTTACTTTGTTTATCCGCTAAGGTATGAACACACATATAATCGCCTGCGGCATCAATCCACAGGATATCCTTTACTGGTACACGGTTTACTTCGCCAGCATCCTTAATCGCCAAAACATCAGAATAGCTAGAGGCACTAAGCTCTTGATTATTTTCTAATTCAGTTAATATCTTCTGGTAGTCGTTACCGGTAACATCACTCACTAATCGCACTAACTTTGATTTGTGTACCGCATCAGTACTACTCTTAAAGTAATGTTTAATTTTATCTATAGTTTTCGCTAGTCTTTCTTCGTCCGCGGGCTTTAATAAATAATCAAGTGCGTGTACTTCAAAAGCTTTTAATGCGTATTGATCAAATGCGGTAACAAATACAACAACAGGCATCGCTAAGCCTTGCTCGATAATACTCTCTAGTACTTGAAAACCATTAAGACCTGGCATTTGAATATCAAGAAACATGAGATCAACTTGATAAGCTCGCACTGCTTCCAATGCTTCTCTACCATTACAACACTGTTCGATAACGTTAATATCACTATGGGCTCGCAAACGTATTGCCAAACCTTTGCGTGCTAGCGGTTCATCATCAACAATGATGGTGGATAGTGACATAAAAATTTCCTAATTAATGAGTTCGTATAAAATAAATCGTGGCGCACAGCCAGAACTAAAACAGCTATTGTTAATTTAACCCTGTTGAAATGGCATACGAATATTTACTTTAACACCAGAAGGCTGGTTATGGGAAACAACTAACGAAAATTTTTCGTTGTACAAGGCTTGTAATCGTTCACGTGTATTGGATAAACCAACACCACTTTCACGATGTAAATTTCCATCAATGATATCGGCACCTGGTCCGTTATCAGCCACTTCAATGAGTAAGTCATCGGCAAAACGATTAACCGAAATAGTAATACTACCGCCCTGCTCTTGTACCGCAATAGCATGCTTTATAGAATTTTCAGCTAAGGGCTGTAAAATCATACTTGGCACTAATGCTTGTTGACAGTTATCATTTATTTGAAAATTAAGATGTAATCTATCTTCAAAACGTACTTTTTCTATCGCAAGGTACAATTGTAGCGCTTGTATTTCAGATTCCAAGGTAACTTTTTTCATCGGATCTTTATCAAGAGAATAACGTAAAAACTCACTGAGCTTAGTTACCATGGTATTGGCGGTTTTATTTTCTTCTATTAAAATGAGTGTTGAGATGGCATTAAGGGTATTAAACAAAAAATGAGGATTAAGCTGATAACGCAACATTTTTAATTGTGCTTGATGAGCGACAGCATTAGCTTTTAAAACATTTTGTTTTTCTATCTGTAACATTTGATAGTATTTACTACCAAAATATAAGCCGCTCCAACTTAAAATAATATAAAATGAGCTTAAGCTAGATTGGGTATACATAAACCAAAATTTTGGCTCGTAGCCGTGTTTATATATTTCCCAGTGATTAATATTTTTAACTATCTGCCATAAAACGCCGGTAAAGTAGGATGAAAATATGACCACTAGCGCAATTTTAATGGGGGGGAAGTTCCACGCTTTTCGATATATATAACGCAAAGGTACCGTAAACAACCAACCTGCGTAAGCGTTAAGAAAGATAATAACCACAAAAATATCACGTAAGTCATGTTGCAACGAGCCAAGATAATGGACAAAAGCAAAGCCAAACCAGCCCGCGGTATGGGCTAGCCAAAACAAACGATTTCTATTTTCTAGTAATTCTTTCCAGTTCACACAAATAACCATTTAGGGGATGTTACAACAAAGTATGCGCTAAAAATTAAATGATTTCATTGCCTTTGACCTTACTAATCTAGCCGCTTATCGCATACTTCACTCATTAATAGACGATTCCTTGCTTATATAGACAACATAGGACCTAAAGGCTGACCACCTAATAAGTGCATATGAATATGATAGACCTCTTGTCCGCCATCACTATTACAATTGATAATTAAACGATAACCCTTTTCATCAATACCTTCTTCTTTAGCCAACTTTTTGGCAACCGTTATCATGCGTCCTAAGGTTAATTCATCATCACTCGTTACCTCATTAATAGTAGCAATATGTTTATTGGGTACAATTAATATATGGCTATCAACACGTGGGCTAATATCTCGAAAAGCTGTCACTAATTCATCTTGGTATAATAATGGCGTTGGAATTTCTTGACGAATAATTTTGGAAAAAATAGTTTCTTCACTCATAACAAGGTCTCTATATAGGTTTTGTGCAAATTTAAAGATAGTTTACCGCCAAATAAATATAAATCACCTCTTTACTACAATTTATTGACCTTAATCAACATGCGGGTTGCTGCAAGTATGACATCCTTAGTTCTAATATGGATTTTATACCATTTACATTAAGTTTTTGATCTTGTTGTGCATAGGATAAATAAATCAGGACAAGGCGCTTGATTGAGTAATAGCTCGCTATTGGGATTGAGAGCAACGTAGACGTGGATTATTTTAACCAGCACAAGTGGGGAATAATTTAATCGAATTGGTATTATACAACAAACATTACTTAGGCAGCACCATGGATATAGATTTTAGTGAAATCAACTATTTAAAAAATCCAACATGGCAAGATTTACATGCGGATTATGAGCAATTCCTTCTATCTATGACAGGTCCTACCGTTATTGATGTCTTAGGGAATGATCAGACGAAGTGCCGAGTATTTACGACATTGCTCCATGGTAACGAGCCTTCGGGTTTAATTGCCATGCATCGCTATTTAACTGAAGTATTAGTACAAGAAAAACCTTGCACTAATATACGCTTCATCATTTGTTCAGTAGAAGCCGCGACAAGCAAACCATTATTTAGCCAACGTTATATAAATGGCGGTATGGACATTAATCGCTGTTTTGGTAAACAGTGCTCATTTGAATGTCATGATGGACTAAGGGGTTATTGTCAGCGAGCATCCTTGATTGAACGAGCAATTAGAGAAGTTAACCCAGAAATGGTGATCGATCTTCACAACTCTTCAAGCTCAGGTCCTACATTCGCAGTAAGCTCAGTTGTCACCACTGAAACATTATCACTGGCATCACTCTTTTGCCAAACCCTCATTTTATCTGATTTGAATATGGGGTCGATAATGGAACAAAATTTTGATTGCCCTTTTATCACCATTGAATGCGGTGGCTGCCAAGACGAACAAGCCCATGAAATTGCCTTTTCGGGCATTAGCCAAGTAGCACAGTGCGAAAACATTGGTTATATACATCAAGAAAAAGCCGTCGAAGTTATCTACCGGCCACTTAGGTTGCAGTTAAAAGCACAAACAAAACTGTCTTATGCTCAACATGATGAAGGTTATAGTGGCATCACTTTAAAAGACAACATAGAGTGTTTCAATTTTGGTAGTGCTCACCAAGATGAAATGTTAGGTTGGATCGATGGCAACGGCCTTGATAACTTACAACTTATTGATAAAAGCGGTAAAAATGTAATTGATAATTATTTTTATGCGAGAGAGAACCAATTGGTTTGTCGACATAATTTACGACTATTTAAAGCGACAACCAATAAAGATACTGCGATAAATGATTGCTTATTCTATGTTGTAAAACTGTCTTCAGCAGCCCTATAGCCGAGTGAAGAAACAGAAAAAGCAAATTTATGGCGTATATTTTCCCTAGCTACTCACAACCTTTGATTTTATAGAAGAAGTAAGGTTGGCATATTAACCATGGATCAACTCGTTGATGTGATCTGGCGCATTAATATAAATAACTAAACAGAGTCTAGCTAAGCACAGTAACAGTGCTTAGCTAGATTAATAAAGACTGATAACGATTTTTATCGCTTATGATTTATCAAGTATTTGATTAAAGCGGTCAAAGCCTTTCGATAAATCTTCAATTAAATCATCAACATCTTCTAAGCCAATATGAAGGCGAATTAACGGGTACTCACAATCAAAAGTAGTGGCACTTCTAATAGCGTTTACATTGGTAATACCTAAAATCAAACTTTCAAATCCACCCCATGAATACCCCATCTTAAAGTGATGTAAACCATCTAAAAATTCTGTTAATGCTGCTTTATTTCCGCAGTTAAGCACAAATGAGAATAAACCATTTGAGCCTTCAAAGTCTCGTTGGAAAAATTCATGCCCAGGACAAGACTCAAACGCAGGATGTAATATTTTAGCCACTTCTGGACGAGACTGTAACCACTGCGCAACTTTCATTGCACTTTGCTGATGCTGCTTTAATCTCACACCTAAAGTACGGATACCACGCAATGCTAAATATAAATCATCTGGAGAGGTACATTGCCCCATTAAATAACTGTAATCACGTAGTTGTGGCCAATATTTTTCCACCGCAGTCGCCGTGCCAAGCATTACATCAGAATGACCCACTATATACTTAGTTGCCGCTTGTACGCTAACATCAACGCCATAGTCGAAAGGTTTAAAGTTAATACCCGCGCCCCAGGTATTATCAAGCATCACAATACAATCATGTTTATGAGCAATCGCGCTTATCGTTGGAACATCTTGAACTTCCATCGTGATAGAGCCCGGTGATTCTAAGAAAATTAAACAAGTATTCTCTTGAATCAAGCCTTCAATATCAGCCCCAAGCATAGGATCATAATAGGTAGTACTAACGCCCATTTTTGCTAATATTTTATCGCAATAGTCACGTGTTGGCTCATAAGCAGTATCAACCATTAAGATATGATCGCCCTGCTTAACAAATGCCAAAATAGCATTGGTTATTGCTGCGGTACCTGATGGATACAAGGCGCACCCAGCGCCACCTTCTAACTCGGTCATCGCATCACTAAAAGCAAAAGATGTGGTTGTTCCCCGACGCCCATAAACCATGGTTTGGTTATGACGGTTGGCAACGGCATTATTCATTTCAGCTACCGTATTAAAAACTACCGTAGATGCTCGAGTGACCGCAGGATTAACAACACCATTAGTCCACTTTGCACTACGTCCTGCATTTACAATCTTTGTATCTTGTTTCATATCAATTCTCAATAAGAAGGTTGCCTTTACTCACAGCAATCGCTTTCAGCTATCTAGCCATCTAAAATAGGTATAAAGTATTTATAACCTGAATCTGCTTCAGTGGCTAGGCTTTGTTCTTCACATTTAAAATAAATAAGCATAAATCAGTACATTATTGAATATCAAAGCTGCAGGTTTATCGTATTGGCGCACTTTGCACATAGGTTGGAGCTGATTGAACAGCCGGTATTTGTTGATTAAGATAATCTAGACTCCAATAAATTTTTGGAGGAATAAATGAAAAAATTACTATTATGTTGCAGTTTTGCATTTGTTGTTACCACCACAAATGCAAATGAAATCTCGGCATATGACCAAGCAATAATGAATGGATCAGGTGTAACTATTGCTAATTTTACCGGGAAGGGAGAGATTGTAGCAAATGATGTGAATGTAAGTCGAAGGGACTTTGGCGATTGTCGTGATACTTGGAGTTGTAAAAAGGAAGACCTTATCCGTTATGTAAAAAATAACAACGGTGATGTCAGCATACAACCAATAAACACCCCACCAGTAGAAGTACCGGAGCCGAATACTGCGGCTTTGCTAAGTATCGTTATATTAGGCTTAGGATTTCGTAAGCTTGTAAAAACTAACACAAAACATAAATGTTAACTTAGTTTACTTTAGTTCAATATATTTTTTATAAAAGGGCTTTAGCTAACCCTTTTTAATTCGCTAAAAGAGCCCCAGTTGATTGCCTGCAATAGATTCAAAATCACTTTCAATAAAAGGGAGAATATCATCAGCAATGGGTTTAAGTTGTTTTTCCACATAAAAATCATAATCAAGTTTACTACCATTAAATTCTAAGGGTTGTACCCCATCGATAGTGATAACGTATTGTATTGTTCTTCTATGCCCATATCGTTTGTCTAGACCTCTTTTTCTTAGCTCATCATTGGCTATTAAGGCAGCTTTTATATGAGGTGGTGTATTGACATAATCACTTAACTTTCGTCTGATTTTTTTCTGATAAACTAACTTATCGTCATAGAAACCCTGTCTTAATTCATCAACGATTTTTATAATGTAATCCTTAACGGGTTCATTATTAAATATCATCCGATATAACTCTTGTTGAAAGTCCTTACTCAATTCGGTCCAGTCACTTCTTACGGTTTCTAAGCCCTTGAAAATTAACTTTCCATCAACAAGCCCAGCATATCGCTTTTTAGTACCAATTTTCTTTTTCTCACCCGCTAGGTTATATCCCCGGATTGTCGGCATAAGGAACTTGCTAAAGTGAGTTTCAAATTCAATGTCTAACTGGCTACTAACATTAAAATCCTGTAACAAGGTTTGTCGCCATTTATCGTTAACAAGCCCTTGCAGCTCAATGCCTATTTCCGTTGCTTGCTGCTTAGATTTGTCCTTGCCGATGGAAACAAAAATAGAATCCGTATCGCCATAAATGACTTGATAGCCTCTATCCTCTATCCAAGTCCCCGTTTTCTTCAAAATTTCATGACTGCGCTTAGTGATTGAACCTGACAATCTAGGGTCAAAAAATCGACAACCTGTAGAGCCTAAAACACCATAAAAGCTATTCATAATAATTTTAATGGCTTGAGATAAAGCCGCATTTTTTTGCTGTTTTGCTTTATCTCGCTCTGACCACAAAGTTTCAATTATGTTAGGTAAAAAATGCTGTTCTCGTGAAAAATACGCGCCGTCAAAGCCTTTAATAACGGTACTCAAACAAGCATCATTGATCTGGTTTTCAAGGTTATCTTTTACTGAGTTTAATTGAAGATCATTTACCGTTTTTAATCCTTCAATTAACCCCATAGGGTCAATTTTAAAAGTACGAATAATACTTGGATACAAAGATTTAAAATCTAAAACAAGTACATTGCTATACAAACCAGGTATAGAGTCCATGACGTAGCCCCCAGGAGAAACTAACCCTGACTCTCCATCGCCCATGTTTGGCGCTATATAACCACTGCGATGTAACTTGGGTAGATACAAATTTGTAAAGGCAGCAACTGAGCCCCCGACCCTATCAATCGATAAACCGGTAAGTTGTGCACGAAGCTGAGCAAAATCAAGTAACTGAGTTTTATCAAAAATAAGCCAGACTAAACGACAATCTTCAAGGTTATAAGCCGCTAAAGCCGGTTTGTTATGATTAAAGTTATCCGTTATTTCCTGAACACGATTTTCAACATCTGAGACCTTTTTACCTAAACCAAGTAACGTATGGGCGACATTATCTAACGAAAAACTAGAAAAACTATACGTTGCTGATTTTAGCAAGTCGATACCATCTAAAACCACACGACCTGCTATTTCAATAAAATTTTGATCGGCATTATTGGCATTTTTACGCCAAAATGGGGCAGTATCATCACGGCCTATGGCAAAAAGAATACCATGAAGATCGCAGCGTTTTTGTAGAAGAAGGAAGTCAAAATTAATCACATTCCAGCCAATAAAAATATCGGCATCAAATAGTTTTACTTCTTTGATAAATTGTTTTAAAAGCTGCTTTTCATCCGCTTGCCAGAAAATATAATGTTCAGTGTCTTGCTGCGGCTCGCCTATCATCAAGACACGCTTAAATACATTTTGATCATTATTTGCATACAAGCCGATTGAATATAACTCGCCTTGCATGGAGCATTCTATATCAATAGAAAGCATGGTTAAACGATGTTTGTTACTAGTTTCAGCTCTTTTGCATTTAACTTGGCTCGTTAGTTGATAACCATCATATAGCTGATGATTGCCTAAATAATCTATATCCGCAGTAATGTGACGTTCCATCAAAAATCGATCATCAGGTCGAATATCATCTTCATAACACTTTATTCTTTGAGATCTCAGAGCATCTCTAGCGCGATAGAAATTGCGCATACTGATAAAGTAGAAAGCTGCAACTTGCTGTTGCCCGAAGGTTTTTAATGAAACAACTTGATACTTTTCTACTGGAATTCTTTGATCTACTAGGATAGATAAAGCTGTATCGAGTTGTGTTAACTCAACAAAAAATACCGCTAACTCATTTTTTATTTCCAGCTTAACGGGCCCGACATCAGTTCTTAACCACAAGGTTATTTCTAACCCTGAGCGCTTATCTTGCACTTGTCGGGTTAATAGAAAACCGTTTTGTATACCCGTTGTCTTAAAACTTGTCATTTTATCGTTAAATTTTTCGTGCAAGACGACCAAACCTGTTAATATATACAGCAGTGTAACCGATCTCCTGTTTTATGGAAACTAGCAACAATGTTATCTGATAAGTTAAAACAAACAATCCGTCAGGCATATAAGGCCATAGGCGAGAACTTAACACATTTCAATCCCCGTAAGCAGCAAACCTTACTTATTGCTGAAATTGCGAAAACCTTAGCCGGTGAATATAACAAAGACAGGAAGATAATTACCATTGAAGCCGGTACCGGAACAGGTAAATCACTTGCTTATTGTCTTGGCGCTATACCTCTTGCGCTAGCTAGAGATAAAAAGATATGTATTTCAACGGCTACTGTCGCATTGCAAGAACAGCTCGTTGATAAAGATTTACCCTTTCTTAAAAAGTATGCTGGCATAGATTTCGACTTTACCTTAGTAAAAGGCAGACAGCGTTATGTTTGTCGCCAAAAACTCACCTTAGCAGTAACGACAGGCTCAGATAATGAACCAGCACAAGCCGGATTTACCTTTGCTGAGAAACCTGATGCAAAAGATATAAGAACCCTCAATAAAATGCACAAGGCATTACTTGATGGCACTTGGTTAGGCGATATAGACTCTTGGGAAACTCACTTACCTCAGCATATTTGGCATCAAGTACAAAGTGACAAACACAGCTGTTTAAAAAACTTGTCTGAACATACTCATTGCCCCTTTCATAAAGCACGAGAAACAATGGATAAGGCTCATGTCTTAGTGGTTAACCATAGTTTGTTATTGGCTGATTTAGAGTTAGGTGGTGGCAGAATACTCTCTTCACCTGAGGATACTTTTTATATTATTGACGAGGCGCACCACCTGCCCAAAGTAACACGCGATTTTTCCAGTGCCAGTATAACGTTGAAAGGCTCGATTGAATGGCTAAATAAGCTCAGAGATACCGGCGATAAAATGGCGAGATTAATTAAATCAAATAATACTATCTCTCCGGCATTAAAGCTTGGTGATGATTGCCAAGATTTGTTGATGGAAATGCAAAAAGTGCTTAACTTCATTGAAGCCAATGCCAATGTTTATTTTTTAGAGAGTGAATCAAGCCATAAAAATAATAACTTTACCAACAAATCGAAAAGTGATGACCAGGTCTACCGCTTTGAAAATGGCATCATTCCTGAAACGTTAAAAAACTGGGCTGAAGATTTACAAAGCCTGAGTAAAAAATCGTTATCACATTTAAATAAACTCTATAACGGGCTTATTGAGTCGGTAAAAGATGGTGATACACAAATGTATGTCGCAGAGCCGTTACTTGCAGAAGCTGGTTTTATGTTACAACGTTTAGAGAATTTACAAGCACTTTGGTTTATGTATGCCAAAACAGACAGTGACAAAGGTGCTCCAATGGCCCGTTGGTTGGAAAATATCACTGCCAAACGTCAGGATTATCTGTTAAGTGCATCGCCTATTGAAGTTGGTTTTACCTTGGAGAATATGTTGTGGAGTCAATGTGAAGGCGCCGTGCTTTGCTCTGCCACATTACGGGCATTGAACTCTTTTGATCACTTTCGATTCCAAGTGGGTTTAAAAAATAATGATGATAGCCAATACCAACAAGTCGACTCGCCTTTTGATTATCAAAATAACGCGCAGTTAGTTATAGCAAATATGGATAATGAAGCGAGTGCCCCAGCTTTTACCGATGAAGTTATTACGAAACTGCCTAAATACCTCAAACAAGGCAGTGCAAGCTTAGTACTATTTTCTTCCTATTGGCAGATGAATAAGGTTGCACAAGCATTAAGAGATGACCATAAACTTGAAATCATGGTTCAAGGTGAGTTATCACGACAACAAATAATAGAACAACATAAAAAACGTTGTGATAATGATCAGATAAGTATTATTTTTGGCACGCAAAGTTTCTCTGAAGGACTCGACTTACCTGGCGATTACCTGAATAACTTAATCATTACCAAGTTACCCTTTTCAGTACCAACCTCTCCCGTTGAACAAGCACAGGCAGAATATGTTACTGCAAAAGGTGGCAATCCTTTTATGACACTCTCTGTACCTGATACATCAAAAAAATTGGTGCAAGCCTGCGGAAGGTTATTACGTAATGAAAAGGATAAAGGCATTATAACCTTGTTAGATAAACGCGTAGTCACTAAGCGTTATGGTAAACAGTTACTCGATTCACTTCCACCTTTTGAGCGAGTGTTCGAGAAATAATAAGGAATAGAGTTACATTAGGGTGTGCCAGTCTAGTATGGATCAGCGAATACAAAAAAGGCTTAAACAAATTTAAGCCTTTTATACTCTAACGTCATTGCTAGGGAATTGTTACTTCTTAGCTTCTTCTAGTGCTCTTTCAAACGCTTTTGTTGTTGCTCGAACATTAGCTTGTTTGGTAAATTCAATATTCACCCCTGCTTTAACAAGCTCTTGGTAAAAATCTTCTACTGTACAGCTTTCAACTTGTTGACAAACTATCGAATATTTCAATATCGCAGGTTCATAAGCTTGCAGAGATGCTTGCTTAAGCCATACTAGAGATTCATGTAAGTCTTTCTCTACTGCAGTCCCGTTAAGATACATTTGAGCAAGGTTTACTTGTCCTTTAGCAAAACCTAAATCAGCTGACTCTTCAAACTTTTCTAAGGCAAGTTCTGCTTTGTCACTATTGTTATCAAGTTTTAAGTACTCTAAACCTGCAAAATTCTCTTTTTTACCGGGAATAAATACAGAGCTTGATTCAAAATGAGAATCGGGAACTACAACGTTACCATCAAGCATATCACCTACAGGTCTACGTGCTAATACGATAGCCCCTGACTCAATCAGGCTTTGTAATTCAGTGATTTTGTAATTATGACGCTTTTCTTGGAAAAACTTTTCGTACCTTAGCTGTGCATAACGAATGGCTTCATTCAATTCATGCTCTTGTAGATAAAAATAACTACTAAAGTTAATCGTTACAACATCACCGGTAATATCAGTAACTTTCGCCATGCGGAATTTTTCGGCTGGGCGAAGATTATCTTTAATAACACGGAAATCAACATAATACAGATCATTTAGTTGTGGAGCGGCGACTATTGCATTTGTTTGTTCATTTGATTTGATATCTTTATAGAAAAGACTACCCGCGACAGCAGTTACAGCGAAAATAACAAGAGCGATTATCTTAGTTTTATGGATGATTAACCAAGGATCTGGATCCTTGGTATCTATGGTGTAATGATAATAGGGTTCTTTTTGAGCATTATCAGCGGTTGGAGAATTAGCCGTTGCCGCTTCTTCAGATCCTTCTTTTGACTCAAGCTCTTGATCAACTTTTGCATTAAGCAAATGTTCATCTTCCTCATTATATTGGCGAATTGCTGCTTGTGACATAACCGCTCCTTATTATTATTTAGTTAAAAAATATCATTTGAACATAAATTACACAAGCGTTAATTTATTGTTACTTTAATTTAACATATGTATTGTCACATCAAGTCTTATTTATAATTGCTCTAAGAGTACCGATATTAATGAGTTTCATTGCTATCGCAACCACCTGAGTTTATTGGAATAATTTTAATGGAGATAATGTAAATTTACTTTAAATCCGAGTATACATTTATTTATTCGGCATTAAAACAGCTGTTTTATTATTAAGGTTAGGTTAATTTTAAGATCAAACTTTATAAATATTGCGACAAAACCATACGGTGATATTTCTATTAGCCTAATTTAATTTATCAGGATAAGATGGTATTATCTTCGATAAAATCATCTGCGATCACCACATGAAAAAATCCACTAAAGTAACCCTATTATCCCTATTAGTCTTCCCCGGTGTTGGGCACTTAGTATTAAAAAAATATGCTATTGCAGCAGGTTTTATTATTAGCTTTACCTATTTGCTCTTAGGTTTAATTAAAGATATACATAATAAAACACAGCAGGTCATTGAGAGCATAATTCAAGGTGAAATTCCAATGGAGATTTCCGTAATTCGTGAAGCATTGGTTAATAACGGGGCGTTAGAAAATCCTAATCTGACGATCATTGGTTATTTACTGCTTCTTATATGGGGTATTGCAGCTTTCGATGCTTATAGAATCGCAAATAAGAACGAGCAAGATTCCGCTAATCAACAATAAATAAAGATAGCGAGCTCGCTCTTTTCTGTTAGGTTACTTACACTTCCCTTGCATGTTATTTTGAAAAATATCCTTCTTATCTATTTCTTACGATGTCATGATTAGTCTTGTATAACGATAAGTAGCGCTTTTGTATTTTGCCATTGCTGGGTATAATTAAGTTGTTTTCCCTTTTGAGCAATATGAATGAATTACCTACCGTTAGAAAGTTTAAAGAATGCTTGGATTTTTAAGCATAAAAGCTTGCCCATAACAGATAAAGATTTAGCCAAAATCAAGCCCATGAGTATTGAGCGAGCAAATATCGTATGGGATACTTTTATTTCTCGCCAAGTAGACCATCCAGACTTTTTCAAAAAAGGCGATTGGCCTGCAGATAAAAATAATTGGTTAGAGCAAGGAAAGTGGGAAGGTCTATGGGATAGTAATGATGAATCTCTGCCTGAGTTAATCAAAAACCATTTAGACTGGGATCAAAATACTGTCGTTTACTACTGCAGTTCACGAGACAATGTAATAGAAACAACTTGGATAACATTTCAACGCTGTTGGAAAAATTTCTTGTTTATGGATGATGGTCCTATTTTGTTGGGTAAAAAGCGTCAGCAAGCGGTGCAATTTACCAGTAATGGCTCTTTTAAAGTTGGCCAAAAGCCAGCGAATATTTAAACAAATTTCTATTCAAATCATCATTTTATTACAACGGTCCTACTTTGCATAAAAATAATCGCCACATTCAGGGTTACAATTTCACCGCTTTAGTTAAAGCTTATCCAGAGTTATCACGTTTTATTATAAAAAATAAATATAATAATCAAGATACTATAGATTTTTCTAACCCATTATCAGTTAAGGCGCTTAATTTATCCTTATTAAAAAGCGAATACAATATTGTTTTTTGGGATATACCTGATGGTTATTTATGCCCAGCGATCCCCGGAAGAGTCGATTATATTCATCACCTTAATGATTTATTATCAGTTACACCAAAAACAATATTAGCAAATACCACGCCTATTAACGTATTAGATATAGGTACAGGGGCAAGTTGTATTTATCCTATTTTAGGACAAAGAGAATATGATTGGAATTTTGTCGCCTCAGATGTAGATCCTGTTTCAATAAAAGTTGCCAACCACATCATATCGGCAGATAAATCGTTAAATAAGCGTATTAAATGCCGATTACAATCAGATAGTAATCATATATTTACCGGTGTAATAGCTGAAGATGAATTTTATCATTTAACACTATGTAATCCCCCATTCCATAGCTCTTTGGCAGAAGCAACACAAGGCACAGCTCGAAAGTTAAAAAATTTGAATAAAACCAAAACTGCTGCTAAAAGCCAAGAAAAGACACTTAATTTTGGCGGGCAAAAAGCAGAGCTGTGGTGCCCTGGCGGCGAATTGGCATTTATTGGGAAAATGATTAAAGAAAGTAAACTTTATCATAAGCAAGTTCTTTGGTTTACTTGCTTAGTTTCAAAAAAAGATCATCTATCCAAGCTAAAACTTAACTTAAAAAAGTCTCAAGCAAAGCAAATTAAAGTCATTAATATGGGCCAAGGCCAGAAAATTAGCCGTTTTATCGCTTGGAGTTTTTATGATGCTGATTAAAGAATATTAAACAGCATTTTTTACTTACTATACTTTTTATCAACCGCTTTTATTAACTTGTTGAAACAGATTCTCCTGCAATAAGCTCCCCTAAGCAAAACAACTGCCATTGGCCTGCAGTCATTTTATGCCAAGTTTCATTATCGGTTAGGGGCTTTGTTGCAATAACAGTAACAACATCTTTACTGTTAGTTTCTTTTTGAAAGTCGACGGCCATCTCTGCATCAATAAGACTTGCTTGCCCGAATGGCGCCCTTCGAGTTAGCCAATGTAAATTATTAGAACAATACGCAAACAAGTATTCTCCATCAGTGATAATGATATTTGCAACGCCAAGCTTATCAATTTTCAACGCCAGTGAAGCAATAAAACCAAACAGTATCTGAGCATCAACTTGCTTAGCACCAAATTCAAGGTGTAATTGATCGAGTATCCAGCAAAAAGCATGTTCACTATCGGTAGTACCAATGGGTAAATGAAATTCAATGGGTAACTCAGTTTTAAAGTCTTTTAATTGACCATTATGTGCATAAGTCCAGTTTCTTCCCCACATTTGCCTGACAAATGGATGAGTGTTTTCAAGACACACTTCACCTGAATTAGCCTGACGAATATGACAAACGACTGCCTCGCTTTTCATTGGGTACTTGGTCACAAGCTCTGCAATAGGTGAGTGAGCGCTTGGCATAGGGTCTTTAAAACTACGACAACCTTTACCTTCATAAAACGTCACTCCCCAGCCATCACTGTGCGGTCCAGTATTACCACCACGTTGCATTAAGCCACTAAAACTAAAACAAATATCTGTTGGTACATTGGCGCTCATCGCTAAAAGTTCACACATTATTTTTCCTATTAATCCACCTTGCCACTTTAAAGTAAAATGTGCTTGGCTAAACCTATAATTTATTCTATAAATAGAGTATATCATTTACTAAATTATTTTTTAAATTCAATTACTTTTTAACTCAATCGGTTATTTAATAAAACACTAAAAGGAATGCTTGTGGATATTATTGTTTGGTTATTTTTTGCCTTATCGTTAACTTGGTTTATGAGCTACACAAGAGCGTCATTATCAAGTTATACGTTGAGCTTTACCGTGTTGATGGCATTCGGTTCCTTATTCAATATCATTGGTATTGTCTCTTGGTTGCTTTTTGCAGTCATTGCGCTACCACTCAACATAGATAATATTCGTCAACAATTTATTAGTATGCCCCTATTGGCAATTTTTAAAAAAATAATGCCTAAAATGTCCTCGACTGAGCAAGAAGCAATAGATGCTGGTACCACATGGTTTGATGCTGATTTATTTCGTGGCGATCCTGACTGGAAGAAACTCCATAATTATCCTATCCCTAGACTAAGTTCACAAGAACAGGCGTTTTTAGAGGGGCCTGTTGAGCAAGTGTGTGCCATGGTTAATGATTGGCATATTACCCATGAGATTGCTGATCTGCCTGCAGAAATATGGCAGTTTTTGAAAGAAAATAAATTTTTTGCTCTGATCATTAAAAAACAATATGGCGGTTTAGAGTTCTCTGCTTATGCTCAATCTCGCGTATTACAAAAACTCACCGGGGTAAGCTCAGTGCTTGCCAGTACCGTAGGTGTTCCTAACTCGTTAGGGCCAGGAGAATTACTACAAGAATATGGTACTAAAGCTCAGCAAGATCATTACTTACCACGTTTAGCTTCAGGTGAAGAGATACCCTGCTTTGCCCTCACTAGTCCAGAGGCTGGCTCCGATGCTGGCTCTATTCCAGATTTTGGGATAATTTGTCATGGCCAGTTTGATGGAAAAGATGTTTTAGGTATGAAGCTGACATGGGACAAGCGTTATATTACCTTAGCGCCTATCGCTACTGTTTTAGGCTTAGCGTTTAAATTAAAAGATCCCGATAAACTTCTTTCAGAGCAAGAAGAGTTAGGCATAACTTGTGCGCTTATTCCAACTGACTTACCAGGTATTACCATTGGTAGAAGACACTTCCCACTCAATGTTCCTTTTCAAAATGGCCCAACACAAGGAGAGGACGTTTTTGTTCCGCTAGATTTTATTATTGGTGGCTCTGATATGGCTGGTCAAGGTTGGCGCATGTTGGTTGAGTGCCTTTCGGTTGGTAGAGCAATAACCTTGCCTTCAAATAGTGCAGGAGGAGTGAAAGCCGCAGCCTTAGCAACCGGCGCTTATAGCCGAATAAGACGTCAATTTAAAATGCCAATAGGTAAAATGGAAGGTATTGAAGAGCCATTGGCTCGTATAGGAGCTAATGCTTATTTAATGGATGCAGTTACCACTATGTCAACAGGTGCTATTGATTTAGGCGAAAAACCTTCTGTTATTTCTGCGATAGCTAAATACCATCTGACAGAAAAAATGCGCTCATCCATGATAGATGCCATGGACATTCATGGCGGTAAAGGTATTTGCATGGGACCAAACAATTACCTTGCTAGGGGATATCAAGGTGCGCCTATTGCGGTAACTGTTGAAGGTGCAAATATTCTAACTCGAAGTATGATCATTTATGGACAAGGAGCCATTCGTTGCCATCCCTATGTATTAGCCGAATTAGAAGCAGCAAATAACAGCGATAATGAGCAAGCGCTCAATGATTTTGACCATGCGCTTTTTGGTCATATCGGTTTTAGCATCAGTAATATAGGGCGTAGCTTTTGGTGCTCTTTAACCGGATCGCGTTTATTATCTAGTCCATATAATGATAAGACTCGTCGGTATTATCAATTACTTACTCGCTTTAGTGCTAACTTAGCTATGCTTTCAGATATTGCGATGTTGTCATTGGGCGCTGACTTAAAAAGAAAAGAACGAATTTCAGCTCGACTTGGAGATATTCTCAGTAACTTGTATTTAGCTAGCGCCACACTAAAACGTTATAACGATGAAGGAAGAAAGCCTGCTGATCTTCCTTTTGTGCAATATGCTGTTGAAGATTGCCTTTACGATATGCAACACGCCATTGATGAGTTGATTAATAATTTTCCAAACAAAATTATTGCAAAAATTTTAAGGGTTATTATATTTCCGCTCGGCACTTGGTTAAAAAAACCAAATGATGAAATAGCACATAAAGTTGCGCAACTATTACAAACACCGTCAGCTTCTCGTACACGATTAGGCCAAGGGCAATATTTAACCCGTGATGGTGGTAATATTTTCGGAAGATTAGAACAAACCCTTGAAGACATAATTAATTGTGAACCAATTTATGAAAAAGTTTGCCTTGCTCTTGATAAAAAATTACCTTTTTATCAACTAAATAAGGTGGCAGAAATGGGTCTTACACACAATATCATTTCAGAAGCAGAAGCCGAGTTATTAACTACTGCTGAAATTGGACGTCAATGGGTGATTGCCGTTGATGATTTTGATAGTGAAGAGTTGACCGCATTAAGTCCTCAAGCATAGCTCTTAACCTTATACTCATGTTACCTAGAATGCTCGTTTCAGCGAGAATTTGAAGTATTATGAGTATATAGCAAATCGCTCCTTTTCTATTACAATCGGTATCAATATGTATTAAAGCGAAGATAAAGTGTCTTTTAATAGTATCAACAACTCAAACAATGTTAAAATAAGGTAAATAAAATGATCACGAGTTCACAGAGTTTAACATGCCTATAAAAGATATGATGTCCCAAGAGCTAAATGAAAAGCATAAAAAACTGCCGGTAAAGCGTCGTTCTAAAGGGGAGTTAACACGTGAGAAGATTCTGATTGCTGCCATTGAAGTATTAGCTCTCAATGGCATAAAAGGCACCACTCACCGTGCAATTGCTAGCCATGCTCAGTTGCAACTATCATTAACGACATATTATTTCAAAGATATTCAAGAGCTTATTCATCAAGCCTTTAAGCTGAATTCAGATCGCATATTATCTCGTGCAGACACTATTTTAGAAGCTGCTTTTACCACTATTACCAACATAGAAAAAAAAGAATTAAGAAAAACAGTCGTTAAAGAAGTATTATGCCAAAAACTAGCCGAAATGACCGCTGAACATTTAATTGACAACATTAAACATCAGGCCATTTCATTAGCTGTAGAGCAATTAATGCTGACAGAGATCCAAGTAACACCTGAGTTAAGGTTACTTGTTCAAGAGCACGAACTAGCCCAATTAGTCCCTTACGAGCAGCTGTGTTCCTTCTTCAACAAAGTTAGCCCAGAGCTTGACGCTAAAATAATGTATACAGTTTTCTCTCAACTTCAATATAGTCAACTGACAAAACAAGTCAGTATAGATGTCAATTTGATTTCACAAACAACACGTAGAATTATTTCCTGGATCATGTCACTAAAATAAGTAAGTACTTTGTATATTGATCTGTATGATACTAATTACAGCTATTTTTGAAACAACAATGCACGGTCTAAACCGTAGTGCAGATCAATTAACCTAGGTTAAAGCAGACTGATATTCTATATCATCTAACTTACCGGCAGCATAAACACCACCGATAAGTGAACCAATAGAGCACCACTACTGCCCAGAACAAGTGAAACTGTTTTTACCTATTTATTTGTCACTGTCATTTCATTAACAAACGTTATTCTATTGTGGTTAGGCTTATTTTAATGATAGCGAGGTCAAATAACACTAACGCAATCAATCCTCATCAAGTACTTTCTCTAATATATTACCCTGAGCACCTGATGGAGCTTTAATACCAAGTATTGCTGATAACGTCACTGCAATATCAGTAGTACTTACCCGCTTGTAAACGATGTCATCATCAATGTTATACCCTGAAAAAATAAGCGGTACAAAGGTATCATAGCCCCAAGGTGAGCCGTGAGTTGCGGCAACAGTTAAACCTTCCATATCAGCAACAAAACGATGTGCTTCAAGCACAATATAGATATCACCAGAGCGATTTTTACTGTGATTGTTAACCACTAAAGTATGTAAATAATCTTGCGGTGTTTTGCCTGACTCTATATCTGAACTTGTAACCGCAAGAGCAACACCATCAAAATTTTCCACTTCTGCTGCGACTGCTTTTTGCACTTGTTTAAGTGATAGCTTACGTTTGGCGATCAAGTCTCTATCAAGATAAATATAGGGATGAAAATAGCTTTTTATTAATGCACTATCAAAGCCAAACTGCTTTTTAAGGGCTTGCATACCCGGCGTTTTATCCCAAGATTTAGGAGTTACTACTTTCGTTTTCATACCGAGTGTTGATAAGTAGTCGGGTGCCTCTGCTGCACCATGATCGGCTGAAAGCACAATTAAGGTATTGTTTAAACCAACTTTTTTATCAATAAATTTTAATAATTTGGCTAACGTTCTATCTAACCTCAGCATATTATCTTCAGCTTCTAAGCTTGAGGGGCCAAACATATGACTCACATAATCAGTTGAAGAAAAGCTTACCGATAAATAGTCAGTAATATCATCTTGACCTAACTGTTCATTGTTAACCACAGCTTTGGCAAAATCTAACGTTAACTCATCGCCCGCGGGGCTCAAAGTTAAGAAGGTATTAAAGTATGGGTTGTCCATGGAGCCATATTGATGTGGAAATGTTATTCCAAAACCAGGTAGTTTAGTTTCCCATTTTTGATCATCTTGTTGAGCAAACACATAGCCTTTTTGTGGCTGACTCAACTGCCACGTCTTTTTATCATATTTTTTAGCGGGTTTAGCTTCATTCCACGTGGTTACCCACTCTGGATATTTGTCATAGTAATATTCACTAGTAACAAACTCCCCTGACTTTTTAGAAAACCAAAAAGCTTTACCCATATGACCGGCCATAGAAATAGCACCGCGGTCTTTCACTGACACACCAAAAACTTTCGCTTTACCATTTGAAGCAATCATCAACTCATCACTAAAAGTAGATGCTTGAATATTGCTGGGTGAGCGGCCTGAAGATTTGGCCGTGCGTTGGGTGGGATCAATTTCTGTTTTTTGATTTACCCCTGCATCAGCAGATAATAATGGGTACCTTGAATCTTCAACATTATAAACAAGGCGCTGTAATTTATCGTCATACCAAACATTACCTATCATGCCATGCACTGCTGGTAATGCGCCTGTAGCCAAGGTTGCATGACCAACAATGGTTTCTGTATTGGCATGGTTATGATGAGCATCTTTATATACTACGCCCTCATTTAAAAGGTATCTAAAACCGCCCTTGCCCATTTTATCTAAATAAGCGCTAGGCATATCACCACGTAATTGATCAACAGTAATTTGTAACACCAGTTTAGGTTTTTCAGCTGCTTGTAAGCTTAATGTAGGTAATAAGCAAGCTAGGGTAATGCTCGATAGCCATAACTTTACTTTTATTTGTTTTTGCATAGTCTTTAATCCTTTAACGATGAAACTAAAATATACGTGATAATAGGAATTATACTAGTAATTACCTGTATATTAACTTAAGTTTATTTAGCGCTTATTTTAATTATAACAGTAACTTAACTTAAATTTATTCATGAATTCGTTTAAGGATAAAGCAGGCAATTAAATACCGTCATAAATAAGTTGGCATTATGACTCAAAAAACCTTAAATCAACGGCTTCAATTAAATCAAAATAGCTAAATAGCTAAATAGCTAAATAGACTCAATGTTTATTTAACAATATAGCAACCTACTAATAGATAAACTTTTATCTCTGCACAACTTCGACCTTTTACTTTCTGATAAAGCTAGATTTATCAATATAATGGTGTAGTATCTTTAATGATAATAATTATCATATTGCTCAATCAAAACGTGGGCGGTATGTACTTCCACCGTGATAAGGAAAAAACATGGTAATTCAAAGCAAGTTGAAAAAACTGGTTTTAGGGCTAGGTTTAATCGCAGTATCCAGTGCTGCTTTAGCAACAACCGACACCTCAAAACCTAATATTCTGGCTATATGGGGCGATGATATTGGTACTTTCAATATCAGCGCTTATAATCGTGGCATGATGGGTTATAAAACCCCTAATATTGACCGTATAGCCAATGAAGGCATTTTATTTACAGACTCGTACGGCGATCAAAGTTGTACTGCAGGACGTGCAGGTTTCATTACCGGCCAACATCCTATGCGAACAGGTTTAACTAAAGTTGGTTTACCTGGCGCAAAAGAAGGATTGAACAAAAAAGATCCAACCATTGCTGAGTTATTAAAGCCTATGGGATATATGAGTGGCCAATTTGGTAAAAACCATTTAGGTGACCAAGATGAACATTTACCAACCAACCACGGTTTTGACGAGTTTTTTGGTAATCTTTATCATTTAAATGCCGAAGACGAACCTGAACATCCTGATTACCCAAAAGATGCTGAATTTAAAAAACGTTTTGGTCCTCGTGGTGCTATTCATTCTTTTGCCGACGGTAAAGTTACTGATACTGGCCCCGTGACTAAAAAACGCATGGAAACCATTGATGAAGAATTTTTAGGTGCAGCATTAAAATTTATCGATAAAGCCCATAAAGCAAAAAAACCGTTTTTTGTTTGGTTTAACTCAACTCGTATGCATATTTGGACGCGCTTAAAACCAGCATCTGAAGGTGTTACCGGTCAAGGTTTATATGCCGATGGTATGACAGAGCATGATGGTCATGTCGGTCAGTTATTAGATAAATTAGACAACCTAGGCATTACTGACAATACCATTGTTATGTATACCACAGATAATGGTGCTGAATTAATGCTTTGGCCTGACGGTGGTTACACTCAATTTAGAGGCGAAAAAAACACCAACTGGGAAGGCGGTTACCGAGTTCCTATGATGGTTCGCTGGCCGGGTAAAATAAAACCTAACCAAGTATCTAATGAAATAATCGCTCAAATGGACTGGATGCCAACTATGTTAGCGGCAGCAGGCGACAAAAATGTTGTTAGCAAACTTAAAAAAGGTGCTAGTTACGGCGGTACTAAATATAAAGTACACCTAGATGGCTTTAACTTTTTACCACATTTCTTAGATACCAAGAAAAAAGGTCCAAGAAGCCAATTCATTTATTCATCTGATACTGGTGAAATTGTTGCGCTTCGCGACGGTGATTACAAGTATGTTTTCCGTGAGCAAAAAGGTCATGGTTTAAACGTTTGGCAAAACCCTTGGACAGTACTTCGTGCTCCCAAAATATTTAACTTAAGAATGGACCCGCTAGAGCGTATGGAGCATGACTCAGATGCTTATGCACACTGGTTTGCTGAACACATGTTCTTAATGGCACCAGCGATGATGAAAGTAGCACAATTTAAAGCAACCTTTAAAGACTTTCCGCAACGCGAAAAACCAGGTAGTTTTGTACCATAAATCGATAGGTTACTAAGTGACGTTATAATCACTTAATTAACATTTAAATCATCGAAAAAGCCATCAAATATTATGATGGTTTTAATTTTTACTTCAGCACTGTTCTTAGTCAATGATTCACCGACAGTTCTAAAGTAAGAAATTTTCTTTCTTTAGAATATGAATATCAATCAACTTCCCATCCACATTATTGAATAAGAATATACGGCTGTTATGATTAAACCTCTCCCATTTTCACTGACTTCTCTGCGCATAGTTTTTCAGTTTTCACTCATTACGAGCTTATTGTCTGTGGGCTTTATCAGTCATGCACAAACCAGTGAAGCAACAACAGAGTCCTCTGTAGCAGACGTTGCAAAAATAACAAAAAAACAAAGAGTATTTTCATTACCAAAACCCATGTTGCATGACTTAATGAAAAACATGGTACTGGTTGAAGCTGGTGGTTTCTCTATGGGCTCTAACTCTCCCAAAGCCAGAAACCGAGAACAACCAGTCAAGCAAGTCACCCTTGATGCTTTTTACATCGGTAAATATGAGTTAACACAAGATATATTCGAGCAGGTCATGGGCTGGAACAATAGTTTTTTCTTCTGTGCTAAGTGTCCGGTAAATAATGTCAGTTGGTTTAACATGCAGCTATTTATTGAACGATTAAATACTGCCACGGGTAAAGAATTCAGCCTTCCGACGGAAGCACAATGGGCTTATGCAGCGAAAGGTGGTAATAAATCTAAAGGTTATAAATACAGTGGTTCGAATGATATCAATGACGTTGCTTGGTATGCCGGCAATGCAAAAAACAAAAGCCACCCGGTTGGACTTAAAAAACCTAACGAGCTTGGCTTATATGATATGACAGGAAACTTATGGGAATTTTGTCTTGATGACATGAGTCGAAAAGCTTATAGCTTAACCGAAAATCACAATCCTTTTTTAGGCAATAGAGACGATCTGAAGAAAAAAGCGATGAAAGTTATTCGCGGTGGTGCTTATGAATTTTCCGCAATTGAGAACTTAGTCTTTATGCGTGATGGTGCAACCAACAATGTTAGTATGGCAGATATTGGTTATAGATTAGTAATGAGTAAAGATTAAATGTCTACATTCTTGTCCTGGAGTGTTATCGCCTTATGATAAATTTACCAAAATATACTTGTTTCCTACTGCTAGTTTTTTCTTTTAGCTTTATAAGCTCAGCGCAAAGTGATGCAGTTGAATTTGTTGGCTCAAAAGCCTGTGTTGGCTGTCATGAAAAAGCCTACCAAGATTGGCAAGGCTCACATCATGAACTGTCAATGAAACATGCCAATGAGGAAAGCGTCTTGGGTGATTTTGACAACGCCTCGCTAGCTTCAAAAAATAGCAATGCGGCTAAAGCCAGTAATTTCTTTAAAAAGGGTCTGCAATATTGGGTTAATATCAAAGGCCCTGACGGTAAGTTCCATGATTATCAAATAAAATATACCTTTGGTTATACCCCACTACAGCAGTACATGGTGGAATTTAACGATGGTAGAGTGCAACTAATACCCTTTGCTTGGGATTCTCGCGCTAAAGCGGAAGGTGGTCAACGTTGGTTTAATCTCTATCCTGAGATGACTGAAAATCATCAAGAGTTTTTTTGGACCAATACTGGCCAGAACTGGAACTACATGTGCGCCGATTGCCACTCAACCAATCTAGTTAAGAACTTTGATTTAAAAACTAATAGCTACAACACCACTTTTAGTGAAATTAATGTTGCTTGTGAAAGTTGTCATGGTGCAGCAAGTGAGCATCTAACGTGGGCAAATCAAAAAGATAAAACTAAACCAACAAGTTCAACTGCACTAAAGAATAAAGGCAAAGGTTTTGACCGAGATGTATCAAAATCAGTAAAACAGTGGCAATCAATTCCAGCAAGCAAGACCTTAACGCCTAAAGCTATTGATCATAGCCAGCAAGTATTAGTGTGTGCTCAATGCCATAGCAGACGTACGCAAATAAGTAATAAGAGTCATGTTGAAGGTAATGCCTTTGGCGAGCGTTATTTATTAGATTTAATTTCCAGCAGCAATTATCACCCTGACGGACAAGTGTATAACGAAAATTTTGTCTATGGCTCATTCCTGCAATCTAAGATGTACAAAAATGGCGTCGTTTGCAGTGATTGTCATAACCCACATACTGCGGAGTTAAAACTGCCGGTAGAATCACTTTGCCTGCAATGTCATCAGTCTGATAACTACGCATCAACCAAGCATCATAAACACCCAGAAGACTCAACGGGTGCACAATGTGTCAATTGCCATATGCCAGAAACAACCTATATGGAAATTGATGCTAGGCGCGATCATGGATTTCATATCCCAACACCTGAGTTAGCAAAGCAACTCGGTACACCTGATACTTGCTTAAGCTGCCATAAAGACAAAAATAGTCAATGGAGCGCTAATAAAGTCAATACTTGGTACCCTAACTCGACGGTTAAAGAACAAAAAGATTTTGCTCCTGTGTTCTCAGCTATTAACTTAGGATTAAATGAGCAACAACTACAAGGGGTGGCCTCAGAGTTATCTCGTATTTCTCAAACAATGAGTTATGCGGGTATTATCCGTGCTTCTGCCTTAACTAAAATGGCGAGTGTTTCCAATACCAATACGATTATTGCCATTGCCCGAGCGGTTAAAAACGAGGATGAGAATATTCGCTTAGGTGCCATTTCAGGTGCACAAAGTATGGCAAACGCTGAAAAGTGGCGCATATTATCACCACTATTAACCGATCCCGTGTTAACGGTAAGAACGTCAGCCGCTTTTGCCTTAACGAGTTTGTGGTCAAATTTATCCACCCAACAGCGTGAACAATTAACCCCTGCGCTTAATGAATATATTACTAGTCAAAAGTTTAATAATGACCGTGGTTTTTCACACTCCAATCGAGGCATAGTTGCAGCCTACCAAGGTAAATACGATCAAGCGATTGAGGCCTTCAAGCAAGGCATAATAATAGAAAAAAACTTTGCACAAGCCTACTTGAATTTAAGCCAGGTTTATTATCAACAAGGGCAGCATCAACAGAGCATTGCCTCTTTACAACAAGGCATAAAAGCCAATCCTGATGATGCCAGTCTGCCTTACAATTTAGGTCTTGCTTATATTCGAATAAAAGATAAAACCAGTGCAGCTAAGGCGTTAGCTATAGCCACCAAACTTGCACCGCAAAACAGCCATTATTTTTATGTTTATGGCTTAAGTTTAGAACAAGAGCAACCAAGAGCTGCCTATAAGGCCTTGTATCAGGCATTTAAGCTCAGTAATAACCCACAGCATTTATATGCCTTATGTGACATGCAAGTACGTCATAAGAGTGGTGTAGCAAAACAATGTGTAGATAAACTTACTCCGTTAGTACCGATCAATGTGATTCAAGGGCTAATGCAAGCTTTGAATAATGGTTAAGGCAAAAAATTAATCGTAGTAAAAGTAAACACTGACTAAAATTAATAAAAGAAAGGGATCATCTGATGACTGAGCAAAGCAACGAAAAATTGACCGAACAATCTACTGCCCTAGCGCAGTTACAGTTATTGAAAAAACAAATCGAACAATCGGTTATTGGTCAGTCTCATGTGGTTGACTCCTTGCTTATTGCCTTATTGACTAATGGTAATATTCTACTCGAAGGTTTGCCCGGCACAGCAAAAACCCGTTCAATTAAAACCTTAGCGCGATCCCTTGCCGTTGACTTAGGCCGAGTGCAATTCACCCCAGATTTATTACCCTCTGATGTTACGGGCACCGAAGTTTATCAAGAAGTAAATGGCAAACCCGTGCTCACTTTCCAGCAAGGTCCAATATTTAATAATCTGTTACTTGCCGATGAAATCAATCGATCACCAGCAAAAGTACAAGCTGCGCTATTAGAAGCGATGGAAGAAAGACAGATCACCGTGGCAGGTAAAACCTACAAATTACCTGAACTCTTTATGGTATTAGCGACGCAGAACCCCATTGAGCAAGAAGGCACTTACCCATTACCGGAAGCGCAAATGGATCGATTTATCATGAAAATCAATCTTGAGTACCCTGATGATGCCGCTGAAGCAGCAATAATCAAGTTAGTACGCAGCGAAGAAAAAAGCATACAAACCGTTGAAAATATCAGTCCAGAACATATTTTCACCGCCCGAGATGAAATCCATAATATCCACTGTAGCCAAGCCATCATTGATTACATTGTTGCTATTGTGATGGCAACAAGAAAGCCCGAACGTTATGCTGACTCACCT
Source organism: uncultured Colwellia sp. (assembly GCA_913063325.1). GTDB lineage: Bacteria > Pseudomonadota > Gammaproteobacteria > Enterobacterales > Alteromonadaceae > Colwellia. The sequence goes on along the minus strand of CAJXYE010000023.1, from coordinate 23,105 downwards.
TTACAACAATGGTTAACCGTTGGTTCAAGCCCAAGAGCTAGCATAGCTATTGATAAGTGTGCTCGTGCGCAGGCTTGGTTAAAGGGTAAAGATTTTGTTGACCCGGATGACGTTCGCTCAGTTACCCATTCAGTACTGCGCCATCGTTTAGTACTAAGCTATGACGCCCTAGCTGACGGCATTACTGCTGATGCCGTCATCGATGAAATACTAAAACAGGTGGCTGTTGCCTAAGGGGTTCCAATGAGCGCCAGCACTCCCAACAAAAAAAATAGTTCTGAAGATAAGTCTGCAATTTACGCTGACTTAAATGAATTACGCCGGTTAAAGTATTTGGCTAAAGGTTTTTCGTTTACCCCTAATCAACCGGCAAATAGTGCCTTAAGTGGTAAAAATGTTTCTAAACTTCGTGGCCGCGGACTCAATTTTGAAGAGTTGCGCCATTATCGCCCAGGTGATGATATTCGCTCGATGGATTGGAAAGTAACGCAACGAACTGGCAAGCCGCATATTAAGGTGTTCACCGAAGAACGTGAGCGCAATGTTTTTTTAGCCATAGATCAACGCATGACCATGTTCTTTGGTAGCACAAATAAAATGAAATCAGTGATTGCAGCTGAGCTTTCTGCTTTAATTGCTTGGCAAATCAGTGATAGTGGCGATCGCATTGGTGCGGTTATTTATAATGATCAACAAACTAAAGTAATTCCTGCCAAGCGCGGTAGGCAGCATGTCGTCAATTTACTCAGTGAAGTATTAAAGAAAAACCATGAGTTATCTTTAGACAAACCTTTAGACAAATCTTTAAATAAATCGATTGATAAAAGCGCTCAGGAAAACGCTAGTGATAGTGAGTCATTTAACAAAATGTTGGCAACGTTAAATAAAGTATCCAGTCATAATGGCCTAATCATTTTAATTGGTGATGGTCACGGTTTTAACGATAAAAGCACCGATTTTATTAAACAATTAAGACAACATAATGAAGTTATTGCTTGTCATATTTTTGATCCCCTAGAACAAACTTTGCCTAAAATGTCACAAATGATTGTCAGTGATGGTAAACAACAAATTCAATTTTCTTCTGATAATAAACAGATTCAAAAGAAGTATGAAACTGAAATAGCACGCCAGTTAGAAAGTTACGTAAAAGCCGCTAAAAAATATAGAATCCCGTTAATTGAAATTGATACTATTGCCCCTGTTGAGCAACAATTGCGTAAAGCCCTCGGGCATGGAGCTAAGAGATGAGCTTTGAAAAACCTTGGGGTAATTATCTTTTAGAAAAGATCGTTGAAACAATAGCCCCCGAAACGATTAGCTATGTCCCGCAAACCATTGCATGGAAAATAATATGTATTGTATTGATCATATTTATGATTAATAAAGGTTATCAATCTTGGAAAACCTACCAAGCTAACGCCTATCGCCGTGAAGCACTTTTTTGGCTATCACAATGTTCTCTTTCAAATGAGGCAGATGTCAGACAGTTACCGGCATTACTTCGCAAAACGGCGCTTTTAGCTTGTCAGGTGAATAACAATAATCACTTAACTCAAAGTGCTGAACTTATTATTACTCGCCGAAATGAAATCACTCAGCTATCAGGTAATGCATGGGCATTATGGTTAGACGCACATTGCACTAAAACAAAATTTAGTCATCAGACCGCAGCCCTGTCTTTTCCCCTATCATCTGAACTGTTATTAAATAAACTCGCTTATATTGCTCATATTGACCTGTTAGATGACCAATTTAATAAAGCCTTGAAGCTACTTAGCCAGCAAATAGCGTTATGGATTAAATATCATGATTTTCCTAAAAATCAGTTACCAAGTGATTTAGGAGGTCAGCCATGATTGAATTTGTCTACCCTTGGGCTTTTGTATTACTGCTGGCCCCTTTTGCAGTAACCTTATTTGCACCAGCTTATAAAGAACGTAAATCATCTATTAAAGTGCCCTACTTTGCTCGCCTTGTTGATGTCACTGGTGAACAACCACAAAGTGGCGCGGTACTGCTTAATCGTAATAATCTGCAAAGACTCATTGTTGCTTTTTCATGGCTTTGTATTGTCACTGCTATCGCTAAACCTGAAATGATTGGCGCACCGATTAACCAAGAAAAATCTGCGCGAGATCTCATGATAGCAGTCGATTTATCGGGTTCAATGGCAGTTGACGATTTTACTTTACCTAATGCTATTAAAAACAACACGTTTACTAAGACTAATAGTGCTAATACTGATACTAACAGCGCTAATACCCACACTGACACTTCAGCACAAGGCGAGTTAGTGAATCGTTTGGTCGCTGTTAAACATGTACTCAATGCCTTTGTCAAAACTCGTGAACATGACAGATTAGGACTTATTCTGTTTGGTGATGCTCCTTATTTACAAGCACCTTTTACTGACGACATAAGCACTTGGCAAGCATTACTGAACGAAAGTGATATAGGTATGGCGGGTCAAAGTACCGCTTTTGGTGATGCTATTGGTTTAGCCATCAGCGTATTTGAACAATCTGATACCCAGAACCGGGTATTAATTGTTTTAACCGATGGCAATGATACCGCTTCAAAAGTGCCGCCAGTAGAAGCGGCCAAAGTTGCAGCAGCCCATGATATTAAAATATATACCATAGCAATTGGCGACCCAGCCGCTGTTGGCGAAGAAAAAGTAGACCTTGAGGTATTAGCCGAAATGGCTAAAGTAACGCAAGGTAGAAGCTTTGAGGCACTTAACAGTAATGAATTATTAGCCGTTTATGCTGAGATTGATAAGCTAGAGCCACAACAGTTTGACTCGCTTTCTTTTAGACCAAGGGTAAGTATTCATCACTACCCTATCGTATTATTTGTCAGCATTTACCTGCTGGCATTATTTATCGTCAATGTTCGCATCCGTTTGCAGTTAGGCAAACAACATGGTTTAGCTGATTCAAGTAACTCAAGCAACCAAGGGGTTACTGAATGATTGATGATATCTCGCAATTTTTTGCTAGCATGCAACACTTTCATTTTCTACGCCCTTATTGGCTGCTAGCATTTCTAGTGATTTTTTATATTATTCGCGCCCTTTCATTACGCGATGATAGTTTAGCGCAATGGCGATCTTTGATGTCAGAGCAAGTTTTGTCATCTTTGACGGTAAGTGGTAATAATAACAACTGGTTGTCTCCACAAAAGATGTCATTAATTTTAGCTGTGCCACTTTGCATCGTATTAATGGGACCTACTTGGCAACAGCAAGCCTCCCCTTTTAATGAGAATAATGCCGCACTTATTATTGCACTTGATGTATCTAAAACCATGGAGCAATCTGACGTACAGCCCTCAAGATTATTGCGCGCTAAACAAAAGATTATTGAGTTACTTGAGCTTAGAGGTGATAGTAAAACCGCACTGATTGCCTTTGCTGGCAGCGCTCATGTCGTTATGCCGATGACTAATGACAGAGAGATGATTCGACACTTTCTTGATGCGTTAGAAGAAAAGATCATGCCAATTTCTGGAAAATTACCTGAAACAATTATCCCCTTAGTTGATAAGTTACTAGCTACCACTAACGTGCCTGGCACAGTTTTATTAGTCGGCGATGGTGCAACCAGTAATACGGTTAGTGCCTTTCAACACTTTTTTGCTAAACAATCAGCACAACTGCTCGTTTGGGGCATTGGTAAATCATCACAATTAACGCAAGAGTCGCAAACATTAACGGCTGATATTATTCCCTTACAACTTGAACAGCTTACAGCTTTGAGTAATGACAGTAACGGCCGGCTTATCTTGATGAGCAATGACAACAATGATGTTAAGCGTGTTAATAATTATATTAAGCACAACCTTGTGATAGTTGATGACAACAGTCGCCCATGGCATGACTCGGGTTACCCTTTGATATTTATTGTCGCGGGTATTTTCTTATTCTGGTTTAGAAAAGGATGGACGCTGCAATGGTAAACTTCATATCAAGGCATTGGCTTAATTTTACGAAAATCAGCAATGTTATCAAACATCATAAAAAACGTTTCATAGCCGCACTCATTGTTGCTGCTTGCTTATTTGCTTATATCAAACCGCAACAGTTTGCCGATTTATGGCTTACCCGAGATCAACAAGGGCAAATGCTTTTTAACTTTGGCCATTACCAACAAGCCAGCAATACCTTTAAAAGTACTCAGTGGCAAGCTTATAGCAGTTATGGCGCCGAGCAGTATAAAAAGGCGGTAACCCTTTATGGACAATTTAACGATGTCGATAGCCAAATAGCAAAAGCGAATGCCTTAGCCCATGGTCGTGAATATATAAAGGCGCGTAATTCTTATCAACAGATATTAGTAACTCAACCACAAAATCTTGCCGCGCAATCAAATATCATAATCGTTCAGGCAATTATAGATGAAGTGAACCGCCTCTCTGCTAGTCAAAAAGCAGAAGAAGGAGAGTCGATAAAAGAACTCGGCGATGAACCACAAACAGGTGATGGCGCTGAACGAGAAGAAGCACCAAAAGAGCAAGAAATTGAACAGCTCAGTGCTGAGCAACTGTTACTCGATCCTAACTTAAATGACATGTGGTTAAGGCAAGTTCAAAAGAACCCTGCTAATTTTCTTTCACGAAAATTTTATATGCAACAAGAAATAACAAATCAACAACCTGTTCAGAGTAAAAAACAAACAAACGCTAAAAGCCAAGGAGCTGATGATGAATAAAGTACTTATCAGCCTTTTACTCTGCTCTGTTTGCTTTCTAAGTAAAGCTTTTGCCGTTCAAAACATAGATAACATAAATAACGTAGTTGACTTAGTTAACCTAGGAAAACTAAGTATTTCTGTAAAAGTTGTTCAAGATGAACAACAAATCGTTGGTCAAGCATTGGTGGTATCAATTGAAGTAGCAACGGATCGCTGGTTTGCCACAGGCAGTCGCATTCAAAACTTCACCTTATCTAATGTGGTAATGCAAGCAAATAACATTATTACTATCAATGGGAGTAAACGCATTCAAGGGCAAACATGGGCAATGCAAACCCATGAAATAACCTTATACCCAACCCTTGCCGGCAACTATATATTCCCCGCTCTCAATATTGATGTTTCAATTAATACAGAAAATAATGGCCTTATCAGTGGTGTGCTCAGTACACCAGAGGCTAGCTTTATTATTATCTTACCCGAAGAACTTAATGGCATTGATAACTTTATCGTCTCCCCTGAAGTCACCTTAACCATTGATGGTCAGTTTGATGTCGATAAAAACTACGCAATTGGCGAAGCAATCACACAAAACATTACCATCACCGCCAGCGATACTCCGGCGATGATGATACCTGAACTGAATTTTTTCCCTCTTAATGAAGTCACTGATAAAGGGAAGGAAAAAACAAAACAGATTACGCTCGACGGCATAAGTATTTACCGTAAACCCGCGCAAGTTTTTGATAAATCTAATCGTGGATCATTGTTGGGTAGTCGAGTTGAGTCATTCACCTATATATTTGAAAAACCCGGTCACTATGTTTTACCTAAGCAAGTTATTTACTGGTGGAATAGCCAAACAAATGCGTTAGAAGAATTAGTTATTCCTGCGGCATCTTGGACTGTCTCAGGGACTGGCTTAACAAAAATAAGCCAAGGTAATAACACGATTAGTAATATCAAGTTCGACTTAGGAACAGTGATAATATTAAGTGTTAGCTGCTTCATTCTTGCATTGGCTTATTTGCTTTTAAGCAAACGCCTATTCTTATTCACTTTATACAAAAAAATAACTCACTATGAACAAAGGCAGCTCAGCAAGCAGTTTCTAAACAGCATCACTAAACATGAGTATTTAATGGCATCGCAATACCTTTATCAATATGCGCTACTAGTAAACAAACATACTGAAGTCAAAAGCTTGTCATTGACAAACAAGTTAAATCAATTGGCTTTTCAAGCCGAGTCTAACCAAAACAAACAGCTTAAGTTCTCTGTTAGCGATGCTAAGGCATTAATTAAGCAAATAGACACTCTGGCAAGCAAACTAACAAAACAAGTCAATTTTAGCGCTAACGAGGCAATTAAACTCAACCATAAATGATTCCAATTTCATTAAATTATTAAGGAAATTAAGCTTATTTGTAGACATAAAAAAACCACATCGGCTAATGCTAATGTGGTTTTTATAATGAGTAACAAAATTGATAAAGTATTTTACTCAATGAGTAAATAGTTTTGTCAATATTGCTTAACTTAGTTAATCAAGTTACTCACTATTTCCGTCTTCAACACGGCTTTTCAATTTTTGACCCGGTCTAAAAGTAACAACTTTACGGGCAGAAATTGGAATATCTTCACCAGTTTTAGGGTTACGTCCAGGACGTTCGCTTTTGAGACGCAAGTCGAAATTACCAAAACCTGAAAGTTTAACTTGATCGCCACTTTCTAACGTCTCGCGAATTTCTTCAAAAAAGATTTCAACCATATCTTTTGCGTCACGCTTGCTCAGCCCAACTTTTTCAAATAAATGTTCTGCTACTTCTGCTTTGGTAAGCGCCATTGCTTAGTCCCTCAGTGATGCATTTAACTCTGATTTTAAGGTTTCAACAACTCTATCGATAACATCAGTGATGTCTTTTTCTTCAAGAGTTTTCTTTGTATCTTGTAATACCAGGGCAATAGCGAGACTTTTAAAACCGTCATCAATACCTTGACCTTGGTATACATCGAATAAGTTTAGATCAATTAAATAATTTCCGCCAACCTTTTCAATAAGTTGTAGCACTTTTTTTGCATCAACCTCTTCTTTAACGACGATAGCTAAGTCACGGCGATTGGCCGGAAAGCGAGATATATCGGTGGCTTCGGGTGTTTTTTGTACTAAGACTTCAGACAATAATAGCTCAAAAATTAATGTTCGACCGTTCAAGCCTAATTTTCGTTCTAATTCAGGGTGTAAGGCTCCAATGCAACCAACAAAAACACCATTCTTAGTTATTTGTGCTGTTTGTCCCGGATGTAAAGCATCAACTTCAGCTTTTGAAAACTCATAACCTTGAGCATCACAAGTAAGTGCTAATAAGGCTTCAACATCACCTTTAACATCATAAAAGTCTGTTGCTGCTTTTTCCATGTCCCAATGTTCATCAACGCGTTGACCACTGATAACACCTGCGAGCATATTTTGTTGACGAACACCGTTTTCGGCACTGTCATCTGGCACAAAACGTAAACCTGCTTCAAATAAACGAACTCTTCCTTGCTGACGGTTTTGATTATAAACCATCGCTTGTAGCAAGCCGGTCCATAAACTTAAACGCATGACTGACATTTCAGAAGAAATAGGATGAGGTAATGTCATCACTTCTTGTTCAGGGTGCAATAAGGCTTGAACTTTTGGGTCAACAAAACTGTAAGTGATCGCTTCTTGATAATCACGATTAACTAAAACTTGTTTTAAGTTTGATAAAGAAAGTTTAGCTTCCTTTTTCTCACACATTTTTAACGTTGCTTTAGGTGAAATATTTGGAATATTGTTATAACCGTAGATACGCGCAACTTCTTCGATTAAATCCACTTCAATTTTGATATCAAAACGGTACGCAGAAACAACCACTTGCCATACTTTGGCAATACCTTCACCTGTGGTAGTTACAGTAAAACCAAGGCGCGTTAATATTTCAGTGACTTTGTCGTCTTCAATATGATGACCAATACGTCCATCAAGTTTTTCACGACGTAAACTAACATCTTTTATTTGCGGAATATCAGCATCAGATTTAGCTTCAACAACGGGTCCTGCTTGACCACCAACGATACTCAATAATAATTCAGTAGCGCGTTCAATGGCGTCAAATTGTAACGTTGGGTCGATACCACGTTCATAACGATGTGAAGAATCAGTATGTAAGCCGTATTGGCGTGCTTTACCTAAAATAGCTAACGGTGCAAAAAATGCACTTTCTAAAAAGATATCAGTGGTATTAGTAGTAACACCTGACTCAAGACCACCAAAGATACCTGCCATAGCAAGTGCTTTGCTGTCATCAGCGATCACTAAAGTACCTTCTTTTAGAGTAACTTCGTTTTCATCTAATAAAGTAAGCTTTTCTTCTTTGTTAGCGAAACGTACATTGATGCCGCCGTCTAATTTAGCTAAATCAAAGGCATGCATTGGGTGACCCAATTCAAGTAAGATATAGTTAGTCACATCAACCACAGGGTCAATCGAACGTGTACCACAGCGACGTAATTTTTCTACCATCCATAGAGGCGTAGTAGCGCTTGGATTAATACCCTTGATAACACGACCTAAATAACGAGGACACGCTTCATTGGCTTCAATATTGATAGTTAAGGTATCATCAATCGTTGGTATTGCTTTAGTTATTACTGGCTCAGTAACTTCTAAAGAGTTTAATACGCCCACTTCACGAGCTAAACCTTTAATACCTAAACAGTCACCACGGTTAGCCGTTAAATCTACATCAATGGTAACGTCATCTAAATCTAAATATTCACGAACACAAGTACCTAATGGAGCATCTGCTGCTAATTCCATTATGCCAGCTGAATCATCAGCTAAACCAATTTCAGATTCACTACAAAGCATGCCAAATGAAGGAACACCACGTAGTTTTGCTTTTTTAATTTTAAAATCGCCAGGCAATACTGCGCCAACGGTAGCAACCGCAACTTTTAAGCCTAAACGGCAGTTTTTAGCGCCACAAACGATATCAACTAACTCGCCTTTCTCTACCGTAGCAGAGCTGTAATCACCTAAACTAATTTTTGTTACTTGTAATTTGTCTGCATCAGGGTGTGGTCCACATTCAACTACTTCACCAATAATAACACCGCTAAACTCGCCCGCTACCGGGTCAACACCGTCTACTTCGAGACCAGCCATAGTAATTTGATGTGCTAATTCTTCTGAAGTAAGTGCAGGATTAACCCATTCACGTAACCAAGATTCACTAAATTTCATTATGAGTTATTCCTACTTGAACTGTTTTAAGAAGCGAAGATCGTTTTCAAAGAATGCACGTAAATCATTTACGCCATAACGAAGCATGGTCAAGCGTTCAACGCCCATACCAAAAGCAAAACCTGTATAAACTTCTGGGTCAATGCCTGCGCCACGTAAAACATTAGGGTGAACCATGCCACAACCTAATACTTCTAACCATTTACCGTTTTTACCCATAATATCAACTTCAGCTGAAGGTTCAGTGAATGGGAAATATGAAGGACGGAAACGGATCTCTACTTCTTCTTCAAAGAAGTGATGTAAGAAGTCATGCAAAATACCTTTAAGGTGAGTAAAGCTAACATCTTTATCAACCATCAAACCTTCAACCTGATGGAACATTGGTGTATGTGTTTGATCGTAATCGTTACGGTATACTTTACCTGGAGAGATAATACGTAATGGTGGTTTTTCAACTTCCATGGTACGGATTTGAACACCAGACGTTTGCGTACGTAAAACTAATTTGGGATTGAAATAGAAGGTATCATGGTCTTGGCGTGCAGGATGATGCTCGGGAATGTTTAATGCATCAAAGTTATGATAATCATCTTCAACTTCAGGACCATCTTTCACTTCAAAGCCTAAGTCGCCAAAGAAGCTTTCAATACGCGCGATTGTACGAGTAACCGGATGCAAACCACCGATTTTTGTACCGCGGCCAGGCAAAGTTACATCGATAGACTCTGCTGCTAGCTTTTGTTTAATTTCTTCGCCGCGTAATAATTCACCACGTTCATTAAGTAATTTTTGTACCGCTTGTTTAGCGATATTAATTACTTGTCCCATTTTAGGCTTTTCTTCTTTTGGTAATTTACCTAAACCCTTCATTTGGTCGGTGAATAAACCTTTTTTCCCTAAAAAGTTAACTCGCACTTGATCAAGTGCTGCTGGATCGGATGCTGCAGCAATGGCTACTTCAGCCTGCGCTACAATGTCATCTATAGTGGTGGTGTCTAAATTCATGATGTCCTCTAAAACTAGGTAAATAAACGCTATAACTCATCATTAATGATAAAAACGAGTACAGACGATTAATCGTTTACCGATAGACTTTTCAATCTTATTTAATTAATAAAAAGTAGTAATAAAAAAGTCGAATAATAAAAATGGGATAGATTTTACACGAAAACCAAGCTTAAGGTAGGAGAAATCATGGCTTTTTCATAAAAAAGTACAATATAAATGCATACAATGACAAGGTAGCTTTTATCGAGGGAGAATTAGCAATGATTAAAGTGATACTACTTGGTTTCTTTGCCTTGAATTTCAGCCTCTCGTTTCATTAAGAGAAAGGTTAAGTACATTTTGGTCGGTAACGAAAATACTAAGCCAAAAGCAATGCACATAGCACTAATGATAATACCTGCCACACCCAGTGATGCCATATAGTCACTAAACATATGAAGATAAACCCCTAATAGTAAAAGACATAGCCCAATACCTATAGAGGTTTTTAGCAAGATAATTAATCGTTTTTCTGTCATGAAACAGGTCTATTAAAAGGTAATGATCTAAAAGGTATACATCATGCCAATGGCGGTGGCATCTTCAGCAAAAGCCTTTGAATTATTTGATAAGGTGGAATCATCTACTTTACTTTCAAGATAAATATAAAAATCATCATCCCAATTATATTTAGCACTTAAAATAAAGTACTGTAAATGATAATTACCATTAGAGCCTAAGTCTATAGTCGAGTTATCTTCTAACGAGTTATAACCTAAAATTAGCGAAAAATCATTGTCAAAACGATATTCTGAAAATAACTCCATTCCTGTCGACTTATTCATTAATTTACCAACATCATTGATATCATGGTTAGACATATCAGTATAAACAAAAGCAACATGTAAACCTTCATTAGCAAATGAACGATAAGTAATATGCGCGGTAATTAATTCATCTTCAGCCTTCACAATATTTTGCAGCGAGTCATGTAGGCTCAACTCTGCACTGTTATAAGCTAGACCTAAGCCAATATCATACGGCGCTTTATAGATAATAGATAAACCAAAAGAATCATTAAAAGCTATTTCTCTATTAGCTGTTTCATCACTTGATGGAACTTTTTGATCAGCTGGTAAGTATTGTAAGCCAAATGAGAAGTTTTGATAATTCACTTTATATTGCATTGCTTCTTCTGCTCGGCCTGTACCAGAAAAACCACCATCCGTACCAAAATTATATGTGCCCTGAGCATCGGCGCCAAAAACTTCAAATACATCAGTAACACCACCAATGTCATAGGAAACACCCCACTGTTTACCTAGCGTGATGCGACCATACTTTTCATGTTGTACACCAACAAAACCTTGTCTTAACCAAATAACATCACTGGTTGGTCCTGTACTGGTTAAGCCATTATTGCCAACAAAAATACTATCTCCAGTACTTGATAACTGCACGCCCCATGCTACTTTTGCTAACGCTTGCCAATCATATTTAAGTTTATTGGTATAATCAAAAACAAAGCGAGAAAAACCATCGTTTACTTCATCAAATTCTTCTGCATTTAAATAATATACTGACAAATTACCACTAAAGTTCAAGGCATTTTTTTCATCATTATATACTTCCATGCTTTGAGCAATTGGAGAAATAGCCAAACCTGCAGAGAGTACAGATACGGTACATAATAATTTTTTCATTAATCACCCTTACGGCTTATGTGGAAAGCAACAATAATTACAATATAGACCATACTTTAACGTAGTAAATAATTAAATTTTCAGTAATTTCAATTAAATACAGGATTACTGAAAAAATGACAATAATGCTTCAACTGGATGCCTAGCTTTTACTTCACTGAAACGTTTTACTTGTGAACGACATGAAAAGCCAGTAGCTAGAATTTGTTCACTTTCCAAGGTCTCTAATTTTGATTGCCAGCTTAATTCAAACAAGCCTTTAGAGTTTTCAAAATTTGATTTCTCATGTCCGTAAGTCCCAGCCATACCGCAACAACCAACACTGACTTTTTCTAACGGTAAACCAAAGTGTTCAAAAATAGTCAGCCATTCATTTTCACTGTTCACTAAAGCCGTTTTTTCAGTGCAATGGGCAAAGAGTTTAAAGGGCTTACCTTTTGACAATTCTGTTGATACTGCTTTACTTTTAAAAGCATTCCCCTGCTGAGCGTCTTGTTTAATAAAGTCTAATAACCATTCATGGGCCAGTAACACCGAGAAAGCACCACGTTTGTCTTGTAGTGTTTTAGTATATTCATCGCGGTAACACAGCACCATAGAAGCGTCCATACCTAGCATAGGCATATCAAGCTTGGCTAATTGGTTTAAAAAGTCACTGCTCGATTTGGCTGTTTTAGCAAAACGCGCTAAAAAGCCTTTTACATGTTGTGCCTTACCATTAGGTTTAAAGGGCAACAAGATTGGCTCTAAACCAAGATTTTTGATCAATGCCATCATACTGTGCACGGTATTAGCATCATAGAATGAGGTAAATGGGTCTTGAACTATCAGTACATACCCTTTTCGTTGCTCAGCAGTTAAGGCTTGCAACTTGGCTAAATCAAAACCTGAATAGCCTGACTTTTTCACTTGTTTTTTCAAGGTTGGCACTGATAACAATGGCGTATTCACATAACCAATGGTTTTAGCTGATAATTTGTCATACATTTTGGTATTAAGTACTGCATTCACTAGTTTTGGCGCTTTTGCCATCAATGGCGCCAATATTTCGACATTTGCAACAAGGTGATCTTTTAAAGGCCTAGCGTAGCGTGAATAATAAATATTGATAAAGCGCGATCTAAAATCAGGTACATCTACTTTTATTGGGCACTGACTGGCACACGCTTTACACGCTAAACAGCCCTGCATCGCTTCCATCACTTCATGAGAGAAGTCACCATTACCGTTTTCGTCTTCTGCTGGTTTATTAATGAAATTAAGACGTATTTTTTCAGCCGCATTAGTTAATATTTCTTTTACTGAAAAAATACTTTTTGAAGTATTAATGCTGTTTTCAAGTGAAAGAATATCAACACCTTGTTTCTCTAATAAACGTAGCCATTCACGCATTAATCCAGCACGACCTTTAGGCGAATGACGTCTATCTCGAGTAATTTTACTTGATGGACACATTGGGCTATCAGCATCATAGTTGAAACATAAACCGTTGCCATTACAATCCATGGCTGCGGTAAATGACTCTTTTACTGTAACTGGGATTTGTCTATCAAAATAACCTCGTTTGGTATCATCAACACTGACCAGTTGCTCACTAGAATCTATCGGTGTACAAATTTTACCGGGATTCATTTTATTGAATGGGTCAAATACCGCTTTAATTTTTCGAAGTTCGTTAAACAGATGCTCACCAAAAAACGCAGGGCCATATTCAGAACGATAACCTTTACCGTGTTCTCCCCACATCAAACCGCCATATTTGGCAGTTAATTTAACGACTTCATCGGATAAGGTTCGTAATAGTTTTTCTTGCTCAGGGTCACACATATCAAGCGCTGGACGTACATGTAATACCCCTGCATCAACATGACCAAACATGCCATAATTTAAACCATAACCATCAAGTAAGGCTCTAAATTCAACAATATAATCGGCAAGATTTTCTGGTGGAACAGCAGTATCTTCAGCAAACGCTAATGGCTTTTGACTACCTTCAGCTTTACCTAACAAACCTACCGCTTTTTTACGCATCGCATAAATTTTATTAATGCTACCTAGATCTGAGGTCACTTGATAACCAATAACGCCTCTACTACTTCCGTCGCCAGCATTGATTAACAAATCAAGCTTTGATGTTAGCTCGCTTACCTGCTCAGCTAAACCTTCAATACTATCGCCGTTGTATTCTACAACATTAATCCCGTCCATCACTTTACCTGGTACGTCAGTAATTAAATCACTGACGCTATGCCAAACAATATCTTGCTTAGCTAAGTTAAGTACGCGCGAATCGATCGTTTCTACCGAAGTTGCCTTGGCTTCAACTAATGCTGGGGAATGGCGAAGCGCTGAATCAAAACTATCGTATTTAATATTTATCAGTGTTTTAGCTACACGTATTGCATTAATATTTAATTTTGCTTCGCAAACAAAGGCGAGTGAGCCTTCAGAGCCGGTGATCAAACGTGATAAATTGACACCAGTAATTTCACCATTGTCATTGGTTGTTAAGACGTTTTCTAAATCATAACCGGTTAAAAAACGGTTTAAGCGTGGGAATTTTTCTAAGACTTTTTCTCTGTTTTCAATACAAGTATCGAGTACCTGTGCCATGATTTTTGCATGAGACGTTGTTTGATTACTATCTTGGCTATTACTTTCAAGTGCTAACGATTTTGCTTGTGCCAAATCCATAGGCTCTGTGCTTAGGACATCACCATTAACCAACACAGATTCAAGCGCTAATACATGGTTTGACGTTTTCCCGTACACTAAAGAGCCTTGCCCTGAGGCATCAGTGTTAATCATGCCACCAACCGTAGCTCGATTTGACGTTGATAAATCGGGCGCAAAGAAAAAACCATGAGGACGCAAGTAGTCATTAAGCTGATCTTTAACCACACCCGCTTCAACACGTACCCATTTTTCTTCAATATTGATCTCTAAAACTTTATTCATGTATTTAGATAAATCAACCACCACACCTGGCGTTAAACTTTGACCATTAGTCCCAGTACCGCCACCACGGGCGCTAAATTTAATGCTCAAGTATTGTTCATCACTGGCTGTTTTAGCCAGTAAAGCGATATCAGTTTTAGTACGAGGTTGGATCACAAGTTGCGGCAACTGCTGATAAATGCTGTTGTCTGTTGCAACTGAGAGCCGCGCGCCGTAACTGGCATTAATATCACCAGTAAAGTTTTTGTCTTTTAATGAATTAATAAAATCGGTATATAAAGCAGGAAGGTGATTTTTATGGCTGATATGGGGAAGCATAACGACTTAACTTTTTTGAAACAGGATAGTGTTTCGAGTATATCATGTAAAAATTGTATTTTTACTCGATTTAGCGCGAAATATTCAATAATTCCAATGAAAAATGAATATTTATCTACTTGATTGTTCAACCATAGACCTCTTTTTTCATTATGATAGAAATAGTTGAGTCATCATAAATAATGAAAAATACTAAACCATTCGTTTTATAGTAAAACCGCCCTTCTAGGCGGGATATACGTTTATCAAATATGACCGATTAAAGTAGAAAAGCTAAAGCATTAATAAAACAATAAATGATTTTCATATCATCTGGTTAATTTATTTACTCGCTAACCCAATTATCCAATAATTTCTTTGCCTGTGCTTTCTCTTTAAATGGAGAGTAACTTTCAACAACTTGAATCAAATAATTTTGCGCTGACTTTCGTCTGCCCAACTTATCTAATGCGATTGCTAAATGATATTTGACAGAGTTATTGGCCGTATCAAGTGCTAATGCCTGACGTAAATAGGTAAGTGCGGCCTCATAATTAGCTAAATTGATTTGTCCCCATGCCATGGTATCGAGAATCGTGACATTATTAGGGGCGATGGTAATAGCTCGTTTAGCAAAAACAACCGCTTGCTCAATTTCACCTTGGTCAATGAGGTTGTTAGCAAGGTTATTTAATAAGGCGGGGGAATTGGGATACTCTTTAAGTGCCTTTTGATAAAGGTTGGTTGTCATTTCATATTTTTTTTGTAACTGATAAACATCAGCAAGTGCAATAACAAACTTTAATTCTACACTTTCTGCTTTCTCAATTTGACTTGTTAATAACTGTTCAGCCTTTTTAAGTTTATTCAATTTTTTATAGGTTCGATACAAAGCGAGAATACTTGCTGTTGAGGGGTTAATACTTAACGAACGTTGATAAAAAGGCAATGCCTTGGAATATTTACCTTGCTTAAATAACAAGTCTCCTGATAATAAATCTGCAATGGCCCCTTTTTTATCTTTTAAGCGAATAATTTTAATCTGTTGAGCTGCTTCTTCTATTTCTCCACTAACCATTAATAATTGGGTTAATAAAATATGGATGGTAACAACCTCATCATCCCAAACTAATGCTTTTCTTAATGACGAAATAGCTCCGTTAATATCTCTAGCCGTTATTTGTGCATTGGCTAATATTGACAAAGCGTAGCCTCTATTTCTTTCCACTTCTACATAACGTTCATACTGCTTGACCGCCTGCTTATAGTTTCGTTGGCTTAAATAAACGCCTCCGAGTAATTCATGCAATGCGCCTATCGAATCATTTACTAAAATAGCTTCGAGTTTCAGTTGAATTTTATCTAATTGATTTGTTTTTCGGTAAACCTGATCTAAAGAAATTAATGCTTCAACATCAGCTACATTTTCAGCTAATACTTTTTCTAACCACAAAGCACTGTCATTATATTCTTCTAATAAATAGTGCAATGAAGCAATAGACTTCATAATCACTATATCCTTAGGATACTGGCTTAGTAATGTTTCTAGCTCTATTTTTGCTTGTGTGTTGCTACCTTGAATAACCAATAATTCAATTAAGGCCACTTTGGCATCAATATAATCAGCAGAAATTAATATTGCTTGATTAAAAGAATATTCAGCTTGTGCTAACTCATTGCTATTTACTAAATTGTTTCCATGTAAAAATTGAAAATACGAATTTTTTGGCGCAATAGAGACTAATTTTTGACTTCGGATTATAGCTAGATTAAATTGTCTCAACTCATTAAAGCTGGTATTTAAAGCTAATAAAGCGGGTACCATATTAGGAAATGCTTGTTCTATTTTTAATAATAACTCGATTGCCTTACTGTAATTTTCTTGGGCAATAAAGCTCTTTGCAAATTGTAATACCACATTTGGGTTGCTCGGGTTTATTTGTAATGATTCAATAAAGTAACGTTGCGCATCCTCATACTGCTCTAACCCCATAAAGCTACTTGCCAATAAATTCAGAATCGTTTCATTCTTTGGGAAATGACGGTTTGCTTTTATTAATAAGTTTTTAGCATTTGCATATTCTTGCAGCCTTATCTCAATGTCAGCCAACATCACTATAGCGCGGTAATCATTCACTCGGTCGAGGTATTGATTAAAAAAGTTACCCGCCTCCAGCAAGTTATTTTGTTTATATAAAATATAACCTGCCAAATAGAGGTATTGTGGGTTTTCTTGTCTAATATTATCGGGTAATGCACTTAAGGTAGCTAAAATATTGGAGAAGGTCTTTTCAATGTCTGCGGTTTTACCTTTTTTACTGGATGCAATAGCTCTGAGGTAATTGGTTTGCGGCTCTTGTGGAGCAATATCAAGAATATAATTAATACTTTCTTCAGCAAGATCAACGTCACCTTGTGATAACAATACCTCTGCTTTTATCATTCGAGCAGCTAAATAGTCCGGGTTAACTTCTACTGCCTTGTTTAACTGTGCTAGCGCTGCATCAATATCACCGGCAATTAAAAATAACTTTGCACGGATCACTCTTGCTCTTTCAGGGATGTTATAACCTAACAATGCTTTATCAGTATATTGCTCTGCTAATGTAAATTGTTTGCGAGCAAGGTATACTTGTGCTTTACCTAAGTTTGCCAGGTTATGACGAGGGGATAAAGTTAATGCGTGGTCAAAACTTTCTTCTGCAAAAGCAAACTTATTCAGCCCGATATAGGCTTGACCACGTAAGTAAGCAAGTTCAAGTTCAACGTCAGTGCGACTATTACCCGGTAGCGTAAGCTCTAATGCTGCGGTAAATCTTTGCTGGTACAATAACGCCTTAGCTTGCAGTGGTCTCAGAAGATCTAAATCAGCGCCCAATTCATTGGCATAATTTAACTCAACCTCTGCGACAACACCATTCTCGTGAGCAAGTAAAACCTTTGCATATAAAATACGACCGGCTAAATGCTCTCGGGTATTTTGAAAGGTGTTTTTTAAATGAATCATGGTTGCGCGATAGTCTTGTTCTTCAAAACTCATTAACGCTTTTTCGTAATCCACATTGGCTTGAGATTGATCAATTGCCTGCTCTGAACTTACGACAGCCAACGAAAAAAAGATTAAAAATAATGCACTTAAAGAAATAAAATGGCGAGAGTTATCTATTTTCATAAAAACCTTTAATGTGAATATATATCTTTTAGAATAGAGCATATAAAAAAGCACCGCTAATTACAGTGCTTTTTTAATAAATTGCAGTAGTTAGTAAGATTGGCTAAGTTAATTTACGTTGACGCTTAGAGAAAGATAGACCTGCGATAGCTAAAGCAAAAATAGCCAATGATGTTGGCTCTGGTACATCTGTTGGTGGCTCTGATACATCTGTTGTTGGCAAGCAATCAGGTTCACATCGCCCTGTGATCTCTGTATCTGCTGTATTTTTTCCATCTTTTGCGCTTGAGGCATGGGAATCTCCAAGTGCTAAGTAGTTAGCTAATGTTTCTTTAGTTAACTCGCCAATATTATCTCCAAAAACGTTTGTTTTAAATTCAAATTCAAAACCATAATTATATAACCATTTGTCTTCATCGGCTCCTGTTGCACCAGAATTTAAAGAATTAAAGCCTGCTAAGCCAACGTTATAATCCATAGTCGTTCTAATTTGTGTTTGACCGTCTTGTTGAGCAAAAATATCAGCGGCATTATCATTGTGATCATCACCATCTGATTTACTTCCCTTCCCCCAGCTTTCATACCCTGATGATTGATAGGTGTTTTGATTATCGTCGTATATTTTCTTAGGTTTTACACATTTTTCTGTACACGCTAATACATCAATATCAACCAGAACTTCGTTGCCATCATTTGGGAATTTAAACTCAATTAAACGGTCACTACCGATAATCTTATCAAAGGGTCTCGTTTTGCTAGAGTCTTTTTTCGGCTTCCAACCATGATCTGCTGCTTCATCCCCGTATGCTGTATCAACAAACGCCAAAGGCATTTCAAAATACATATATTGACTGTCATCCGACTCACCAATATACAAAAAGCCATTTGCAGGAGTTCCATTGACATCAAACTCAACCTTAAAACCTACATCGTAAGTTTCACCATTACAACCAAAACAACCGTCTACGTCAAAGTTGCCAGCACTAACAACAAGGCTAGTAAATAGAAGGCTTGTCCCTATAAATAATTTTTTAATGAATGCAATTTTTTTCATCCTATTCCCCAAAAGTGAAAAACATATGATATTTCAGTAAGTATGCATTATTTGTACCTTGATTGTAAGTTGTTGTCTTATCAGCTTATGAAGATTTTCAGGGTGTTCTATGATTAAATTTGAAGTTAAATTGTAAAGAAACCTGACAATTAATTACGCTATTTTGATCAACTAAATGTTTAATGACCGCCTTATAATATCACCCAGTATGCAAGGTTTAATAATTTCCCAGAGTTCGTTTAAATAACTCACCAGAGAAGAATTAAAACGCCCTCTTTAATTTAACTTGAAAGATATATTCCCTATCACCTTGTTTTAGCTTATTATTAATTACAATAAAACAGTTCAACACCCCTGAATAAAATATTTCATCAGTTCGTTATCACTTGCCTTTCACGTAAAATCAGCATCCATATAATAGGAATAATTTACAATGTTCCTAATGAAAAGCTATTTTATCCGACTTTATTTCATCATTTTTTTTGTGCTCTCGAGTCAATGTTTCGCAAGCAATACTGTAAATTTTGATAAGTTATTAAAAAACTATGTCGATGTAAAAGGGCCAGGAGTGTCTGTCATAGTGACCAAGGCAGGACAAACCATATATAAAGGTGCTCGCGGTAAAGCTAATATCGAACTTTCAAAGGTTCTTACCACTAGCAGTGAATTTAAACTTGCTTCAATCACAAAACAATTTACCAGCGCAGCTTTATTGATGTTGCAAGAGCAAGGGAAATTATCGATTACCGATAAGGTGCACAAATATTTACCTAACTTAGCACCACAACTAAGTGACATCACAATTGAACACTTAATGAGCCATACTTCAGGACTTTATAGAAACCCTAAAAACATAGCTGAACATAGAAAGACAGCAATTTCGTTAGATAAACTAATGGTTTTATTGATGAAGGAAACCATTAAATTCCCGCCTGGTAAGAAGATGAGCTATTCCAACAGCGGTTATCTATTGCTAGGTAAAATTATCGAAGTTGTCAGTAAACAGACCTATGGTCAATTCATAGAAGCTAACATTTTTAACAAATTAGGCATGAATAATAGTTATTATGGCCGTAAAATAAACAATTCAAAAGAAGTTATTGGTTATTACCAAACAAGAAGAGCTGAAATTAAAAAAGCAAAACCTATCGATGTATCATGGGCTTTTTCCGCAGGAGGTTTAGTTTCAAGCGTTGATGATTTGGCCATTTGGTATCGCAGTTTGAGCCAAGGGTTATTGATTTCAGACCAAAGCTATAAAATGATGATTACAGGATTTAAACTAAATGATGGTAGTTTTTCTCGTTACGGCTTTGGCTTAAATAATATTAAAATCCACAAGCATAACGCAATTATTCATCAAGGAAGCACTCCAGGTTTTAAAACAAGTGCCGTGTATTTTCCAGAAGAAGACATTTACCTTGCCGCGCTGAGCAATGACTACTCCTCTAAACCATTCAATTTAACCCTGCTATTATCTGCTGAGATATTAGGTATTAATTACCCCGACTATGCCCCCTTTGCAATGGAAAAAAACCAACTTAATAAATTTTTAGGACGTTATAAAATAGACAATAATTCAACACGAACCTTATTCGTGGAAGAAGGGCTTATCTATACTAGAAGAGATGATTCATTACCTTATGAAGTTATGCCAATTTCTAAGAACAGCTTTGTTTACAAAGGTTCATTAGACTATTTTGTTATTGATGACGATGATACAGGAAAGCTCACATTGAGTTATTACCCTCGGCTGTCAGCCATGCCTCAAAAAGCAATTAAACTAAACAATTAGAGTCTACTATTTAGTTCTACAATGTAATACTAGTTAACGATTCAATAGCTCAGCATTCGTTGGGTATTTTTCAAGTAACTCAACAAGTGCCCTTGCACCATCAACAGGTTTAAGGTCGGTAAGTGCTCTACGTAAAACTCTGATTTTTTCGAGATCCTTCGCATTGAGAATAAGCTCCTCACGGCGCGTACTACTTTTAGCAATATCCAATGCAGGAAAAACCCGCTGATTAGCGGCCTCACGTGATAAAAAAACTTCCATATTACCCGTGCCCTTGAACTCTTCAAATATTACCTGATCCATGCGGCTGCCAGTATCAACAAGTATGGTTGCGAGAATAGTGATCGAGCCACCATTTTCTATATTTCTCGCCGTGCCAAACAGTTTCCGTGGTATTTCCATCGCTCTCGCATCAATGCCTCCTGACATGGTACGACCGCTACTCTTTTGATTGGCATTATAAACTCGTGTGAGTCTTGTCAGAGAGTCAATCACAATCATGACATTGTGACCTTCACCAGCTTCTTTACGTGCGACATTAAGCAGTTCATTGGCTACGCGCACGTGATTGTCATAGTTTTCATCTGTAGATGAGGCATATACTTTAGCTGGCACGCTGCGCTTAAAATCAGTCACCTCTTCAGGGCGCTCATCAATAAGTAATGCATAAAGTTTGATCTCTGGATGTGCTTCACCCACCGCCTGGCAAATGTGCTTTAATAGAGTCGATTTTCCAGAGCCTGGGGCTGCAACAATTAAACCTCGTTGTCCCATTCCAATTGGCGTAAAGATATCCATAGCGCGCGTAGAAAATTGCTGAGAGCCTAACTCTAGGCGAATACATTGCTCAGGGTTTATGGCTGTGCCATTTAAAAAACGCTTTTGAGGATCAACATAAGCCTTATTCTGGACTACTTCAACTATTGGTTCATCCACAACTTTTCTTTTAATGTTTAGTGATAATATTTTTCTGGTCATGGTATTTGTTTATGGCTCTGATTGATTAAATGAGTATGACGTTACCCTAGCTTACTGAAATTTAATTATGTATTAAACAAAAGCCTACGCCCACATTAACAGGCAAAAGATTGTTAGCTAAAATAGCGACGAAGGAGAAAAAGCCAGCTGTCTTTATCCTAGCTTAAAGGCTTATAACTCAATATTTTCAGAACTTAGAAGCTGACGACTATTACATAAAGTTAGTATTTTTACCTCATTTTCAATTTTATAGATAATGCGGTAATTGCCAAAAACTACTTCACGATAATTTGAGCCTAACAACTCTGCAACCTCCCGCCCTATTTCAGGTTGAGAAGCAAGTCAATCTACGCGATCAAAAATGTCATTCACCCATTTATCGGCTGCAGATGGTTTATCAAGTGCAATATACTTAGCGGTTGCTTCTAACTTTTCTAATGCCAAAGGAGACCAAGTTACTTTCAACTTTGAATACTCTGTAAAATTCGCTTTCTAGCCTCAGAACTTGAAACACCTAACCCAGCAGAAAGTTGAGCTTCTGCTTTTTGCATCTCTTCGAGCAATTCAATCTTTTCTTGCATAGCTTCATACTCGGCAACATCAACAACAACAGCTACACCTTTCCCTCTTTGGGTAATTACAATAGGTCTTCTTGTTTCATTAACCTGACGTATAAAAGAAGCCGCACCAGCCCTAAAATCAGAAAGCGGTTGTATATCCTGATCAAAATGAATTCTGCTCATAACGATACCTTTAATTGTACTTTATATGGTACAAAGTATAGTTAAAACTTGCAGGCAACACAAGGCTTTGGCTTTGAGTTATGACGCCCTAATAAAGCGATACTTAACCAGATGCTCGCACAGCTCCAATGTGGTGACAAAAAGGATTAAAACCCTACATCACTTTCTGCCCTACAATGCATTAGAGATATCCCTTATTTTACCCATAAAAAAACACGCTAACTCAATTAAGAGATTAACGTGCTTTCATTGTCGCTAAGGTTTAGCTATAAGCTTTGGCTATTAACTTTATTTAAAGGTTTTAGGCTTTTTTAGCTAATTGCTCAGCAAGGTATAACCATGTTGGTAATACCGTATCAGGGTTTAACGAGACACTATCAATGCCCTGCTCTACTAACCAAGCGGCAAAGTCTTCATGATCTGAAGGCCCTTGACCACAAATACC
>CAJXYE010000022.1 GCA_913063325.1 uncultured Colwellia sp. | reverse complement strand
CATATGTCTACTACTACTGGTACAGTAAAATGGTTTAACGAAGCTAAAGGTTTTGGTTTTATCGAGCAAGAAAACGGCCCAGACGTTTTTGCTCACTTCAACGCTATCGTTGGTGACGGTTTCAAAACTCTTGCTGAAGGTCAAAAAGTTGAATTTACAGTAACTGACGGTCAGAAAGGACCTCAAGCTGAAAACATCGTTGCACTTTAATTTGCAATCATAGATTTGTTATTCAATAACTAATCTATAGATGTTTAAAAAAGGACATACCTGCAAAGGATGTCCTTTTTTGTTGTCTGAAAATCCTATCTTCCGTTCATATATACCAAGTTGATTAAGTTCTTTCCCACTCAGCGAGAATTAACAGGTTTAGAGGCAATACATTGATTGTAGATAATGGTTATTCAGGTGAATAAGCTCCTGCATTCTCTAAGAAGCTACATCCTTGTAGCGTCCTTATCGAAATTAATAACGATGCATGTAAGTCTTTGCCTTTTATTAGGTACTCGCCTTTTGGGAGTTTATTAGCGAACCAATAACGGCTCAAAATTAAAGAAATATAGAGTTACTATGTTTAAGTAATTTTGCTTGCTCTAAGCTCGCTAACATAACTCTAAGCTGATCAATTTATTAGTGTAATTGGTATTACTCTTATCAAATACAACACGCATAAAAAAAGCTAGAACATATAATGCCCTAGCCTTCTTAAAATACATTACTCACAAGAGTGAGATTGTATTATCTATACTCATTTAAAGAACTAATCAGCCTTGATACGGGTAATATCTGCGCCTAAGCCCTGCAACTTACCTTCGATACATAAGTAACCACGATCAATATGATAAATACGATCAACTTGCGTTGGTGACTTAGCGACCAAGCCTGCAATTACGAGGCTTGCAGAAGCGCGTAGGTCAGTTGCCATCACCTGAGCACCATTAAGGCTTGTAACGCCCTTAACTATCGCGGTATTTCCTTCTAAAGCGATATTTGCCCCCATACGCTGTAATTCAGGTACATGCATAAAACGATTTTCGAAAATAGTTTCAATGACCGTTGCGGTACCTTCTGCTAAAACGTTCATCGTCATAAACTGTGCTTGCATATCAGTAGGGAAAGCAGGATGAGGTGCTGTTCTTACGTCGACAGCTTTAGCTGGAGATGTCATTTCAAGTTCAATCCAGTCATCACCCGTAGTGATGATAGCACCTGCTTCTTGCAATTTACCTAATACTGCTTCTAAAGCCTTAGGGTCGGTATTTAAACATTTGATATGACCCTGAGTTACTGCTGCAGCGACCAAGAAAGTACCCGTTTCGATGCGGTCAGGCATAACAGTATATTTTTTACCAAAAAGCTCACTAACACCTTCAATCGTTAGCGTATTAGAACCCGCGCCAGTAATTTTAGCGCCCATACTGATCAAACAATTAGCAAGATCAACAATTTCAGGTTCCCGTGCAGCATTCTCAATAACGGTAGTGCCTTCAGCTAATGCTGCGGCCATCATTAAGTTTTCAGTGCCCGTTACACTAACCATGTCCATTAAAATAGTTGCACCCTTTAAACGACCTTGCTTTTTAGCAACAATATAACCGTCTTCAACGGTTATATCTGCGCCCATAAGTTTTAGGCCTTGGATATGCAAATTAACTGGTCTTGCGCCGATGGCACAGCCACCTGGCAAAGAAACTTCAGCATGTCCCATACGGGCAAGTAACGGACCAAGCACTAGAATTGAAGCGCGCATGGTTTTCACTAAATCATAAGGCGCACGACAAGTATCAATGCTACTCGCATCAATCATCAGTTTGTCTTCGTTAAGCCACTCAGTTTTTGCACCTAACTGACCTAATAATTTAACTGTTGTTAAAATATCATTCAGTTGCGGTACGTTACTAAAAACAACAGGTGTTTTAGATAATAGTGCTGACATCAAAATAGGAAGAGCTGCGTTTTTTGCTCCGGAGATCACGACATCGCCGCGAAGTGGTTTACCACCAATAACTTTAAATGCGTCCAAAATAACTACTACTTACTTAAAAAGGATTAAAAAACATCGAGCCAGTATACACAAAAATGCCCAGCAGTAAAAAGCTAGGCATTAAAAAAACAAATTAGTAACACTATTACTAATTAATACTAACTATTAAATAATTTATCGCGCTGCCACTGTGCTTTATTAAATGTTTTCACAGTAATTGCGTGGATTGTGCCATCTTTTATAATATCAGCTAATGGTTTAAGTACTGCTTGTTGACGTTTAACACGACTTAAGTCATCAAACATATCACTCACTGCATTAATTCGGCATTGTGAGCCATCAAAAGTCACATGTACTTCATCAAGCTCAAGTACATCATTTATTAATTTACTTACGAGTTGTTCAATATCACCTGTTTCCAAGGGAGTCTCCTTTGTTCATTATTGATACCCAAGCCACTTGAATGTGCAGGTGGTTTGGATATGTATGATACTAATCACATGCTATAGGTAATAAACCATCCACGCCACTTAAGGTGATTAGCTTAGTTAATTTTTCAGGTATATTGCTAAAGCTCAAATGACAAGAGTACCTTTGGGCTTGCTCTAGAAGATAAAACAACCAAGCTAAACCCGCAGTATCCACTTTACTAATGTTGCTTAAATCAACGTTAATTGCACCATGTGCAAACCAATTTTCATACCCACCATCTTTGATGTCCGAGACACTATGACGGCTCAATTCACCAGAGATAGTTAGGGTACCATGATTAAGAGCTACTTTCGCTTTACTCACTATTTGCCCTTACCGTTCTTTTCTGCCGTTGTACTTACATTTTTAGCTGTCCGATTTTTAAAAACGATGTCTCTAGTGCTTTTGGTTTTTAATAATTCGGTAACGTAAGGCAGTCCTTTTTGTCTAATAATACCGCCTAACTCTGCTTGCTTTGAGTCGAGTAAACTAACCCCTTCGGCCACCATATCAAATGCTTGCCAATTTTGGGTCTTTTTATTAAGTCTAACTTTGAATGCCACATCAATATTATCTCTGCCTGGCATGATAATACGTGTATTTACTGCAACTATTCTTTTTCCCGAAAACGACCTTTCAGGAGCAAACTCAACGGCTTGGTTATCATATAAGGTAAATACCTGCGCATAAGAACTGACTAAGTATTCTCTAAAAACAGGAACAAATGCGCGTCGTTCTGCATCCGTCGTTTTCTTTAAATGTTTGCCAATAACTTTAAAAGCTGAATACCTATAATTAATATAAGGCATCAGCTCTTCACGAACGATGTCTTTTAACAAGTTAGGGTTTTTTTGAATGGCTTGTTGCTCAGTAGCAAAACGTTTAAAGGTTCGCTCAGCCGCACCTTGCACCATATCGTATGGGTTTTTTTGGTTTATCAGTAGGCGTGTTGGCTCTACCGGTAACTGTGTTGCTTGAGACGGTAATGTTACGGCCTCAACTTTATCATTAGCCATAGCATTGTGACTCATCACAAAACCAATAACTAAACTAGCAAAGATGTTACTTTTACAATGTTTGCTTATTCTCACTAGCTTACTCATCACCACTTCCTTGGCTAAATAAAAACTGTCCTATTAATTCTTCCAGCACTAACGCCGGTTTTGTGTCTTCAATAAAGTCACCCGGCAGTAAAGTATCAACTGATTCATCGACAAAGCCTGGTTGAACACCTAAATATTGTTCACCTAATAAACCGGCGGTTAATATTGCTACAGAAGTAGCTTCTGAAAACTTATTATATTGTGTATAAATTTCAAGTGTAACCACGGGTGTATAGTCTTCTTCATCTAACGCGATATCACTCACACGACCAACAACAACGCCACCGACCTTGATCGGTGAACGTACCTTCAAACCACCAATATTATCGAATTTAGCAAACAGTTGATAACTTTCACTACTGCCACCCATACCTGAGTCAGCAACTTTAAACGACAACATCAATAAGGCACCGAAACCTAATGCGACAAATAAACCAACCAACAACTCTACTTTCTTAGACACCATGTCTTTCACCAACGCCTTGTAATAAAAATTTAACAATAAAGTTCTAACGGGATAACGATTAATAGTAATGACTATATCTGCATTAACTACTTGACGAACATTAATGCCGTTAAAATGAAATCTAAAAATAAAACTAATAATGATGATTGCACTACAGTTGAGGTTGTCGCTCGACTTATTCCTTCAGAGGTAGGTTCGCAATCATAACCTTTGTATACTGCTATCCACATAATAACAAAAGCAAAGACAACACTTTTAATTATGCCGTTGAGGATATCTTTTTCAAAATCTACTTGGTCTTGCATTACAGACCAAAAAGTGCCGCTATCAACACCTAACCAGTCCACACCAACAACGTGAGCCCCAAGTATACCCACCATAGAGAAAATAGCCGCTAATAGAGGTAAACTGATAAAGCCGGCCCAAAATCGCGGCGCTATTACTCGTCTTAATGGATCAATAGCCATCATTTCTAAACTTGATAGTTGCTCTGTCGCTTTCATTAAACCTATTTCAGCGGTGAGCGCTGAGCCGGCTCTACCTGCAAATAATAAGGCGGCAACAACAGGTCCAAGCTCTCGCAATAAAGACAACGCCACCATAGGGCCTAAACTGGCTTCTGCGCCGTAACCTACGAGTATAGTATAGCCCTGCAAGGCTAAAACCATACCAATGAAAGTACCGGATACTATAATTATCAATAATGACAATACACCAACACTGTAAAGCTGTTGCATTAATAAAGGAGTACCTTTACGAATATTGGGTACATGCATTAATGCTGACACCAACAAAATTACTGCCCTACCTAAACCACTTATCATGTTGAGGGTTTGTTTACCTAAAAACTGTATCTGCTGCACTACTTGCCGCCTTGAAACTGATTCATTTATCTAATTCTTTATGAAGGTATTTTAATGAGTTCATCACGATAAGCAGGGGCTTCATAATGAAAAGGTACTGCGCCATCAGCTTCACCGTGAATAAACTGCTGCACCAAAGGAGAAACATCTTGGCGTATTTGTTCAGGTGTACCATGACCAATTATTTTCTTTTCGGCAACAATATAAATATAGTCTGCGATAGTCATTACTTCAGGAACATCATGTGAAACAACAATTGAGGTTAACCCTAGAGCATCACTTAATGAACGTATTAAACGAACAATAACTCCCATAGAAATAGGGTCTTGGCCAGCAAAAGGTTCATCATACAAAATGAGTTCAGGATCTAAAGCTATTGCGCGTGCTAATGCTACTCTGCGCGCCATTCCTCCAGAAAGCTCACTCGGCTGTAAGTGCCTTGCCCCTCGCAATCCAACGGCTTCTAGCTTCATCAAAACTATTTTTTCAATGATAGACTCAGATAGTTGGGTATGTTCTCTTATAGGAAAGGCAATATTATCGTAAACACTCATATCGGTGAATAATGCACCACTTTGAAAGAGCATACTCATATGTTTTCGAGCTTCGTATAAATCTGCGCGAGACAACAATGGGATATTTTTCCCATCAAACAGTATATTGCCACTTTCTGGTTTTATTTGACCGCCAATTAAGCGTAATAATGTCGTTTTACCAATGCCACTTGGTCCCATGATTGCGGTAACTTTCCCTTTGGGGATAGACAAACTGATATCATCATAAATAACTCGTTCACCTCGTTTAAAAGTTAGGTTTTCAATTTCAACCAGGTTTGCTTCGGGTGTAGAATTTGTCATGGTTCAACGTCACTGTTTTTTATTGCCTGATAACGAGCAATATAAATTCTTTTAATAGCAGGGATTTTACCTTAGCGATAACAATTCTTCACTAGAAATAAACGAAAAATGGGGCAATAAGTGTTAAATTTTGCGGCTGATTTGTAAGAAATTGATCATATATGCTTAAAAGTAAGGCATAAAAATATTATTTGCCTCTAGATAGCATTATTTACTTCTTTTTTGCTCAACAACCAGCGACAATTTAAGCTTAACCTTGGAGTCATTAATGCTAGAACAAATTTTTATATTACTCATTGCCCTTGTCGTTTTAGTTTGGAGTGCCGATAAATTCGTTTTTGGCGCATCATCATTAGCGAGAAACTTAGGCATTTCACCCATGATAGTGGGTTTAACCATTGTTGCTATGGGCTCCTCCGCACCTGAAATGATGGTGGCAGCAACGGCATCATTGCAAGGTAATCCAGACACCGCCATTGGTAACGCTATAGGCTCAAATATAACGAATATAGCCTTAGTACTAGGTATTACAGCATTATTGCAACCTTTAACCGTTTCATCACAAACAATAAAACGTGAAATCCCCCTTATTTTAGCAGTAACAGCTTTAGGTTATTGGTTACTTATAGATAACCACTTTAGCTTTATAGAAGGCATTGTCTTAATGTCATGCTTTGCTATTTACATTATTTCGCTACTTGTTATCACATTAAAGAAAACAAAGGGTAAACCCAGTGATGACCCATTGATTATCGAAGCAGAACAAGATGTTGCCCCTGCAGTCAGTATGAAGTTATCTTTATTGTGGCTTGGTGTTGGCATCATTTTATTGCCATTAAGTGCGAGCTTTTTAGTTGATTCTTCTGTATTTATTGCTAAAGCATTCGGCATCAGTGATTTAGTGATAGGTTTAACGATTATTGCTATAGGCACCAGCTTACCAGAGCTCGCCGCTAGTATTATGAGCATAATCAAAAAAGAAGATGATCTAGCATTAGGTAATATAATAGGCTCAAATATTTTTAACATACTAGCAGTATTACCTATAGCAGGTTTGATCGCCCCTGGTGAAATTGACCCTTTAGCTGCCAGTAGAGATGCGCCTTATATGTTAGGTATTACTTTATTGCTATTTATTTTATGCTTTAGTCGACGCTTAGGTGCATTTAGAATTACTCGTGCCAAAGGTGCACTATTGCTGTTAAGCTTTGTCGCTTATCAAGTATTACTTTTTAGTCAACTATAATTATAAGAACTGATATAAGTTAATCATTATGCAAAACTTCAAACAGTTAGCAAAAAACGTTATTGAAATTGAACAACAAGCTATTGCCGAACTTGTACAGTATATTGATGATAATTTTGAGCTTGCCTGCCAACTCATGTTTCATTGCAAAGGTCGAGTCATCGTTATTGGTATGGGCAAGTCTGGTCATATTGGTGGAAAAATAGCCGCGACTCTTGCCAGTACAGGTACGCCTTCGTTTTTTGTTCACCCTGGAGAAGCAAGTCATGGCGACTTAGGTATGATCACCAGCGATGATGTGGTATTGACCATCTCTAACTCAGGTGAAACCGGTGAAGTACTTGCGATAATCCCTGTTATTAAACGTATCGGTGCTAAATTGATTTCAATGACAGGTAATGCAGACTCTACGCTAGCTAAACTAGCTGATACACATATCTGCATTAAAGTATCAGCTGAAGCCTGCCCCTTAGGTTTAGCACCGACATCAAGTACCACGGCAACCTTGGTTATGGGTGATGCTTTAGCCGTCGCTTTACTTAACGCTCGTGATTTTACCGCTGATGATTTCGCTTTATCTCATCCAGGTGGCAGTTTAGGTAAACGCTTATTACTTCGGCTAAACGATATTATGCACCAAGGTGAGAGAATTCCAGTGGTTTCTGAACATGCTCTTATCAAAGATGCTTTGGTTGAAATGTCATTGAAGGGCTTAGGTATGACAGCGATAATTAATGATGACAATCAACTCGTCGGCTTATTTACCGATGGTGACCTTCGTAGAGTACTTGATAATAGAATAGACATTCACAGTGATAGTATCAGTACCGTTATGACACATAACCCGCAAGTAGCACAAAGTGATATGCTTGCAGCACAAGCTTTAAAAATAATGGAAGACAATAAAATAAACGGTCTAATTATTGTCAATAACAACAACGAGCCTGTTGGTGCAATGAATATGCATGACTTCTTAAGTTCTGGAGTACTTTAATGAATACCTTATATGGTGATGTCCAAAACAATATTTTAGCGAAGGCTCAGCAAATAAAGTTATTGGTCTGTGATGTTGATGGCGTATTTTCTGATGGTAGAATATATTTAGGCAATGATGGCGAAGAGCTAAAAGCCTTCCATACTAAAGATGGCTTTGGCATAAAAGCCTTAGGAGCTAGTGGAGTTGATGTTGCGATTATCACTGGAAGAAATTCGTCAATTGTAGCTAATAGAATGAAAGCATTAAATGTAGCGCACATTATTCAGGGTCAAGAAGATAAACTACCCGCTTTAATCTCATTAACTCAACAATTGAACATTGATCTTAACGAAGTGGCTTACATAGGTGATGATGTACCTGATTTAGCTTGCATTGAAGCAGTAGGTCTTGGTATTAGCGTATCTGATGGTCATCCATTAGTCGTACGTGGCGCAGATTACACCACTTTTATTCAGGGTGGTTTTGGCGCTGTGCGGGAAATATGTGATTTGATTATGCAAAGCCAAGGTAGCTTAGTCAGTGCATCAGGCGCAAGTATATGAATCGATTAAATAGCTTAGCGCTATTTGTCTTACTGCTTAGTGCGCTCGTTTATGGCATTATTGAATGGCGTACTGCATCAATTGAACAAGATACCCTCATTGTAGATGAACAGCGTCCGGATTTTATCGCCGAGCAGTTACAAAGTAAAATTTTTAGTGACATAGGACTGTTGTCCCATACTATTGAGGCAGAAAGAATGGAGCATTATGCTGACTTAGAAGTTAGTTATTTTGAATCTCCAAATTACACTTTATATCCGCAGAAAAAAGGGCAACCTTGGAAGGTCAGTGCGCAAGAAGCAACACTGTACAAAGACAATC
Organism: uncultured Colwellia sp.; assembly: GCA_913063325.1. Classification (GTDB taxonomy): domain Bacteria; phylum Pseudomonadota; class Gammaproteobacteria; order Enterobacterales; family Alteromonadaceae; genus Colwellia. Next base: position 55,133 of record CAJXYE010000022.1, on the reverse strand, counting down.
GTGTAGAGCTAAAAAATCAAGTACATATTGAAGCAACAGAAATTGACAGTTTAATAAAAGAAATCTACTGTAAAACCATAGCATTAGATTTGAAAACAAATATCATTAGTTCAGAGCAATCAGTGGTTGTAGTCGGAAAAGACTTCACCATGTATGGCTCAGGATTGATTATCGATTTAAACACTAAACAAATGACCCTAACCCAGCATGAACGTACTATCTATAAAAAAATTGATGAAGACTAATTTAAGCCTAAATATGTTCTACGTATTAGCACTAAGCTGTAGTGTCTCTCTTTTAACTCCTGCGGTTGCAGCTGATAAAGATTTTGCGCAAGAGATTACTATAAAATCTCAACGACAAGCAGCCGACCTTAAAAACAAAATAGCCAGCTATCTTGATGATGTTAGCATCCGCCAAGGCTCTATCTCTATTACTGCAGATATTGTTAAAGTATTTAGTCGTGTAGATAAAAAAACCGGCGAAAAAAATGATACATATGTAGCTAAAGGTCAACCGGCAATTTTTCAACAAACACTCGAAGATGGTAATTTAATAAGTTTACAAGCCGATGAAATCACCTATCACCCAATGACATATACAATCACAATTTCAGGCAATGCCATAGTAAAACAGGCTGGCAGTGAAGTCAGTGGAAGTGAAATTACTTACAATACGTTAAGCGAGAGATTAGAAGCAAAAAGCGCTAATAATCAATCCGTTACTACAGTATTGCAACCAACTGTACTAAAGAAGCAAAAAGAAAGCCACGAAAAGTCTCAAGCAGAAAAATCAGCTAAAAAAGAGGGTGAAAGTATTGACGAATAATACAAAAAGCGAAACACCAAAATCTGCAACAGTGAATACTTTAATTGCCAGTGGTTTATCGAAGTCATACAAAAGTAGACAAGTGGTTAAAAATGTAAGCTTACAGGTTGATGCTGGGCAAATTGTTGGCTTGCTCGGGCCTAATGGTGCAGGAAAAACGACTTCCTTCTATATGATCGTTGGCTTAGTACCCAATGACAATGGGACGATCAAATTAAATGGTCAAGACCTAACTCTCGCCCCTATGCATGAAAGAGCGCGTAGCGGTATTGGTTATTTACCACAAGAAGCATCTATTTTTAGAAAGCTAACTGTTACTGATAATATCATGGCGATATTACAAACACGTAAAGAACTTAATGATACTCAACGCGCTGAAAAACTCGAACACCTCTTAGAAGAGTTTCATATCTGTCATATTAAAGATAATACCGGCATGAGTCTATCCGGTGGTGAAAGGCGCAGAGTTGAAATTGCCCGTGCATTAGCTGCAGACCCTCAATTTATTTTATTAGATGAACCTTTTGCCGGTGTTGACCCAATTTCGGTTGGCGACATTAAAAAAATCATCTTACACTTAAAAGAACGAGGCATAGGTATATTAATCACAGATCATAATGTTAGAGAAACTTTAGACGTTTGTGAGCACGCTTACATTGTTAGCCATGGTGAAATTATTGCCCAAGGTAATGCAGATCAAATTCTTGCTAATCAAAAAGTCAGAGATGTATACCTTGGCGAACAATTCACGCTATAGTTACTCTATAAGTGAAACTAGCAGCTAAACTGTAAATTAAGCTATTAGTTCAGAACTCTGGCCTGAATAAATAATAAAAAGTGGTTACACAGTTCAAAATGTAACGACTAAGAATAATATATAGGAAATCACATAACCTAGATGCGCCCTACATTACAGCTCCGTATTGGACAACATTTAACAATGACTCCACAATTGCAACAAGCGATCAAGCTATTGCAATTGTCAACGTTAGAGTTACAGCAAGAAATTCAAGAAGTTTTAGAGAGCAATCCATTACTTGAGCTAGATGAAAAAGCTCAAAATGAAAGTAGCGGTGAAGAAAATAATCTCGAAGAAGCTTTTTCAACCAACATAAATGAAGCAACAACTGAGAAAACAACAACCGACGGTAGCGAAGAGCAGCAGGCAAGTATTGATGAAATCACTACAACTGAAGCTATGGAGAAAAGTGATATACCAGAAGAGTTGAATATCGATACTACGTGGGAAGATAGCTACAGTGCTGGTGTATCAAATACCGGCGCAGTAAGTAGCCCTGCAGATGATTTTACCTATCAAGGTGAAACCACTGACTCCATACAAGATCACTTATTATGGCAAATGGAATTAACGCCCTTCACCGAGACTGATAAAACTATCGCTATCGCCATTATTGAAGCGGTAGATGATGCGGGTTATTTAACCGTCAGTCCAGAAGATATCTTAGAAAGTGTCGGTACTGAAGGCCTCGAGCTTGATGAGGTAGAAGCCGTATTAAAGCGTATTAATATGTTTGACCCTGTTGGTGTCGCCGCTCGTTCAATTCCTGACTGTTTACTGATTCAACTTAATCAATTTAGTGCTGATACTCCTTACTTAAAAGAAAGCAAATTGATTATTACTGATCATATTGATTTACTCGGTAATCGAGATTACCGCCAGTTAATGCGTAAAACAAAACTAAAAGAAGAGCAATTACGTGAAGTTATGCGTTTAATTCAAAGCCTTAACCCTCGTCCTGGCGATGCGGTAATTAAAAGTGATGACCAATATGTCATTCCCGACGTTTCTGTAGAGAAAAAAAACGGTCGTTGGGTAGTTGAACTAAATTCGGACACAGCACCAAAATTATCGATAAATCAACAGTATGCCGCAATGTCTAAAACGATGAAATCCTCGACTGATGATGGAAAATTTATTAGAGCTAACTTGCAGGAAGCTAAGTGGTTTATTAAAAGTTTAGACTCACGCAATGATACATTACTTAAAGTATCGAACTGTATTGTTCAGCGCCAACAAGGCTTTTTAGAACATGGTGCTGAAGCGATGAGACCTATGGTACTAAACGATATTGCTGAAGCGGTTGATATGCATGAATCCACCATATCACGTGTTACCACGCAAAAATATATGCATACACCCAGAGGTATCTTTGAGCTGAAGTATTTTTTCTCTAGTCATGTCAGTACCGAAAATGGCGGTGAATGCTCATCTACAGCAATTCGCTCTTTAATTAAAAAGCTTATCTTAGCGGAAACCCCAGCTAAGCCGTTAAGTGATAGTAAGATGGCTGATTTATTGGCCGAGCAGGGAATAAAAGTTGCACGACGTACCATAGCTAAATACCGAGAATCATTAGCTATACCACCATCAAACCAACGTAAGAGTTTACTTTAGAAGACTACAATAAAAGGATCATGCTTATGCAAATTAATCTTTCTGGACACCATGTTGAAGTAACGAGTTCATTACGCGAATATGTCGATACAAAATTCTCAAAATTAGAGCGACATTTTGACCACATTAATAATGTTCATGTGGTACTTACCGTAGAAAAACTTAACCAAAAAGCTGAAGCTAACGTTCATATGAATGGTAGTGAAGTATTTGCTTCAGCAGTAAATGCTGACATGTATGCTTCTATCGATACCTTGGTTGATAAGCTTGATAGACAAATCCTTAAACATAAAGGTAAAATATCTCAGCATTAAACAGAATTATAACTATTGGGTTCACCCGATAGAGAACGCTTTAAAATAATTAAAGTATATTAGAACAGGCGCCCTGACCTAAATGATTTAGCGTTAAGAGGCGCCTAAACACCATTACCATTATTATGCAATTATCCGAAATATTAACAACAAGTTGTACTCGTTGTCATGTAGCAGTAACCAGTAAAAAACGTATTCTAGAAAAAATTTGTCAACTTGCCGCTATTCACGTCTCTGACATTGAGCAAGATGAACTATTAGAAAGTTTACTCGATAGAGAGAAAATGGGTAGTACAGGTATTGGTAACGGTATTGCCATCCCTCATGGCCGATTGCCTAATTCAAGTAAAGCGGTTGCCGTATTAATAACAACCGAAAAAGCTATTGATTTTGATGCCATAGATAATAGAGAGGTAGATATTTTTATCGCCTTATTTGTACCTGAAAACAGCTGCCAAGAACATTTAAATACGCTACAAAATATTGCAAAGTTATTTAGTGATAAAAAAATAATCAAGCAAGTTAGAAGATGCAATGATGATCAAACACTCTATAACTTAATTCAACAAGCCAGTTAACAAAAAAATAATTGCCATAGAGCAAAGTACTCGGAAGTAAAATAAATGAAACTCATCATTGTCAGTGGCCGCTCTGGCTCAGGTAAATCAGTTGCACTACGCGTTTTAGAAGACCTTGGTTATTATTGTGTCGATAACATCCCGATTAATTTACTACCGGCATTAACTCATACTGTTATTAACGATTATGAAAATGTTGCGGTTAGCCTAGACGTTCGGAACTTACCTGAAGATCCTAATGATATCCCAGAAATCATTGCCTATTTGCCTAAAGCCGTAGATGTAAACACGCTATTTTTAGATGCCGATGATAATGATTTAATCAGACGTTTTAGTGAAACACGCCGTTTACATCCTCTTATACGTAAGAATATGGCGCTTGATCAAGCTATAGCCCTAGAAAAATCATTACTAGAGCCAATATCAACTAACGCAGATTTATATATTAATACGAGTCAGCTTACCCCTCATCAACTTGCTGATTTAGTCAGAGAGCGAATCTTGGGTAAGAAGACTGGCTCTATGGTATTAGTTTTTGAATCATTTGGATTTAAACACGGTATCCCTGTTGATGCGGATTATGTTTTTGACGCTAGATTTTTACCTAATCCCTTTTGGGAAAAATCCCTTAAAGGTAAAACAGGTGTTGATTTAGAGGTAAAGGATTTCCTTGCAAGCCAAGCGATTGTCACTAAATTTATTTGGCAAATTAATAGCTTCATGATGACTTGGTTACCGCATTTAGAGCGAAATAACCGTAGTTATGTCACTATAGCGATAGGTTGTACCGGTGGTAAGCATAGATCCGTTTATATTGCCGAAATGTTGGCAAAAAACTTCCGTAAAGAACGTGAAGATATTCAAACACATCATAGGGATATTAATGTTAAATCGACCTAAACAATCGGCACTCAAATGAGCGCTATTTCCCAGCAAGTCACAATATGTAATAAATTGGGTTTACACGCGCGGGCCGCAACTAAATTGGCTCAACTAAGCCAAAGATTTTCGGCTAAAATCACCATAGAACTGGCTGGGAAGGAAGCTGACGCAGGTAGTATTATGGCGCTTATGTTATTAGCTGGTGGGCAAGGAAAAATTGTCAATATCACCGCACAAGGTGATGATGCGCAATTAGCCTTATCAGAAATATGCCAACTTATTTCTGATAAGTTTGACGAGGCTGAATAATCTCATCGCTAAGAGCACAAAAGCGGTAAGAAGTAATAAATCATAAAGCGATTACCCTGGCTCCATCTTGCCTCTATAAGATAAAAAAGCTGATAAAACCACTAACTTACGATAAACTTAAGCTGTCTTTCTATTCATCATTAAATGACCCTTCGTCTCGCCATTTTCTCAGCGATACACTCTTTAGAGGGTTTTCTGTGCACTATACACTAAAGAAGTAGAGTCGCTATGCCAGAATTATCAGAACAAGAGTTTAACCAACAACGATTACAACAAGTCAACGAAGCACTTGGCAGCGGTATGTTCGTCTACGTACGAAAACTGTTACAGCACATGCCAGCTTATGATTTAGCCCTTATCTTAGAGTCCTCCACGGCTAAAAGTCGTCCTGTATTATGGCAACTGATTGACCCCGATTTTCATGGTGAAGTGCTCGAAGAGCTAAATGAAGAGGTCCGTAAAGGCATTCTTAAAAGTATGCGACCTGAAAAGCTCGCTGCCGTTGCCGAAGGCATGGACGTTGATGATTTAGCTGAAGTTTTACGTACACTGCCTGACAGTACTTTTAACGAAGTACTCAAATCAATGGACTCGCAAGACCGTAGTCGCGTCGAAACAGCCCTATCTTATGAAGAAGATACTGCTGGCGGTATCATGAATACCGATACTATTACCTTACGTCCTGATGTAAGTGTTGATGTAGTATTGAGGTATCTCCGTCTAAAAGGTGATTTGCCTGACGCAACCGACTCTTTCTATGTTGTTGACCGTAATAATAAATTTATTGGAGCGGTATCTCTGGCTTCCATAGTGACTGCAAAGGCTGAAGTCATAGTATCTAGTTTGATCAATGCAGAAGTAGAAGCGGTGCAAGCAGATATGGGCGAGCAAGATGTTGCGCAACTTTTTGAGCGCCATGATTGGTTTTCTGCCCCTGTTGTTGATGAAGCAGGTCACTTACTCGGCCGAATCACTATTGATGATGTCATCGATATAATTCGTGAAGATGCTGAACATACTATGATGAGTATGGCCGGTTTAGATGACGAGGCCGATACCTTTGCCCCCGTTATAAAGAGTACTAAGCAACGCTCATTATGGCTTGGTGTCAATCTTATTACAGCCTTAATGGCAGTAGCCGTTACTAGTATGTTTGAAGGCATCTTCGAGCAATTAGCTATTTTGGCGGTATTAAATTCACTTGTGCCTAGCATGGGCGGTGTTGCCGGTAATCAAACCCTAACACTAGTAATTCGCGGTATGGCATTAGGTCATGTCGGAGACAGTAACGCTCGGGCACTACTCGCTAAAGAGGCTGCTATCGGTTTTTTAAATGGTATTATTTGGGCTGTACTTATCGCAACAGTGGTGGCCATTTGGAAACAAGATTTAATGCTTGGCGGTGTTATCGCCTTTGCCATGTTGATGAACATGACAGCTGCAGGTTTAGCTGGCGTTAGTATACCACTATTGTTAAAACGCCTTAAAATTGATCCGGCATTGGCTGGTAGCGTTATTATTACCACAGTGACCGATGTACTGGGTATTTTTGCTTTCCTTGGCACGGCGACACTACTACTAACCTAGCAGCTATTAAATCCAGCTAAAACCTTGCCATAAAAAACGCTATCAATGTCATTACTGCTAGCGTTTTTATTTTAGCAAGCAGTAGTAATGCTCACTAGCTTGATAGTTTTTCTTAATTCAAGGCAAATTTACGCGTCAATAGCTGGTCTATTGCAAGTAATTTTAACGCTGAAGTAAGGGAAAATAGCTGCTAGTGTCCGGCTACTTGCATCTCATCAATTAAAATTGAACCGGTACGAATACTGCCACGCATATCAACATCAGAGCCAACTGCGACTATACTTTTAAACATATCAGCTAAATTACCCGCAATGGTTATTTCACTAACAGGGTAAGCTATTTCGCCATTTTCAACCCAAAAACCTGCAGCGCCGCGCGAGTAATCGCCGTTGACAACATTGACACCTTGCCCCATTAACTCAGTAACCAGTAAACCAGTACCTAAGGTTTTTAACATGGCATCAAAACTGCCATCGTGGCCTTGCGCATCAACTAACCAGTTATGAATACCACCGGCATGTCCTGTGGTCGCTAGCCCGAGCTTACGCGCTGAATAACTTGTTAATAAATAGGTCTGCAATGCACCATCAGTGATAATTTCGCGATCTTGGGTTAATACCCCTTCACTATCAAAGGCACTACTCGCTAATGCTTTGGCTATGTGGGGTCTTTCGCTGATATTTAAAAATTTCGGGAAAACATCATTGCCAATTGCATCTAATAAAAATGACGATTTACGATATAAGTTTCCACCACTGATTGCTGCAATAAAATGCCCCCAAATAGTATTAGCAATATCAGCTCTAAATAATACCGGCACTTTACCCGTGGGGATTGTTTGTGGATTTAAACGAGACAACACCTCTTGAGAAGCTTGTAGACCAATATTTTTCGCACTTTCTAGCATAGAGAATTCGCGATTAACAGTGTAAGCATAGTCACGCTCCATATCATCACCATCACTGGCAATCATAACGCAACTTAAACTATGACGAGTGCTTTGGTAGCCCACTAACTGACCATGGCTATTGCCGTAAACCTTAAAGCCTGCAAACGTATCAAAGTTAGCACCATCAGAATTAGAAATACGCGGGTCTGCCGCCAATGCACTTTCTTCACATTCTTTGGCTAGTTCAATCGCCTCTTCCGTGCTTATTTCATGAGGATGATATAAATCTAAATCAAGTGGTTGCATTGCTAAAAGTGATTTATCAGCAAGACCAGAACAATCATCTACCGAGGTATATTTAGCAATGTTTACCGCTGCAGTAACTGCTTTAGTTAATGCTTGCTCAGATAAGTCAGCCGTAGAGGCACTACCTTTACGACCTTCACGGTAGACAGTGATACCTAATGCACCATCATTGGTAAATTCAACGTTTTCTACTTCACCCATGCGCGTACCAACACTTAAACCTTGTTGACGGCTCATCGCAACTTCGGCACCATCTGCGCCAAGTGATTTAGCGAGTTCAAGTACAGTGGCAACTCGTGTTTTCACTTCGCTAAGTTGTTTAGTCATTGGATCATGTGATTTAGAAGCTAGGGTCATATTGGTTTCTACTTTCTCTTTTCTTTTTAAGGAGTAAACAGTGGCTTAGAATAGTGATATAATAAGAGCAATTATTATTTATTTTAACATGGTATTAGACATTATTATGCCCCAGTCAGCCAAAGATATCGACGAATCTTCAGAAGAAATGGAAGAAGAGTTAAAAAGTAAAAGCGAAGTGAAGCGTGAAATGCATCAATTGCAAGATTTCGCACAGAGCTTAATAGAAATGTCTAAACATCAACGAAGCCGCTTACCTTTAAGTGAAGACATAAAAGATGCCATGATTTTAGCGGATAAAATATCCAATAAACATGAAGCGTTACGCCGTCATATTCGTCATACAGCGAGAATATTACTGGAAACAGATCTTGAGCCAATTCATCATGCTATTGAAGTTATGGCTAACAAACATCAGCAAGAAACAGCAAAGTTTGTTCGCTTGGAAGGCATTAGAGATGAGTTGATAGAACAAGGTAATGATGCCGTTGAAGCTTTGATTACTGAATTCCCTCAAATTGAACGACAAAAAATTAAGCAGCTGATTCGCCATGCAGCAAAAGAGAAAAAGGCTGAAAAGCTGGGTAAGCATTATAAGAATTTATTCACTTACTTAAAAGCTAACGCTTAGCACCTATAGCAATAGTGGCTCTTTGTAAGATTAAGTAAAACAACATTAGTTTCAGCAAGCACTAGGATATAAGTGCTTGCTGATTATATTCTAGTGCTAATAGCTACTGCGTACCACCAATCGTCATTTCATCCACTTTCAACGTTGGTTGACCAACGCCAACGGGTATACTTTGGCCATCTTTACCACACACACCAACACCGCCATCAAGTTTTAAGTCATTACCAACCATGCTAATGCGTTTCATCGCTTCAGGTCCATTACCTATTAAAGTCGCGCCTTTAACGGGTGAGGTTATTTTTCCATCTTCAATTAAATATGCTTCTGAACTAGTAAAAACAAATTTACCTGATGTGATGTCTACCTGACCACCAGCAAAGTTTGGTGCATAAATTCCTTTTTTAACAGACTTAATAATGTCCTCAGGGCTAGACTCGCCTGCTAACATATAGGTATTAGTCATACGTGGCATAGGTAAATGTGCATATGATTCTCGTCTACCATTACCTGTTGGTTTTACGCCCATTAAGCCAGCATTATGTTTGTCTTGCATGTACCCTTTTAAGATACCCTTTTCAATCAAAACGTTATATTGTCCTGGCGTACCTTCATCATCAATAGATATTGAACCACGACGATTAGGTAAGGTACCATCATCAACAATGGTACATAGCTCAGAAGTAACTTGCTGACCGACTTTACCTGAGAATGCTGATGAGCCTTTACGGTTAAAATCACCCTCTAAGCCATGCCCTACGGCTTCATGCAATAATACACCTGGCCAACCTGCACCTAAGACCACAGGAAAAGTACCTGCTGGTGCTTCAATAGCAACTAAGTTAACTAGCGCTTGTCTAACTGACTCTTCAGCATAAGCGAGGTAACGTGGTTTATTATCACCTACTTCAACTTCAAAAAAGTAACTGTAATCAGTACGAGCACCGCCGCCTGCACTTGCTCGTTCACGCTTACCGTTTTCTTCAACTAATACTGAACAGTTTAAGCGAACTAAAGGGCGAATATCGGTACCGAAAGTACCATCACTGGCGCTTACTAAAATAGTTTCATAAACACCTGATATGCTGGCGATAACCTGCTTAACACGACTATCAACTTGACGTGCATGTGCTTCAACTTGATGTAATAAGTCAATTTTTTGCTCTTGCGTTAAACTGCCAAGTGGCTCGACCGACTGATAAACCTGAATAGGTGTTTGACGGCTGAACGCTTTAACAGTTGCACCTGCACCACTATCAGCAATACCCTTGGCAGCATCGGCCGCCTGCTGAAGTGCTTCAGGAGTTATATCATCTGAGTAAGCAAAACCCGTTTTTTCGCCTGAAATAGCTCTGACACCAACACCACGTTCAATGTTGTATGAACCTTCTTTGACAATGCCATCTTCTAGAACCCAAGTTTCATGCTGACTGGCTTGAAAATATAAATCTGCATAATCAACTTGTCGACCCATCATACTGTTCAGGGTTTTTGACAACATTTCTTCGTCAATATGACTATCACTTAATAAGGATTTCTCAACACTATTCATTAGGTCTTAGCTCTACTTCTATATTCTTTAATTATAATCAACTTGCTGCTTTATACCCAAGCCACTTGAAGCTGTGTATTTCAGGGCCCCTGAGCGACTTATGATCTAGGCGCCTCCTTTTATTAAGGGTTATTCCCTTAAAAAATGAGGCAACGAAGAGCATAAACTGCTCAGAGGTCCCCAAAGGGCTGGTTTAGAAACGCTTTATGCTACGTTATTGATTTTGAGAAGGGAGTAACCATTCTCTTCAATCAATGCCTTGCCTAAAGGCGTTTCTAATTCCAGCTGAAACCTACATCTTCATGTGGTTTGGGTATTATGTATTCAGCGGCATGTCCAAGGGTGTAGTCAAAGGCATACTTTGACGTATACGTGATATTTCTTCGCGGTGGTAATCAACACTAATATAGCCTTCACCTGTTGTGATGCATTGTTCAATTTCGCCCCATGGATTAATAATCATTGAATGACCCCATGTTTCTCGGCCATTGTCATGTATACCTTCTTGCCCTGCAGCAATAATATACACTTGATTTTCAATCGCTCTTGCTTGTAATAAGCTTTGCCAATGGGCTTTACCCGTTACTTTGGTAAAAGCACTGGGTACAGTAATGATATCTGCCCCTTTATTCGTTAATAGCTGGAATAAACGTGGGAAACGTAAGTCAAAGCACACCGACAGACCAATATTAGCAAACTCGGTCTTAACCACCTGTACTTCTTTTCCTGCTTGGGTATAACGAGACTCATTATAACTTTTAGTATTATCACTAACATTAACGTCAAATAAGTGAATTTTGTCGTATCGTCCTATCATGTCACCACAAGGGTTAAAAACACAACTGCTGTTAGTAAATTTTTCACCTGAGTTAGACAATAAAGGAATAGTACCAGCAACCAGGTAAACCTTAAATTTTTTGGCTAGCTGCGCAAGTGATGCACACAGATCATTATTAATTACAGACTCTTTTGCTAAACTCAATTGTTCACTGTCTTTACCACCAAAATACAAACAGCACTCAGGTAAAACCACCAAATGTTGAACATCGTCAGTCGCATTATCAATTGATCTAGTGATCTGAGTTAACAACTTGTCTATGGTAGCAAGATTAACATCGGCATTCGCTACTGAAGTTAACTGGATAGCACTTAATTTAACCATTATTGACCTCTGCCTGTTTTGAGGTTTTACTCTCTGGATTTTTATCTACACCGGACTCTTGTTGCTCATCTTCCTTAGGTACAGTGTTATCTACACTAATGCTTTTACTTTTTCTATCCACTTCCTTAAAGTCAGGGCTATCAACGGTTCCTTTGAGTTCAAAGTTAAATTCAGTAACCACCTGTGATTTAAACACTTGGTCAATAGCAACCCCCGCAACAAAGACTACAGGATTCAAAGTAACAATCCAGGCAAGCATGGGTAAGCTTGAAGTTAATTCAGGTTGATAAGACATCGCATAATCAAGCTCACCAGTAACTAAATTCGTTTGGCCGGTCATAAATAAATTACCCGCAGTACCATTCATCTTAGTGTTATCTGTGGTAAACAATCCATTATTTAGGTGATAATCACCTTCAATACTACTATAAAATATCCCGTCACTAAAAATATCCCTAAAATCTAGCGTTAGTTTACGTACCAGGGACTGTAAACTTAGTACAGATAAGATTCGTGCCTCTTTATCACTTACATCAGTTAAATGACCATCATCTAATCGAGCACTAATTTCCCCGTTTAACTGACTAATATCAAAATCATGCAGGCCGCCAACCCAATTTAAATTTACATCAACTTCTGCACCACTATCCTTAATGATTGATTCAAAGGAGAGTGCCTTCAATTCTGCTTCTATATTATCAGCAGAGATTTTCCCCACTAAAGTGGTGTTTGATTCTTGTTCGTTATGAAGCCAGCGCCCGGTTAATGTCAATTCGCTTTTACCACGTTTTGCTTTGAACTCGGTAAACGCTATGGTTTCATCATCAATATGTTCTATCTTAGCGTCTACTTCACCTAAATCTAATGAGCCAATAGAACAAGTATCGCAATGAAAATTTAGTTTGGGAATATTAGCAAAAACAATATCATTTTCAGCTTTTTCTTGCTGCTGACTAGCCAAGGTAGGCTTAGTATTATTTTCTTTTTTATCTTCACCTTCATTAAGATTCAAGAATTCAGCGTAGATATCAATACCTTGCTTCTTCCAATTAGGATAGAGCTTGATTTGACTACGGGTTTCTTTGGCATTGAGTTGTAACAACCACCACTGAGACTTATCAAGCAGGTTAAAAGAAACATTATGGAGCTGTTGACCTAAAATATCTAACTGCCCAATAGAGCCTCTTATTCTTTTTGGCTTTGCCAAAAATGGTGTTGAACTTACCTGCTGAATATTTGCCTGCTGAGTACTTCCCTGAAGGGGGTTAGCTGAAGGTTCATTAATTGAGTCAATAATATCACTAATGAGCGGTTGCCATAATGCAAAGTCGGCTTGTGCTAGTTTAGTGGTGATATGAAAACCATCGTTAGGTAGCACCATAGTATCTTGCCCTAACGTTAAGTTCGCACGAGTAAATGCTGTACTTTCATGATCTAATAAACCAGAGAAGTGCATTTTATCACCATAGTTAAGTACGACCTTAGACTGTGCTTTTTGCCCAGTAACCTGAATAGATAAGTTATTTTCTTGTGTTGAGTTCCTTGCATAAGGTGCTGGCAGTACTAGCTGAGTATTATTTAAATCTGAGAAGAAATTAGCATTATATGAAAACCCACCTTGATGATGCTGATATAACGATAACTCCCCCTGCCAAGGCAACTCACCTTGGGTGTAGCTTCGTAATTGCTCTGGTACATACCTGATCCAATCTGACTCTTGCCATAATGCTGCTAGTTTAATAGTGGTATCATAATAATCAGCTTTATTGATACCCGAAACATCAATCGCAACGGGTAAACCTTGCCATACTAGTTGTAAGTCTTTAGTTGTAATTTTGTCGTTACTAAAATTCAGTTGTCCTTGTACCTTGCTAAAGTTCATTTGAGGAGCTTGCAAGGCAACATCATTGTTATCAAATAAGATAGTTCCACTCGCTAATGCTTGCTCATTATTATTCAAGGGTAGGTTTAAATGAAACTCACCGCTGATTTGTCCTTGCACTTGCAAATGTTCTAACGTACTACCCACACTACCTTTCAGCGGGCTTTGATTCATCAAATCACTAATGTAACTTGTCTCGGTCGGTTTTATCTCAGCATCCACGGTTAATATTTGACCATGAGCTAAGTCGGCAATACCCGCCCTTACACCGGTAACATCTAAACCTGTTATATGGCCACCACGACCGGTAATTAACATCGAATTGTTGGTGAAGTTTAAATTAGCAACAAAATCAGTAATAGCAGGCCAATCATCAACAAATTTAAACTCACTTTCGCTTAATTCAGCATCAACAACAAAAATACCACTGCCATCGGTAAACGGAAAACGCTTAATAGGCCCATTGATCAAAACTTGTGCATCTTCAACACGACCCGAAACAACTGCCGAATTAAGGTAATCAACCAAATTTTCACTCATGATTGGTAAAGGTAGGTAACGACCGACTAAGCCGGCATTACCATTAGAGATATTAGCAAGTAAAGCTAGATTCACCTCACCATCAACGGGAGCCTCAACTTTAACCTGTGCAGATAAATTGATTTCTTTAGAAAGAAAATCAAGCTGCTCAACCGTTAATGCCCAACCAAAGTCATCAAAAGCTACATTCAATTGACCGGAAAGCTTGTCATAAGGAAAGGCTTGTACAAAGAGCTTATCAAAATCTAATTTTCCCTGTTGTGCGGTAAAATCGACTGATAAATAATTATCAACATAACTAAGCTGTCCTGAGGCATTTTCTAAACCGGGAATCCCATGACTATGGCTATTATTAAAGGAAGAAAACTGAGCTGTAGCTTGCAGTTTTTTACCATCATTACGCAGATATAAGTCTTTAATTTTTCCGCTTAAGGTCATTTCTGAAATTAACTTACGCGATTCTGGTTTAGCGACTATTAATGGGGTTAACTGGGCAAGCATAGCAACATCAATGTCGGACAGATGTAATGAGAAGTCGTTCGCTTGTTTAGCTAACATAACTGTGAACTTTTGTGATGGCTGTTCATTCAATGTTAATGCTAACGGTGTACTATAAAGCTTAAAACTACGCTCTTGTTTACCCTTTACCAGCAGGAGTTGGCCCTGCTCTAAATTGAGTTGTTGCTGTTTTTGTTCAAACAACCAACTCATATTGCTATCTAACAAATCAACCTGCAAGCGATTAATTTTACTGTTATTTACACGTAACCATGCCGAAAAATTGATGTCCGTTTTCGTTTTATCATCATCAAGTTCTAAAACACTGTCTAACCAAGGGGTAATATCAATATGGTTGGCTTGCAAATACACTTGGCCAGTAAGCTCACTGCCATGTTCACCCTGTAGATCTAACTTTAACTGTAAGTTATTAGAACTTAAGCCATTGAGCACGACACTACCTTGTGCTTGATGACGATCATCGGTGTTTAACCAATGTAATTGGTTTAGCCGCACGTTTCGGGTGATTTCTTTATTTTTTACGGTAAGTTGACTATCAAGAATAGAAAAACGATCTATTCGATTTAAGAAAAGATCACTAATAGCCGTAATGTCTTTGGTGTCATTCGCTTCACTTTCAGTAGTGGTAATATTGTCGGCACTGCTTTTTTGATTAGATTGCCATAAAAGCTGCGATACATCGACCTTGGCACCGGAAAGAATGAGATCTTTAGAAATAAGAGTTTGTTCTGTTATGGTTCGCCAAAAATCAACCTGTAATTCAAGTTGTTTGATAAATACAGAAGCACTAGGGCTATCAAGCACTTGCACATCACCAATGACAAGACTTGGACCAAAACGTTGCCAAGTCATTCTTAACGAGCCAATAGAAATATTAGCGTTCGCACTTTCGTTTAGATAATCCTGCAGCGGCAGTCGATAATGATGAACATAAGGTAAAAATAAGCGAAAGGCACTGATCATTACCGCTAACATCACCAATAAGATGGCAACTGTTTTGTAAAGACGATTAAGCCAGCGATTTGAAGTACTTACAATGCTCATTAAAACCTAACTAATTCCTATATTTTCTATGTGCCAAAAGCTAAGTATTAACTTACATCATCACAACATCAAATTGCTCTTGATTATACATGGGTTCGGCTTGCACTTTAATCAACTTACCAATAAAAACTTCAACTTCAGCTAAGATATGGTATTCATCATTAACCAAAGACTCACTCACTGCACTTGAGGCATAAACAGTAAATTTATCAGCATCGTGAGCTCGATTAACACGTACAATTTCTCTAAGTATTTCAAAGCAAACTGTTTCAACTGTTTTCAAGTGGCCACGACCTGTACAAAGAGGACATTCGCCACACAAAACATGTTCTAAACTTTCACGAGTACGTTGACGTGTCATTTCAACTAAGCCAAGCGCAGAAAAACCATGAAGACTGTATTTAACTTTGTCTTTGCTCATTGCCATATCTAGGCTGTGTAAGACTCGGCGTTTGTGATCTTCATTATGCATATCAATAAAATCAACAATGATAATACCGCCGAGATTTCTCAGCCTCAGCTGCCTAGCAATAACTTGTGTCGCTTCAATATTAGTACTAAATATGGTGTCAGCTAAATTGCGATGTCCCACAAAAGCGCCAGTATTTATATCAATAGTTGTCATGGCTTCAGTTTGATCTATGATCAAATAACCGCCTGATTTAAGTTCTATTTTACGATGTAAAGCACGCTGTATTTCTCGTTCAACCGAAAACAGATCAAAAATAGGCAGTTCACCGGGGTAATATTCTAATCGAGGCGTTAATTCAGGCACAAACTCTTGGGTAAAACTTTCTAACTCTTGAAAAGTCAGATTAGAGTCAACACGAATACGCTCAAGATCAATACCAACAAAGTCCCTTAACACCCGAAATGATAAAGATAAATCTTGGTAAAGTGGTAAGTTTGTTTGTTTACGTTGTTTACGTTCTAGCACTTTATGCCAAACACGGCGTAAGAACTCAGCATCATGTTGCAGCTCTACCTCACCAGCACCTTCACCGGCAGTACGCACAATAAAGCCTTGTTGTTCATCACAATACGGACTAACAATATCTTTTAAACGATCGCGTTCTTTCGCACTTTCAATGCGTAATGACACACCTGCATGTTGCGAATTAGGCATTAAAACCAAATAACGAGAAGCTATGGTAATATCCGTTGTTAAACGAGCACCTTTTGAGCCAAGAGGGTCTTTAACCACTTGTACCATGATATGTTGCCCTTCATGTACTAAGGAGCGAATGTCTGGTACCTGATCGGTTTCTTCTTTTAAAATAAGTTTGGTATTAATATCAGAGGCATGTAAAAAAGCCGCTTTATCAAGGCCGATATCAACAAACGCGGCTTGCATACCCGGTAAGACACGAATAATTTTACCGAAATAGACATTACCAACAATGCCACGTTTTGCTTGTCTTTCAATATGTACTTCTTGCAATGAACCATTTTCGATCAAAGCAACACGTGTTTCGCTAGGCGTAACATTAATTAATAACTCAGCGCTCATAAGTAGCCCTTACTTCAAAAAATTATTTTGTATTGATGGCACCAATTAAACCGACAGAAGTCAGTAGTTGGGCTGTTTCATATAACGGTAAACCAACAACTGCTGAGTAACTACCGTTAATGTTTTTAACAAATTGTCCAGCAATGCCCTGAATACCATAACTGCCCGCTTTATCTTGAGGTTCACCCGTTAACCAGTAGGCTTTAATTTCAGCTTCACTCAGTATCTTAAAAGTGACTTCTGTGCTTACCACGTGCCCGTTAGTATCATTTTGGCTAGCTAAAGCAATTGCAGTCAAGACTTGGTGTTGATTATTTGATAATAACGATAAGGTGCTAATACACGCTTCTTCGCTATCAGGCTTACCTAGTATTTTACCATTTAGTACTACACAGGTATCTGAGCCTAAAACATAACTACACTCTTTTTCTGTTTTAGGTAGTAATGTCTGCACATGTTCTGCTTTTTGTTTTGCTAAACGCAGTACATACTCATGTGGCGTTTCATCTTTTTTTACTGTCTCATCAATATCACTTACCTGTACAGTAAATTGATAACCTAATTGTAACAATAATTCTCTACGCCTAGGGGATTGCGAGGCTAAAATCAATTTTTTCGTGGTATTGGCTGAGTTCACTTTTAGAGATGTCATAAAGTTATTACCGCTGGTGTAGCGAGTCCTTGAGAAAGAGTAAAACGATTTACACCATAGTGATTTTATACGCCATGATATAACGCATATTTACTTGATACGAAAATGACGGCGAACACGTCGTAATAATAAAAACACCCATGGCCATAGTACTATAGTGGTTATCACCGGATATAAATAATTAGGTAAAAAAACCACATCACTTAAGAAGCGCTGTAACCAGAAAACGATAAGATGATACTGAGCTGACAAAACACCGACAATAAGTGCTTGTTGCCAAACTGAAAAATTTCTAATTTTTTGAAAGTTAACTATGACAATATAAACAGATAATGCCATAGCGCTAGCATGGACACCCAGTACTGAGCCGAGTAGAACATCAAGAATAAAACCCATCACCCATGCGGTCAAAATATTAATTTTATTCGGTAGGGCTAAACACCAGTAAACCAGTACAATAAGCACCCAATCTGGTCGGAATGCATCAACGCTCAATGGCATAGGCGTGATACTTGCCATTAAAGCAACCAGTAAGGTTAATAATATTATCAAACCATTATTACTAAACATTATGACTTACCCATCGCTACTTTCTTGTTACTTAGCGTTGAAACTGGTTTAACAGCCTCTTCCTTTGAAAGGAGTAACATGTAACGCAATCTGTCAATTTGTGCTACAGGTTGACTATAAATAGTTGAAAATTCTCTCGACTCATCAGTGCGTACTAAAACAACACGCGAAACAGGATAGCCTTCAGGGTATTTACCGCCTAAACCTGAGGTTACTAACAAATCACCTGTTTTGACATCTGCGCTGTGAGGGACAAAATTATGAATGAGGCGATCTATTTGACCACTACCAGACGCTATCAACCTTAGACCGTTGCGTTGTACACGCACTGGAATAGCATGAGAAATATCGCTAATTAAAATCACCCTAGAGCTACTAGCACCAACGTGTAATATTTGCCCAACAATACCTTTTTCATCAAGTACCGGCTGTCCTTCATAAACACCATCATTAGTGCCACGATTAATAACGACTTGATGTGAATAGGGATCGCTATCTACCGAGAGGATCTCGGCAAACATTTTTTTGATTCCGCCACGAACAGGAGAAGAGAGTAATGAACGTAATCGTTCATTTTCTTGGCGTACAATACTAAGCTGTAAGGCTTGTTCATGAAAAAATAGCTCTTTCTCACGGTAATCCTGATTTTCACTCATTAATTGTCGACGGGTAATAATATTCTCTGAAGCCCAAGTCATCATCTGCTTTGGCGCATTCGCCATATATTGCAGTGGACTCACTAAGGTTTGTAAATAGCCACGTGCGGTTTCAAAGCTCGCCATTTTATGGTCGAAAAAAATCAAGGCTGCAGAGCAGATAAGCACAAAAGTGAGGCGTTGTACTGGGGAGATGCCTTGATTAAATATTGGGTTCATAAAGAGTCAGTTATGAAGATTGTTGTGAATAGACACAACTGATAAAAAAGTAAAGCTGAGGTGTTTTTGCAGCTAGTTATTCCAAGTACAAGGCAATAGCACGGAGTTGACGCTAGTCAATGAGTACTTTTGCCGAAGTAATTGGCGTAAATAGCAATAAAAACTTCCAGCGACTATTCGTAAGAAAAGAGATCGCCCCCATGCATATCAATCATTTCTAGGGCTTTACCGCCGCCTCGAGCAACACAAGTTAGTGGATCATCAGCAACAACAACTGGAATACCAGTCTCTTCCATTAACAAACGGTCAATGTCTTTTAATAAGGCACCACCGCCAGTTAATACCATACCGCGTTCTGAGATATCAGACGCTAACTCTGGTGGAGATTGCTCTAATGCCACCATAATAGCACTAACAATACCTGATAATGGCTCTTGTAATGCTTCTAAAATTTCATTGCTGTTTAAGGTAAAACTGCGCGGAACACCTTCTGCTAGGTTACGACCACGTACTTCAATTTCAATGAGCTCTTCACCTGGGTAGGCAGAACCAATTTCATGTTTAATACGCTCAGCTGTTGCTTCACCAATTAAACTACCAAAATTACGACGAACATAGTTGATAATAGCTTCATCAAACTTATCACCGCCAATACGTACTGAAGATGAATAAACCACACCATTTAGTGAAATGATACCGACTTCGGTAGTACCACCACCAATATCGACCACCATAGAACCCGTCGCTTCAGATACCGGCATACCGGCACCAATAGCGGCAGCCATAGGCTCATCAATTAAATACACTTCTCGCGCGCCAGCGCCCATAGCAGATTCACGAATAGCACGACGCTCTACTTGGGTAGAACCACAAGGCACACACACTAAAACTCTTGGGCTCGGACGTAAAAAATTATTGCTGTGCACTTGTTTAATAAAATGCTGTAACATTTTTTCAGTGACAAAAAAGTTGGCGATTACACCATCTTTCATTGGGCGAATTGCTTCAATATTGCCAGGTGTTCTACCTAACATAGCTTTTGCTGCAACACCTACGGCGGCAACACTTTTAGAGCCACCCGAACGGTCTTGGCGAATAGCAACTACAGAAGGCTCGTTTAATACAATACCTTGGTCTTTTACATAAATAAGTGTATTGGCGGTACCAAGATCAATGGAAAGATCGTTAGAAAACATGCCGCGTATTTTTTTAAACATAAGCTCAAAATGTCCTGTAGAGTGCTAGTTGAGTGCAAATTATGTAGGCGCTGCTAGTGTGCGCATAACAGATCGGATAATCATACCTTAGAATTTGTCTAATGTGTTGCTTTTTTGAAAGAAAGCACTAAAGAAAAGTTAAAAAAATGAGACACAAGTCTCATTTTTTAATTTATCAGTATTTGCTTGATTTATTTCGCTATTTCGCGCTGGTAAATAATACGGTCATTTCCTCGGAAAATGCCAAAGGTGGCAACCCCACGAGGATTATCATTAAAGAGACCATCAACGCCCTCTGCGTCATATGCCCAATCATATTTTAGCCAGTCACTAATAGAATAAATAACCTCTACTTGTCCCGTATTAACACTTCCGGCAGTTGTTGGTGCCTTTAATATAATTTCGCGCGTTTCACCTAAGGGAAAATCATCAGAGAATTTGCCATTCACAGAATCTTTTACCGGCGTTTTAGCTGGGTCTAAACTAATTTCAGTTAAGGAGATATTATCAGAATTATAGGTGGTACAAATATCAGCTTCGCTTAATACATAACTAGCATCTTTATAATAATTAACTGATAAAGTTTGTGGTAGAGCTGATGTATCAGGACCATAGCTGTTTTCTAACTGGGCACGACCAAAGCGAATTAGTTTACCGGCAGGGTTTAAAGTTAGAATAAGAGAATTAGCCACATCACCATCATAATCTTGTGTTTCGACTAGATCACTATCAATAATTGAAACCATAGATAAATCTATATCGGCAGTAAATTCATTAATTTCGCTATTATCTTCACGTAAATAAACAAAGTGATCATTATTTCCATAGCTATAAGTAACCTCACCACTATTATCGACTAAGATTGCAGTATTTAGATTAGCAATTAATCTAACCAAGTTAGTTGTATCTTTCCCCACCTGGCTAGCATCACTATCAGGAGCTAATATCGTGGAACTAGGTAAAGTTAATCGGTTAAAACTCGTCAGTGACAGTTTGAAGAAGTCATCAATATAGTTTTGGGCTAATACATCATCTGCATTTCTTGCTTCAATCACTATCGAGGGTATATCCAAGCTCCAGTAACCTAAAGCGCCGGTAGTTAAATTATCAGACAACATTTGACCACTATAAACAAAGGGTATGTCAGTTGTATCTGCAGTACTACAAGTACCAGTTAAGCTGCCATCATCAACTGAAGTAACAGTAAAGTGGCTTGGAATAAAACGGCCAATGTCTTGGCTACCTTGTGCTTTATTATTACCCGTGGTGTTATCAGGATTATTGGTATCTTTTTCAATCAGATGTAATTGGTAAACTCCCACTTCTGAAAATTTAGCAGTCTTGCTATTACTTTGATATTGCCCCGAGGAAAAGGGGATTGAACCTAAATAATCTATTGTACTTGTAGAGGTTAAACTAAGCCCAGTATCATCGATAAGCAAACCTTCACTTCCGGGATTGGGTGCAATTCTCTGCAAAGCAACATCCACATCAATCGCGGTATAATTAACAGTTTTATCTGGATTGCCATCACCATACCAGTCAGCATTAATTGCTTCAAAAAGAAGATCAAAACCGACACCTGCTTTTTGGGTAACAGCAGCTGCAAATGTATTTCCATTCAATAGCTCATCGGCACTATTTTCAGGTGTTATTCGAAAAGCATTGGGGCGAACGGTAATATTACCACTATCCCCATAAATTATTTCTTCTGGATTTTCAGCCGTTGCAGCTATGATGTAGCGTGCATGCAAATTAATAATACCGGCATCTAAATATAAATTTTCAGGTAGTAAGGCTGTAGAAGAAGTGCCAAATGTTAATGAAACATCTTGGTAGCTTGTTGGTACACCGATATTTTTATCAATATTAATATGACTGGCGACCGTGCCCATTTTATAAGCTAAACCGGCTGTTGTTGCAGGTGTTACTGCTTGTATAGCAAACTCAACATCTAACACTTTATTGTTATCAAACAATGGTTCACACACGCCTGTATTAGTATTTGTTTGAACAGCTTGAATTGTAACAGTACTATTTGGAACGCCTGCAATTTCTATGTCATTTAAACCCGATATTTTAAAACCCGCATCGGCAAACTGCATATTGCAGCTACCACCACTATTGGGATTACAAATAAAACCATTGGTTGCGCCAATAGTTTCATTGGCTATAGATAGGGTCACTTGTTCAGGGACAGTGTAATTGAAACCAAACTCATCGTCGGTTTGCTCTGTAAACGTTACGCTTTTAGTTACAACATGCCCTGACGGAGGTGTAGCAATGCCTGTGACAATCAAATCAAGTGAGATATTTTCTGTTGATTCAACACAGGTATCACCAATACTACTGGTACAAGCTTTTATAGTGACCTTTTCAGTATCACAGGTGAGTCCATTGCCATCATGAATTATTTGATAATGGTCGACAGTAGGAGTTATCGCGCCACACTGGTAATTAACGCGACTGCTGGTTTCAAATGAAATATTACTTGCCGAAGTAGCGCCAACCAGATGAGCATCATTTTGCAAAGTTATATCGCCTTGGGCATAAATAAGCGCGTCAATACGAGCCGCAGCTCCTACACTTATATCGCTGTAACCGACAAATATTAATTTATAGTCACTTGCTGCTGACTTATTAAATTCACTAAAACTACCGACAGTTACGTTATTTTTTACATAGAATTTAACTTCCCCTGGCTCAGTTAAATAAATAAGAGTGCCTGTGGCGATAGAAAAATTTTCAACCCAATATTCTCCCGGCGACAACCTAAGTGTGCCACGATTTGAAATTAAATTAGTTATTTTATAAGTCGATTGTGCGTTAGAGGTGGTTAACTGCCCGCCTGAATTTAAAGTAATAGTCGCAAATTCATTATCACCGCTACTACCTATCGTTTGAGGAAAACCATTTTCAACCGTTAAAGTAGCTGAGTTAGTTGTTGTTTCAAAGGTAGGTAAATTAATTTTAGTAGTAGCACTGCCGCTAGCACTACAGGCGACATTACCATCCCTACATGAATAAGCCCAACCATTATTATTCACAGCTGGAGATGCCAAGACAGTATCGGAACCTTGATAAAGAAAAGTGTTACTGACAAAATTTATACTGCCTGTTGAGCTATGGCTTGTAGCACCATCGGTAAAAGTAGTGTCGCAGCTAAATACAGGAGTTGTAGTTGCTATTGCGCATTCATAATGAATCTCTGCACCATTTTTTAATTTCATTTCAGAGCCAGCTGAAGCAGCTCCATGGAGTTTTGCTTGATCCTTTATTTCTATTTTCCCCTGCGAATAAACAAGAGCTTTGATCTCTGTACTATTAGCGGTATTTAGTCCTTTAATATGTACTTCAGCCCAGCCATATATAAGCAGATCTTCAACATTGCCATCAATGT
The DNA here is from genome assembly GCA_913063325.1 of uncultured Colwellia sp. Taxonomy (GTDB): domain Bacteria; phylum Pseudomonadota; class Gammaproteobacteria; order Enterobacterales; family Alteromonadaceae; genus Colwellia. The sequence goes on along the minus strand of CAJXYE010000022.1, from coordinate 31,116 downwards.
TAACTTTAGTATTATTTTCAAAGTCACTATGATTCTGTAAAAATATCCGAACAGTCCCACCACCAACAATATTAATTGTCGTATTTGCATATGAGTCAAAAGTACCTATGTAATAATCACCGGCGGTAAAATTCAAAGTAGCACTTTCCGATGTGCCCCCTTTACCAGTAAGTAAGGACTCAAATTTTTCTATACGATAAACACCACTACTTGCTGCAAAGGTTAATTCTCCACCATCAAGTAAATTAATAGTTTTAAAGTCATTTTCTCCGCCAGCTCCCAAGCTATCTACCCCAGAGACTGAATGAGTACCTCCAGCAGATGAACTTGAATAGAAATTACCTAGGTCTAATTTTTTAGTAGCTGTGCCCGTTACTGAGCAATCTCCAAAACCATCACATGTTAAGGTACCCTTATCATCAAATTTATTGGCAGCAAGGTTACCTGTCGGATCATTAAATATAGTTGAAGTGCCTTCATATTTTATTTTACCTGAAGCATCATGACTGGTTGCGCCATTAACAAATGTTACTGCACAATAATCACCTAAAATAGGAGGTTCTGTAGAAGAGCAGGCATCAGTAACGGTACCACTGGTAGTAAGTTTAAGGTTTCCGCCTGAGTAATATTTACCATAAAAATCTGTTGCATCTTTTATATCTAGATCACCGATAGCATTTATAAAGCCAACCATGGAGCTTGTTGCTTTAAGGTGAACTTTGTCATAACCATAAATAAGTAATTGCTCAAAATCGCCCCCCTCATTAATATCGGTATCACCTTCAAAATCGCTATGATCCCGCAGGAATATCCTTACCTTACCTGAACCTATTATATTTATGGTTGTATCAGCATAACTTTCAAATTCACCTATGTAATAGTTGCCAGCTTTAAAATTTAAAATTGCTGAACCTGTTTTGTTTTCAAGCACATTTATTTGTTCAATATAATAATCGTTAAAATCATCAGTAAAACTAAGCTCACCACCCGAAGTTACATTAATGACGCCAAAATTGTTTTCATTATTCCCGCCAATCTCTGTGGTACTAGAAATAACCATAGGAGTTGAATTGTTTTTCTCTGTACTATCAATAAAAGCACTGTGTGTTAGAGGGAATGTTTCGTCACAGCTAAATTCAAGAGCAGGCGTTGCATCACCTTCGTTTGAACCTCCTTTTGTATTCCCGCCTGAATTACCGGAGCCAGGAATCACCCAATCACCTATTCCATCAGGTATACGTTGATAGTTATGAGAGTTTGTTGCTGGAGCTTCCCAATCATATGCAAGGGTACAGTCATTATCTTTTTGAGGGGCATAGCCACCATAACTTAAGTAATCAATAGTACTACCACTGTTATCAATTAGACGCACATCAAAATATTTTTTGTTACCATTTGGGATAATATATGTTGGAACAACAATATAAACATCGTTTGTTCGAGGTTGATTTAACAATAATAATGCGCCACTACACGTTTTTTTATGGCTTTCACACGCTTGAACAGACCAATTATTATAAATATCTGGTGTGATTGAAACATCTAACAACTTTATTTCAATAAAACCTGAATTACCTGCTAGCGTTTCATTTATGGTTGCACGCCCCATATAATCAGAACAATCATCATCAGCAATAACTTGCGCGCTTAATAGCAATAAAGAGCAGCAAAGTATTTGAATAAAACGAAAAAACATCTATAAACTCCTCGCTTCAACTTGAATGGTACGACTGCTGCGCACAACGCCTTTAGAATCGGCAGCAATAGCACTACTGCCACACTCTCCAGTACTGGTTAAACGATAATAGTTTACCAAGTCTTGAGTATGATAAAGATCACAAGTAGTACTAGCACTACAATGGTATAAGCCGGGAATATCACTGCCGGAAGCTGGTAAACCATGAGTATTACTAGCATTGCAAGTCCCAATGGGCTGAGGAATAGCAGCATCTGTTGCTAATGGAAACAACACATAAAGTTCAGCCTGCATGCCTGAATTAGCTGCCATGAGTGCTCGCGTACCTATCACCTCTTGCGCAATAGCTTCACTACTGGTTGAAAGTACTTTTACTAACGTGGTACCAAGTAAAGTCAGCACAATAATAATAAACAACGACAACATCAAAGCACTGCCTTGCTGCTTAGTTTGCAACTTGCTTGCTTTTGTTTTGTTGCTGTTATTATTTAGTTTAACTGTCATAAGTATACTTCTTTACTTAGGGTCTCGGTTCAGACGCTAGGGAATATTATTAATATGTATAGCATTATCAAATACGACTTGCTCACCATCACGGGTAAAGTTGAGCTTTATTTGCACCACAGCATTTCGTTTTAGCGAAGCAGGCACTAGCGTAAAGCTGCTGGTAGCAAATTCGATATTTTCAGCCATTAAGCTATTCCTGCCATTAACAAAAAAAGGAGGTAGAAGCTGTGCTGCATTAAAATCATAACCCGTATAACGGGTAAGTGTGCTGCCATTGAGACAATAAGAAACGGGTAAATTGAAAATATAGGCACGATTAGTGGGTGAGTCTTCATTAAATTGCACCGCATTAACCAACTTCATTATATCTAACCCTTCAACCGTTGTTGATTCAGGGTACTCACTGATCAGAAAAGCTTTACCTGAACTAAGGCTGTGATCTTGATAAACCTCAGTGCTATTTAACGGGTATACGGTAACTACAGGATTAGTTATATTGGGAAGTTGAAATGGAATAACCGTTAAGGTATCAACTGCCGACTCAGGAGCTACGGGAATTTCGCTATAAACCGTACTTGCGATGATTGGCACAAACTCAAGACAGTGAGTTGTTGCGCTTCTTGTTTCTCGCATACTGTTAGGTAGAGCATTACGTACCTCTCTATTTAACCGTTCAACAGAAAAACGGGCATTAGCAAGTAACTCATCACGCTCGGTAACATTGAGATAAGTCTGTGTACTTAATTTGATAAAACCCGCAATGCCAACCGACATCACTCCCATAATAATAATGACAATGATGAACTCCATTAAGGTGAAGCCCGATGCTTTCTTTAGCGCTAAGTTTTTCGCTGAATTTTTTGTTAAGTGTTTTGTTAAGTAAAGCATTAGAAATTTGCCTTATGGGTAGCAAATTTAATTTCAGTTCCCAATGGTGTGGTTACGCTTACGGTAATACGTTTGGCGAGTTTATTATCAGCTAGACCTAAATCACCCCCTGCGTAAATAACCTCAACAGCAATTTCAAAGCTGTCATAACTGCTATCTAAGCCGAGTCCTAAAACGTCTTTTTTTTCGCTATAACCATGAAAATCATCAACATCGTTATAGTTATCACGAGAGTTTTCTGTGACTCCATCCGGCCCTAAAGGCTCAGTACACGTCACTTGTCCAGCTTCATTACAGCGAAATCTTCCTCCGGTCATATCTGAATTATCAGCAAAAGCGCGACTGGAAATATCATTCAATAAACTTTGTCCGAGCTCTGCGGCTTTTATTTGTAGCAGGTTATCGGCACTTTGCTCTTCTGTTGGTGCTATTAAGCTAGAAACAATGGCAAGAGAAATAGACAGCATGACAATGCCGATAATGATTTCAATTAAGGTGAAGCCCCGCTCGTTGGCATTAAGTGTGTTTTTATAGAGAGCCATGAATATAGCCCTCTTCTTCAATTTCAATGGTTAAAGTTTCCACTGCACTTTCAACATCAATGGTACAGCCATTAGCGCAACCACCTAATGGTCTGCCCATCCAATCAAAACTAATAATGGCATCGCCAACAAAAGAAACACTGAAAGTGATGTCATAACGTGCATCAACTTCATGACCCGTGGCATCTGGTTGCCAACCACTAGAGAAACTGGTGACAGTGCAATCTGTCCTATTGGGTACACCGTATCGAGCTTTCGTTGTATCGAAAATAATATGATGACAATAAGGGGTGAGGTTATTTACTGCCTCTGAGTTGGTTTGTTGCATAGCGCGTTGCTGCGTTAACCGTAAGGCTGAAATAAGTTGTGCTCTATTGGTATGGGCTTCATAACTGGCTGTACCGTCAAAGCGAGGTAAAACATTCACGGCAAGAATTGCCACTATAATAATAACGGTAACTAATTCTATTGTGGTAAAACCGCGATTTAGTTTCATGATTTTTTATAAAGGATATTTTCACTCTGAATTAAGACAAAAAAGGAGAGCTAAGCTCTCCTTTTCTTAATTCAATTAACGAGGCAGTATTATAGACATACAGCTACAGCTATCGTTGGTTTTGCTGTAGTCGTTGTTTGTTGATAATAGGCAAAACAGTCACTTTCACTTGCTGTTGGATCTGGTGCCGTTAAAATTGCAGGTATTTTTGTGGGTTCAGTACGACTTTCAGGATAAACCACAAAATAATCAACACTACTAATAGTAACAACATTAGATGTAAAGTCAGTAGTACTTATATCAAGTAAATCAGCCCACTTTGCCTCCGAGCCAGACAAATCAGTTAAAGGATAACCCTTACTGATATCTAACTCATCACCAGCACTATTAATAATAACAGTAGGATCATCAGCAATAGCATCATTTTCATTGCCTTTGATCAATGCTTTACTGTAGACAATCGTTGAAGCACTTTGCATGGAGGCTTTAACTCCTTCTAGAGTTGCCGTGTGCGCATCAGCTTGCAAGTTAATAAACTTAGGCGCAGCTGTTACCGCTAAAATACCTAGAATTACGATTACCACAACTAATTCAATTAAGGTAAAACCTTGTTGTTTTCTGTTCATATTCGTTTTCATATTTACTACCTTTTTTCAAACATATAATTTAATGATTTTTTTAACTATAACGCTAAACTTTACTACTTATTGATATAAACAATTACTGAGCTATCAATTGGTTGATAAGTAAAACTATTACCTATAGTTGTAGAAGTTCCTGGATCTACAAAATCCCCACTCGTAGGATTTTTTACCAGTGTTTCTTTTAAATAATAATGGCAAACAGGATTGCCACTTGTAGTGGCTTTACTGGTAAAATAATCATATTGACTACTGCCATTTAATACCGCAATGTCACCGGTAATTTGTGGTGGCTGCTGTAAAAGGCTATCCCAAACAGCTAAACACGCAACATCAGCTAAAGCGGATGATTCTGCAGTGCCAAGAATATAACCAGGACGAATTTTAGGAGTCGTTGTAGTGTCTTCTACGGTTAAATAGACTGTAGTGCCATCATAATCAACAAAATTCTTTTTCGGTGTACCGCCATCATTTGGCCGAGCTTCAGCTTCCCACTGGGCTCGCGCTAAAGAAACTCCTGTCGCGAAACCTCCCGCCATGCCTTCAATATTAGCCTGCTTGGCTTGTTCAGTTAGATCTAAAAATTTTGGAATAGCAGTCACTGCTAAAAAGCCCAAAATAACGACAACAACAACCAATTCGATTAAGGTAAAACCTTGTTGGGCTTTCGCTCTACTTATCAAGTTATTAGCTTTTTTCAAATTAACCTTTTTACTGACATTCATACTGACCTCGTCATTTACTGAAACGTACTAAAATGCTATGACCACAGTAATTAAACTGCTATAAAATATCTTACGCTCTAAATTTATTGTAGCAACGATTATTTAACTAAGTCACTTATTTATTAAGTATTATTAATGACATTTACAATTAAAATCAATTTATCACCCTATAATTACAACTTTAGGTTATGACAACTAAATTAATCTTTAATTTAACTGCATTTTCCGCACCTTAGTCACCTTACCTGTCTCGCTATAATAATCAAAGTATTGGCCTGACGGTAACAGGTATCGGCAACGGTGAAAGTCGCCAAGCCCCTTATCACGAAGCTCTATTGCCGCAATAGAGAACTTCATTAACTGCATAGGAATTGTCATTGCAAGCTGCCAAATACTTTCACAAGGTGTCATCTTTGTTAAATGTATTGTTTCGTTTATTGTTTGCTTGGGTATATCGAGCCATCCCTTTTTATTTACAGTTACCGCCACTTTATCTTTTTTATTCGATGTAGCTAACCAAATAACGTTAGGCTTTTGTTCCATAAACCACTGCGCATGAACCACCATAATAGTGTTATTAAAGTTTTGGGCTATAGCGGTAAAACCTGTCGTTGTTATACGCGGCTCTTGCTCACTGAAGTAGTTAATAAAAATTTTCATTAATACGGCAAAAATAATAATAACCACAACAAATTCTGCCATGGACTTTTCACGTTTATCAACACTTTTATTACCTGACATTACTTGCCTTGCATAGCCGATGCCATATCCCACATAGGAGTAAATATACCTAACGCCAATACAAGCACCATAACAGCGACAACGACTAAAAGCAGAGGCTCAATTCTTGCGGTTAAGGTTGCCAAGTCATAATCAACCTCTCGCTCGTAATAATCACCCACTTCGGTAAGTAATTCATCAACCCGACCTGTTTCTTCTCCAACAGCGACCATTTGCAATACTAACGGCGTAAATAAGGTACTGGCTACAGCAGAGCGTAACAAGCTATCACCACTCTCAATACCTAGGCGCATAGCCGAAATTTTTTCCTGCATATAGCTGTTATCAACCGCCTCCGCAACTAAGGTTAACCCTGTAGTCATAGGTACACCTGCTTTTAATACGATAGCGAAACTATGAGAGAAACGCGCTAAAATTGACCGTTCAATAATACTGCCAATAATAGGGATTTTAATCTTACGTCTATCCCACTGATATCGTCCTTTTTTAGTTTTCAATGATTGACGAATCATAAAAATTGTAAAAATAATACCAAGTAGCATCATGTGCCAATAATTTATAAATAAGTTTGAACTGGCAATAAGGAACTGCGTTGTCGGGGGTAATTCAGAGCCTAAGCGAGAAAACATATTGGCAAACGTTGGGATAACAAAAATGTTTAATATAACCATAGCTGCAGATAGTGCAATTAACACCATGCTGGGATAACGTAACGCAGCTTTAATGCGTTTACGGGTATCTAACTCACGTTCAAGATAAGTGATTAACTTAAAAAAAGCTTGGTCTAGTTGACCGGTATTTTCACCTACATGAACTAAGGAAACAAAGAGATGGTCAAATATTTTTGGGTGATTGTTCAATGCCGAAGAAAAGGTATAACCGCCTTCAAGTTGCTTACCTATATCTGTTAATGCTTTTTTAAGCGAAGTTGAATTAGCGGACTCAACCATGCCATTAATGGATCGTAATATTGGTACACCCGAGCGCATTAATGCATACATTTGTCGACAAAATACAATCAACTCTTCTAATGAAACTCGGCCATTATTAAGTAACTCAAAAACATCAACACTACCGGCACTTTTCCCGCCTAGTTTGACTTCAACAATAGAGATAGGGGTAATGCCTTTTTTAAACAGTTTTTCGGCGGCCACATCTATATTGGCAGCATCAGTGCTACCTTTTACTTGGCTACCGTTTGCATTTCGTCCCGTATAATTAAATGACGCCATAAAACTCTCTATGTTCCAACCTAGGTGACTTACATAAGTTGTTGATTAATTAATATCAATAGTTTCAACTAACCGTAATACTTCTTCTACCGTGGTAACACCTTCTGCAGCATAATCAAAAGCGGCTTTTGCCAAAGGCGTAAAACTCGGATTTTCTTTAGAAAGTTTGGCAAATAATTCGCTATCATTACGCTTTAAAGCTGCCATCATACCTTCATTCATTTCAAGTATTTCAAAAACACCTATTCGACCTTTATACCCTGTATATTGACAGGTTTGACAACCTTTACCTTGCATAAATTGGGTGCTTTTTGCCCGCTCGCCCGCTAAATTTGTTAACCAAAAAATTTCTTGTTCATCGGCTTGATATTCAATAGCACATGAATCACAAACTCTGCGAACAAGGCGTTGAGCGATAACAGCACGCAGTGCGCTACCCACTAAAAACCCTGCTGCGCCCATATCAATCAAACGTAAAGCACTAGTGATGGCATCATTGGTATGCAATGTTGATAACACTAAGTGACCTGTTATCGCGCCTCGCAGGCCTATTTCTACCGTTTCTTGATCTCGCATTTCGCCCACCATCATAATGTCTGGATCTTGGCGAAGTGCAGTACGTAAAACGCTTGAAAAGGTTAAATCAATTTTAGTATTAATCTGTACTTGGTTAATACGAGGTAAGCGATACTCGACAGGATCTTCAACCGTAATTATTTTTTTACTGGCTTCGTTCAGTTCGCTTAAAGCCGCATATAATGTCGTTGTTTTACCACTACCTGTTGGTCCTGTTACTAATACCATGCCGTGTGGACGATGAATTTGTAGACGTATACGTTTAACAATATCTGCTGGCATACCTGTTTGCTCAAGTGATAATAGACCTGCAGATTGGTCTAATAAACGCATTACCACTGATTCACCATATTGAACCGGCATAGTAGACATACGTACATCAATATTATGACCACTGATATCTAGATTGAAACGGCCATCTTGTGGGATACGCTTTTCTGATATATCAAGCCCTGCCATTAATTTAAGCCGTAAAACCATGGCAGAAGCAATTTTGTTTTCTTTAAGAATTTTTTCTTGTAAAACACCATCGATACGCTGACGAATACGTAGTTGGTGCTCTTCTGGTTCAATATGAATATCCGAAGCCCGCATTTGCACCGCATCTTCAAATACAGATTGCAGTAATTTACCTACGGTTGCATCGCCTCCTTCATCAAGAAAGGTTGTTGCGAGATCAAAGCTAGACGATTCTTCATATTCTTCTTCTAATTGACTAGCAAATGATTCAATGTCAGCCGTACGACGGTATAAGCTATCAAAAGCATCGAAGATCTGAGACTCCATAACAACAGCTAGTTCAATACGCTTAGGTGACAACATCCGCTCTAATTGATCTAAGCCACTTAAATCAGCAGGATCACTCATACCTAACAATACTGAAGCGCCTCTATCTTCAATAATTAACGCTCTTAGACGTCTGGCATGAACTTCTGGTAGTAAACTGGCCACATTAGGTGATATTTTATGTTGAGAAATATCCAGAAATGGCACATCAAGTTGTTGTGCCAAAAACTGTAACAGTTGTTTTTCAGATAAGTAATTGAGCTCTATTAAGGTATCGCCGAGTTTACGACCCGTTTGTTTTTGACTTGTTAACGCCTGCATAAGTTGATCATTGGAAATGATATCTTTATCAACCAATAAGTCACCTAAACGCATATTTAATTTTGGAGCTGCCATAATCTGTCCTACTGTCCTATTACTTCTATGCGTTGTTTAATAAAATTTTCTGAAGAAAGTGATAAATCGTTTTTTGCTAATGCTTTTTTATAAGCCGAACTCGCTAAATTAAATTGACTATTTTTATCGTACAGTACGGCTAAACCTAACGGCCAGCGACCTTGGTCAGGCTGCATAACTATCAACATATTATATGCATCAACTGCAACTTGATTTTGTTGAGCTTGCTGTGCAGTATTAGCCAGCATCACTTGATACTGCTCATTTTTTAAACTCGCCAGTGGTTTTAAGGTATTTAGTGCCGCGGTAAATCTCCCTAACTTTAGAAAAATTCGTGCTTTCATTTCACGTAAGCTGCTGTCTTTACCGTTTAATGCAATGCCTTGAGATAGTATATTTATAGCATCCTGATACGCTTGTCGGCCAAACCATAACGCCGCTAATTTTTTACGTGATTGACTATCACTAGGCCGTATAATTACTACATCTTCGAGTAATTTTTCAGCCTTACTAACTTGTTTTGCCGCTAATGCTTTTTCAGCAAGGGCTAGTTTTTGCTCTGCAAGCTCATCAGCCGACAATTGACGTCTTGAAACCGAAATTTTATTCGTATTAGTTTTAGCTGTGTTAGCTTTAACTGTGTTAGTAAGGTCATGATTATGATCTGAAGCAGATCCTGAGTGGCTATGATCATCCGCGGGCACTTCAACTTTTTTCGCCGACAATGCTTGGCTAACGTTGTTATTTATTACTGGTTTTTCTTTTACTTTATCTTCTATAGTTATTTTTTTTAACTGAGCATTATTCACCTTACTGTTATTTGAAGGCGCTTGAGCTAACGCTGCTGGCTCAATAACATCAGCTTTTCCCAAAGGCCTTACTGGCTGATTTAGCGGGTCATTTTTTTCAATAATAGCTTGTGATTTAACTATACTTTTTGTGGGATTAACTTCAGGTATAACCACTCGATTACTTACTTGCTTACTTACTTGCTTACTTACTTGGTTACTTACTTGGTTACTTACTTGGTTACTTATTCTATAAGAGGCTTTATCAGCTTTTAAAGCATTATTTTCACTAATTAACTGCCACATATAAAAACTAATGAGACAGGTAACAAAAACGCAAAAACCACTAATTAACGCTATTTTTTTTGGTGAATAAACTAATGCATTATGACTTGGCTGAACGGCGTTTGAATTAGTCTCGGAAGGACGCTTATCTAGGTCCTTCAACATTTGGTTGATCACACTCATAATTTAACCAATAGGGCATAATATACTAATGACAAAACGCTCAAAACACCAAAACTTAACACTATAAATAGACTCCTTTTCGAGGTAGGCTCAATACTTTCAGTATCTTCTACCGCGGCTTTTAGTAATGTGTTCGTCATCTTGTAATGTCCTTGACCGTACGCCAGCATTAACATTTTATGGCACAAAACATTAACTAACCGCGGAACCCCCTGACTAACACGAGCAATTTTTTGACAGGTTTTTACAGGAAAAAGCTCTACACCTTTATAACCTGCGACTTCAAGCCTATGATGAATATATTGCTGTACTTCATGCGCATTCATCACCCTTAATTTATAACCAAAAGTAATACGCTGTCTTAATTGTCTAAACTCTGTTTTAGCTAAACGTTCATCAAGCTCAGGTTGCGCGAACAAAACGACTTGCAATAGTTTGCGGGTTTCTGTTTCTAAATTAGTGAACAATCTCAATGCCTCAAGACTATCTTCAGGTAATGCTTGTGCTTCATCAAGTATCAGTACCACCGAATGCCCTTGACTATGTAACTCTAATAAACGTGTTTGAATACGCTGGGTGAGTAATTGAGCCGAAATGCGTTGTGCTTGTTTAATACCAAGCTCTACGGCAACAGCTCGCCTTAACTCATCTGGATTTAGATAAGGATTTGGAATGTATGCGGTAACGAAGTGCTCTGGTATTTCGTTAAGCAGCTTTCGGCACAGCAAGGTCTTTCCTGTGCCGACTTCACCGACAACTTTAATGAAACCCTCTCCTGTTTGTAGAGCAATAGAAATGACTGCTAACGCTTCATCATGCATGGCCATTGGCAAATAAAAATTTGTATTAGGCGTTAACGTAAAAGGTAATTCCCCTAAGCCAAAATGGTATAAATACATAACCCCTCTACTGTTTCACTAATCAAGTAAATTCAAACAAGCTATTCTGCTTATTAGTCATTTTTAGTTGAATTTATTTCTGCTACTTTGCAAACTTCATGTTCTTTTGCATAGTCAGCATCACTACATTGCGCTTGGCACTCTTGTGTTAGCAGACCTTCATCAGATAATTCACAAGATTCGACTTCTTCAGGAAACCATTTGGTTAATAAACTGCGAGCATCTTGTAGCTGGTTTTTCCATGTATCTTGGCCAACAACAATAGGTTTGAGCATGATCACTAATTCTCGCTTTTGCGACTTTTGCGATTTATTTTTAAATAATTCACCAAGAAATGGGATATCACCTAATATCGGCGTTTTAGATTCAATATCGACTTTATACGTTTCAATTAACCCACCAATGACCACTACCTCACCTGATTGTGCACGGATAATGGTATCTGATTCTCGAACACTACTTTGCGCGAGTGGTAATATCAGTTGTTCACTACCGATTTGAATCGTTTTGTTTTGCTCTTCAGTAATGGTCACTGAAGGGTGGACATGTAAAATAACACTACCATCCTCACTAATTTGAGGTGTTACATCTAATGCAATACCAGAAAAGAAAGGAGTTAACTCTATTTCAGGTGTTGTGGTAGTTGAGGTGCCTGTTGTTGTCGTACTTGAAACCTCTGTTACAAAATATTCATCCTCACCGACTTTAATAACCGCTTTCTGATTGTTAGTCGCGGTAATGCGTGGACTAGAAAGTACTTGAACATTACCTTGTGTTTGTAAAAGCTCGATAACTCCTGAAAAATTATTACTACCTGTTATTGAGCTAATCGCAAGGCTATTAACACCACCAATAGTATTAGAGATCACATTACCGACAATATTACCTGTGGTTGAGTAAACGATGTCGGGACTACCCACGTTATCGACTATATTTTCCCACTTAATACCCTGCTGATAATCATCATTAAGTGTCACTTCCATTATCTTAGCTTCAATAATAACTTGGCGATGTAAATGGCTTTCTGTCGCGGTTATGAACTTTTTAACAGCTGTTATTTCTTGTGGGAAAGCACGTACTGTCACCAAACCGGCTTGCGGGGAAACAATAACGGAGCGCCCTTCGCCTGTACCAACAAAAGCAGTCAATGATTCTTTCAACTCATCCCAAAAATTAGATTGATTCTCGGTATATAAGTTTATACCACTGCTTTGGCCACTAGAGCCACTACTGCCACCATTGCCTCCGCCGTTATTATTACCGCTATTACTGTTGTTATTACTGTTATTTCCGCCACTACCGTTACTACTATTTCCGCCACTGTTAGGGTCATTTTCCGAAACTCCACCAGAATTAATAGTCGTACTTGATGATCCAAAACGTTTTAGGAATAAATAATTTAAGGCGATGGTTTCAGTACGAATGCCCGGAGGGAAAACTTGAATGATGTTACCGTATCGTATAACTTCATAACCGTAGACATCTTCAACAACTTTTAATGCCTCTATTAGTGTGACATTATTTAAGCTTAAGGATATTTGTCCCGTAACATCCGGATGAATAACTACGCTATAACGAGAGCCATTTACTATCGCTTGAAAAAAGTCTTTTGCCTCTACTTCTGTCGCTGAAACCTCTAAACGTTTTTCAGCGAGCATACCTTGCTTGACTTGATTCATATCATTTAACATCAATTCTTGCTGAACTGAGTTTGGTATTTGAGTTAGCGGCTTAGGACCACTAAATGTTTTCGTTTCTTTAATGGCTAAGTCCAAGTCTTCTTTTAATTCGACAGGATCATTAGGCACAGACTGACAGCCTACAAGGGCTAAAAATAAGACTGGTAAGGTAATATTTGATTTGATTTTTTTCATAAAAGGACTTGTTTTTATCATTAGTTGACCACCGTACTTTCTACAACGCTGCTTTTAAAACCTTTACTTTTAAAAATATTAATCTTTAATCGTTTAGTTTTACTTCGCAGTATCACACTATGGCTGTTAATTGCTGTGATCCTATGCTCACCAACATAGTCGAACATTTTATATATTTTGCCATTAATGACGGCAGTATGAATCCCATCACCGTGGATAATAGACGTTAATTGGAACCCACCTTCATGTTTTAATTGGGCGGTTTGATTCAAACTACTCATACCAAAAGGGCGGGTAGGATCAATATCAGCAGCCATGATTACCGATGAAAGTAATACTGTTATAACAAGCAATGCTTGAGTAAACAATGGTTTAAAGTGAGCTTTATACACCAATAAACTCCTTATTTAATCCCAAGCTATAAATAGTTATTTCAACTTCACTTTGTGGATACTCTTTAACTTCGAATTGAAAACCTTGCCAAAAGAATTTCCACGTTAACTGTTCAAGTTGTTGTAAATAATTACGTAATTGAAAATATTTACCTGATAGTCTTATCTTAATACCGTGTTTGTATAAGTTTAAACCCAGCTGTTCCATTGTTGGATCTGCGCTTGCCACTGCAGAATCTGATTGCCCTTCACTAAAGTTTAATAAAGGTTTAGCCCCCATGAGTTCAAAAGAAAGCAGCGATACTCCAGGCTCTAACTTGAGCAGTTTAAGTAAGGCTTCGCGCATTTCGCTTGGACTTATTAAATCAGTGGTTAAAAGTACCAGCTGGCTATCAATTTTGGCTAGTTTGGTTTCAAATTGAGCTATTTGTTTAATAATATCTTTATTAGGGTCTTGTTTGAGCGCATCTTGATAACTTTTAATACTAAGCTTTAAATTCTTATTCCCTGAGGTCATCGCTCGACTTTGTTTTTCAAACTCCATTATTTTAGCGCTTTTGTCATCAATAAAAAGATAAGAGATAATAAAAAAAATGGCCACGATACCCGTCAATAGCAACAAAAATTGCTCTCGATTTGTTAATTGAATGAATTGGTCACTGGCATTATTCCATTGTTCTTTCATTAGCTTTCACCTTCACTTTCAACTGAGCTAACAATAAATTCGGTAATATTTTGTTCGTTCTTAGAAAGTTTGAAATTTACAAAGGCTTTACCTGACAATAAGCGAGACTTTTTAAAACCAGCCAACCAAGCAGGTACCGCTTGGGGGGTTCTAGCTAGCCCGGTAAAACTCATATGCTGCGAATTAATGCTAATCGTTTGTAAGCTAATATCTTTATGATGCATAGCTGACAAATCATTCATCGCCATAACAAAACCACCGGCAAAGGTCTCATTTGAGTCGGTCAGTCTATTTAAAAGCTTATCTTTATGTTGCATAACTAACTTTAAAGTATCGAGTTTTCTCTTTAAGACAGGTGATACTTGCCTATTCTTCAACTCTGTCTCTAATTGTTCGGCAAGCTGCTGACTTTGCTTTTTATCTTGCAATAAATTAGCATGCTTTTTAGCGGATTGGTTGTAATTAAGTTCGGTAACAACAGCCCAAATAACCATAAAAATCAATAGAGAAATCCAAATAGCGACGACTCTTGATAGTGTTAATAACGCTTTTTCAGGGAAAATCTCTGCTTGTAATAAATTAATACTATGTTTGGCTGTCATGAGTTCTGCCCCGCCAAAACGTCTATCTCAGTATTGTAAGGAGTACTATCGACACTAGCACCGATAGCTGCAGCATACTCTCTGTATAGAGAATACGAGCGAGGTAACTCCAGCAAGGTTACTGGCACAGCGCTATTTACTGCGAGTTTCTCTACAAAAACAGCTTCTAACTCGATCGGTAATAAGACTTTAATACCTTTGATTGGGGCTTGTTTTAGCTGACGTTCGAAATAATCTGTAGAACGCTGTATTTCTAAACTAATATCATCAATAACGGAAAAAGATAACTCTTCAGCAGTCTTATGAGCAATCTGAGAAAACCCCCGTAAACGGCGTTGGAAATATATTTTTCCTTGCTTAACAATTAATAAAACAATCTCTTCATTAGGCTGCTGACAAACCAATAAGTTAGCATCCTTTTGTGGCGGTAATAAGTTTGAAAAAGCAAACTCCTGAGTGGTAATTGCACTGACTTTTACTGCGCCCTGCTCTGTAGCTTCTACCAGGTTTTTCAATTCATCTAAGGAGGCGCACACTACATTTATCTTATCTTTTCCGCCAGCAAGAAGCGGTGCATCATAATAATCTAACACCATGTTATTAGGAGCAATACTAACTAAGTCTTTAATTTGCCACTTTAGAGCACTGTTCATTTCATTGTCAGGTAAACTAGGTTTGTCTATTTGCACGACTTGAGATTGTGCTTCATTGAGTACTAGGCAGGCAGCACCTTCAAGGTCATTGTTCTTATGTAATGTTTGAATAGCTTTTGAAAAATGTGCGGAATTAGCTTTTTGATGTTCGAAAATAACCTTGCCTTCGTTATTTTTATTAACAATATTATCAAGGTTTTGCTGGGGAATAGAACACATAGAGACACCCTGCTGCTGAAAAGCAATACCAAGACGTTGGTTCGAACTATTTTTTGAGAAAAACTGACTGATTTTTGTTAAAAAAGACATTTATAGGCAATATCACATGGAAGCTAAAATGATTACTAATACTACCCTTTGTTATACTTATAGAGCAAGTAATATAAGTGGCTATTAACTAGGCTTATTAGGCATTTACGCTACTAAAAACACGTTATTTTATGAATGATTTTTTATTTTCGAATAACCTTAAATCGACAAAATAATAACTAAGATAACTAGTAATATTGTTTATAATAGCTGTTAATTTCGCTGATCACTAACTTTTGATGAATTATAATGCATAAGCCACTGTCAATATTACAAAAATTAGAACATCCTCTGTTTGATAAATACAATATTGATGTTCGAGTGAAGCGAGATGATATGCTGCATAATATCATTTCAGGTAACAAATGGCGTAAACTTAAATACAATTTAGAGTACCTTAGCAAGCACAATTATGTTGGTGCACTTACCTTTGGCGGAAGTTACTCTAATCACATTCATGCTTTTGCTTATGCTTGTCATCAACAGAATATTCCTTGTATTGGCATTATTAGAGGCGAGGCACATTACGCGAGTAATTTCACCTTACGCTGGGCACAACATTGGGGTATGCAGTGTCACTTTGTCGATAGAAAAACATATCGCCGCCGTTTTGAGCCAAGTTATCTCGATGAACTGAATCAACTATACCCTAACCACTTTATTATACCTGAAGGTGGCAGTAACTCATTCGCCATTCCTGGTGTAGCAGAGGTATTGACAGAATTAAATGATCAAGCCGAATTTGATACCTTGATTACCCCAGTTGGCAGTGGTGGTACTTTAGCCGGTTTAATTTCTGGTGACAGTGTCGCCAATAATACTCAGCATAAAATTTTAGGTATTGCAGTCTTAAAGCAAGGCGAATATTTAGTTGAGGAAGTTAAGCAGTTACTTCCCCATGAAGCTAAGCAACATAATAACTGGCAGTTATTAACCCAGTTTCATCGTGGTGGTTACGGGAAATTCAATAGCGATGATGCTAAACGTATTATCGCATTTAACCAACAAACAGGCGTGTGCTTTGAGCCTATCTATTCAGGTAAAATGATACTCGCTTTACTTGATTTAATAACACAAGGTTACTTTAAGCCCAAAGAACGTATTGTGCTATTGCACACAGGTGGCTTACAAGGTCTTGGTGGTATGATTGAGCAAGGCAGGTTAGACGCAAAAGATTGGCCAACTCTACCTAGCCTTAGTGATGAATAGCTTTATTACCAAGATAAGCCGACTAAAACTTTAGTTGATAGCGACCTTGATTATCTGGTCGGCCAATAAATGATAAGGCTGATCTTAATTGAGAAGGAAACTTAGCTCCAGGCTTTAAATAGCCCTTCCCAGACACTTTTTGAGTGTTTAAAACTAAAGCACTGTCGAAACTCAAGCCTAAGTTGTTTTTTGGGGATACTTTAGCTAGCAGCTTTCCATTATCACAGCTTATTTCAGCAGCAAATTTACCTAGCTTAATATTTTCTTCTAACGCGATCACACCAGCACGTGACCAGGTGACGTTCCCTTCAGCCCTTGAGCAGACAAGTTGCTCACCTGTAACAATAACTAATTCTGATACAAATAATTCAACATTTCCTTGAGCCCTAACTGGAATAGGTAATGGTAACTGTTTGGCAATATCATTTGCTGATATAAAGAGTTCCATGTCTGATAATATAACTTGTTCTGCGGAAACACTCAAATTTAGCTTTCCTTCAGGTCCAGACAGCATGGCATCACCAAAGAAAACTTGAACACTTGGAGACAGGCTGAGTAAAGACCAAAAACTCACTGATACTTTTACTTTTTCTATTTTATAATCATTTACCCAAAGACGTGAAATTTCACCTTGCCATATTGAGCCTGAAACATCATGAAGTTCAATATTCTTTGGTAATTGAATATTATTTACCACGAGGGAAAGAGGAGCATTTGCTAATAAAAATGCTAAATAACTACTTAAAAAAATTGCCGAAAAGGCAAACCACTTTTTCATGAACTCTCTCTATTTTTCTTTGGTTGTTACTTCGGATATTACTTCAGGTGTTACTTTAGGTGTTAGTAGTTAAGCTAAACTTTGCGCTACGCCTTGGTTAAGTGCAAACGTCGAACTTTTACTTCACCGACTTTATCGCCCTGAGTCAAATCTATGGCTTTAACCTGTAAGCCTTCGTTATTGGCTAGGTGCTCCAGCCAAAACAATAGCTGAGTAAAAGGCGTGCTATCGATCCATACCTGTAAGTCATCACCTTGGGGTTGCATACGCGTAATGGTTAACTTATATACTTTAGCACTTCGATTAGCTACGCTTGAAATACTGCCTCGAAGGGTAGATTTACCACCGGCACGTTTAGCTTGTTTATAACGAGTGGTATTTTCTTGTACCCAAGTTAACAACTGCACTTGTCTAGCTAACTTACTATTAGCTTCAGATATACTATTATTTATGGGTTTCCATACCGCGCTATAAAAAACAAATACCATAAAAACCAGTGTCATTGCAGCGACAAGACGCTGCTCTCTACTGTTTAATTGTTGCCACCATGCTTTCATTATGATGCTTCCTTATTACTACGTCGTTTAGCTGAGCCTTTTTTGGCTCCATTGCGAGTGCCTTTATTAGTAATACTAAAAGATCCCGTTACTTGCTCACCTTGGTTGCTTTGCGACCCTTGCTTAACAGTTAAATTAGCAGCTGCGAGTGCAATACTGAATTGTTCAAAAGCTTGATAATCTTTCGCTGTAGCTTGAATGCGTAATTCTTGTCGCTTACCATCAAATTTTAACGTATCAGGCTTTAAAGCGGGTACTTTAGCAAAAGCAGGTTGTACTTTTGCTAACATAGCTAAAAAGCCTTGCTTATCTCCAGTGCCACCGAGTAAAGCTAACTCTCGATTCAATTGGGATTTGATTGTTGAAACTCGTACACGCTTTGTTTTAGGAAATGTCTTCTTATAGCTGGCGATAATACTTTCTTGTACTTTTTCTTGCTCTGCATTTAACTGCCATAATTGCACACTTTTATGACCTAAATTAAGCAATAGGGCAAACAGGGCAATACCTGCTACCCATAACCATTGTTGTCCAGCATAACTACGGTCTTCTTTAACTTTGTATTGCCCTTGCAGTAAATTAAAGCGATTTAATTTACTGTGATAATTTTTAGCCATTAATGCTAAAGGCAACTCTTCAGGCATTGATTTTATTGTTAACTGATTACTCTGTGCCAGATATGAATATGCTTCAATATTGACACTGTTGAGCAATTCACTGTCATCTGCACCTTCAGCTTGCTCTGTAGAAAAATTCGGCCATTGTAACTGCCATACATTGGCATCTAGCGTAAATCCTTGCCAGAGACCTTGACGAACAATAACTTGTTCCTGGGTAGTATCACCCAAGGTTATTGCGCTCCACCCATCGGGAGTAAATGGCATAGCTAATACATCAGGTAAAATATAGTTAGTATGTAGCTTTGCATGCTCTAACCATAACAACCATTGTTGCATCTGCTGATGAGCAACAATAGCGGTAAAGCAATTATTATCTTGTGCGTCATTGGCTAAATCAGCATAGGAAAAAAACAACTTATCTACATCTTCAGCGAAAATATCTTCTAACATGTAAGGCACAGCAAGTCGCATCGCCTTTGACGATTTTGCTGGTACATTTAATGACTTTAATAAAATATCGCAGCCTGGGACTAAGACTTTCACCTGTCGATGTTCTGCTTTTTCAGTCAGTTCACTTAACTGCTCAGCACCTTTTAACTCGCCACTGGCAATTATTTCCTGCACATCACTGCTAGATTCAGTCACCACCAACCAATGAATGATATCGTGTGCTTGGCTTCCTAGACGGATAAATAATGTTTCTGTCACTAGTTACGTCCTATAGTACGACTAATTACTTGAATTTGTTGTGTTTCATTAACTTTCATAATTGAACTCATAGAAAAATAGCTATTATTAAAACGCGCACTGCCTTTCAATTTAAAATATTGACTATCAATAACAAACTGTGATTTTTGCCATTTTTCTATATTAATTTTACTTAATTCAGGCAGGTTATAAAAATCTTCTACATTTTCATAACCTGAACTGTCACGTGCACTTAATACGTTTTGTGCGTCTTCTAGGGTGGAATCAAGCAAAGCTTGCAATAATTCAGGCTTCTCAGTATCAAGTGTATTGATGTTGATCAAATGTTGAGCATTTTGTGGCAATACGCATACATAAGGTGTCAACGCTAAAATAACTGCTGGAGTAAAATGCTCAACAAGCCTTAATTCATTAACACTAGCTAAATAACTATTTGCCGCAAGGTATGGAAATTCACGTGATGCATAATCGTTATCCTCAGCACCACCTGCGCCCGTTATCATATCATTACTATCTAACCAATCAGTTAACGCATTCACCATAGCTTCAGCTTCAAAGTTACCGATACCTTCAATATTTAAATTAACAATAAGCCCTTCTAACACAGTTGCCGCTGGTAATTGCTTATCACTCGCTGATTTACCTGATGAAGCGCTGTTACTTTCTGTTTTACTATCAGCTTTAGCTGAACTGCCAGCTCCACTATCCGCGGCTTCATCTTTTGTTTTTGCTTTAGGATGTAAAGCATTAAGGTTTAAGCAACTTTGCAAGTCCGTGATTTCACCACTTATTTCGCCAAAAGCAACCGGATAGTTATTGCCTTCTTCAGCCCAAATTTGTTCAAGATGGGTTACCTTAGGTTCATCTTTAAACGCTTTAATCAATACCCGCTTGGTAAAGGCTTCTGCGCCTAATGCATACCAATACGCTTGTTGGTTAAAGCTAATGTTAGTACTACGCTGCATTTGCGTTTGCAAACGGGTGGTCATCTGCGCTGCAATGATTGAACATAAAGCGACAATAAGCATGACGGTAATTAAAGCTACACCTCTTTGGTTTGATACAATTAAACTAACTGAAAGCCGCGTAATAATCATCAGTTAGGTTTTAGCCTTATCATCAGCACTAAGATCACCCGCAACTAAAAACTGACGGCGGATCAAACCATAATCAAGTGTTTCAATTTCAATGGCAATCGCTTGCGGTAATGTGTTTCCAGACCATTTCTCTTGCCACTTTTTGCCATCATAAAACTCAAAAGCTAAACTAGTTACTTGGCTTATTAGTGGCCTAATTTTTGGCTCTTGGCCAACCACGGCGTCAACAAAATTATAATGAAGGCGTTGCAGTGTTTCTTCCTCAAGTCGATAAGCAACATTTTGCATATCACTTCGCGGTAATAATAAACCTGGATTTGTCCAACCGTTACGAACAAAGGCGATAGCTTGCTCATTAGCTAAAAAGCTATCATCTGCCGTTTGTAAAAAACTATCACTTGGCGCTTCACCGTTAACACGCATATTACGCTTTGCTATTTGAGTGAAATCTCGCTCAATTAATAAAAAAGCACGCTGCAACTCATTTTGCCTATCACTACGTATCTTTGAATTTTCATCGCCACGTAAAACAGTATCAAAAATGGTAAAACTAGCTAAACTCACCGCAGAAAAGATAGCAACAGCAATTAAAACTTCTAGCAGCGTAAAGCCCTGCTGACTTGCTTTAGCCTCTCTGATGATTTTATTGTTAACCATTTTCATCAGGGTTTATCCTGCGCAAGATAAGTCATCAAGCTAGCACTGACTAATTCGTCATCTTCTTTTAGCCTGACTTGCATTGTTAATTCACGCAGTTCTTTATTGGCTGTTTTTACAACTTTTTGCTGCCAATACCAAGTTCGGCCTGCCATTTCTACTTTACCTTTACGATTGTTTTTTGGCGGCCAAGTTTTATCTAAACTCACTTCAACCAACTGATTGGAGGCAACCCAATTAGCAAACATTTGTTCTTCTAAATGGCTAATATGACGATAATTATTATCGGCAACACCCAGTAATGCCACACCAGCTATAGCAAAAACAGCCATGGCTAACATCACCTCTATTAAGGTAAAGCCTGATTTCTGCACGCTATTAAAAGGCTTAGTGACATTAATCATCGAGAACGGGTCCTTCAATAGTTAACGGAATGCTATAGATACCAGTAACGCGGTAAGCTAAATCTTGAGCATCATCAGTAAAAGTTAACTCTTCATTTAAACGAAAAGTAACACTAAAAGGCGTTAGATCGCCGCCAGAAAGAATATAGACCTGAGGGATTATTTTTTCTTCTTGCTCTTCTTTTGATAGTAAAGTGAAGTCATCTTCATCCTTTTCTTTAAAAGTATCAGCATCAAAAAGCATGGGTTCTTCAATGGGTAAATCATCAAGCTCTATGCTTAATACTATATCTTCAGGAACAGTAACATTAGCTTGCCAGTCTTGTTCTGGAATTTCAGTCCATCGGGTACCGTCATAACCTAGGAATTGATAGCTATCTTTTTTAACAATTAAACCCAACTCAATATTATTCAACATACCGTAATCGGCAGCCACTTCAAAAATGGCAGCAAAACGCGCACTTTCATGCTTTAACTTATCTTCAGGTTTATTACCAGAAAAGTTAAATTGCACCAAACTGGCCATTAAACCAATTAGCACCACAACCACCATTACCTCAATTAAGGTAAAGCCACGTTGTTTTGATATTAATTGTGCTCGGTCTAATGCTTTTAGTTTCATAAGAAAATTAAGTTACGTTTTACCTTTAAGCTGTAAAGCCCAATTACAAGAAAAATGCACGGAATTGACGCTAGTCAATGAGTACAATTGACGCCTTAATTGAGTTTTACAGCGACAAGGTAAGACAGAAACTACTGGAAGTCGCCCAAGTTCCAATTGCCTATATCATCTTCTGTACCGGCTTCACCATCTGGGCCAACTGAAAACACATCCATTTTACCCTGTTCACCTGGATTCAATAAAACATACTCATTGCCCCAAGGATCTTTTGGTAAACGTTTAATATAACCATCTTCAGGAAAACGACGTGGCTCAGGCTCAATATCGGTTTGATCAACTAAAGCCTCTAAACCTTGCTCTGTCGTTGGATAATCATAGTTATCCATTTTATATAAACTCAAAGACGTCTCTAGTGCAGTGACATCCGAAATGGCTTTTTGCATATTAGCGCGCTCTTGGCTACCCATTAAGTTAGGTACAACCATACTGGCTAAAATACCTAAAATAACAATAACTACCATCACTTCTAATAAGGTAAAACCTTGTACTTTTTTTATGTTCATACTACTTTCCTAACGTCTGATAAATTAAGGTTTCGGCAACTACTCTAGGAATAAGTTACCGTTAAATGTCGTGTCACTTTTAGCCGCCGACCATGCTATTAAGTTGTAAAATTGGTTGTAAAATTGCCATCACAATAAAAAGTACCACACCTGCCATCGCAACCATAAGCGCTGGTTCAAACGCTTTTAAGGAAATACTCACTAACGCTTCAAATTCTCTATCTTGGTTGTCAGCAGCACGACCTAACATATGCTCTAATTTGCCACTTTTTTCGCCACTGGCAATCATGTGCAACATCATGGGTGGAAACAATTTAGTTTGCTCCAATGATACACGTAAGCTTGCCCCCTCTCGTACTTTATCGGTAGAGGCACTTACTTGTTGTTTAATGTATAAATTATCAAGTACTTGACCCGAAATCCGCATACTTTCCAATAGAGGAACAGCGCTGGCCGTTAAAATACTTAGGGTGCGAGCGAAACGTGCCGTATTAATGCCCCTAGCGACTTTACCTACACCAGGTATACGCAATAGATATTTGTGAAAGGCCATTTCAAAATCAGGTTTCTTCAGCAATTGTGAAAACAATAACATCAGTGCTGCAACCAGTATTACTAGCACTAAACCATAATCACGAAGAAAGTCACTACTGGCAATAAGAAACTGCGTAGTGCCAGGTAAATTTTCACCCATATGTTCAAACTGGCCAACAATTTTAGGTACTACTGCCGTTAATAAAATAGCGATTACACCAACAGCAACCACTGTCATAATAATTGGGTAAACCAGTGCTTGGATAAGTTGTGAGCGCATTTGTTGTCGTTGCTCAGTATAATCAGCTAAACGGTTAAGCACTTTATCTAAGTGACCTGACTTTTCACCCGCAGCGACCATAGCCCGATATAAGCGATTAAATACTTTTGGGTATTCAGCCATACTTTCCGATAAACCATAACCTTCGGTCACTTTGGTTCGAACGCCCATGATCATACTTTTTATACGATTTTTTTCACATTGTTCACCAACCGCCATTAAAGATTCTTCTAACGGCAAGCCTGATTCAACTAAAGTAGCTAATTGTCGAGTGATGAGGGCAAGCTCTGCTGCGGAAACCTTTCCTGCTGCACTTTGACCGAAACTCGCCGTGAAACCAGCTTTATCATTTTCAGTTTTACGTTTAGCTAAAGTTGGCGTGACAACCGTTGGCATTAAGCCTTGATCTCGTAACAAGCCGCGCACTTGTCGAGGTGTATCACCTTCGATTACACCTTTTTTCGTTTTACCACGGCTATCTACCGCTTGGTATTCAAATGCTGCCATAATTAAGCCTTAGTAAGTTAGTCTTCACGAGTAATCCGCAAGACCTCCTCTAAAGTGGTTTGTCCAAGCATGACTTTATCAAAGCCATCTTGACGAATGCTTGCATTGGCTTTACGGGCATATTTTTCAATAGCTTGCTCACCATGACCATTATGAATAATTTCTCGAATTTCTTCATTTACCGGTAGTAACTCATGAATCCCCATTCGCCCACGATAGCCCTTAAAGCTACATTCCTTACAGCCAACAGCGCGATAAATGGTTGCTTTGTTATCATCCGCTAAGGCTAATAAATGTCGCTCTTCTTCATCAGGTAAGTGACTTTCTTTACAATGTTGGCAAAGTGTTCGTACCAAACGTTGTGCTAACACACCCAATAAACTTGAAGACAGTAAAAATGGCTCTACGCCCATATCTTCCATACGGGTTATAGCACCGGCAGCAGTATTGGTATGCAAGGTTGATAACACTAAGTGACCTGTTAAACTAGCTTGTACGGCAATTTGCGCGGTTTCTAAATCACGAATTTCACCTACCATCACCACATCAGGATCTTGACGTAAAATGGCACGTAATCCACGAGCAAAGGTCATATCGACTTTAGTATTCACTTGCGTTTGCCCTATGCCCTCAATGGCATATTCAATCGGGTCTTCACAGGTTAAAATATTACGTTCTTTGGCATCAATTTGCATTAAACCCGCATAAAGCGTGGTACTTTTACCTGAGCCGGTTGGCCCTGTAACTAAGATAATGCCATGAGGCTTTTCAATAAGCTTAGAGAAATTGCGACGATTTTTATCTGTCATCCCCAAATCTTTCAAATCTAAGCGAGCTGCATTTTTATCTAATAACCGTAATACCACACGTTCGCCATGACCTGTTGGCATAGTTGAAACTCGCACATCAACAGCGCGGCCACCTATACGCAATGAGATCCGACCATCTTGTGGAATACGCTTTTCAGCAATATCGAGTTTTGCCATCACTTTTATACGTGAAACTAATAAAGAGGCTAATTTTCGATTGGGCTTAAGTACTTCTCGTAAAACCCCATCAACGCGAAAACGAATTTGTAAGGTATTTTCAAAAGTTTCAATATGAATATCTGAAGCACCCTCTTTAATGGCTTCACTAAGCATGGCATTAATCAGCTTAATGATTGGCGCATCATCTTCGTTTTCAAGTAAATCTTCGCTTTCGGTAAACTCATCGGCAAGAGAATATAAATCAACTTCATTACCAATATCTTCCATCATCTGCTGAGCCTCAGAAGAGTCTCTTTGATAAGCTTGGGT
Organism: uncultured Colwellia sp.; assembly: GCA_913063325.1. Taxonomy (GTDB): domain Bacteria; phylum Pseudomonadota; class Gammaproteobacteria; order Enterobacterales; family Alteromonadaceae; genus Colwellia. The sequence goes on along the minus strand of CAJXYE010000022.1, from coordinate 5,386 downwards.
AAGTAACAACTCAAAAGCTGTTGGCTGCAAAAAATCAAAATCAAATGGCGCTTTGAGTAGGCGACGTACTTCCAAGATAATATCAAAATTAACATCGGCTAAGCAGTGTAAAATATAGCCACCACTGTCTTCATTAGTAGAAATAAGGACATTGTGTCGTTTAGCAAACGAAAATGGTAATAACCAACTACTGCTTACTTGCTCTTTATCAAGCTCATCACTTGCAGTTACTGCTACTTCATCAGACATTATTGCTTCTCTTCCGCAGCGACGCCTTCTTTAGCTGTCGGCGGTTTAGGCAGTTCAATATTTTTTTCATCAAGCTTTTTCTGATATTCATTAAATGATGGTGGTAACGTTAAGTTGTCTTGCCACTGCGGTAAAATGGGCATATTTTCATTACTCATTAATGACAAACCTTCTTCGTGTTTACGAATTTGATCGGCGCGAATGTAGTTATACTTAGACTCACTGATTTCTGTCATAAACGCAGAATCTCGGACAATAGTCGCACGTATAAAGACCATTAAATTACGTTTACGCGTACTATTGCTAGTTGATTTAAACAAGTGACCAATAAAAGGGATATCACCAAGGATTGGTACCTTTTGCACACTCTCTTGAACATCTTCATCAATCAAACCACCAAGCACCACAGTATCACCACTATCAGTCATCACTGTGGTTTTAATCTCTCTTTTGTTGATAGAGATATCAACACCGGTATTACCACTAACCGAAGACGTTTCTTGTTCGATGGTAAGCTGTACCGCATTACCTTCATTGACTTGTGGTGTAACACGAAGTTTAATGCCCACTTCTTGACGGTCTACGGTTTGGAATGGGTTAGAATTATTATCGCCCGTTGCTGAACCGGTAATAATTGGTACTTCTTGACCGACAATAAAATATGCCTCTTCGTTATCTAAGGTTGTAATACTTGGAGTGGCTAAAATGTTTGAGTTGGTATCTGCGCTAACCGCTTGCACAATCGCGCCCCAATCATTTTTAGCAATACCAAACATCATGCCACTCACATTACCGAGTGCTTGCGCAATTATGCTGTAGTCACCATCAGTAGAAGGATTAGTCGTTGTTACCGGGTTACCATTAGAATCAATCGTGGTAACAGTATTTCCCGGCGTACTTTCAGCAGCTTTAGCACCGGCAGCAATCGAAGAAATACTGGCAGGGCCATTGGTAAACTGGGTAAAACCACCCGCTTCGTTATACCACTGCACACCTAAGCTAACGCCATCTGTCTCATAAACTTCAACGATAATAGCTTCAACTAAGACTTGCGCGCGACGTTTATCGAGTTGACGAATAACCTCCTTTAAAGAGCGCAACATATCAGGCTGTGCGGTAATCACTAAGGCATTGGTTGATTCGTGCGCTTCAATGCTGACATTACGCTTTTTACTGCTGCGTGATTTTGACGTCGCTGGTTTTGTTTCTGAAGAAATAGAATCGCTAACGCCTTGTAATACTTTAACTAAATCTTCAGCTTTAGAATATTTCAGGTAATGAACATAAGTATTACCATTGCTTTCTAATTCGCTATCTAAACGTTTGACTAAACGAGTTACCCGTTCTCGCGCTTTAACTTCACCACTGACAATAACGCTATTTGATCTATCATCAGCAACAATTTTAGGAATTAAGAAAGTCGGTTGACCCGCTTTGCCGCTAGTTGGTTTGTTCATCGCTTCAATAATACGCACCATTTCACCCGCGGATGCATATTTAAGTTTGATGATTTCAACATCTTGATCGCCAGCTCTATCGACACGTTCAATTATTTTAACCAGTCTATTAACGGTTGACGCCGTACCCGTTAACATAATCACATTTGCTGGGTCGTAATTTACTACATTACCGCCACCGGCTTGATCTGATAATTGTCGTAAAAGAGGTACTAATTCACGTACCGTAACATTTTTTACTTCAACGACACGGGTAACCATTTCATCACCAATAATATTACTATTATCACCGATTACCGGGATAGCGGCCGTTTTAGCATCTTTATTACGAATGATTTTGACAATATTATTGTCCATTTTTACCGCGGCATAACCATAGACTTCAAGAACATTAAGAAAAAATTGATAATACTGCTCTTCTGTTAACATATCATAGCTACGGACATTAATTTTTCCGCGAACATTAGGATCGATAATCATAGTCTTTTTCAAGTGCTTACCGACTATAGTAACGAATTCGCTGATTTCAGTACCTTTAAAGCTTGGAGAGTATCGCCCTGCACTGGCTTGACCAACGAAACATAAGCAATTGATGGCTATTGCTGTCGTTAGAATTAGTAAAAACTTTTTCATCATTATGAGTATCTCTGCTGTATTATTTTATTAGACAATCGTTAAAAGAAAGTCTTTATAGTTCAGTATATAGCTTAATTGTTACGTTAATTAATTCTATTAACTCAGACTTTTAATCTAAGCTAATCAGTATTTCTGTCAAATTACCCTGTCGGTTAACCAATAATGAAATATCACGTGCTTTTTTCATTTCGGCCATTGCTTGCATCGCTTGTGTAGGGGCAATTAAATCAAAGCCGTTCATTTCAACAGCCACATCCCCCGCTTTTAAACCTGCTTGTTTGAAAAACTCTGTTTTTTTACCAGGACGTAATATGTAGCCTACTACTTTTCCATTTTTACGTTTCGGTGATATACGTAAATAATCACCTATTTTTTCTGGATTATTAGAAAGTTCATTGCGAAGGTTTTTAGCTGTTGCCGTTAATTCTTTATTACTACGTTGATCAACCACACCTAAACGCGGAGGTTTTGAGGCCAGTGCTGGTCGAGGTTTTCTTGGCACTGTCTGGTTGTAGTCAAAACCATCAAGCATTAAAGTTTCCAGTCGACCTGACTGTTTAATGATCACTCGGTCCATCAATACTTGCTCAAGAGTGGCCCGTGTACCAATAATAGTATCACCAATGCCATAGGTATTTTGTTGTCCCTGATTTTCAACAATAGCCGCTGCGATAGACTTATCATCACTGGCAACCAGACCAGTCAAGGTTAAATTTAATGTTGTTTCAGGTACATCGCTCATTTCAAGCAGAGCTTCTTCGTCAATACTTTCATTATATTGGCCAAAAAGATTCAGTTTTTGAATATTAGCCACATTTATTGTCTTACTTTCTTTATTGCCGTTGAAGTTTTGTGAGTTGTTATTAATCGAAGTATTATGACTTAATTGATTTTGTGGTACCACTAACCAAGTTATCTTTGCGCTTATATAGGCTATGTATACTAATAGCAATGCAATGACTAATTGCGCAGCACGTCGATGACAAAGTAGCATGAGAATGGATTTGAAAGCTGTCATATTAGTGGGAAGTACCATAGCTATTTATATTGTTATTCTTTTGAAAAATCTAACATATATAGCCATAGCCCTATGTTATATTTTTGTTACGTAAATACGAATGATACTTGACCACAAGGCCAGCAACAAGTCATAGCCGGACTTTTTAACCTATTTGAGCAAATAAAGTAGTAACAAAAAAGCTATAGGTAGGTAAATAATTACTGTTCTAGCTGTTACTAACCAAGATACGGGTTTCAGAGTGCACTTTGCATGATAACGGGTATATAATAATTTAAGACCCATTCTTTTTATATAAGTTCCAGCTGTTAGGTTTATTATGTCAATAAGTAAGACCCCTCAAACTCACTCAACTCGATTAGACAAATGGCTGTGGGCTGCTAGATTTTATCGTACTCGCGCTATTGCCAAACAAATGATTGATGGCGGAAAGATTTTTTACAATGGCCAACGCACTAAGGCAGGAAAAGCCGTATCAATCGGTGATATAATAAAGATAAGACAAGGCTTTGAAGAAAAAGAAATCACGGTTATTGCCTTAGCTGATAAACGTAGTGATGCTACTTTTGCACAAACCTTATATCAAGAAAGCAAACAAAGCATTGCAACTCGAGAGAAAAACTCCCTAGCACGTAAGCAAGGCATATTACTGAGTCCTGCTAGCGACACTAAACCAGATAAAAAACAACGTAGAAAACTACGTGAATTTAAAGAAAGGATCTAACAACCATGAGCCAATTCAATGTATTAAATCGCTACTTATTCTCCGACGCCCATGCCCGTGGTGAACTGGTACAATTAGATAGTAGCTTTAAAAGTATTATTAAAAACCATAATTACCCCGCGGGTGTTCAAAAATTATTAGGCGAGCTACTTAGTGCAACTTGCCTTTTAACCGCAACATTAAAATTTGAAGGTGATATTACCGTTCAACTGCAAGGTGATGGTCCTGTTGGTTATATGTCTGTCAGTGGCAACAATAACCAGCAAATGCGTGGCATTGCCAAAATAGCAGAAGAAACATCCGCTGACACACTACAAACCTTAATAGGTAAAGGCACCATGATTATTACTATCCGTCCAGAAGTTGGTGAGGCCTATCAAGGTGTTGTCGCTTTAGATAAAGATAATCTTGCTGACTGTTTAGCCCATTACTTTGAAGTTTCGGAGCAAATTCCGACTAAAATTTGGTTGTTTAGTAATACTGAACAGCAATTATCTGCTGGCGCTTTAGTACAACTATTACCCGATGGAGATGGTAGCATTGAAAACAAAGAGCAACAGATAAGTGACTTTGAGCACTTATGTCAGCTTACTAATACCATTAAAAGTGAAGAGATATTTTCTTTAGAAGCAGAAGCATTACTTTACCGCTTATACCATCAAGAGAAAGTAAATATTTTTGAGCCTCAACCCGTTAGTTACCTATGTGGTTGTTCTGCAGATAAATGTTTATCCGCTATTTCTCAAATAGAGCCAAGTGAGATCAAAGCTATACTAGCTGAGCAAGGAAAAATTTCAATGACTTGTGATTATTGCATTACGACTTACGACTTTGATGAACTTAGCCTGAAAAGTTTCACTTCGAAAGTTAATCATTAATAAAGCAGTGCATTTTTTAATCATTCTACGTTAAAATACCCTGCCTTGATTATCACTTATTCCACATAGTGGTAATTAAGGCTAACAATATACATCAACAAACCCCTTTAATTACCTAGCCTCAGCACAATTAAGTCCATAGAGATATAGTTTTCATCGCCACCATTCATGTTGCTTATAATGAAAACTTTCATATTAAAGAACTTTTTACTTTCGTTTTGTTCACTATTATCTTAAAATACCCATAATGAAGACAGCCTGAAAACTTTCAGAACGTGATTCATCACTTATATTACTTAATTAGAATTTGTCATACTTAGGAGTGAACTTGCTATGACCGCCCCAATAAACTCAATTGATTTGTCACAATACGGCATCAACGATGTTAACGAAGTTGTTTATAACCCATCGTATGAGTTACTTT
>CAJXYE010000021.1 GCA_913063325.1 uncultured Colwellia sp. | reverse complement strand
AAAATACAGTTGACAACCAAGTAAGACAGCGGTATTTATAAATAAGCAAATTTTTGAAAAGTTTGCGGCAAACAAACTTTTTAATGAAACGTTAGGCAACCCAAGACCCTTATATATGTACAAGAAAGCATTCGCACTTACAACATATTCTTATTCAAATTACTACCTTTCAGAGTGGTTTGACGAGTAAACACTAGAAAACAATCCCTTTGTTTTCCGGAGTTTAGATCTCGTTTTCTACTCATCCAAAAACTCAAATTAAAATAAAAAATAAATCTTTGCATCAGCACACTTGTACACTTTTTTTGAGTGACTTTGCTGCTTTGCATTAAATTTATACTAAAAAATTCAGAGAGTTAAAATATGAAAGTTTTTAAGCCTTCGTGCCTAGCCATGGCCGTTTGTAGTACTTTTTTGTCGCCAATTTATGTAAATGCTTCTGAGCAAGATGCCATTGCAGAAAAAGAAGTTGAAAAAATTGTCGTTACTGGTAGCCGAATTAAAGGTGTTGATCTTGAGGGTACTCAGCCTCTTGTAGTCATTAACGCTAAAGATATAAGAAATTCAGGCGCTAGCAATATTTCAGAATTAATGGCGCAACTGAGTCAAACTCGCGGTGGTGACGGTTCTTTTTCAACCAGTGAAAGTGGCGCTACCTCTACGGGTTCTCCTGCCGGGCAAGCTGCAGCATCATTACGTGGTTTAGGCCCATCATCAACATTAACATTGATCAATGGACGTCGTGTTGCGGCTAGCTCATTTGCATCAGGTACAGAGAATTTTGTTGATATTAATGGTATTCCGCTAGCTGCAATTGAACGTATTGAAGTGTTAGCCACAGGCGCTTCCGCAATTTATGGTGCAGATGCGGTTGCTGGCGTTATCAATTATATTTTGAAAAAAGATTATCAAGGTGCTGAGTTTAATGCATCCTACGGCGATACCCTTGAATCATCAAATGAAAGTAAGTTTAACCTAAATTTTGTTTATGGTACTGAGATTGCTGGTGGTAACTTAACTGTCTTTGCTGATCACTCCTCGCGTGATGCCTTTAGCGCACAAGATCGTGATTTTACTAAATCGCCATTATTAGAAAATTCCTATTCATATTTATCAAAAACGCCAAACATTTATTATAACTCATCAAACTTACAAGATGATGATGGCAACTATTTAGAAATTGCCAATCCAGATTGTAAAACAGACCTAGTAACAACAGAGTATGGCGAAGATATCTGTGCTTATTATAGTAACGAAGATGCCCAGCTAAATAGCAATTTAGAAACAAGCTCTGCTGGTTTTATCTTTAACCGAGAGATAGGTGATTTAGTATGGAGTACAGACTTGTTCTACTCTCAAAGCAAGTCGACGGCAAATTCTAGCCCTGCACCTATCAATCAACTTGATGATATGGATGGAGCTTGGGCACCCGAAGAAGCGTTATTAAACCTTTATGGTTTTGATTTTACTGATGATGTTTATTTTTCACGATATGATACACAGCTTGGTGATTATGACAATGATACAGGGACTTATGATCCAGCGGGTCAATACCGATATGGTTTTAGATACGATGGTCGCTTTGCAACACCGAGAACTATTGAAGTAGAAACACAAGCTGTGCGTTTAGTGTCAAGTTTGTCAGGTGATATTGGTGATTGGGAATGGGAGACGGGTATTACCCTTTCTAAATCAGAGTCAAAACAAGAAGGTATATCAGGTATTTATAACCGTTATAAATATACGGCAGTTGTTAACGGCGAATTATGTAGTGATGGTTCAGTTGCTGATTATGACTTTGATAACGATGCATTATCTTGTGGTGCCTCTTCATTAGTAGCGGGCATGTACAACCCCTTCTTGGCAGGTAATGCTGATAACGATGCCTTATTAGCCTTAGCACAAGAAAAACCAACCCGTGATGGTGAAAGTACGGTTTATGCTTGGGACGCACGTATCTCAGGTGAATTATTTGAATTTGGTGACAACATTGTAAGCGCGGCTTTTGGTGTTGAAGCACGTAAAGAAGAAATAACCGATGTTCCTTCTCTTAACGCTAGAGCACGAGCTGAAAATCAATATTTAGTCGATGTTTTTGGTTTTGGCTCAAGCTTATCTGAAGCTGACCGGACTCAATATGGTGCATTTGCTGAATTTTATGTGCCAGTTGGTGATAAGGTTGAAGTACAATTAGCTGGTCGTTATGATAATTATGACGATTTTGGTGATACCTTCAACCCTAAAGTAGGTATTACCTACCGCCCCATTGATTCAATTGCCTTACGTGCCTCATGGTCTACATCATTCCGTGCACCATCGTTAACTCAAGCGGGTACTAAGTTACGTACGACTACCTCGACTTATGATTGTGGTGCAAATGCACGAGTTTCTCAATTATATTGTGGTGGTGAAACGTTTGAAAGTAGTCCTAATACGTTAGAGCTAGGTAATCCTAATTTAAAAGCTGAAAACTCGGAAGCAATCAGTGTGGGTATTGCATTTAGCCCAACACAAAATACCAATTTAACCATCGATTATTGGTCGTTTGAGCATGAAGACCTAGTTGATACCGATATGACTGCAGTTTTAGCGCGTGCTGAGGCAGATGTTAGCTTACGTCATTGTGGCGTGGTGCCTGTAGGCGAAGAAGGTATTTCGTATGATGCTGTTCTTTGTAATGGCGATTACGATCAAGATGACAATTTTGTGACTTTTGAAGATGCCAGTGGACGATTGATTAATGAAGATGGCGCTAACCTTGACGAAATATTAACGGCATATTCTGCGTTTAATCGAGGGGATGACGGTTTACCACTTTATCGTGATCATGTGATTAAATTAGAAAATACCGGTAAACAAACGGTGTCAGGCATCGACTTTGATTTTGATCATAAAGTTGACTTCTCAGCAGGAACACTAGGCTTTAGCCTTAATGGTACCCATTACCTTGAATTTGAACGTAATAAACCTGGCTCTAACGAGGTTGAAGCGCTTATAGGCACGTATACGTACCCTGAAACTATTGCTAATTTTAAAGTAAGTTGGTCAGCAGATTCTTTCTATACCAGTTTAACGGCTGAATATACTGATGGCTATCAAGATGACATTTCTGGCCTTAAGGGCAGAGAAATTGACGAAATGTTTGATAAAGGTTTACTTGATGAAAGTGACGAAAGAGATGTTGATTCTTGGTTAACACTTCGTGCTAACGTTGGTTATGATTTTGAAAATATGAATGTTAACTTTACGGTTAATAACTTATTAGACGAAGAACCACCAACGGCTTACTCATCAAGTCGTGGTTATGATTCTCTTAACGCTAATGCACTAGGGGCAAACTATCGTTTGTCGATGACTTATTTCTTTTAAGTTCATAAAAACAAGGGAGATAACTATGTCTCCCTTGTTTTGCACTAAAATTAGAAATATCTATAAACCTATTGTATTTTAAAAGTTGAATTAACATGAATATTGACCAAGTCAATAATGAAAGTAGTTCGCTCGATAATTCACACACCAATGAGATGAAAAATACGTCTTTGGTTAGTGAAAAATCGATGCCGGATGCTTTTATTATCCTATTTTTTATCGTGATGTTGGCAGCAATTGCCACGCACTTTATCCCCGCAGGCTTTTATCAAGTAGAGCTTGATCCTATCACTAATACCACTAAGTTAATTGCTGGTAGTTTTCAGTTTGCTGAGCAGCAAGCAGGTGTACCTTTATTCGCTGAGGGTGGCAACATTGGTTTCTTAAATTTTGCCTTTGAGGGCATGGTATCTGGCGACAAATGGGGTTCAGCCATTGGCGTTATGATGTTTATTATTTTAACAGGCGGTGCGTTTGGCATTATTATGAAAACGCATGCTATCGATAATGGCATTTTAGCCTTAATAGAAAAAACGCAAAAATTAGAGCAAGCATTTATTCCAATTTTGTTTGTGTTATTTTCCTTTGCTGGCGCCGTTTTTGGCATGGGAGAAGAGGCCATTGCTTTTTGCATTGTACTGCTACCCTTAATGCGCGCCATTGGTTATGACGGTATCACTACAGTATTAGTAACTTATGTTGCTACTCAAATTGGTTTTGCCACCTCTTGGATGAACCCATTTAGTGTTGCTATTGCTCAAGGCATTGCCGGTTTACCACTTATGTCTGCGCTTGAGTTTAGAGTGGTATTGTGGACTGTTTTTACTATCTTAGGCGTAGTATTTACCATGCGCTATGCCCGTAAAATTAAAAAACACCCAAGTTTATCGCCTTGTTATGACTCCAGCCAAGAGGCGTTAATTCATAGCGACAATAAGGCAAGTTTTACAGCTGTTGATAGTGTTTTATTAACGACTTTTTTAGTCGGTATACTTTGGGTTATTTGGGGTGTGGTTGCACGTGGCTATTACATTCCTGAAATAGCCAGTCAGTTTTTCACCTTGGGTTGCGTGATTGGTTTTGTCGCCATTATTGGTAAGCGTCTTAAAGTGAATGAAGTAGCTGATGCTTTTAAATCCGGGGCGAAAGAGTTATTACCCGCCGCTATGATTGTTGGTATGGCCAAAGGTATCGTTATCATACTTGGTGGTGATCAAGCTTCAGAGCCTTCAGTACTTAATACAGTGTTGTATTATGCAGGTAACTTGTTAGCTGAATTGCCAAAAGCACTCTCTGCCGTTTGTATGTTTATCTTTCAGTCGGTATTCAATTTCTTTATTGCTTCGGGCTCTGGTCAGGCGGCTCTCACCATGCCAATTATGGCTCCCTTATCCGATATTATTGGGCTGCAACGACAAGTAGCGGTACTCGCTTTTCAGCTCGGTGATGGTTTAACAAATATCATTATTCCTACCTCTGCCGCATTAATCGGTTGCTTGGGTGTTACCAATATTGATTGGTTTGTTTGGGCCAAGTTTATCTGGCGTTTTATGTTGTTAATGGCCTGTGTTGCCATGGCGTTCATGGTTTCAGCCGTGATGTTAAATATTACCTAAAGGATGATTATGAAATTAATCAGAAATGCTCAAGTATATTCTCCGACATCGCTTGGAATAAAAGATGTACTTATAGCGGCAAATAAAATTATAGCCATTGAAGATGATTTATCTCACATGACCAATGAATTAACCGAGGTTATTGATGCCAGCGGACAAATTCTTACCCCTGGTTTTGTTGACTCGCTGGTGCATATAACAGGCGGTGGTGGTGAAGGTGGTTATGCTACTCGGACCCCTGAAATGCATGTAGATGAAGCCTTTATTGGTGGTGTTACTACCGTGATTGGCGCGCTAGGTACTGATGCAGAAACGCGTAGTTTAGAGAACTTGCTTGCCAAAACTTATGGACTAGAAGAGCAGGGCTTGTCGGCCTATTGTTATACCGGCTCTTACCACTTTCCAATGGTGTCTATTACTGAGTCAGTTAAACGCGACATCATGTTAATTGAGAAGTTTATTGGCGTTGGTGAAGTGGCAATAGCTGATCACCGCAGTTCACAAATGAGCGTAGCTGAAATGGCCAGAGTCGCTTCCGAGGCTCGTGTAGGCGGCATGCTTGCTGGAAAAAAAGGTATTGTCAGTATTCACGTTGGTGACGAACCGGCAAAACTGTCAAAACTTACTCGTGTAGTTGAGCAGACAGATATCCCTATTTCTCAATTTTATCCAACACATATCAACCGTAATAAAGCCTTACTCGAAGCTGGTTTTGATTATGCGAAACAGGGGGGGAATTTAGACTTCACCACCAGCACAACCGAGCAAATCATCGAACAAGGTGAAACACCGGCAGCTAAAGCATTAGCCATGGCTTTGGCAGAAGGCATTGATATTAGTCAGTTAACCATGAGCTCAGATGGTAATGCCAGTTTACCTACCTTTGATGAGCACGGGCAACTTATTGAATTGGAAGTTGGCAGAGTGAGTAGCCTACATCAATCCATGGTAGATGCGGTTTTAGTACATCAAGTGCCATTAGCGCTCGCATTAGCTAGCATTACTAAATCACCTGCCAACATTTTGTCGTTAATGCAAAAAGGGCAGATAAAAGTGGGAAATGATGCTGATGTTAACTTGCTTGATGCCACTACATTGGCCATCAAACACGTTATTGCTAAAGGGCAGAGTGTAACAGTGATAGAGAGCTGAACTAGAGGTAACACCAATAAGAACAAGAATAAGAACAATAAAATTAAAATAATAAATAACTAAATCAAAAAACTATGGGAGAAAGCATGAAAAACATTAAATTATTTAATAAGTCGATACTGTTTTTAGCAATTACTAGTACTTTATCGGTATCTAGCCTTGCCGCCGAAGAGCAGCCAAAGAAACAAGAGGTTGTTGGCATTGAACGTATTTCAGTAACGGCATCACGTCGTGCCTCGACGGTACAAGAAGCGCCGTTAAATATCACTGCACTTGATGGTGATGTAATGAAAGATCAAAACATTTCTGTGGCCGAAGATATTGCTCGCTGGGTACCCGGTTTAACAATTTCGGATCAAGGTGGGCGAGAAGGTGCATCGATAATCGTGCGTGGCTTAAATACAAACTCTTCAGATAGAAGCGCTGATGGCGGTACAGTTGCCACATATCTAGGGGAAATAGCGACTAATGCTGATCTTCGTTTGACGGATATGGAGCGCGTTGAAGTATTAATTGGTCCACAAGGCACTTTGTATGGTGCAGGCACCATGGGTGGGGCAATACGTTATATTCCTAAAAAAGCAGAGTTAGACATTACTGAAGGTAGTATTACCGGTGATATATTTGCTTTGAGTGAAAGTGATGGTACTGGCGCAGAAGCGGGTTTTATATTTAATACGCCCATCATTGAAGATGAGTTAGCTGTACGTATTAACCTGAATTATTACGATAATCCAGGTTATGTTGATTATAATTACTTAATTAAGGAGCCAGGGGTTTCTAATTCAGATCCAGATTGGAATGACCCACAAGATGTCGCTGCAAACATAAAAAGCAAAGAAGATGCTAATGATGAGCAAATAACGACTGTGCGTTTATCTATTCGTTGGCAACCAGTTGATTGGTTCGATGGCACGTTAAATTATTATTACCAAAAGCAAGAGAATGGTGGTAATTCAATTGTGCAGTACAATACTCTGAGTACAACTAACCCTATTTCTTCACACATTGGCCAATTTGAGTCGGCTTATCGTTATGAAGAACCAAATAAAAAAGAAGACACCTTATTAAGTCTTGAGTTAGCAATGGATTTAGGTTTTGCCGAGCTGGTTTCTGCCACCGGTTTTTCAACTTATGAGCAAGTAGGTCAACGTGACCAAACTGACTTATTAATGCAGGATATCTGGAGTGGTTACGCAGATTTCCCTGCCTTTACCAAAGACACCTCTGATATAGATACTTTCACGCAAGAATTACGTTTAGTTTCACAAGGCGACTCAGCTCTTAGTTGGATTGTCGGTTTGTACTATAATCGTGATCAAACAAAAAATGATGATAGAGAGTATACACCAGGTGCTACTGATAGTTGGTTCGGCGGCGAATATAGCAATATTGAATACGATTTAGAGTATATTGCTAAAGGTGAGTCTGATGACAAAGAGCAGGCACTATTTGGTGAATTAGCTTATCAAATTACTGAACAGTGGAGTGTCACCCTAGGTGCGCGTTTTTATGAATATGATTTATGGTCGAAATCAGATAATCATGCGCCATTTTATGACGGTGAAATAGGTAGTGTAGATGAACTTGTTTATGAAGAAGTGACTGCAAAAGATGATGGCAGTTTGTTTAAGTTTAATACTGGTTATAACATCAATGAGGATATAACTACCTATTTCACCGTCAGTGAAGGCTTTCGACTAGGCGGCGCTAATGGTTTACCTTTATGTGATGGCTCAACACAGGTTTGTGCGGAGCCTAATGAAATGGATTACCAGCCTGATACTACGACTAATTTCGAGCTAGGCTTTAAGAGTACTTGGCTTAGCAATCGTTTACATTTTAATGCGGCTATTTTTAATGTTGAGTGGGAAGATGCGCAGGTGAGCGCTGCAACAGCTAATGGTGCTGAAATAATCACGCTTAATGCTGGTAAAGCTAACTCTCAAGGTGTTGAAGTTTCTACTCGTGCGATGTTATCAGATTCTATTATTGTTTATGCGACTTACGCTTATGCTAAAGCTGAATTAACAGAAGATGCTCCTTATTTATTTGGCGATAAAGGAGAGCAGGGCTCTGCATTACAAAACCATTATGACGGCGAGGACGGTGATCGTTTACCGGGAGCTCCTGAGAGTCAATTCTCTATGGGCATCAATTACCAAGCCGATGTTTTTGACGATAAATCATTAAATGTTAATTACGGTATTACTGCGCAAAGTGATGTTTATACCAAGGTTGGCTTGAAAGCTGATGGTGAGGTATTGCCAGGATACGCCTTAAGTAATATTTCTGCAAAACTGTCTGATGATAGTTGGTCGGTAACTTTATACATTGATAATTTATTTGATAAATATGCTAAAACTTCTGTTCGTCGTGACAAGTCTTGGGCAGGGGCTGCAACATTTGATAGTCAAAATAAAAACCTAGCTGAGCTAGGTCGAGTATACGGTCACTATACGACTAAGCCAAGAACTGTAGGTTTGCGTTTTAACTATAACTTTGAAATATAATGTTAAAGCCTTGCTTTAGTTAAAGTAACAAGTGGGAAGATTGGCAACGTTTTTGTTAAGCTTCCCACGTTGTTTTATTAGAGTACGCTATCTTCATTTTTTAGTATAAGTGGCTACCGACGGATAAACTTAAATAAAAACGAAGGAATTATGTCAATATTTGAAGTGAATTCGTCACCTATAGGACTACCGAGTGAATAGTGAACAATTAGTTGAGATAGAAAAGCAGGCAAAACAAGCATTGCAAAATAAAAATTATGAGCAGGCTCACCGTCACTTATTAAATATTCTAAAAGTCTCACCGAAATACGCGCAAGCTTTTTATTTATTGGCACAAATACCATTAGCCCATGACAATAAGCCTAAGGCAATAGAGCTACTTGAACGTGCGGCGTTATTGTCTCCCGATGAAGCGAGTTATCCTTTATTAATTGCTAAAATATATTCACAACAATCAGAACCAGAAAAAACTCAATTATGGCTGGAAAAGGTTTGTCTTAACAACGTAAAGTCAGCATTTGATTGTGACACTTTAGGCGTTATTTATAGTCAATTAGGCCAACATGATCAAGCATGTAACGCTTTTAGCCGAGCTATCAGTTTACATAATAAACAAGCTAATTTTCATTATAATTTGGCATCCTCTCATAAATATCTTGGTAGGTTTAATGAAGCAAGAGCCGCATATGAACAGGCTATTTCTCTGGACTCTCGTCATTATCAAGCCCATACGGCGTTAACTCACTTAGGTAATATATCGACAGAACATAATCATATAGAGCGGTTATCTGCCTTATTAGCTCATGTTTCAAACAATGAAGACAGGCTTTATATTGCACATGCATTAGCGGATGAACTTATTGCTGTTGGCGATTACCCTCGAGCAATGAATCTACTTCAACAAGTGAAAAATAACAGGATAAAAGCGGTAAACTATGAAGTAGCAAGCGACATACAAATGTTTGCGGCTTTAAAAGAGGTTTTTTCTCAGCCCGAGCAAAACTTATCCCAAGGTCATGATAATAATCAGGCAATATTTGTTGTTGGTATGCCGCGAACGGGCACTACATTAGTAGAGCGTATTCTGACTAACCACCCAGAAGTACAAAGTGCCGGAGAGCTGCATCATTTTGAAATGTTACTTAAAAAGTCCAGTGGATTAAATTGGAATAAACTCCAAAAGAAAAGCGATATAGAAACTGCGACAAATATTGATTTTGACGCGCTAGGTCAAGATTATATCCGCTCAATTACTTTAAAACTTGCCGATACAGAAAAGTTTGTTGATAAGTTACCTTTAAATATTCTCTTTGCTGGTTACATTATAAAGGCATTGCCGCAGTGTAAAATTATTTGTTTAGATCGGGGCGCGCACGATACGGTACTCAGTAATTACCGGCAAATTTTTTCTCCTAGTTACCGCTATTGCGATTATGCCTTGTCGCTAGAAAGTACAGCACTCTTTTATTTAGAATTCAAAAAACTTGCTGAATTTTGGCAAGTTAAGTACCCAAATAACTTTATGCTGGTTAACTACGAAAAATTGGTTAACAGCCCTGTTGATGAAGCAAAAAATATACTGGAGTTCTGCCAATTATCTTGGCAAGACAGCTTTGTTGATATTGAAAGGAACTTATCACCGGTAGCGACCGCGAGTGCTGTGCAAGTGAGGCAACCAATTACCAATGCTAACGTGGGGAAATGGAAAGGGTTTGCTGAATATTTAAAACCCGTTGAACATATTTTGCCTGATGAAAACCGTACTAACTGTATGTAAATAACGCTTTGTATTGAAGAAATAGGTGCAAACAGTCACTCTGTGGTGACTTTATATTTTTAAATGAATATGTAGGAAATAGATGTAATGACAGCAATATCAGCTAATCAAAATGACAATCTTATTAATACCTTTAAAAACATGTTAAAAGAAAAAGAATACCGCTCTCAAGATGAATTAGTGTATGAACTTTCACTTAAAGGCTTTAACAATATATCTCAATCAAAGGTTTCGAGATTACTGTCAAAAGTCGGTGCAATTAAGATAAGGAATGCTAAAAATAATGTTATATATCAATTGCCGGAAGAGCTGTTCATTCCAAGGGTGAACTTTCCAATTGATACTATAGTATTAAGCATTAAAAATAATGGCACTCAAATTATAATGAAAACCGCTGCCGGTGGAGCTTCAATCATCGCGCGTGTTTTGGACTCATTAGAGGGCTCTTTTGGTATATTAGGTACTATTGCAGGCGATGATACTGTGCTAATTGTACCATTGGATACTAAAAAAATTGATGGTGTTACTAAGGCGATTTCAGATTTTTTTAGAATTTCATCGTACTAATGGCATAGCTATTAGGTTAGGTAAATGAACTCGTCTTTATCAGCAGTCCCTAGCTTGAGATACTCTTAGTTACTTGCACATTCACTTAGATTTTGACCAAAGTAATGGCTAAAATGTGTAGGCTTTGGTAACAAACTTATCACAATACGGTATTGATGAAGCTAGAATAGATATCATAGTAGCTAAGACTTTAACTGTGACTCAATTGCTCTTTGAAATGTTTTCACATTATTGATATGAGACATGAGATTTAGTCCTCGTGCATTATTTTTCTTATTTTATTGGATAAATCATGCAGGTATCTCTCGCTATTTCTTATTAGCGTCATAGAAAAATTATTTCTAATGTCAGATATCCCTGAAGATAGCTGAAATAAAAATAGAGTTGTTCATCTAATAATTAAGTAGGCTTTGTGGTCTTGTGGTATTAGTGAATATGTGGACCATCACAAATAATGATAAACGCGTCACCTGATGAGAAAATTTAACATATTAGTTACGTTTTATGATTGTCCTTAATCTTTGAAATAAATCTCCCGCATGACCACTAATCCACCTAATCCACCTAATCGACCATTTTCTTAGTAAAAAAAAGACCTCTGAATGGACTGCTTAGATACGAAACCGGACGTTAGCCATGGCTTACCTAGTGACATTTGAACCGATACAAATCAGCCCTGCGTTAGATAATAGAATTGTTCTAAATTTCATCAGGAATCTATAAAGACAAAAATTCTAATTTGATTAAAAAATACCAAAGCGGACATTAGATTAATATGATTTTAGGTATTAAATTTTTATGATTCTATGGCGCTTCGGGGCACTTAGCGCCTTAGAGTATTTAAGACAGCTTCGTGAGAAAAACTGAAGCTATATACATTAATATTCAAGATTCTTGGTGTTTATAATAACTTTAATCATGCCTTAATTGGTATGTCTACCTTAACGTTAGTCACTAAAAAACACTCTTGACTTGGGTTATTGGGAAGCTATTGATGAAATAATATTTAGGTTATGGTTGAAGAGTTATATTAATGATGAAGAAAAATATCTAGCCATTAATCTTAAAGCGGATAGTAATGATAATTTTTTCATTTAATATCAATTCCTACATATACTGTTATCAGGTAAGAAATATTTGAGAGATTTACAATCTAGTTGGTGAATTCTAAGCAAGCGAATATAAAGTAAGAATTGAAAATATTAGTTCAGCTAAGATCAAAGTAATATCAACAGCAATTATGGCGAGGCTATCTTGTTTCTTTTTTCATAAAGGGTATAAAACAATGTTAAAAACCTTATTGTTTTGCTTTTGTTACTTTTTTACCGGCTATCTTTTTGCATTCGAACCAGGAAACTGCCTCGAATTTCATGTCATCAGTAATGCTCCAATTGGATTTGTAAATGACGACGGAAACTCAACAGGTGTGCATTGGGAGTATTTAACGGCGTTAGAAAAATTAACTGGTCTGTGCATCAATAAAGGGTTATTACCTTACCCTAGAATTTGGCATAGTATTGAAAAGGGCGATCATGATGGTGGAATTGTGTTTAAATCTGATTCTCGTTCAAAGCTTGTTGAATATGCGGGGTTCATTCGAAAGGTAAAAACAGTTGTTATTCCGGTGAAAGGCTTAAGTATTAGCCGTTATATTGATTTACATAACATTGTCATTGGTAAGACCCGAGGAACCCATTTAAGTGAAAAATTTGATAGTGATAAAAATTTACATGTAATTGAGTTGAATAATTATGAACAGGCAGCTCAAATGCTTAAACGTGGACGTATTGATGCTATTGCGGGTAGTGCTTTAATACTAAGTTATCAGCTGAAAAAGCATGGTGTACTCGATCGAGTTGATATTAAAAACAAGTTGGCTTTAGGCGAAAAAGAACAATGGTTACAACTTTCAAAGAAATCAAAACACCTCAATAAAATTTTAGTATTGAAACAGGCGGTGGAAATACTTCAGCAAGACGGCACATTTGAACATATTATGAATAAGTATTACGGACAACAATGGCAACAGATCAATAAATAATATGTTTTGTTCCTATTGTTTTTAAACACTATTTTATAATAATATTTATCAGATAGAAGGCTTGTCTCACAATGGATAAAGTACTTAACAGTAGCTTTCTGCATTCTTAAATTATCGTAAACACAAACTGTGGTTTATTCACCTAGGTTTTATGACTAAAAAACAAGAGAAAATAAATGGTTAAAGATATGTTTACATGGATTTATTCTAAAATAAAAACATTTGCCGCATCGGCACCTGTATCACTAGAGGAAAAAACTCGTCTTCAGCATTATATCATTTTTATGATATTAGGCATTCCTACCATGTGTATCTTTGGGGTTTTCAACTTGTTGAAAGGGAATAACTTAATATTTCTTTTTGCAATAACTGCCGCATTTGGTCTAATTGTGGGCTTAGCATTACTTAAAAAAATAACAAAGGGTTCTTGGGTTTATCGTAGCAATGCACTTTTGTATGTTTGTTTAGTTAGTTATATGGTTATTATTGGTGGGGATGATGGTTCAAAAGCTCTATGGGCTTATACCACCCCCCTAATTTTTTGTTTTTTATTTGGTACAAAAGAAGGGGGGATATGGTCAAGCTTTGTTATGGTCATGGCAATTTTCACTTTCTATCAATCAACAATATTTTCAATTGAAGTTTATAAGTACTCACCTAGTTTTCAGGTACGATTTATTATTACCTATTTGTTTTGTACGGTAATATCTATGTGGCTTGAATATTCTCGACATTTCTTCCTTAAGCAGAGTAAAGCAATTAGCGCTAATTTGATCAAGGAGCAAGCTAAACTGAGAGAGGAGATTGAAAACAGAAAAAAATTAGAAAAAGAGCTGGTAACTATTGCACGTATTGACACATTAACAGGAATACTTAATCGAGGCGCTTTTTTTACAGCAGCGGAAAAGGAGTGGGATAAACACGCAAGGAGTTCAAAATCTTTAAGTTTTGCCGTATTAGATATAGACCATTTTAAAACCATTAATGATAAATTTGGTCACCCTGTAGGTGATGATGTTCTTATTAACATTACAAAATGTTGTATCAATAGTATACGAAGCTTTGATATGTTTGGCCGAATAGGAGGAGAAGAGTTTGCCTTGTTATTTGCAGAAACTGAGTTAGAAGATACAAAAGCAGTTCTGGAACGATTAAGGTTAGCCGTTGAAAGTACGAGTGTGGCATATGAAGGGCAGTTAATCACTTGCACCTTGAGTATTGGCTTATATACGAACATACCACCTAGCGAAACACTGACTGAAATGTATAAAAAAGCAGATTTCGCACTATATCAGGCCAAAAGAAGTGGTCGAAATAAAATCTGTCTACATCCGCAAATTATAGTCCAATCTAGCTAATTCAATTTTTTACTCAATACGTATTGTTGACATCCAATATAAATCAGAAAATCATCAGTATTTATATCTAACCTGTACTGTGGCAACCCCATTTTTAATGGGGTTCAAAGTAGACTTCAACTCGAATATTCATTAACTTTGCAATGCTAATATATTATGTTTTATCGCAGTGTTTCTTATTTATGCACAATCTTTGCACATTTCTTCGTTATTATTCCATAATTAACTCTATATTTGCTTGAACCACATTGAGGTTATTGATTTTTATGAATATTCAAAAAAAGTTTTTTTTAATATTTTTCTGCTTTAGTCTGTTATTAGTGGTGCTGTTAGTTTTGCTTATGCAGTGGAGTATCGGCAAAGGCATGATCGAATATGTAAATACTAAAGAAATAGAAACTCTGACACCGATCGTAAAAATACTTGCGAAAGAATATGAACAAAACGATAACTGGCAGACAATGCAAGGGAAAAATGGTAAGTTTCGGCACTTAATTCTAGACCAGCTTAGTGAGAGTGAATTTTCAGAAAGACCAAGGCCTTCATCACAAAATGACTTTCGTGGTCGACCACCAAAGCACTCGTCATTAAAGCATCATAAACCAAGAAGTGATTCATCACCTGGCAGACCTCCTCCACCTAATTCTGCTGGGGGTGAAGCACATTATGCCTTACTTGATTTTAATGAAAACCTTATTACTGGTAAGCTGCTTAAAAGGTTGGAGTACAGTAAAACTAAAATATTGGTAAACAAAAAAGTGGTTGGATTTTTGGCTGTTTCTAAACGCAATAAACTCACCCAAGGTTACGAGTTAGATTTTATTGAGCAGCAACAAAAATATTTGTGGATCATTGCCTTACTTTGTATGAGTTTAGTCGCTTTAGTTACTTTACCACTTACTCGGCATGTGGTTGAACCTATTAAATTAATTACGCGTGGCGTGCATAAACTAACACAAGGTGACTATCAGCAAGCTATTCATTTAAAGCGACAGGATGAGCTTGGTGACTTGAGTCGAGATTATAATGAACTAGCCCTGACTTTGTCGGAGAATGAAACTAATAGAAAGCGTTGGTTAGCCAACATATCTCATGAATTACGTACACCTATTGCTATTCTAAGTGGCGAACTTGAAGCTATGCTTGATGATATTAGGCCGCTGACTAAGAGTAACCTCGCTTCTGCTAATGACGAATTAAAACATTTAAAACGACTTATTGATGATTTACAACAACTGACTTCTGCAGATATTGGCGGTATGCGTTATCAAAAACAACATGAAGAGTTAACGGTTGTATTACCAAATGAACTGGCTAAATATCGCCGTTATTTGTCTGATGCGGCAATACAGCTTAGCTTAGATATTACTGAAATAAAGATAAGTGCTTACGTTGATAAAACACGGTTACATCAACTGTTTGAGAATATTATTAATAATGTCATTAAGTATTCAAGTGGTACTGAGCTTAAAATATCTTTGCATGTTGAAGACGATAAGCCTAAGCCTCTAGCCGTGATAAGGTTTGAAGATAATGGCGTTGGCATTGATGATAGTCATTTAGACAAGGTATTTGAACACTTATATCGTGTTGATGATTCTCGAAACCGTAAAACAGGCGGCTCTGGCTTAGGCTTATCAATTTGCCGCCACATTGTGATTGCCCATCAAGGTGAAATTTCAGCAGAGCATGCGAGTTCAGGCGGTTTAGCTATTGTGATTAAATTGCCAATTACTTAACCAAATATAAATTGTTAGAGAGTTACTATGACAAAAACAATATTGATTGTCGAAGATGAGGTGAAGCTTGCTAATTTATTGGCAGACTACTTTCGAAGTGCTGATTACCTTGCGCACTTAATACATCATGGCGATGACGTTATTAGTTGGGTGAAAGAGCATGAGCCAAGCGCTATTTTGCTTGATATTATGCTACCGGGTAAAAACGGTATTGAACTATGTAAAGAAATTCGCCAGTTTTCAAATGTGCCTATTCTCATGATTACCGCAAAAGTTGATGAAATAGATAGGTTACTGGGACTCGAGTTAGGTGCAGATGATTATATTTGCAAACCTTTTAGCCTTCGGGAAGTTGTTGCTAGAGTAAAAGCGGTAATGCGACGAGCTCAAACCGTGGCTACTAGCCTAAATACTCTTCACCTTGACGAACATCGTTTTACAGTTGCCTATAACCAACAAGAAGTTAAATTAACATCGGTAGAATTTCAATTGTTAAAACCGCTCGCGGCTAAACCTGAACGTATTTTTACCCGAGAGCAGCTAATGGTAGATATGTATTCAGATCACCGCATTGTTAATAATCGCACCATCGACAGCCATATAAAAAAATTGCGCAAGAAACTTGCTGGCATAAGTGACGGGAAAGATTGGATAACATCAGTCTACGGCACAGGTTATCACTTGGTTTTATAAGCCCACTTATTTTTTAACTTCCTTTATTTGTGCACATTGTTTGCATTTTCTATTGTTAAGCTTTGTGTGAAAGTAAGTTTTGCATATAACGCAATAGGAGATTTTATGAATATTCATAGCAAAGTAATACTACTAGTTACACTGTTAATTGCCGTAGCGAGTCAGGCTCAGGCAAAAGATGCCTCGCGGGAAAGAGGGCAGAAACATCAACGACCTAGTTTTGAATCAATAGATATTAATACGGATGGTGATATTGAATTTGATGAATTTTCATCACATGAAATTCCCCATGGCGATCACCAAACCATTTTTGACAGTATCGATACTGATAAGAATGGTATTATTAGCCAAGAAGAATTTGACAACCATATACCACCACAGCCTAAAAGTGGCAGGGGAAAACGTCATGATTGATTCAATAACTTCTGGCATGTCAATACCGCCACAGCGACCAAGAACAGAACAAAACTTATCTGAAGATCAACAGCAACTAATTTCTGACACCTTATCTCAGTTTGATGCTGACAATATGAGTGAAGCTGATGCAGTGAGTATTGTTGAGGCATTTTCGCAGGCCGGTATTCAGGCAGGAGCGGCACTTGAAAAGTCGATGTCTGAATTTGGTTTCGATGCTAAGAGTATTGGTGAATTAGCAAATGTCTCTGACAGTGGTGGTAGACCACCACCTCCTCCGGAAAAACAAAGTTCAGAAGAAATAACCTCGATGGTTGATTACCTTGCCGAGCTGTTAGAGGAAAAATTATCGGATAACAATAAAAGTACTTTGACAGATGAAGACAAACAATCAATATTGGCTCAAGTCTTTGAAAAATTTGATATTGAAGACGGAGAATCTATTATAAATACTAGCGCATAATAAAATGTGTTTAGTGTAATAGATGATTTATATCAGCGAGTAAACTCTATTTAAGTTTTTCTTTGAAAGTCACTTTTTTAACAAAAAGTGACTTTTTGCATTGTAACTAAATAATCAGCATTGTAATTAAATGTTCCTCATTATATGCACATTGTTTGCACCCTTTTTTTATAAATTAACTTTTCCATTGATTTTAAATTTGAGAAGAGTTTATGAAATATACCCCCTTTTTATTCTGCTCACTGCTGATAACTAGCTGTGTGATTACTGGTTGCGGAGGTTCAAGTGATTCAACAGATACCACAACAGATACTACAACAGATACCACAACAGATACTACAGCGCCCATAACTTCACAGCTTGTTATCAATGAAATTGTCGCTGATGCTGTCGATGGTGGTAATGATTGGATTGAGCTTTATGCCGTAGAGGGTAGTGTAGATCTCGCCAATTACAGTTTAGTAGATGATAACAGTGAACATATACCTCAAGCTCTGCCTGATATTTCTTTGGCTGAAGGTGAATTCATTGTCATTCAAGCCATTGATGAAAGTGATACGCCTCCTGAGGATGGTTATTACGTTACCTTTAAACTGGGTAATGATGATGCGGTTACCTTATTTAAAAATGATGAACAAGTTGATCAACTTGACTGGGATGAGGGAGATGCTCCAGAAGGTTTCAGTTATGGTTTATTTGCTGATGGTACCGGCAGTGTGCAAATTTTATCGCCAACACCAGGAGCGGTAAATCAAGAAAGTACACCTACACCAACTGAAACAGTAGAACGTGATTTAATTATTGATGAAAATGTACCATTACGTATAAATGAAATTGTTGCTAAAGATAGTGCTGATGGCTATGACTGGATTGAGCTATACGTTAGCGGTTCGTCTTCGGTAAATTTAAGTGATTACACACTTGCCGATGAAAATGATGAATTAATCAGTTTACCTGAGGTAACACTATCGGCTGGTGACTTTTATCGTATTTATGCAACCACTGATGATGCTGCTGAAGTAGATACTGTTGGTTTTAAACTCGGTGCAAGTGATCATGTCAGCTTGTATCAAGGGGATAACTTAGTTGACCAACTTGAGTGGAATAAAGGTCAAGCGTTAATTGGTTACAGCTATGGTCGTTTTCCAGATGGTAGTGATGGCACACAAGTGCTGACACCTTCTGCTGAAGCAAGTAATCAACTTGCCAATCGACGTACATTGATCATTAGTGAGATTGTCGCAAATGATGTTAGTGAGGGCAATGACTGGTTTGAGTTGTACAATAACTCTAGCGAAAATATTTCTTTAGCTAATTATCAAGTGATTGATAAAAATGATGATATTGCACCTGTTAATTTGCCTGATGCGGTATTAGCTCCCGGTGAATATATTGTTATTTATGCAACTGATGTTGATCCTAATACGTATTATGTCCCTTTTAAATTAGGTAATACTGATGAATTGAGTTTGATCTTAAATGATGAAACGGTTGATTATATTGATTGGGATGGCAGTGATGTCTATGTAGGTTTTAGTTATGGTCTAAGCTATGGTTCAGATGACGGTTATAGTTGGGATAAAGACTTCTTAACGCCAACTCAAAGTAGCGAGAATGAATTAGCGACGGCTTTTAACCCTAAGGTTGTTCATGAATTATCAATCAATATCAGCAGTGAAAACTGGCAAGATATTTTAGCAAATCCACTTGACGAAGAATACCATGATACCAGCATTACCTTTAATGGGGTAACGTTAGACAGTGTCGCCATTAGAACTAAAGGCGGCTCAAGTTTGAGTAGTGTTGCTCGCTCAACGAGTGACAGATACAGCTTTAAACTGGATATTAATAAATATGTTGATGGTCAAAAATTCTTCGGCTTGAAAAAGTTCACCTTACAGAATTCCTTTAACGATCCCACTTACATGCGCGAAGTTATCGCCTATGACTTACTTGATGAAATGGGTGTAGCAACGCCTGAGCATGCCTATGTCAATTTCTATGTTAACGGTGAGCTATTTGGTTTTTATTTGATGGTTGAAGTTATCGACGGTGAATTTTTAGAAAACCATTTTGCTAATTCAAATGGTGACCTTTATAAACCTGACGGTGTTGGTAGTGATTTAAAGTGGATAGATGATGATGTTTCCAGTTATAGCGATATAAATCTACAAACCAATGAAGAAACTACAGACAACGGTGCTTTTATTAATTTTGTCGAACAAATAGATGCAGGCTCAACTGAGGTCATTGATGTTGATAGTTTGCTTAGGTATATGTCGGTGAGTGTTGCATTGTCAAACTTAGATAGTTATCACGGTTCATTAGCACATAACTATTATATTTATGAACAAGATGGGGTTTTTGGCTTATTACCATGGGATTTTAATGAGGCATTTGGCTCATTTTCAATGGGCTGTGATGGTGTGGATGTAAGAGAGCTTTATATTGATGAGCCAATTACTGGACCACTTGCCGATCGACCTATGGTAGCGAGTGCGTTTGCTAGCCAAGAAAATTTAGATACTTATCATGGGTATTTATGGCAATTAATTGAGGGCTCTTTATCAAGTGCTGAATTTAGTGCACGTATTGCTGATATTGTCGACGTGATCAGTGAGCATGTTGCGAATGATCCTAGCGGTTTTTATAGCCACGCCGAATTTGAACAAAATTTGTATTTCACCGTTGACCGCTATTATGGCTTAACCGAATTCATGGATTACCGCGTAACTAATATGACAAAGCAATTGCAAGGTGATTTACCTACCGCAGGTAATGGCAGCGGGTTTTGTACTGGTGTTGGTGGCCAACCACCTCGTTAGTTGCCAAATGATAAATTGATTGACAGAAAAGGCAAAGACTCAATTTTGTCAATCAATTGCTTACCGCTATCCATTATACAAAGAGACAAACATGTTGAATCAATCACAACTAGCTAATGATGAGCTAATCGATAGATTATTTTCTGATGCGCAAAATACTAAGGTATTAAAAACACCAATTTATGAAAACAGAAACTTATTAGAGCAAGCACAAACGTTTACTGAACAATCGTTATTAAACGTATTGAGTCAATTTGATGGTCATGGTTTAGCCGATCTTAATAACGCTAATTTGATGGATAGGGTTGATAGCAAATTTATATTACCGATCTCCTTTTTACCTGATTTACTTATGCAACTGACTGGCTTCTACAGTGTGCTTGATATAAACGGTAACAGGATTTCAAATTATCATAATCAGTACTTTGATACGCCCGACATGGATTTTTATCGTGATCATCATAATGGTAAATTAAATCGCTATAAGGTAAGGCGTAGACGTTATGTTGATACCGATACAGAATTTTTAGAAGTTAAACTTAAGAATAATAAAAAACGGACCATTAAAACACGTATTAAACTTTCACAAAGTGCAGGCGAGTACGCCACCTGCACACAATTTATTAATGAGCAAATGAATAGCTCAGCCAATAATTTAGATATTAGCCAGAAAAGCGGATACCAGCGTATTGCTCTTGCTAATGAAGCACAGGCTGAACGGTTAACAATAGATTTTAACCTTTGGTATCAAAACAGAAGAGGAAATAATAAAGTAAATTTACCCGGATTTTTTATCGCCGAGCTAAAGCAAGCTAAAAAATCTAAACGTTCACCTTTTTATCAATTGATGAGTGCCAATAACATTTTCCCTACTTCTTTTAGTAAATATTGTATTGGCTGTGCACTTTTGTACAACTCATCAATAAAGACCAACCGTTTTAAAGCGATTTTGTCGCAATTAGCAAAATTTAATCAACACCAAACCGTTTCACCTTTTAAGAGTAATTAATATGACTGAATTAGATATCACCTTTGTTTCACGTTTTGTAATCAACCTGTTTTCATTAGCATTGCTATGTTATGGCTGTTATTTTCGCGTCAGTAAAAATTCCACTATTGCCGGTTCATTTATTTTATTTGGTGTTGGTATTTTTATTATCACTTATCTACTTCATGGCGTTGATATGTCGATGGAATTTTCATTTGGTCTTTTTGCCGTTTTTACCATGCTTAGGTATCGCACAGAGTCCATTTCTATTAAAGAAATGACTTATCTCTTTTTAGTAACCGCCATTGCTTTATTAACCTCAATAGGGCAAATGAACCTAGTCCATTTGATACTACTTAATGGTGTTATTTGTTTACTGGCTTTTGTCATTGACTCAAGTATTTTTGGTAGCCGTTATCAGGTACAGAGTATTTGTTATGAGCGTATCGAAAACATTACCCCAGCTAATCGAAGTAAGCTAATTGATGATTTAAGAGAACGAACAGGCTTACAAGTGGAAATGGTCACGATTGAGCACATTGATTTTTTGCGTGATACCGCACAACTTAGCATCAGTTTTATCCCGCAAAATGACTGTATGAAACACTACGCCAGTGAATACAATAACGACGTTAAGGTAACGCCATGATTAAGTTGAACTCAGACAAAAAAGTCGCTGTTATTTCTGTTTTAGCTTGTTCATTATTAAGTGCTAATACTTGGGCAAAAGATATTAAAATATCTGGCGATTTAATGTTAGATCATGACAGCTTTGAATCGGGCTTTATTGAAGATGGCGATGAGTCACAGTCCTTATCTGAACTTCGCCGTGCGCGTTTAAGCTTTAAAACTAAGGTTGTTGATAATTGGCAAGCAAAACTGAAAGTAGACTTCTCTGATAGCGGTATCAAAATTAAAGATGCTTATATTAAGTATAAAGGCTGGGACTGGGCTGGTTTAACCATTGGCGAGCAAAAAGAAGGTTTTGGTTTAGAAAAATTAGCACACTCTCGTGATGCCATAATGATAGAGAGAAGTTTGGTGACTACAGCATTAGCCCCAGGTAGATCTTTAGGTATTAATTTTGATGGAGGGGCCTCTTCATATAATTGGCAGTTAGGCTATTACCAACCAGATGAAAGTGAAAGCTCTACCGCAGTTACGGGTAGGTTAGCATGGTTACCTTGGCGACAAGATAATGAATTAGTGCATCTAGGCTTAGCTTTTAGCGAGCGAGATCTTAACGGTAGTGATTTTCGACTTAATGAGAAAATGGAAGTTCATTTATCTGATTCATTAATTGAAGGTGAAACATTATTGGCAGATAAAACGTCATTACAAGGTATAGAGTTTTTATGGCAACACTCTGGATTTACCACCATGGCTGAATGGCAACAGGCAACTGTAACTGACATTAATAATACTGATTATGACTATCAAGGGGGTTATGTGCAGTTTAGTTATCAACTCTCTGGCGGCAATAGAAACTATAAAAAAGGTGAGTTAGGCGCAGTTACAACACCTGGCTGGGAGTTTACTAGTCGCTATAGTCAGTTTGAGTTAATTGAAGAAGCGCGAGAAGCGCAGATATATTCTATTGGGGTAAATTATACTGTGAATAAGCAGCTTAAGTTTATGGCCGATTTTATCAAAGCCAAGCAGTTTGAAGTGGGTAGTGAAAGTGAGTTAAGTAATGCGGTTTCATTGAGATTGCAATACTCTTTCTGACTGATAGACTTCTAATTTTATTTATAGGAATAATGCAAGGTATCAAGGAAGATATGATCATGTATAAATTTATTACGAAAGCATAATTTTTTTATATTCCAGGTGTTAATAAACTATGTGAGTATTTACAACATCCTCCTGGGACAACCAGCCAATAAGGTCCAACTGAAATAAAAAAATTGAGCTAACAATATGAACTTTCTATGGCAATCAGGGGGCGAAATCGCCTTAGAGTATGTATACCAATGTCAACTTCCCTGAAGATATTTGACATACAACTGGAGGTGATTGTTCCAATAATTAAGTCTGCAATGTGGTAAAAAGAGCCATTACTCCGACGACTTAATTTGGAGTGGTTTGTTCATAGGAACTGGCGTGTTTCGAGCGGAAAGGTGGCGTTTTTTCAATCGAATCGCGGCGGTTTTTGTTTGGATATGTGGTCAGGTTGGAGTGGAATATACAACTGTATATTCCGATGTTTTCGACCACCTTAACGATCTAAAACCACCAGTAGTACCAAAATAAACCCGCCACTATTGCGATAGTTTTTGCCAATATATGGATCCTAGTTCGGAGTGGGTAGCTGATCTCTTAACCTCCACAATAGAGAAATTTTTCTAGGGTGACTTCCTGTCTCTATTTGATAAAAATTCCAAGTTAATTCATCCAAATTATTATAATTGAGACTATTATAATTGAGACTATTATAAATTTGATTTTTTATTGATGCGGTGTTTTCTTTTTCTAACAATACAATTGCCGTATTAGTAATATACTCTGACACCTCGCAACAACCTTGGAGTATTTCTGAGCTAGTAATACCAGATAAAGTCATGGGCAGTTGAAAACTATGAGGTTTCTCATTTTTCCAGATGGTAAAAAAGGCATGAGTTTGGTCTGGAGGCAATTCTATTTTTCTAAATAATAATGATAATTTCCTGATTAGATAATATCCCGCATCATAATTATGAAACCTTATTAAAAACAAACGAAATATGAGCAGTGTTATTTCTTGGTTCACGAAATAAGTTAAATGATCTGAGATAGAAGTTTTGATATGTAGGAAAATTATTAGTATTGCGGCCAATGCATCCAATGTATTTAATCGGGATAGTTTATATATCGCTCTTGTATCTCCCTTAATTATTCTCCGATCGTTTGATAGCAGTTGTTTTTGAATATCAAAAGGTAAGTAACTCGAAATCCTAACAGCATCCGTGTTTGGTAGCTCGTTAGTCTCCAACAATAACCATAACGGGTTATATATCGACGTTTTAACGCCGAGAATCGGATAAAGGGGAGTAGTGAGCAAGCTCTACTTATCGATAGTTTAGATTAACTAAATCTTGTCTCGATTTTATATATCCATTAACCGCTTTATCTAGCTGTTCATTACCTTTCATTAATTTGGACTGATGATTAGCTCCCAATCAACTCATCTGCCAATCGACTTAATGATTTGTGTCTTATTACCAGTACTATTAATGTTGTTATCACCTCGCGTCATTACCCGTAGCTACCATTTGTTATTACCAATATTGCTTTATTGGTTGACACATTATGTTGGTTTGGTTAGTATTTGGTTGTGCCTGATTGGGCAAGGTATTAACCAAACGATTAGTAAGCTAATAACTAGAATTATCAAATTGATATTTTCCAATATAAAACGTGCAACTACCTCGCTTGACAATATAAGTGGTGGGTTATTACCAAAATAACTATTTGGTTTGGCACTAGGTTAGGTGTTTGGTTAATATGGAACTAAAATCTTAGTAAATTAAAATCGGTATTTTTAAAAGGGATATAACAGTCACCATTTGAATGGAACTTTCCAACTAAATTGCTTTATAAAAGTTTAGTGCAACTGGTTATTTATATTAGACATTATTCTGAGTCCTAGGTGAGCAATTTCACACTCAGATAAACATACACAATATATTTAGGAATTAGATATGACAAAACCTATCATCGGATTTATCGGCCTTGGCCTTATGGGCGGCAACATGGTTGAGAACCTACAAACACGTGGTTTTCAAGTAAATGTAATGGATCTTAATAAAGATGCTGTTGCGAAAGTTATTGCTCGTGGTAATGCTACTGAAATTTCCTCAGGAAAAGAATTAGCTGAAAAGAGTGACATTGTGATGCTTGCCCTTACCACTTCAAAAGTTGTTGAGTTGGTAGTTTACGCTGAAGACGGTATCTTAGCTGGTATGACTGAAGGCAAAACATTAGTTGATTTTGGTACTTCTATTCCAGATTCTACTCGTAAAATAGGTGCTGACCTTGCTAAGAAAGGCGCAGGTATGATTGACGCTCCTTTGGGTCGTACTCCTGCACACGCTAAAGATGGTTTATTAAACATCATGGCTGCTGGTGATATCAATACCTTCAACAAAGTTAAGCCTGTTTTAGAACAGCAAGGCGAAAATGTATTCCACCTAGGCGCTCTTGGTGCAGGTCACACTACTAAGTTAATCAATAACTTCATTGGTATGACTACAGTTACAGCTATGTCACAAGCGTTTGCTGTTGCAAAAGCGGCTGGTGTTGATGGCCAACAATTGTTTGACATCATGTCAGCTGGCCCGTCTAACTCACCATTCATGCAGTTCACTAAGTTCTATGCTGTCGACGGCGAAGAAAAACTAGGTTTCTCTGTTGCTAACGCAAATAAAGATCTTGGTTACTTCAACCAAATGGTTGCAGACCTAGGTGGCGAGTCTTTAATAGCTCAAGGTACTTCTGCTAACCTACAAGCTGCTGTTGATGCTGGTCTTGGACAAAATGACGTGCCAGTAATTTTTGACTACTTTAATACTGAATTAGCGAAGTAATTTGAATAAAATCTTACTACGGTGATAAGACTGGTAATACCGACACCCGTAGTAAGGGAATTTAGTAATATGAATCTTTCAGGTTTTGTTACTAACTAAATTCTGTGATGGGAATGTGTAGGTAAAACTACTCTGTGGTGGGCTTCTCTTTCGAGAGGCCTTTTTTTATTCAAATATAACAATTAGCTTAAAAGCTGTTCTATTCCTTAGTTAATCTTAATAAATAAGAAGCACGTTTACTCATTCTTTCTTTAAATGTGCTTACAATAGACAAGCTAATATTGTGTAATTTACCCTTAATTAAGAAAGCCATTCTCGCTATAGATGCTGAATTGGATATTTACAATAATTTCAAAGTGTTAGTTGTATGTTGAATCGAGGTTAGGTTAACTTAACTGACTTCCACATGAAATAAATCCATTAAATATAATAATTCCTGACCATTATCGTACGTTGGTTTATCTCATATATCTATTATTTTCCAGAGAGCCAAAGGTATGTTACCGCAGTCTCCCTGGGTGGTATTGTGACCATGGCATTTGCACGACTTCCCTCAGCTCAATATCAATCCTAAGAGATTGAGCCATCTAACTTTAGCCCTAGTAATATCCTCATTCGCGTTAATAGAGATCATCTTTAACGGCAAAGCCATTGCATTGATGCGCGGATCTGGATTCACTTCTTAGTTGTAAATGTATTGTAATGTCAATTAATTGCAATAAGTTACCTCATTGTTCTTATTTATATTGCATATAAGCAAAAAATATATGCATTTTTTTTATTCAAATAGAAAATTTTATTTATGAACGATATTTTAATGTGAAGTATTTAAGTTATTGATATTACCCATATAAATAAAAAATCCTTATTGGTAATGTTAATTGGTAATAATACAATTCTTTTATTGGTATGGTTAAGTGATACGAAAACAAGGTTTACCATTTATATCATGGTTGACCAATTCGTTTATTTGTGGAATATTTGGTCATGGCGTTGAAACGTTTTACAAGTTATATTTAAACTTGATGTTCAAGGTCAATAACTATAATAAATAATGCAGTGTTAAATAGGGGTATTTAGTTCTTTTTGACCACTGCACTTGGAGAGAAAAATGAGACAACAAATGAAACATAAGTTATCTAAAATTACCTTAGCGGTGCTATCAGCTACCGCGGTGAGTATGGCCTCGTCCGCTTTTGCTGCAGAAGCAGAAGATCAAGCAAAGGCAGAGCAAGCTGTTGAAGTTATAGAGGTCACAGGCATGCGAGCATCTCTTACCAGTGCGCTTGCAGCAAAACGTGATACCACAAACTTAGTTGAAGTTATTGATGCAATTGATATTGGTAAATTACCTGATCAAAATTTAGCTGAAGTACTTGAAAATATTACCGGCGTTCAAATTACCAGAAGAGCAGGTGTTGGTAACGGTGTACAAATTCGTGGTTCAAATGCTAACCGTGTAGAAATTAATGGTGTGGCTACCGTAGGTTCAGGATCTGGTCGTAACGGTATTGATTTTGAAGATGTTAACGCGTCGATTATTGCCGGTATTGAAGTAACCAAAGCACCTGAAGCTAAAACGGTAGAAGGCTCTATTGGTGGTACCATCAACTTAAAAACTATCCGCCCGCTAGAATTGACAGAAATGTTAGGCAATATTCGAGTACAGGGTGAACAAAGTAGCCTGAGCGATGAAAGCATGACACCTAGATTATCAGGTGCGTATGGCGATAATTGGGAAACTGATTCAGGTAAATTTGGTTTTGTAATAAGTGGTAGTTATACCGAGCAAGAATCTGTTTCATTTCGTCCTCGTACCGATCGCGATAACCTCGTTACTAGAGAAGATGGTAGTCAATTTCAGGGTATTCAATTCCTTGTTCAAGAGCAAGAAAACTTTGATTATGAAACCACCAATCTTGCGGCTACATTTGAATGGGCCCCTAACGACGATTTAAAGTTTCATGTAGATGCTATTGTTAATTCACAAGAGCGCAGTCAAGACTCATATAGAATTCAAGCCTCAGGTGTGAGCTCGTTAAGAAATTTACCGGGTAGTCAACCTACCGCGTTTGAAACAGTAGATTATGGTTATGGCATAGGCAGTTATCAAGCAGCCCTTATTGGTAATCTTGAGCCAGACCTAGTTAATGATGATGACGATCCAAACTTGCGTTTTTCAAGTG
This sequence comes from uncultured Colwellia sp., assembly GCA_913063325.1. Lineage (GTDB taxonomy): Bacteria > Pseudomonadota > Gammaproteobacteria > Enterobacterales > Alteromonadaceae > Colwellia. Next base: position 36,073 of record CAJXYE010000021.1, on the reverse strand, counting down.
ATACCACTTCTCGAGTAACAGATAATAACGTATTTGTTTTTGGTGGTGAATGGCAAGGTGATAACCTGTTAGTATCTGCTGAAGTATCATCGTCAACTTCTGAAACGTCAAACCCGAATATCAGTACTACCTTAAACTTTATTAACCCTAATTGTCCGCTTGACGCGACGAGCAACGATAACTGTGTGCCATTTAAATATGACTTGTCTGGTGGTGCATTAGCTTTTGGTATTAATTTTGATTCACCCTATGCACCTTCTGTTGCTGACTTAACTAATCCAGCTAATGTTGTTTTAGACCAAGTAGCAGTTGGACGTGATACACAGGATAACGAAGAACAGGGTTTCCGCACCGACTTTAGCTATTTTATTGATGACAGTCTTGTCACCTCGGTTGATTTTGGTTATCGCTACAACCAATCTTCAAGTGAATATAATCGAATCAGAGATAATATTGGCGGCTTCGCTCAAATGGTAGATAGTCCTAACGGTCTGCTTTTTGAAGAGCTGTTGGTTGCTGGGCCGGACAACTATGGTGATGCCGATGGCAGAGATTTATACGTTGCTAACTTCCTTCTTATCGACCCTGACCGTGCTTTTTCTGACCCTGAAGGCGTGATAGAAATACTACAAAATGCTGTAATTGAGCATGATCCAGATAGTCCTGATATTCTAGACCTACAATCTGATCAAAATGCTTATTATAATGTTGAAGAACAAACCCATGCGCTTTACGCACAAGCGAATTTTGAGTGGGAAATGATACGCGGTAATATTGGCGTACGTTATATAGATACATCAATTGACTCAGTAGGTTACGGCCCTGAAGACGTAAATGGTACTAGAGCATTATCCACAACAACGGGTAGTTATGACTTTTTATTACCGCGTTTGAACATAGTTGCAGATTTAACTGATGATGTAGTGCTTCGATTTGGTTACGGCGACGACATTCGACGCCCTGGTTTCGATAACCTAGCTTCATCATTTAGATTTGATCCTAGTGAAAATGCTTCTGTTGCTTTAGGTAATCCTGGTTTAGAGCCTGAAGAAGTAACGTCATTGGATCTTTCATTAGAATGGTATTTTGCTGAAGCCGCCGTGGTAAGTGTTGGCTATTTTCAGAAAGATCGTACTAACATCTTTGGTCAAGATTTTGAAGGCGCGCTAGTTACTCCAGATGGCTCAGGTGGTTTCGTCCGTGAAACAGACCCAAGCTGTCCAGGCGGCGGTATCTACAACCCAGATGTTGTACCAAATGTATTAGGTGATCCAAATACATTGGGTATGTGTGTTGACTTCACTCAACCAGGTAATGATCCAGAGACTACCACTCAAAAAGGCTGGGAGTTTGCTTTCCAATATGATCTTTCAAGCTTTGAAGAAAACTTAGGCTGGGCATCAGGCCTTGGTGTTGTTGCCAACTACACTATTCAAGACTTTTCGGGTGGTTCAGTTGAAGATTGTACTTCAGGTCGTGGTTTAACTGTTCTTGGTGATGTTTGTATAGATCGCGGTTTACTTGATTTCTCTGAAACAGCGTACAACTTTACTTTATACTATGAAAAGTTTGGTTTATCAGCTCGTATGCGTTACACATGGCGTGATGCTTTCCGTACCAACGATTTCGGTGGCGGTGCTAATACCAGTGGTAGTAGTACGCTTAGCTTCCCTGTTGTTACAGCAGCGAGAGGCCAGCTTAATGCTAGTGTAAATTATGAAATTACTGCTAAGTTTAATGTTGGCATTGAAGCGGTAAACTTAACGGAAGAGCGTATTGAGCAATATTGTGTTAAAGATGATGCGCTACTATGTTTCGTCGGTCTTCCAGACCGAAGAGTTACTATTGGTGCTAGCTACCGCTTCTAAACAGGCAATCAGCATATTACCAAGCACAAGGAAGTTATAAAGTGCGACTAAACCTAACCCCAGCTTTTTGCTGGGGTTAGTACTTTAAAACAGTTTAATATTTTAGTTATAGCATTCCGCATAAAGAAGTAATCACTTGCTTATACGAATTGGTATTAATTAGATCTCTAGCTAAGTTGGGATGTTAAGGGTTATTTCACCTTTATTGCTAAGGTTGTGATTTGCTATTTAATCGATAATCCAGTAAATACTATCCGGATGAGCACTCGTTAGTCCGTATCCTGTCTAGAGGTCATCACGTTTTAACATTAATAAATCGGAGAAAATGGCGATGAACAAAATTAGCGTCACTGCCTTGTTACTCATGGTAACTACACTGTCTACCCCCCTATGTGTGCAGTCACAAGAACATCCAAACTTGATTATGACCAAGTCCGGAGTAGAAAAAATTAGAAAGCATTTAGGCCAAGTGCCTTTATTCGATGCAACGTTAAAAAGTGTTAAAGAAGAAGTAGATGTCGAAATCGCCTTTGGCATAGATACCCCCATTCCAAAAGATTTTTCCGGTGGTTATACCCATTTTAGGCATAAACAAAACTTCAAGTTTGCTCAAAAAGCGGGTGCCTTGTATCAAATTTTACAAGATGATAAATACGCGGTCTATGTCCGCGATATGCTCTTCCAATATGAAGCCATGTATAAGAATCTACCCGCTCACCCTCAGAAAAGGTCTTATGCACGTGGTAAACTATTTTGGCAATGCTTGAATGACAGTAACTGGCTGGTTTATATGAGCCAAGCCTATGATACTATTTATAATTTTCTGTCAGCAGCAGAGCGCTCTACGTTAGAGAATAACTTATTTCGTCCCTTTGCTGATTATATCTCTTTAGAAAATCCAAAATTCTATAATCGTGTACATAACCATAGTACTTGGGGCAATGCAGCTGTCGGTATGATTGGTTTGGTTATGGACGATGAAGAGCTCATTCAAAGAGCATTATACGGCATAACAGACGATGGTCTGCCAGTCGGTGGCAGAGACAATGATGGTGGCATAATAAAAGTAGTGGGACAGAAGAAAGGTTTCTTGGCTAACCTTGATGAACCTTTCTCTCCTGATGGTTATTACACCGAAGGTCCATACTATCAACGGTATGCCATGTATCCATTTTTGATTTTTGCGCTGGCAATGCACAATGAAAGACCCGAATTAAAAGTACTACAGCACAAAGAGAACGTACTTCTCAAAGGCGTGAATGCACTGCTTAATTTATCGGATGCCGATGGCGAGTTTTTCCCATTAAATGATGGTCAAAAAGGCATGTCTTATTATACAGCCTCTTTAGTAAGTACCGTTAATATTGCTTACCATTACGGCACGAAAAATCCACAATTACTTAGTATTGCTGAAAAACAAAATCAGGTTCTATTAGACGTGTCAGGGCTTGATGTTGCCATTGGCATTCGTGATGGAAAAGCACAACCTTTTACCAAAAAGTCGATCAATTTAAGTGATGGCATAAAGGGTAAGCAAGGTGGTGTTAGTGTACTTCGCTATGGCAATGAAGAGTTAAGCTTAGTATTTAAATATGCTGCACAAGGATTAAGCCATGGCCATTATGACAAACTGTCTTATTCACTGCATGAAAAGGGCGATGAAGTCATACAGGATTACGGTCTTGCTCGTTTTGTTAACATTGGTCAAAAAGGTGGTGGTAATTATTTAAAAGAAAATAAAACCTGGGCCAAAACAACGATTGCACATAATACCCTATCTCAAAACACAGAAATGCATTTTGATGGCGAGTATGCAACCGCGAGCACAAAACACTCAGATTTATATCTCTATGATGACACCAAGCCAAATATTCAAGTAGTAAGTGCGACAGAAGTCAATGCTTATCCAGGTACTGAAATGCATAGAACCATGGCAATGATGAAGCTTAAAAACTTCGACAAAGCATTTGTATTAGATATTATGAAAGTGACGTCGACGAGTAAAAATCAATATGATTTCCCTTTCTACTTTATCGGGCAAGTGATCAAAATGAATTTTTCATATGACAGCCCATCAAGCTTAAGTGCCTTAGGGTCAGCCAACGGTTATCAACATTTGTATTTAGAAGGTAAAGGCAAGCCGTCTTCCGACACCACACAATTCTCATGGTTGGGTAATGGTAAGTTCTACACGTTAACAACCGCAACCAATCCAAGTGATGAATTACTGCTAACACGTATAGGTGCAAATGATCCTAACTTTAATCTGCGTAGAGATGCGGCTTTAATGATTCGTAGGAAAGAAAGTGGTAATACGATTTTTGCCTCTGTTATAGAGCCACATGGTAGTTATAGCCCTGTTTCAGAGTCATCGGTGAATTCTAACAGTAACATTGCTGAACTAGAAATAGTGCACGATGATGAAAGCTACACCGCGGTTGCCATTAAAGACTTAAGCGGTACTGTGAGTGTATTCATTCTAGCCAATTTAAACGCCTCAGCGAGCCAAAAGCATCAATTGAAAATAGCTGGTAAGTTATATCGTTGGACAGGTGCTTATCACTTTACTGATAAGTAGTGTCTTTTAACGGTTCTAATTTGTAATCGTTTTATTTATAAAAAGAGGGTTGCTACGGTGATCCTCTTGTATTAAACCACTGTTTTAAAACATGTTCGAACTTACACAAGAGAAATAAAACATGATAAAAGTTAAACAATTATTAATATTAACCACATTACTTTGTGGTTTATCATTTTCACAACCAGCACTCGCCACAGAAGAATACCAAATAGATAGCGATAAAATATTGGTGACCATAATCTTAAGACATCAACAAGATAAAAGCTTAACTGAGTTACAAGCTAAAATGGATGAAACTCGATTTTGGCAATCATTTCCACCTGAAGGTATGGAAATAGAGTCTTGGTATGTCGCTATGGGTTTGGGTCAAGTGATCACTTTAAAAATTCACCCAAAATATTTACGCCGATTGAATTTAGTGGTAGAAAAATCCGCTTGGGGAGCATTTAAAACAGAGTTCTACCCAACTTATGAATTTAAAGACATCGCGAAATCGATTAAAGCGAAAAAAATAGCTGCAGAACAAAAGAACAAAAGAACAAAAGAACAAAAGCCAATAGTGGCAATTCTGGCACAGTAGAATAAATTAGCTCAAGGTCTTGTTGTCATTTTCTGCACAAGCACAACGCACGTAATACAGCTACCACCAAAGAAGAAATTGTTGTTATACAAGTTTTGTAAATAGGTGCTTTTATGGGATTGTAGATACCTATACTCTCTATTTGGCCTCTCATTTGAGAGGCCTTTTTGTCTGAATAACCGCTGGGGATTACTGGCGGAATGGTATTTGTTTGCTTTGACTAGGGGGAGGGGGGTCAGAAACCGTTGAGTAAATTGTAAAAGCTAAAAGGTAAGGTCAAAAATTATCCGGATGAAAATTGATTTATGTGGTTTGAGAAGAATCGTGAGACACGATTACAGATAACAAACATAATTCGCTATCGTGCGAAGCTAGCTAAGCCATCAAGATTAGTACGGGTAAAATAAAGTTTGATCCTTTAATAGGTCTTGGTCATTGAAATAAGGATTTATAATTTCAATGATTCGTCGGTTTTTCAAATTTGCTTTTCGGACGTCTTCTTCGTAGTACTTATTAAAAATGTTCTTTAACTCACCAGTTCTCGCTAATTTTTGTAAACCAGAGTTAACTCTTTTTGCAATATTTGGCGCACTAGCTGAAACATAAACATAAGAAACCATAGGTAAATATAAAGCTAATGTAGGCTCTATCACAACATTGTTTAATTTAGTTTTTCTGTTATTAAACTCATCATAAATTTCATAAATTGCCCGTGGAATATAATCAGAACGCTGCTTATCTAACATTAAGAATAAGCCTTCAAAATTATGAGCCGTAATGACATTCATTCCTAACTCTTTAAAAATTTTTGTTGTGATCCAGTCACTCTGTAGACCTACTCTAAATTTTTTCAAATCATCAAATGTTTTAACCTGCTTGAACTTATGTAAATTTTTCTTATTAACTAATAACAAACGATAACTTAGTAAGCCTAGTCTGATAGGTACTTTGATGGGAATAGCATTCTTTTCCCAAATTTTACTGGCTGGAGCAATAAATATGTTAATAAGGTTACCTGCTTTCATTGAGGCAAGCGCTCTACTAGGTGTCATGTCGACATCAATTCTCTCAAATGTGAAAGGACCGTACTCTGCCTCTGTTATTTCAAGTGAGCGTATTATTATTTCATCTTTGTGCTTTGCCCTTTTATCAAAACCCAGTAGCGGTTTCAACATTTTTATTGTGTCTGTTGCATTTGATGTACAAGTAAACGCCATTGTTATCAGCAGGAGAATGGTTTTTTTGCATAATGTTAATTTAACCATTAAAAAACCTATTGAGGGAAGTAGTTCGCCATAAATAGCAGAGAATATACTATTGCATTATAGCTGAACAAATGACTATAGCTAAATTGCCCCCAATATTGTTTAGTGATTGCTGTTTCAGTGATTATTGTCTAACTGATAAAAGGTTGCTTGTACGTAGTCAGACGGTTCACCGGTATTATTTTGGTTATAAACACCTGCTTTAAAATACATATATTGGTTGCTTTTATTATAACCACTGTTGCTCATATCTACTTGTTGCACAACATCAACTTGTCCTTGTCTGATAATAGTTACCGTTAATAAATCACCATCTACTTGAATTTTATAACTAAAAATTTCATCTAATTCAATGCCTTCAGTTGGGGTTTTAGCATTACTCGCACCCGAGCCAATTAAATCATACCATTGCTCTTCACCTTCTAAAGGCTCATGGGCTATATAAATTGCCCCTCTGGTATTATCGGGTAACTTTCGATAATACAGTCTAACGGGTTCATCTTTAGTGGCATGAATTTGGCCGATGATCACTCTACCTACCTGTTTAACATCGCCGGTAGTGGTGACATGGTTAACCGCTAATGTCGCTTCTAAGTTACCATCAACACCGCCAGATTTTTTCTTAATCCTTCTTTTAGCGGTACTGAATACCCAATTATTCTCGGTAATGCCTTTTGTTTTGATGCGAGTATTACCACTTCTTAGCATTTCTCGTAATTCGTTGCGGGTATATTTAGTGTTTTTTGAGGTTTTTGGCCCTGCTATCGGCGCGTAAAAAACCATGCCGCCATCTGCAGCGGTATAAAAAAGCGGTTTAACCGACAAACCTTTAGCGAGGTATCGCTCTGGTACATTATCAGCAATGCCATCCTTATTAGTATCAACCGGTAAGCTAAGGCTCCAATCAGATAAATCAAAGTTGTTAGCGGGTGGCACAGTGGGGTCCAGGGTAATGACTTCATTACGGCTATTTCTTAATTCTTTTGTTTGCGCATGACTCTGTCCTGCAACAACTAAAAAAGAGCGAAAGTTGCACTCAAATAGCATGCCCTGGCTTACAAAATCAAAACAAAAAAATGCCGCTATTAATAAGCGGCATTTTTAACACAATGTTTAAAACATTAAACTACAACTGCAAGATGATTAGTCTTCTTGAACTGTTGCTTCGGCAGAACTATAGTAAGTAGTACTTAGATCGTCATCTACAACATAAGTTTCAAAGTCCTCAGACAGAACTGCCGAATCTGTTTCATCAGCAATGACGATATCATCAGCCAGTAATTCTTTAGCTGACTCTTTCGAAGAGCTACCAATACGGATTTGATACGTTTCTGTCGCTGTCCCTGTATTAATCGCAAGATAAGGGCCATAGAACGTTGTACCGCCATCAATTGAAACTGAGTAACCTGTTGCAGTCCACTCAATAACTACATCAATATCGGTATCATCAAAATAAGTTAAGCCATCAATGGTTTGTTGAGATTTTGATGCATCACGATATTTAACAGCACCGTCTTTAGCAAAGACAATTTCACCCGTTAGGTTACTTGAAGAGGCAGAGCCACCGTAAATACTAATATAAGCGGTATTATCTTCAGAAACATCTGGTGTAGCAGTAAAGCCAGAAATTGCTTGTAGCTTAAGGGTTGTAGAAATAGAGCCTTCAGCAAGTGCCGCAGTTGTTAAACGTAACTCCGCATCAGCCGTTAATGATGTATCTGCCATTCTGGCAACATTGTTTGCTCCCGTAGCAACAACAACTGTGCCTGTAATGGTGATTGCTAATTCAGCGGTAGTTCCATCATAGGATTCAATAGTAAATGTATCGATTTCACTTTCACCCACAACAAGTGCAGCAATAGTGGCGTCAGTAGTATCAAGGGTATAGCTCCATGAGCCATCATCTAATATTGCTAATGTACCGTATGTACCCATTAAGGTTGTCTGAGTAATAAAAGCTTCACCATCATCTGGGTCAAGTACACTTACTGCACCTGTTGACGTTGTCTCATCACCTGAAATTCTTCCAGTTAAACCAAAGAATACTGCTGGCGTAGGTTCTACTGTGCCGTCACCAGCATCAAATACAGTAACTTCTGAGTAAATAGCTAAGCCATACAAGCTGTCTGTACCATCTAAAGTTTCACCTACATCATAACCTTCAAAATCCTCTGAAAATATACTTGTAGTGCCAGCTGTATCAGAAAACACCTCAATGTTATCAACATATAAAGAACCAAAAGGAATAGTTCTATCATTATCACCGAATCTAAATTGGATAGCTTTCACACCGTCAACAAACCACTGGTCTAAATTGTTGAAATCAGAGTCAACAACAGCAGCAGTAGAAAAAGAACCGCCACCAATCACTTCACCGTCAATAGTCACGGTGATTTGCTCAGTCGCATCTAAATCCCATGTAATTTCTACGTCGTAAAATTGATCTTCAACAAATGGTGCGGTGACTATTGTTCCAGGGTAAGCATCACTGTCTGTATTTCGAACAAAGAAACGAGGATCTCTAACCGTTCCTGCATCGTCAGTATCACTTCCTTGAATACGCAAATCTATCAGCGATTCAGCAGAGCTGCCAGATGAACCATAAAGGGTAATATATGCATCTTTATTACTTCCATCGCTACCAAGAGCAATCTCTTTAGCGAAAGATGCACTCAGTTTACCTTGACGAAGGTTATCAACGCTAAATCTAATCTCACCGGTATCGCCGCCGGTATCGCTTATTTTCACAACCTGAGTAAGTGCTGCAACACGTATGCTTATTTCAGCAGTGGTACCATCAATAGAAGCGATAGTGATTGAATCACTTACAGAGTTACCTAATTCAAGGTTCGCCACAGTATCGTTTTCAGTGTTAACAGCATATGACCAGCTACCGTTGGTGCTGATACTAAATGTACCATAATCAAGTGCTACATCAGTTTGAGCAACAATAGCGTCTTCTTCAAAGTTTGGATCAATAATGGTGACTAAACCAGTTAATGGATCCGTAGCAGTATTTTGAACAGTACCTGCAAGCACACCTTCAATGATTGCTGCAACAGGGTCATTGTTGTAACCTGCAGCAGAGCCAATTACGTCAAGTAACGACTCATCAACAGCACTAGCAACTTGTGAAGTAGTTTGCAAATTAGTTTGTGCTGTCTCAAGTATAGCTAAAGACTCTTCAGAAAAAGAGCCATCAGCAAGATCAGTAGCAAGCTCTTCAAGAACAGTAGCTAAATCTGTGTCTGCGTTGTCGGCATCGAATTGTGATATTAGCGCTAACACAGAACCATATCTGTCAGCATCTTCAGCACCTTCAGCACCCAGTTCAACAGTACCAACTACAGTAGGAAGCACTTCTGTTATATCAAAACGAATGCCAAAACGAGCGTTAATGATTTCAGCTTCATCAGCAAATAGGTTTAAATCACTACCAGCGTTTTGAACAGCCATTTCGGTTAAAGGAGAAACGGCATAGGTTGGTGGCGCTAGTAAGGTTTCTACCCCTTGTTCATCCGTAGCAACTATATTTTCAACGACACTCACTACAGATCTTAGTTGAGGCGCATCTAAAGTACTACCTGTAGACTCATCCGTATAAGTACCACCAGTACAGGTAATTAAACCTGCACCTTCGAAGTGTACATTACTAAATGTAACGCCACCTGAAGTGTCAGAGGTTGCAGTAGCTTGCGCAGGAAGAACAGCAACACCACTGTCATCAACTGCAAATATGTCACAACTTGCACCCTCTACAGGACCTTTAATAATGCTAGCAGAAACATTTAAGGTTGGGTTGATAGCAGGTGTAGATGCACCAACACCTTCTGTAAAGCCTGCATCATCGGTATATCTAGCAGAAACAGAGATTTCTGAACCTTCATCAGCTTCAGTAATTGTGTAGGATGTGCCGGTAGTACCGGTTGACCAAACGTAGCTAATGGTGTCTGCTTGAATTCCGTCAGCATCAGTAGCTAATGCTGTAAGCGAGGCGCCAGCGATAAAGTTGCTACCAGTTATTGCTATGCTACCGCGAGTATTACCATCTAGTTCAGCACCCTCATCACCGCCACAACCTACTAGGCCTGTCGCAATGATGAGGGGTATAAGTGATTTATTATTCATTTTTATTACTCTCAAAAGATTTATTTCTTCAAATTTAGCTTGTTTTATTTAAGTACTTGGCTTGGCTAGTACTTAACGCTGATACCTGCGAATAGGCGAGGACCGTAGTCACTCACACTACCCAAGTTACCTTGAGCATAGAAGTCATCAGAACGAGGTTCGCTAAACAAGTTAATTGCTGAAAATTTAACTCGAACGTGTTTATTGATTTTGTAAGCAGCACGAGCCTCCCAAACACCTGCCTCATCAACATAACGCAGTCTTGTGCCGTTAGAAGTGTAAGGTTGGAAGTATTCGCTACGATACTTGTAGATAAGCGCGGTATCAAAATCGCCAATTTGGTAGTAAAGCTGTCCATTGAATACATGCTCAGAAAATCCAGGTACAGCGCCAGGAGGAACAATACCTGCTGTAAGCTGAGTAGTTACACCCTCTAAATCAGTAGTAAAGGTATTACCGTAGTTACTATCTTCAAACTCATAGGTTGTATCTGCATAGTTATAACCAAACTTCACACCAATGCCAGAATCCCAACGATACGAAAATGACGCTTCTAGACCATAAAGGTCACTTTCTTCGTCAGTAGTGACTGAATTAGTAATAGGTAAAGCAACTTCCACACCGTCTACGATAAAAGTCTCTAACACTGTTTGTTGTTGGAAACCGCCATTAAATTGCTTGTAGTAAACACCAAACGCTACAATAGAGTCTTCGCTCGGGTACCATTCGACAGCAGCATCATAGTTCCATGACATTAATGGTTGAAGATCAGGGTTACCAGGACCAGCAACACCAACTAACAAGTCTTCAACTGATTCGGGCTCACTTTCGTCATCAGTTTGGAATGATCGGCTATAACCTAGATCACCTGGGTCTGCACGTGACATACCTCGGTAAACACCAGCTCTTAGAAGAATATCATCACTATAATCAACGACTAAGTTAAAACTTGGTAGTACTTCAGTGTAATCACCGCCACCTTCAACCTGTTCAATAGTACCGTTTGGTTCTAGACTGATCACACCTGTCGCCGGATCAGTGACAACGTCAAAACCTTCTCTAAAGCCAATAGAGGTAACGTCAGTATTCACTACGCGAACACCAAAGTTACCACGAATAAATTTACCAAACATTTCAGTGTCGTAGTTAAGCATTGCGTAAGCAGACGTTGTTGTTTCTGTTACGTCAATAGTGCCCGTATTCTCGTATATAACCTCTGGGTATGCGAATTCGCCGCCTTGAGAAGCTACTGCTGCTTGAGAGAAACATTCGTTATTGTAAGTTGCCCACGAAGCGCCTGTACCGCTTTCTACAACATTACCTGAACTGTCAACATGGGTGATAATATCACCTTCAGAAACACTGGATAAAAAATCAGTTTCAGGGAAGTCAATTTGACAACCTTCAAGTACGTCGATGGCCGATGTTACAGATTCATCTAAATCATATTGATTTCTTGAGCCATTACCGTTAGTTCCACCAAATTGAACAAACGAAAGTTCTGAAACTCGAACGCCAGCTTTAACGCTACTAAAAACATCATTATCTAGATTATAATCAATATCAACTCGTGCACCCATAACTTCGTTGTCGCGTACATTTTCTCTATCGAGGCGGGTACGAAGATCACTAGTAAAGTTAGAAATATCAGTCACATCAAAATCCGTTACTGTGAATTCAGGAATATATTGACCTAAATCCCAAGAGAAGGACGGACGAGAGCTAGTTCTTCCTCGGTTTGATATTTGTAGTTCTTCACGGCTTGTTTTAGAATAGCCAAGGTCAACACTAATTTTTAGATCATCAGAGTAATAGTGTTCAACGTTCAATCCGTATCCACGATAGTTTTCTTCACGCGAAAACTGCTCGCCCGCGGATTCGATACGTTCATCACCCTCCCAATGCAGAATACCACCAACATCGTTTGTGATCAGGTTTTGGCCCGTTACGCCCGGCGTAACACGCTTTTGCAAGAAGATTAAATCATGACGAGATTCAGCTTGGGTACGATCTGATAATTGAGCGTCTAAATTTATATCCCACTTATCTGAGGGGCGGTATTGTAGAGCAATGAATAAAGAATCTCTTTCATCAGATGTTTCATTTTGACGGAAACTTCGGCTTGAGCCAGTAAATGCGTATGGTGTACCATCATCTACTGCAAGACCTGTGTCTGGATCAATATCAGTATTATAACCTTCGTTACGCGAACCATTGACTCCATCTTCACAATCGCCCGCTGAGCTACGGAAAAAACCGGTATTGGTATTGGTTGGATCATTCAAACATGCCCACAAAGATGAGCCAGTTGGGCTTGAGCTTCGATATTCAGCTTCTGGCTGGCTAATATCTTGACGTTGGAAACCTACACTCACACCAAATGCTTGACCGTTGTCAAATTCAAATTGGTCAACATAACTTAGTGTTCCACGGTAGCCCACATCACCTTGAAGTGAATTGTCAACGTTTGCTTGGTCAGGGTTGTAGTTACCTTTTATTTCAGCCTGAATACGTTGCTTACCAAAATCTAAAGGCTTAAGTGTCTCCAGGGTAATAACACCGGCAACCCCACCTTCAATCATGGAAGCGTCTTGTGTTTTATGAATTGCCACTTTCTGCATCAACTCTGATGGGAACTGAGAAAAGTTAACTGAACGGTCACCACTACCATTGGTCGCTTCACGGCCATTAATGTGAGTCGCACTTAAGAATGGGCCTAGACCACGAATACTGATTTCAGTAGCGCCGCCATTTTCACGGTGAGATGATGCACCCGTTAATGTTTCTAGAGCCTCACCAATTGAAAGCGCAGGTAAATCACCAATATCTGAAGCAGATAAACCGTCAACAACGGTGGTCGCTTCACGCTTTATTGCAATTTGGTCTTGAATTGTTCTACGTGTACCAACAATTTGAACAACTTCTATATCATTATCGGCTTTATCTAGATTTTCAGTTTGGGCTTCTTGCGCTGTTGCCGAAAATACAAAAGAGCTAGTTACCGAAGTAATAGCGGCAAATTTCACCCATTTTGCTATAGGTGAAAGCCTAAACTTCCCTGCCTGATGGATGGATTTTTTGTTTTTCCCTAATATTAAGGACATATCGAGTTCTCCGTTTATTTTTATTTTTATTTTATTTCAAGCAGGTTACTGCCACTTAAATTATTATATTTATAATAGAGGTATATCAATTTAAACATACGCAACCAAGATCAATGCGTCAACCAATTTGTTGCGATGCACTTACCAATTGGCATGACCAATAATTGTGGTTACGAGTTACGAGTTACAAATGAAAAATTGATGGGTTAACTGCGCTAAAACTTATATCCTTTATGCATGTTATGGATATGATAGAAAGTGGCTTGCACATAATCACCATCTGCGCCGTCATTGTTTTGGTTATAAACACCCGCTTTAAAGTACATATACTGGTTACCAGCACTATAACCACTATTTTTCATATCGTAGTGCTTAGTAATATTAGGCTTACCTTCCCTGATTATAGTGACGAACAACACTTCGTCTTCTACGGAAATTTTATAAGAGAATTTTTCGTTCAAAGCGATGCCGTCATCAGGATCTGACAAAGTATGAGAACGAGAGCCAATCATATTTATCCAAATATCATCACCACCATTTATTTCATGGGCAAAATAAATAGCTCCTTTCGAGTTGCCTGGTAATTTTCGGTAATATAAACGAATAGGTTCGTCATCCGTGGCATGAATTTGTCCGATGATCACACGTCCAACCTTTTTTTCATCACCTGTGGTTGATACTCGGTTCACAGCTAAAGTTCCTTCCAAACTGCCTTCAATACCACCAGACTTAGTTTTCATCGAACCATGTGCACCGCCGAAAACCCAGTTGTTCTTAGTAAGGCCACGGGTTTTTATACGACTATTACCTCTGCGTAGCATTTCACGCAGCTCGGTTCTAGCATATTTTGTATTTTTTGAGGTTTTGGCACCAACGTTCGGGCAAGCGAATACCAAGCCACCATCATCTGCGGTATAAAAAAATGGCTTTAAGTTGAAGCCTTCATCTAATGATTTTTCATAGACGGTATCAGCTTTTTTATCTTTGTTGAGATCGGTTGGCAACGTTAACGACCAATCGAGTAAATCAAAATTCTCATTTGGCTTTTTAAGCGGATCGAGTTTTGACAAATCCCCCAGTAAAACACCATCGGAAAGGCTACTGTGTGCTTTAGAAAAAGGTGTGTTTGTGTCAATTCCCTGAGCATTGAGTGATACGCTACAAAAAGCTAAAACAACAACTAGCGCTTCGAAAACGTCGCACATTTTCTGCTGTATATGACGATACGACTTACATGTGTGGATATTGAAAGACTTCATAATTTCCGATCTCTTTGCTGAATCTGTTCGTGTACTTTTCGGTTTAGCTATTTTCGACTCTTATATAAAGTACCTTTACGCTCAGCATATAGTGGCGCATCTGCACAAGAAATTAACTAATCCTGAAAAACGTAATAAAAATAGATAAAACGTTGCTTCTAATAAACACCAAAAAGCTATGATTAATTGCTTTGTATATAATCGTATATAACTTACCGGCACTGATACCAGCTCACCAATTTGTTTACATCGGTATTTTTATTATGAATACAATATAACCAGTATAACAACGAATTGTCAACCAAAAACAATGAGTAGCATTACCAAAAGGACACTATTGGTCACAACCTCGGCATAAAAAAGGCTAAAAAATTGGCTTGCCATGTTTGTATATGATGAAAAACAAAACTAATTAACAACAACTTACAAAAAATTTATGTTGTTATTATTAAATGATTTTTATATTCATTACCAACTAATGAAGTGTTATTACCAATTGATGGTGTAATGAGATTACAGCTCAGAGCTAATATCGCAGATTATAAGTTGTAGCATGATTCGTTTGTTGTTTTCTCATTAATGCTCTTGTTAGTTGCTTGCGGTGGTTCTTCAATAAGCTCACCAAGCACGATAACTACCACAGCGGAGCAATCTGTGCTTGGCATTTCCGATCCAATATTTCAATCTAACTTGTCAGTGACGCATTGTGAAGGCATACACTTCCTTAACTTACTTACTGTAGAAAGTGATTGGCCAAATTCATGCCGACGACATTTGGAAAATGGCGAATTTTAAAAATAATCTGACGAAAGTTTACAGCAGCATTTTTCAGAGAAATTGCAAGACACGGGTGAAAAAGTAACTGACAAAGGTAATGTAGAGACAGCTTTCGATGCTAATAATGCGTTCATGTATCAGACTTTCACTTTCCTTTAGTGGCACATATGACCATGGAACCGATGAATTGCACAGTGTTACCAACTCCACTTCTGTGAAATATGGGCGCCCACACAAAATCCTCAAGATGCAAAAGTGTCACCAGCTAGGACTCTTGGTTTGGATGAGTCCTTGGTAAAACTCAATGTGACTTTAATGGGGGGTGGCTTTGGCCGAAGATCGCAAGACGACTTTGTTCTAGAAGCCTGTGACGTGGCCAAACTAGTCAATTTTCCAATAAAATTAGTATGGAGTCGTGTTAAAATTAAAAGGCTCTACATCATCATGTAGAGCCTTAACAGGTAAATTTAGCTACTTATGGCCACATAATACTCATTCAATAACCCGTAGATAAAGAAAGCATGCGTTAACAACAAAGCGATTGATTGCAAGCAATCTAATGGCTAATACGGCCCTTAGCTAGCGTTCAACAATAACCTTGCCTTAATTCGCCATATAGCCTGTATGACTATTGTCTATTTTATAAAACGTTGCTTGCACATAATCTTTTGGCTCACCGGTATTGTTTTGGTTGTAGACACCGACTTTAAAATACATATATTGGCCGCCAAGATCATAACCACTATTACTCATGTCAATGATTGCAGAAACATCTTCTTGTTGTGATCTTGAAAGGGTAAAGGTTAATTGGTTAGCGACTACAGAAATTCGGTAAGTAAAGCGCTCATTTAACTTGATGCCATTTTCAGGATTGGTAGCACTTTTTGAACGCGTGCCAATGAGTTCATAATAGATATCATCGCCGCCTAAAATTTCATGGGCCAAATAAATGGCGCCTTTATCATTTTCGGGTAACTTGCGATAATAGACGCGAATGGGTTCGTCATCGTTAGCATGAATTTGACCAATGATGACACGGCCAACTTGTGATCTATCGCCTGTTTGTGTGACATAGTTTACTGCTAACTCGGCCAACAGTTCGCCATCAATACCACCCGCCGCTTGCTGTTCTTCATTTGATGCACTGGAGAATACCCAATTATTTTCATTTATACCTTGCGTGCTTATACTGGTATTGCCACGTCTTAACATTTCTCTTAATTCAGTGCGGGTGTAACTGGTGTTGGTCGATGTTTTTGCTCCTTCGATAGGGGCTCTGAATACCAAACCACCATTGACATCTAAGAAGAAAAATTCTGCATTAAAATAATCATTAGTCAGCGTTGATTCCTTAATGCTCTGTGCTTTTGAATAAAGGTTATCATCGACAGGAATACTTAAATACCAATCATCTAATTCGATGGAGGAAGCGGTATCCATTTTACAGCCAAAAGCTTCAACTTCGACAATATGGTTGTTGTCGTCAAGTGTGTTGCCATTAACTCTTATGTTTAGGTAATTAGCTGTGTGCTCAGTGATCGCAATATATTCTGCACGGGTCGATAAGGCATTACTTAACTGTGAACTTAGTACGGTAATCCAAGTTTCTTGATCCTTAGAAACTTCCAGCTCATAGGTATAACTGCGGTTATCGTTATTAAGCCAGGTTATTGAAATACCTTTGATTAACGCTGGCGAAGCAAGTGTCAAAAATAATGATTGTTCATTTTTAGCTGTCGACCAACGTGATTCAGGCATGAAGTTACTATCAATGGTATTACTTGCGTCATAAGCTGATACTTCATCACTGGCAATGGCTTGAATGAAGTTAAGTTTTGACAAGCCATTACACAATATGTCCTCTTGGTTTCCTTCTGTCATGGTTTCACCGTCAGGTGACGTTTCAGGTGTTGTTTCAGGTGATGTTTCAGGTGATGTTTCAGGTGATGTTTCAGGTGATGTTTCAGGTGATGTTTCAGGTGATGTTTCTAATGAGCTATCAGATGGATTACAAGCCATTAACAGTAGTAAAGAGCATATAAAAATAATCGAACGATTTAAAGACATAACCAACCTATGAAGCAATATGAAATATACCGAGTATATTACCAATTTACCTTGGCTTGTAAACCGATAACTTTAATTGGTAACTATTTGTTGGTGATCTTTATTGGTTTAATAATTAAAAGAGCGTAAGTGAATGAGCAATGTTGATAATATTTAGGTAAGGGCATTATGAAAAAGCCCCTCAAGTTTTGTAGGGCTTTGAAATACGTCTTTGCATGCACATGGAATAGCGTTAACTACAGACATTTTGCTGGTTATTTTTGCCTGTTAAAGTAACATCATGAAGCTCTAAATGTCAGCTGGTTTGGTCAGCAGCATTAGGGATTGAGTAAAGCCCACGTTGCTCGCTATTTTTTCGGGTAATTTCCGCTAAAGCTTTAGACTCTACCGCATCAAATAAAGCGTTTATAAGTCGGTTGAAATGACAATGCATAGCCTTTCTTGCTTGTGTGGCATCTCCTGACTTTAATGCTTCATAGATTGCTTTGTGTTCAGCAAGCGTCTTTGAGTTATCTTTACTGCAAACACTGTCATAATCTTTAATGACTTCAGGGGTTGAAGAGCGAAGTTTCCAAAGGTTTTCAACCGATAATATCATGGCATTATTTCGCGTAGCATTAACTATGATTTGGTGAAATTCTTTATCTGCTGCTTCAATATATTCACCACTTTCCATATCAACTAAGGTTTGGTGCAAGCGGGTTAACTCATCTTCAGTAATAGTCGTTGCTGCAATTGCCGCAACTTCTCCTTCAATCAAAGCACGTGCTTGGGTCACTTCAAAGGCATTAACTTTCTTTTGTAAACCTAGTTGGTTAACCGGTTTTAAAACATAAACACCTGAGCCAGTTTTAACTTCAACTTTTTTTCTAACCTCTAAAGCAATAATAGCTTCTCGCACTGTCGGCCGACTTATATTAAAAGTTTCAGCGAGTTCTCGTTCGGGAGGTAAGCGACTACCCGGAGAGTACACCCCAGAATTAATAGAAGCTTCAATCTTCTCAACTATACTCCAAAACAACCGGCGGTTGCCCATATTATATCCTTACCAATTAACGAAAAAATGACTGTGTTTTATATATCATATCGCCTTATTTTGCTCAGGGCAAAGTTATTAAGCAATTTTATTGTTAATTTTCATTGTTTTTCTTTAAAACGAGTAACTATTTGGAAACACCACTCCAATAATGGTTATTACCAATTGTGGGTTTATCATTTGCTATTGGTAATATAATTTGGTTGACAAGTGGTCGGTATATTGGTTAAATCTAGTTGATTGGGATAGAAAGACTACAAAACTCCTGTTTAAAACATAAAACATAAAACATAAAACAGTAAATAATACAAATACTCGGTGTCATTAAAAGCACTAAACTTATTAGAAGAAGCGCAAGTGATGACTCGTGGTCCAGGAACAGTATCTGATTATTCGTACTCAGGTCGCAAATTCTTCCTTGGCGTACGAGCTTCATTTTAATGAATAAAAAGTAGGTTGTTTTAGGGGGCTTCATTACACGTAGTTGGAAGCCCCCTGAACTTTATAAATTGGTTTAAAAATAGTTAAATAAAAGAGATATTTATGTACACATTAAAGGCTCCGAAATACTTCAAATCCGTTACTTTAACCCTATTTGTTTTGTTACTTTCTGGTCAAACTATCGCTAAAGATTGGCTGGTAGATTCGCCAAAAGCATATAAGAAAACCCTGGAAAAGGTAAAGCCAGGAGACAAAGTCATCTTAGCCAATGGAACATGGCACGATTTTGAAATTGTCTTTAAAGGTATTGGTACCAAAGACCAGCCTATAGAGCTAACAGCACAAACCAAGGGGCAAGTAATTTTGTCGGGTCAATCAAATTTAAGATTGGCAGGTAAACATTTAGTAGTCTCAGGCTTGGTATTTAAAGGTGGTTATACGCCAAGTAATGCTGTTATCTCGTTTAGACGCAATAAAGAAGATTTAGCTTATCATTCACGAGTAACTGAGGTTGTGATAGATAATTTTAATAATCCAGACAAACGTGAGTCTGATTATTGGGTGGCAATTTATGGTCAATATAATCGCTTTGATCACAACAACCTTACCGGTAAACGCAACAAAGGCGTGACGGTTGCTGTTCGTTTAGATAGTAAAAATAGCCAAGAGAATCACCATCAAATAGATCATAATTATTTTGGTCCTCGTCCTATTCTTGGCTCTAATGGCGGCGAAACCTTACGTATAGGTACCAGCCATTATTCTTTATCAAATTCATATACTTTGGTTGAAAATAATTATTTTGATCGCTGTGATGGCGAAGTGGAAATTATTTCAGTCAAATCAGGCCAAAATAAAATTCGTAACAATGTCTTTTTTGAATCAAGAGGCACACTGACGTTGCGCCATGGTAATGGCAATATCATCGAAGGAAATATCTTTTTTGGTAATGGTGTTGATCATACCGGTGGTATTCGTGTTATTAACAAAAACCAAAGTGTTAAAAATAATTATCTTGAAGGTTTAACTGGCTATCGTTTTGGTAGTGGCTTTACTGTGATGAATGGTGTGCCTAATTCAAGTATTAACCGTTATCATCAAGTGGAAAATGCCTTGATTGAAAATAATAGTTTTATCAATGTTGGACATATTCAATTAGCGGCAGGCAGTGATATGGAAAGAAGCGCGGTGCCGGTTAACTCTACTATGCAAAATAATTTAATTTTCAATGAAAACTCCCAACAGCCATTTACTTTATTTGATGATGTTAGTGGTATTAGCTTTATAGGCAATGTTGCTAATACCGTAGCGCATACAAAACTTATCTCTGGCATCAGCCAAGAAAACATTACCCTTAAGCGCGCTGAAAATGGTTTGCTTTATCCCCTTGATAGAAAATTTGCGGAAAAAGGCGCTAGCAAAGACCTTTCTCCAATACTTAAATCTGCAACCGGTCCACATTGGTACCTAAAAAAGAACAACCTAGTAGCATTTGATTCAGGCAAAGTCATCAATGTTAAAGCACAAGGTGATGCTTTATTTAATGCCGTGCTAATGGCAAATGAAGGTGATGTACTGGTATTGGCCGATGGCGATTATGATGTTCGAAAAATGATCGATATCAATAAAACCGTATCGATTAAAGCGAAACATCAAGGCAAAGTAAAAATTACTTTTCAACGATCAACTTTATTTCAAATTATCGATGGCGGCAGTTTAATGCTTGATGGTTTAGTTATTAGTGGCAGTAGCAGTCCTGACTCTTCAGGTAATACCTTAATTCGTTCGCAAAAGTGGGGCATGGTTGAAAATTATCGTTTTGTCATGAGAAACAGCACGGTTACCGACCTTGATACTAATCATTCATTTCATTTCTTTGATTCAGGGGCGGGTGCTTTTGCTGATTATATTGAGTTAACCGATAACCATTTTAGCCATATCACCGGCGACTTACTTCGTTTGAATAAAGAGATTGAAGACTTAGGCATATATAACGCTGAATACGTGATCTTAAAGAATAATAGCTTTGATAATGTAGCAGGTACTTTAGTTAACTTATATCGTGGCGGCACTGATGAAAGTACCTTTGGCCCACACCTAGACATGTCAAATAACACAGTTAAAAATAGCGGTAAAGGCAAGCGTAATAAAACCGCAGCTAGTCTTTATTTACATGGTGTACAAGTAACCAGTATTGAAAGTAATAACTTTGAAAATACAGCGGATATTGTTATTGAACACACCGTTGGTGAGCCTAAAACGTTAGTGAAAAATAACGACTTTAACAATACAGCTACGGTTAGCGTGAAAGAGCTATATGTTAAAGGTTCACATACCGCAGTACTGGTAAATAACAAGAATTCTAAATAAAAAAGCAGTCTAAGTAACATGCAATCTAAGTCAAAAATCAGTATCAATCAGTAGTAATAAACGGTATTAACAAGAGCTATTTTATGAAAATATTTCCGCAAACCTCAGTAATAAAATTAGCATGGCCAGTAGCAAAACGCTGGCTAGCTATTATCACCCTTGCACTTTTTACTAGCTTAGCTAGTAACTCCTTAGTGATGGCAAAAACTAATCCTAACCTAGTGATAACGACTAGTGATGTTGAAAATATGCGTAGTGCTATTAAACAAGAAGGGCAATTTAAACAGGCCTTTATTGCTAATAAAACCTCGGTTGGTCAACAAATCTCCCAAGCTATTGTCGTGCCAGTGCCTAAAGATGGCGGCGGTGGTTATACCCATGAACGTCATAAGAAAAATTATAAACTAATGTTCGACGCCGGTATTGTTTATCAATTAACACAAGATGAACGTTATGCTAATTATGTACGTGACATGTTACTTAACTATGCTGAGCTTTACCCAAAATTACCGCTACACCCAAAAAGAAAAATGGGTAAACAAAATCCAGGGAAATTATTTTGGCAAAGCTTAAATGAAGCTGTTTGGTTAGTTTATACCAGCCAAGCTTATGATCTGATTTTACCCTCGTTGACTGCAGCTGAAAAAGACAAAATAGAGCAGGGACTGTTTCGTCCAATCGTTAAGTTTTTATCGGTTGATTCACCGAAAACCTTTAATAAGGTGCATAACCATGGCACTTGGACCACTGCAGCTGTTGGCATGACCGGCTATGTTTTAGGTGAATTAGAGTGGGTTGAACAAGCGCTGTACGGCTTAGATAAGTCAGGTAAAGGCGGTTTTTTAAGACAGCTCGATGAACTGTTTTCACCGCAAGGTTACTACAACGAAGGACCTTACTATCAACGTTATGCTTTGATGCCATTCATTACCTTTGCTAAAGCTATTGAAACTAATCAACCTGAGCGTAAAATTTTTGAGTACCGTGATGGCATTGTATTAAAAGCAATCGATACCACAATTCAGTTAAGTTATAACAAGCTATTCTTCCCGATTAATGATGCCATTAAAGATAAAGGCATTGATACCATCGAATTAGTCAACGGTGTCACCATTGCTTATGGTTTAACGGGAAATGCCGGTTTACTTGATATCGCCAAGCAACAAGAACAAATTTTATTAACCGGTGATGGTTTAAAAGTTGCACAGGCGTTAGATAAAAAGCTTGAGCAGCCTTATCAATTTAACTCTGTTGCTTTTGGTGATGGTAATGACGGCAAACAAGGTGCATTAGTGATCATGCGTCAACATAGTGAAGATGAACAAGCCAGTGAAGGGCGGGCATTAGTGTTTAAACCTGCCGCTCAAGGGTTGGGCCATGGTCATTTTGATAAATTAACTTGGCAGTTTTACGATAAGGGTGAGGAAATAGTTTCTGATTATGGCGCAGCACGGTTCTTAAATGTTGAAGCTAAATTTGGTGGCCGCTACTTACCTGAAAATAAAACCTGGGCCAAGCAAACTATTGCCCATAACACCATAGTTGTTGATGAAAAATCGCACTTTAATGGCAAGGTCAAAAAGGGTAATAAAAATCACCCTGAATTATTGTTCTTTGAAAATACTGACAATATCACTATTAGCTCTGCTCACATTGATACGGCTTATAAAGGTGTTGCGTTAACTCGTACCATGGCACTGATTAAGCTTCCTGTTCAAGGTGGTACTGGGCAAGGTGATACTAAACAAGAACAGTCATTAGTGATTGATATCTTTGATGTTAAATCAGAAGGAAAACATCAGTATGATTTACCTGTGCATTATAAAGGGCACTTGATAAGCACTAACTTTAAACTAGACACGCAATTAACCAATTTACCCGTATTGGGTAAAAACAATGGTTATCAACATTTGTGGCTAAAAGCACAAGCGCAACCTAAAGCGGGTTTATCTCAAATTACTTGGCTAAATGAAAACGGTCGTTTCTATACTCAGTCTGCCATTATGGATGGTGACACATCGTTGCTTTTAACCCAGATTGGCGCCAATGATCCCTTGTTTAACTTACGTAATGAAAATGCTTTCATTACCCGAAAAACAGCGGCTAAAAGTCATACCTTTGTCAGCGTATTAGAGCCGCATGGTGAATATAACCCATCAAAAGAGTTTACCCTTGCAGCAGTAAGTAAAATCCAAAAACTATCACATCAGAAAGCTAATAACATTGATCTAGTAGAAATAACCTTTTTAGACAAAAGAAGTTATTTGTTAGCGTTTAATGCTGCTAATGGCATTGAAACAAATCGGGTAAATAAATTTTCTTTTAATGGCGTTAAACATCAGTTTAATGGTCGTTTTAAGCTTTTCGAAGCTAAACCTTTAGAAACTAAGAAGTAGAGGTCAATCATGAGTCAAAGCGATATTTTTACATCTGCAAATGAAGCAGAAATTGAAGACATAGGCGGCGGTTTAAAGCGCCAAATGTTGGGTTATAACCATGAATTAATGGCGGTTAAAATTTGGTTTGAAAAAGGCGCAATTGGCTACAACCATGCCCACAGACATTCTCAAGTGACTTATGTTGTTGAAGGTGAGTTTCATTTTAATATTGATGGCGTAACGACAATAATGAAGCCCGGTGATAGCTGTTTGATCCAACCATGGGCAGACCACGGTGCTACATGCCCAACGGGCGGGATTTTAATTGATACCTTTAGCCCTCCGCGTGAAGATTTTTTACCGGAAGGCGTATTCGATAATATTGATGTAGAAAAACTAAATGCTAAACCAGCGGAGAAGAAATAATGCAGTTGAAAGGTATACGTTGGTGGGTTATTGCTTTAATCGCATTAGCTACAATTATTAACTATATTGATCGTCAAGCACTGAGTGTACTTTGGCCTTCAATAGCAGAAGATTTGTTTCCCGATAAGAGTGCTTTTGAGCGTAATCAAATATATGCAACTATCTCTGTTGTTTTTGTATTTTCTTATGCTTTTGGTCAGGCAATATTCGGTAAAATATTTGACTGGTTAGGTACGCGTTTAGGCTTTGTCTTATCTATTGGTGTTTGGTCTATCGCTACTGTTCTTCACGCATTTGCGCAAGGGGTACTTAGTTTTGCTATTTTCCGTTCAATCTTAGGTGTAGCTGAAGCGGGTAACTGGCCAGGTGCTACTAAAAGTAACGCCGATTGGTTCCCAGCGAAAGAGCGAGCTTTGGCTCAAGGTATTTTTAACTCGGGTGCTGCCATTGGCGGGATTATTTCAATACCACTAATTGCCTGGATGGCACTTAATAACAGCTGGCAAACAGTATTTATTGTTATTGGTGTTATTGGTTTGTTATGGCTTATTCCTTGGGTGATCTTGGTTAAAGCGCCACCGAAAACTCATCCTTGGATCACTCCAGAAGAACGCGAATATATCTTAACTGGTCAGAAACATTCTAATACAACCGAAGCTGCAGAAGATGAATATACTCCTACAACAGCAGAGCTACTTAAACATAAAGAAAGCTGGGGTGTCATTATTGCTTCTGCAGCGATTGACCCTATTTGGTGGTTATTTGTTGTTTGGACGCCTATTTTCCTTAGTGATGTATACGGCATGAAGCTTGCTGACATCGCTCAATACGGTTGGGTGCCATATGTTGGCGCTATGTTTGGGGCTTGGTTTGGCGGTCTTCTTGCTCAAAATCGCTTTAACGCGGGTTGGAGTACCAACAAAACACGTAAACTGGTCATTACTTTAGGCTGCTTTATTATGTTGCCAGCGTTAATGTTAATGGTTCAACCTTTATTTCTTGAAACCGAGTACAAATATATTTCTGTGGTAATGACTATGGCGATTATCTTATTCGGCTTCCAAACCGCAATCGGTAACGTTCAAACGCTACCAAGTGATTTGTTCAGTAAGAAAACTGTTGGCACACTTGCTGGTTTTGCAGGTATGGCTGCTAAGTTCGCCGTAGCAGGTCTAATCGCATTAGTACCGATATTAACTCGCCCTGATGCAACAACCGGAGAAACGAGTTATACCCTTGTCTTTATCATTGGTGCATCACTAGCTCTTATTGCCATAGCTGCCGTTTGGTTACTTATTCCAACAGTTGAGCCACTTAAAAAGTCAGATAATGATTCATCTGAACATAGCCAACCAATACAAGACAAAGGTTAATTCAATGAAAAAAATATTCTTAATAGGCGAATGTATGATTGAGCTTAAAGCTCAATCTGCAATCAGCTCAACAACACCACAAACTTACCCTAAGGCGATTAATCAATCGTTTGCAGGAGATGTGTTAAATACCGCTGTGTATTTAAAACGTACTTTTTCTGATCTAGAACCTTATTTCATTTCAGCGGTAGGCACGGACAAATTAAGTACTGAGATGATTGCTTTTTTTGACCAGGAAAAAATTAATACCGAATTTGTATTTCGTTCCAAAGAAAAAAATGCCGGTTTGTATGCCATAGAAACGGATGAAGTTGGCGAGCGTAGCTTTACCTATTGGCGCGAAAACTCTGCAGCGAAAGACGTTATGTCTTTCATTGATGAAAAAGTTGTCAACTGTATATCAGCCGGTGATATGGTGTTTTTCTCAGGCATTTCATTGGCCGTAATAAAACCCGCTGACCGTGCTAAATTTTGGCTGTTCATTAAACAGTTAAAAGATCTCGGTGCAAAGCTGGTTTTTGATCCCAATTATAGAGCGAGAATGTGGCAAAACCCACAAGAGGCTAAAGAGCAATTTGAACAAGCATTTATCTGTGCAGATATTACTTTGCCAGGAATCGATGATTTTGAACAGCTATACGGAATAACGACAGCTGAAGCTGTATTCGAATTCTGTCAGCCTTACCAGTTTGATGAATTAGTCATTAAAAATGGCGAAGCAAGTATTTGTGTTTATATCAATGAACTCGCTTACCATTTTCAGATCAAGGCGGTTGCCAATGTCATTGATACAACGTCTGCGGGTGATTCATTTAATGGTGTTTATCTTGGTGCTAGAGCCAAAGGTTTTGATCTTGAGCAAGCAATAAACCTTGCTTCTAAAGCTGCCGGTTTTGTTATTCAACATCACGGAGCCATTGTTGAACAAGGTGCTTATCAAGCGTTTATAAAAGAGCAGTATATTTAGCTATTAACAGTTAACAGTTCCCACTTTCCATATTCTTAAGGCATTCATATGAATTCATTTTCCAATTTAATGGGGAAGCAGACTCTGCTACCGATTATTCAAGCAAACACAGTTTCACAAGGTGTTGAAATAGCTAAAGCTATGTCTTCAGCAGGCATTAATTTGGTTGAGGTAGTGCTTAGAACCGCAGCATCACTTGATGTGATAACAGCAATCAAACATGAGCTACCTAATTTAAAAGTAGGCGCCGGTACGGTTCTTGATGCAGATATTCTAAAAAAAGCACTTAGCGCGGGTAGCGATTTTATTATTACGCCAGCAACTTCAACTAAATTATTAATGAACCTGGCAAATTGCCCTGTGCCTGTACTTCCTGGTGTGTCGAATACTGCGGACATATTGTTAGCAACAGAATTTGGCTACAATGAGTTAAAATTATTTCCTGCGTCTTTATCGGGCGGTACAGCTTTTTTATCTGCTATGGCTTCTGTTTTTAGTGATATTTCTTTTTGCCCTACAGGGGGGATTAATCAAAGTAATCAACAAGAATATATGGCTTTAAGTAATGTATTTGCTGTTGGTGGTACTTGGATTGCTAAGTCTCATTGGGTAGAGCAGAGACAATGGTCGAAGATCAGTTCTGCTTGTGCAGCGGCACAAGGTCTCAGCTAATATGAAGCAATTATCATCATTTCTTGATTCTGGTTTAGTTTCAGGGAAATCGACGCAAAAGCTGTTTAACAACGCAAAAGAACAACAATTTGCAATTCCAGCGGTGAATGTTATTAGTACCAGTGCTGTCAATGCGGCACTGGAAGCCGCACATGAAGCAAACTCACCTATTATTATTCAGTTATCCTACTCTGGCGCAGCCTATTTTATTGGTAAAGGTGCACCGCTATCAGGATTAGAAGCCTCTATTCAAGGCGCCATATTGGCAGCTAAATATATTAATGATGCCGCGAAAAATTATAAGGTCCCTGTGGTGATTCATACCGATCATGCTTCAAAAAAATTACTCCCTTGGATTGATGGTTTACTTGCTGCAGGGGAGCAACATTTTAAAGAAACTGGTGAGCCTTTATTTAGCTCACATATGTTAGACCTTTCAGAAGAGCCGTTAACCGATAATATTGCTGTTTGTGCGCAATATCTTGAGAAAATGACTCCCCTTAAAATGACATTAGAGATTGAGTTAGGTTGTACTGGTGGCGAAGAAGATGGCGTAGATAATACCAATATAGATAATGCCAAACTTTATACGCAGCCAGAAGATGTGGCTTATGCATATGAAAAGCTTACCAGCATTAGCCCTAACTTCATCATTGCTGCTTCTTTTGGTAATGTCCATGGCGTGTACAAATCAGGTCAGGTTTCCTTAACACCGATGATTTTAAAAAACTCCCAAGCCTATGTTTCCCATAAGTTCTCATTACCACATCACCCTTTGAATTTTGTTTTTCATGGAGGTTCAGGATCTGATTTAGGCGATATTAAAGAAGCTATTTCATATGGCACCATAAAAATGAATATTGATACCGATACTCAATGGGCGTATTGGCAAGGTGTGCAAGAATATAGTAAAAAAAAGTATCGCTATCTCCAGTCTCAGTTGGGTAATCCTAAAGGTAACGAGCTACCCAATAAAAAATATTACGACCCAAGGGTGTGGTTACGTCAGAGTGAGACAAAAATGAAGGAAAGGCTTATTCAGTGTTTTACCGAACTTAATTGTTTGAATAGGAATGCTTAAAGGTCTTCAAGCTATTAATGTAGGTATTAAAAGGTGATGGTCTTGAATAATATTTCATCTCTTTTTAATTGTTTTGCCGCTTTCTCATTAGTCACTCGTCTTTAGATAATGACTAGACTGCCCAGATTTACCTTTCAACTTAAGATCCAGGAAGCTCTATATCAATGAAAGAATTACAATTTAACAAATCAGCCGATCTTTATAATTTGATTTTAGGTGGTTTGATTGCATTGACCTCAGAACAAAAGATTGGCAAAGTTTCATATCGGTCTGTTAGTGAAAATATATTTTTAGGGAAATGGCTTAAAAGAGCCAAGAAGCAAAAACGCTATCCAAGATCACTATCAATTGATATTGATAGCATGCTCGATTTATACGCGACTAAAAATATAAGCGGAGACTTAGCTGCTTTGTTTTATCACGTTTTTAGCGAATTTCAATTGTTCAAAAATATGTCTAAAATTTTTGAGTTAAGCCCTAAAAAACGCTTTGATAAGGCAATGAACGAACTGACTAAAGATGATTGGCATATTTCATTGCCAATAAAGCATGACCGTCAAACAGGGAAACCTTATAGACCTCAAAATGACAAAGAAATTTTTACCACAAACTGGTATTGGGATGACGCTTTTGGTACAAAAGAAGATCTTACCAAGCAAGTAAGTATTTTTGTTGTTTCACCTCCTCAAAGTGTTATTGATTGCTTATATCGCCATGGCTTTATTCTTGTTAAAGGACTATCAAGTAAAGATGAGCAAGGTAAGTGTTTTTATCAATATATGATTTTTCCAGAAAATAAATATTGTGGTGAAGTGGCTATGCCAACAAAATACCAAAATAGACCTATAAGATAAGCCAGTGAAAATTATGTGGAGGTTTCAAGTAGCGTACCTATACACATCATTGCCTTTTAACTCATATTGGGTAGATTTTGTTAGGTTACAAAGCCAGCAAATGTCAGAAAATAAAGCGGCACAAAACAAGATAGATTTATAAAAAATTTGTTCTGTTTGTGTCCTTTCTAAATGTTGTATGGTCATGTAAATGATATCTATCTAACCATGCTTATTGTTTATGTTAATAGGTCATAAACTTAAAGTAATTGAAGTTACTTTAATCACAAATATTCATAGTCATGTTTTTACATAAAGCCAGTGCTTTATAATGAACTCCATGAGTATTTTATTATTTTTTAGGTTGTTTTTACAATGAATATGGATCCTTTTAAGCATGCATCTACTTTTGTTTATATTGGAAATAGTAATAGTAATGATATAGCTATTTTTCTCCTCAGTAATGAAAATGGACAGTCATCATTTGTAAATAAAGTTGAAATACCTGATGTTATAAAACCAGGTATATCGACGCCTATTTGCGTTAGCCCTGACAGACGTTTTATGTATGTAGTTTCTAGGGGAACCCCTTTAATGATTAGCAGTTTTGCTATACAAGCTAAAAGCGGTAATCTAAAGTACTTAGGGAACACTTCACTTAATCAAAGTATTGCTTACATTGCTACCGATAAGACAGGACGATATATAATTGGGGCTTCCTATCCCCACCATAAAATTATTGTATTCCCTATTTCTCAAAGTGGCATCGTTCTTAAACAGAAGCAAACATTGGATGATTATCCAAATGCACATTCCGTAATAGTTGATAAAACTAATAATCATGTCTTTGTTTCTACTCTGGGTAATGATCGAATATCTCAATTTAAGTTTAATTCTTTGGCTGGTGAGTTAGAGACGAACAACAAACCTTTTATTCAATTAAAAGGTAACACTGGCCCTAGACACCTTATATTTCACCCAAATGAGAGGTTTGCATATGTAATTGGAGAATATGATGCTTCTATTCATGTGTTCGATGTCGATTTGACTAATGGTTTACTGAAGGAAAAACAATGCATTGGTACTCTACCTTTCAGTTATAATGACTGTAAAGCTGCAGCTGATATCCATGTTACAGCCAATGGCCGTTTTATTTATAGTTCAGAGCGTGATTCAAGTACTATTTCAGGTTTTAAAGTAAATTCTAGCGATGGTACTTTAGAACTTATTGAAGTTATAAAAACAGAAGAGAGTCCTCGAGGATTCAATATTGATTCTTCAAGTAAATACTTATTTATAGTTGGACAACTATCTAATCAGATGTCCATTTATAAAATTCATGAACTGACAGGGAAATTGTCAAAATTAGCAAGCTACTCCGTAGGGGAATCTCCAGATTGGATTGAAATTGTTAATCTTCCTTAATATCTGTTTGTGTAAATGTTATTTTTTTAAAGCCTGTCTTTACTGGGATAGGTTCATATTTTTATTAATATTAGTAAAGGGAACTATGATTAATATCGATACAACCTTAGTCAAAACTGTTTAATGAAATCTGATAAATCTAATGTTTAAAGTTATCTGTGAAGTGGTTCAATTATATTGGCCACAAATTTATAACTTCTAACTCGCTGTGGGGGCGGAAGCGCCTTAGAGTATATATGCTAATGTCAGCTATTCTTGAAGATAGCTGACATTATAGTGGGAGCAGTTAGGATCGCTCTTTCAACAAAAAATCAGCAATGAAAATCAATCAAAAAATGTCCGCAATTGGCTAACTAGAGAAGTCTCTAATTCTCACTAGCCAATGTTAACAAAGATACGAAACCGGACATTGGCCTTCGCTTATCTAGTGACAAGTGATCCGACAAAGCGGTCATGAAATCACCTTAGTAGCATGCTAACTTTTACCACATTACTGACACCTTTAAGTTACCAAAAAACAGTTTCTAGATACTGCTGTTCAGCGAATGGCAGGAGCGAGATCAAGGTATTCAATTTCACTATTCAATAAAGATACAAGCTAACTAGGTTGAGCCAGACATTATTTATGTCAAATGTATTTTCAAAATGTTATCAATACAATTTATTAAATGTTCATCATGACTTATTAGAATTAAGCTTCCATTAAATTCATTAAGAGCATCAGCTAGCACTTCCTTTGATTCTCTATCCAAGTGATTATCTGGTTCATCAAGTAATAATAAAGGCAGTTCCTTCTGATGACTTGCAATTAACATCATTAACCTCATCTTTTCACCTCCACTAAGCTGAGCAACTAGCGTAAAAACTTTATCCCCTCTAAAGCCTACACCTGCTAGGAGAGTTCTTAAATCCATGTCATTTAGGTAAGCACAATGTTTTTGTATAGTCTCAAGCATATTTTTTTGAGCATCCAATAATGAACAGTGTTGGTCAAAGTAAAATATTTGGGAGTTTACATAAACATTGCCATTCAGAGGTCTTAATTCACCTAATATGACTCTAATTAGTGTTGATTTACCACTCCCGTTTTCTCCTACTAAGTGGACTTTTTCGTTGCTAATCAGCTTAAAGTTTATTGGTTCTTTAGAGCCAAATGGTAGCACTACATCTTCAATATACAATTGTTGTGCCTTTTTACTTTTTTCATGATGCATTGATAAGGTGAGCGGCTTTATTTGCTCTTTTAGTTTTGTAAGATCTGCTTGTTTGCTGTCAATATTTAACATCAATGCTTTAGTTTGAGTGGCTTTGCTAGAAGCTGCACCCTCTGCTTTGTTTTTCTTACCATCAAGTAGAACTTTGGCCTGACTACCACTATGCCTTAATCTGTTTCCTTGCGAGGCTCTTTTTTGAGATTTTTCCTTACTTTTTTGCGCTTGATTAACTACATTTTTCTTCTGCTTTTTCAAGTTAAAAAGTTTCCTTTCTAATGCTTCATCATTACTTTGTTTTGTACATAAATAATCACTATAGGCACCATGAAAAAATGTAAGCCCAAGGGAAGATAATTCATAAATTGAATCGACCTCTTGCAATAGCTCATGGTCATGACTCACTACAAGCACATCTCCTTTGAAGTTTTTCATTTGATTGATTAACCACAGCTTTCCTTGTTTATCTAAATGGTTACTCGGTTCATCCAAAATTAAGAGTTGTGCGTCAGATTGAAAGAGCTTCCAAAGACTTAATTTAGCTCTTTCTCCACCGCTTAGTGAGACACATAATAGTTCAAAGTTAACTGGTAATCGTAAACTTTGCAGAATTTCGATTACCTCATCTTTGATTTGCCAATTTTCGGCTATTAGTTCAAAGTCTGATTCTTCATAGCCTCCCTGTTCTATACGATTTAGTGCAGCTAAGTGTTCATCAACACCTAAAAAAGATGCAATAGTTTCATTTCTTTCAAACAATGTTGAACAGTTCTGGTCGAAGCTCACTACAGACATATCTGGAGAAAAAGTGCCATTAGTAGGTTTAATCTCTTTAGTTAAAATTGAAGCTAATATCGATTTTCCCACCCCGTTTCGTCCAATAAGGCCTGTAAGACCTTGAGGCAAGCTAAATGAAAGGTTTTCAAATAGCTTTATTCCATTGTCTAATTGATAAGAGAGTTTGTTTACATGTAATGTAGGCATGAACGGCCTCCTGTTTAAATCAGGAAAGTGTTTATGCTAAAGATTCAGGTAAGTATTCGATTAAATACCTTGCCGTAAAAAAAGAAGAAGTTTTGAGCACGCCCACTAATCCTGTAGTTCCAAAATAAAAAATTAGACCACAGGTATTAGATGTTCATTATGGCGTTGGCTCCGATTCTGGTTGATAAAAACATAGTAAAGGATTTTTTTTTAGATTTATATAAATAGTTAACAATTCGAACTCAAGGCGCATTAGATACATAAGCAGAAGGATTTTTACCATATATTTTCTAATGAATAATTCCTGTGATGTGACTGAGACGTATCCATAATATATTGTTAGGCTACTTTGCCACTTTTTCTTCCCATTCCGCAGCCCATTCCCTCAAAGGATCAAGTGTATTCATTAAGGATAATCCTAATTCTGTTAGTTTATAGCCTTCTGATGTGGTAAAAACCAATTCAGCTTCAGTCAATTGCTTAATTCTAGTGTTTAAAACAGATGGTGACATACCGTCACATCGCTCTTGTAACCCTCTAAAACTTAGATACGATGAGTTAAGTTCCCACATAATTCTCATATTCCACTTTCGACCTAACAGGTCAAAAACAGCCATGATAGCTACACCCGAACTCGATCCTCTTACTGATTTTTTAGGTAATGGTGTTGTCATAATTGTTGCGCTTCTAAAAAAGTAGCGGTATAGTCCGCTACGAAATACGTAGCATACTTTATATTAATCTATTTAAAAAGCGAGAATTATATGTATCTAGTAGATATGAGCTTTACTGACATGACGAAAATCACAGAGGAACTAACTGAAAAGCACAAGAGTTACCTTGAGCAAGAATATAAATCAAACAAGCTGATGTTTGGTGGAAGAAAAGTACCTAGAACTGGAGGGATACTTATTTCACAACATGAGAGTGAGGGTGAGCTTAAACAAGTTTTAAACTCAGATCCATTCGTTAAAAGTGGAGCTGTAGCATATTCAATTACTGAATTTATTCCTGTAATGGCATCTAAAGCTTATAAGAATATCGTAGCCTAACAAGCTGTTAAACAAGGAAAGTGGAGTTCCCCCGTTTTAGTGGACACCTCCTCATCACATTGAGGAGGCTAAAATGCCTAGATACACCCAACCCAAAAAAACATGGTTTTACCCTGTTAATTTCAAAATCCAAGCAGTCGAGCTAAGCTTGAAAGACGATGTCATGTCTAAGGATGTTGCTCAAGCACTCGATATTCACCCGTTAATGCTCTCCCGTTGGCGCAAAGAATACCGAGAAGGTAAATTTAAAAAACCTCAACGCTACCAAAGCAATAATGAATTAATGAGTAAAGTTCACACAAAGAAAGAGCTGAATAAAATCAAACAGCTGCAAAAAGAAAATGACCGCTTAAAACTGGAGAATGATTTACTAAAAAAGTGGCAACGGTATCTGGCGGAAGTGCATCAGAGCGATTTGGATTCATCGAAAAACACAAAAAAGCCTTAGGTGTTAAATACCTTTGTTCATGGCTTGATGTCTCTCGTAGTGGCTTTTATGCATGGCGACAACGTCCACGTTCAATGCGCGCCATTAATGATGCGGATTTACTTTTAACTATTAAACAAGTCTTTGATAGCAATCATCAAACCTACGGTAGTCCTCGCGTATTTCATGCGCTAAAAAGAGCAGGCATTCGAACGAGTGAAAAGCGTGTCGCGCGTTTAATGCAAGAAAATGGTTTAAGAGCCCGAGCCCTTAAAACAAACAGTAAACCTGCCAAAGTGAAGTTTTTCTATAAAGAAATTAAGAACAATCGAAAAAACATCAGCAAGCCTGATGCTATCAACCAGCAATGGTCGGGAGATATTACATACCTGAAAGTAGGCTCTCGCTGGTATTACTTAGCTGTAGTATTAGATTTGTTTTCACGCCGTATCATAGGCTGGGCTTTTGGTCAGAATAAATCAACAGCACTAACACTGAAAGCGCTACAGCTAGCAATAAATAAGCGTAAACCTATACAACCTGTGTTATTTCATACAGACAGAGGGGCTGAATATCGAGCTCATATAGTTCAGCAGTTTTTAGTTAAACATAACATTACGGCAAGCATGAACCGCCCAGGTTGTTGCACTGATAATGCTGAAGTTGAATCATTTTTTCATTAGTTAAAAGCTGACTTAATTAGAGGGAATGTCTTCGCGACTACGGATAAATTACATTCAAAATTAAAAGGTTACATGAACTATTTTTACAATAGACAACGACTGCATTCAAGTTTAGGATATAAAACACCTGCTGAGTTCGAATTGGCAGAAAATTGAAATGGAGAGTGTCCATTTTATCGGGGGAAGATCAAAGATACAGTTAACCATTTAATTTTACCCTAACAGACGTTAGTTATAATATCGCCCAATTAAACAAAGGAATAACAATAAGTAATGAAAAAATTATCACTGCTAGCCTATCTATGTATTTTGGTTTTAAACACAGCCCACTCTAATGAGTGGATAGATAAATCACCGCACGAAATTCATTACGTTGAAATGGATGATAAAATAAAGCTAGAAGTGGTTGATTGGGGAGGGGAAGGCACTCCACTTGTATTTCTGGCTGGTCTTGCTCTTAATGCCCATACTTTTGATCCATTAGTCTCCTCGTTTACAGATTCGTATAGGGTTATAGGCATAAGTCGTGTTGGTCATGGAAACTCTGAATCTAGAAAAGAAGACTTTTCTACAAGTAGATTAACTAAAGATATCATCACAGTTTTAGACAAGATGAATATTGAAAGAGGTATTTTTGCAGGCCACTCTTTTGCAGGCGGAGAGTTAAATCATCTCGGAAGGCACTTTCCTGAAAGAGTAAAAGGTTTGATTTATATCGATGCACTTCAAGATTTAGATTATATGGTTAGTCATCAAGCTGCTTGCCCTGACTTAGGTTATGCAACTATGGATGTACTTCAATATCAAGACAACTTTTACAATACGCAAAGAATTAAAGATACGGATGGTAGCTATTTACCGTTTGCAGACCTGCCAGCTTTAGGGAAGTTTTTTTCTGAAGAAGAAGATCGACATTATTCTGGAATAGCAGCACCTGCAATTGCAATTAATAATATACCAGAGCAGACAATAGACTTCTTCATTGGCTTAGGAAAACCTACTCAGAAGTGTTTTGAAGAAATTAACAAACTCACTTACCTTGGTATAGCTAGTTTTATAAAAGATAAGCAAAATTCAGATGTAGC
>CAJXYE010000020.1 GCA_913063325.1 uncultured Colwellia sp. | reverse complement strand
GATCACATTGGTATTATTCCTTTGTACACGGGTTATGATAGTGAAGGTAACTTCTATGTTGCCTCTGAAATGAAAGCGTTAATGCCGATATGTAAAACTGTTTCAGAATTTCCTCCAGGACATATTCTTGATAGCCGTGTTGGTAAATTACAACCTTATTACAAACGTAACTGGCAAGATTACGCAGCCATAAAAGACAATACCACCAGTACCACTAAAATTCGTGAAGCGTTAGAAGAGTCAGTGAAAAGTCATTTAATGACTGATGTACCTTATGGGGTATTGCTTTCTGGTGGCTTGGACTCATCATTAATTTCTGCTATTACGCAAAAATTTGCTGCGCGCCGCATTGAAGATAATGATTTAGCTGAAGCGTGGTGGCCAAAAGTGCATTCATTTGCCTGTGGTCTTGAAGGCTCACCCGATTTAATTGCCGCGCAAACTGTTGCCGATAGTATTGGTACTATCCATCACAGCGTAGTGTTTACTGAGCAAGAAGGTATTGATGCGCTTAAAGAAGTTATTTATCACCTTGAAACCTATGATGTAACCACTATTCGAGCTTCTACGCCAATGTATTTAATGGCGCGGAAAATCAAAGCGATGGGCATTAAAATGGTTCTTTCAGGTGAAGGTGCTGATGAAATATTTGGCGGCTACTTGTACTTCCATAAAGCACCAAACGCACAAGCATTCCATGAAGAGCTTAACCGTAAGCTTGATCGACTTCATAAGTTTGACTGTTTACGTGCCAATAAGTCGATGTCGGCTTGGGGTATTGAAGCGCGCGTACCATTTTTAGACAAAAACTTTATGGATGTTGCAATGCGCATCAACCCTGAAGATAAGTTGTGTGGCAATGGTAAAATGGAAAAGGCTATTTTACGTGAGTCATTTGAAGGTTACTTACCAAAAGAAATCTTATGGCGTCAAAAAGAGCAATTCTCAGATGGTGTTGGTTATTCTTGGATTGACGGCTTAAAAGCACATGTTGAAGCACTAGTAACAGATCAACAGCTTGAAAATGCTCACATTAGATTCCCGGTAAATACACCTGATAACAAAGAAGGTTACTACTACCGCACTGTTTTTGAAGATAAATACCCATTAGCATCTGCTGCTGATTGTGTCATTGGCGGTAAATCAGTTGCTTGTAGTACAGAAGAAGCATTAGCTTGGGATGAAAGCTTTAGAAACAATGCCGATCCATCTGGCCGTGCTGTATTAAGTGTACATAACGAAAGTTACTAGTTGATGTTAGCAATATAATTGCTTTAGTTTAGTAAATACAAAAGCCGATAATGATTATTATCGGCTTTTTAAATTTCATAAAGTATAATTTATTTGGTAGTTGCAACATCCGCTACAGAAAAAACCTTTTTACCCGCTACCCAAGTCTGTGAAACCTGGCTCTGCCAAATTTGGCTTTCTTGCATAGAAAAGATGTCATCGGCAAGCAGAATAAAATCGGCTTTTTTACCCGGAACTAAACTACCAATCAATTTGTCTTGATGACCGGCATATGCTGCGTCAATGGTAAAGCTTCTAAGCGCTTCAACACGAGACATTTTTTCATCGCCATACCAGCCGCCAGTCGGTAAGCTTTTATGATCTTGTCTGGTAATTGAGGCATGTAAGCCATAAAAAGGGTTTGGTGATTCAACCGGAAAGTCAGAGCCAGCAGCAATAATAACATTGTTATCAAGCAACTTACGCCAAGCATATGCTCCTAAAATACGTTGTTCGCCAAGACGCGAAACCGCCATGTTTTTATCACTCGTTGCATGGGTCGCTTGCATTGATGCAATAACATTCAGTGAAGAAAAACGTGGTATATCTTTTAGGCGCAGCACTTGTGCATGCTCTATTCTATGGCGTAATAGCTTTGTTTTGCTTTCACTAATAGCTTGTTGGTAAAGGTCTAATATTAATTTATTGGCATTATCACCAATGGCATGGGTATTGACTTGAAAACCGGCTGCCATTGACACATCAATATATTGCTTAAGGGTTTCATAATCATGTAATAATAAACCGTTATGACCTGCATGGTCACTGTAATCACTAATAAGTGAGGCGCCTCTACTACCTAATGCCCCATCCGCTTGTATTTTTACACTGTTAAAAGCAAACATATCCCCTTCACTTCTATAAGGCCCCTGTTTTAATTGTTGCTGCCAATTTTCACTCGGTAAGTACAACATGCCATTAATACGAATAGTCATATTATCTTCACTCGCTAGCTCTTTGTACAAAGCCATATTTTGTTGATCTATGCCGGCATCATGGACACTGGTTAAACCTAAACTTGCAAGAGATTGCATTGCTTTTGTTAACGCGACTTTGTCTTCTGCTCGTGATGGCTTGGCAATACTGACAGTGATTAAATCCATCGCATTATCAATAAAAACACCGGTGGGTTGACCATTTTTATCTTTTATAATCTCGCCACCTTTCGGCGCTTTAGTTTCTGATGATATCCCCGCTAACGCCATGGCTTTAGAATTAGCCCAACCGGCATGGCCATCAACACGCCTAAGCCAAACCGGTGTATCCGGAAAAAGTTTATCTAAGCTTTTAGCACTGGGAAAAGTATTACTTGGCCATTGCACTTGGTTCCAACCTCGACCCAAGATCCAACCTAATGAAGGGTTAATATAGGCATAAGCTTTAGCGCGTTTTACCGCATCATGCTCTGAAGTACTATTAAGTAGGTCAACGCGCATTAGACTATGTCCATAACCGAGTACATGGCCATGGGCATCGATTAAACCTGGCAGCATAGTTTGGCCCTGACCATCAATAATCACTGTATCATTGGCGATATCAAGCGTTTCTCCTTGATGGTAAATTTTGTCTATGGTGTCATGGGTGAATGTTATGGCGGAGAATTTTTCTAAGAACTTACCATTAAAGGTATAACCATTAACATTTTTTATTAAGGTTGTTTGTGCCAAAGATTGTGTGCTAATTAACAGTGTTGCAAGCGCGGTTATGTACTGAAGTTTGTTTAGTTTAATCATATTTATGTTTTTAAATGGACTAAGGCCAGCTTACTTTAGCGTTTATTTAATACACTTTATACTGTGTTAGGCAAAATGAGGGTGATCATTGTTCCTACGCCTTGTTCACTTGTTACCGTTATTGTTCCCTTGAGCTGTTGGTTAACAATGTTATAGACTATATTCATTCCTAAGCCTGTGCTGCCCTTCCCCCTTTTCGTGGTAAAGAAAGGTTCAAATATATTAGTTAAAGTGTAGGCATCCATACCTCTACCATCATCCTTGTAATGTATTTCAACACCTTGATTAGCAGCAGTGATATCAATAGTGATATTTCCTCCTTGCTGTTCATCAAAGCCATGAACTATTGAGTTAATGACTAGATTGGTAAGCACTTGAGAAAAAACGCCAGGGAAAGTGATTACCTCTAAATTATCGGATCCAATAAACTGATAGCTAACATTTTTCTTTTTCATTTCAATAGATAAGGTCGATATCACATCATCAATATATTTTGCTAAATTTATGGTTCGTTGCTCACTGATAACCTGATCCGCTGCGACCATTTTAAAGTTCGTCAATAGATGTTTAACACGCTGTAACGCGCCTTCTGACATCACTAATGATTGCTCTGACATTGTGATATGTTGATCCATGCGTTTTTTACTCAACGATGTATCTGCAATTTTATCCTTAATTTCTAACGTATCATCAAGTACTAAACTGTTGGCTGTTATCGCAATGCTTAAAGGCGTATTAATTTCGTGGGCAACACCCGCAACCAAACGACCTAAGGATGCCATTTTCTCTGATTGAACCAATTGTTCTTGTGTATCATTTAAATGGGCTAATGTTTTTGTTAATTTTGTCGTTGTTTTTTTATTTTTATTAGAAAAGAAAATAATGAGCAACACTGCAAGTATAGCCAGTGTGGTTAAAATAGTGGTCAAAAACAAATAGGTCTGTTGATTGCTTATTGTTTCTTTTTTACTTTTTAAATCATCACTTTGCTCTTTTAATTGAGCTATATGCCTTACGAGTTCCTCTTCTTGTTGTTTTAATACTTTTTTGCTTTGTTCCGCTGTTGCTAATATTTTCTGATTTTCCGTCGACTTATCTGCAAGCATTGCTTGCTGTTTTAATAGCTCAGTTTCCGTTTTTATAGATTGCTCGGTTACTTGCTCTAACCTGATTCGTTGTTGTTCAACTTGCTGCTGTTTTTTAGTGACATTGATTTTCAGTTGCGCCAATTCAAATTTTTGTGCTTTAGCTGATGAAGCATTTCGAGATAATTCAATATTTAACTTATTAAGGGCTTTTCTAGAGAGCGTCAATTGCTGCTCTTGCTTTAGTAAGTTACTTTGCAATTTAATACTTTTAGATCGAGTCTTTTGCATGGCCAATTCGGTTTCACGATACAAGGTCGCAATGTCGAGTTCGCTGCCTCCAAGAAGTAATAAGTCTGCCGACATGCTGAGTTTTTCATAAATGATATTAGATTTATTCACTTCAAAAGAGATCACAGTAGATTTATCCACCTGCATCAAATTTATCATCACATCATGCTTATTCTGGCTATTATCTGAGATGATTAAAGTATTGGTTCCGCGTAGACTATTCGCAATGTCATGTAAATCACCGTTGAATTCTTGCGGTATATACACACTGTCAGCGCGCTTTAGTTGCTCAACATTATCTGCATAACTCACCCGTATGTTTTTGTTTTTAATTTTTTTATCTTTAAGGGCTTTGGAAAGAAAGTCAAAGTAGCTCGACTCTTTATAGATAGCTAAATGGTAATCTTTTTTACTTGTCTCATTAGGCCAAGTAATATGTTTAAAAAAATTGACCATATAAGCGGATTTTATATGTTTAGCATCAAATTTTTGTGCATTAACAACGCTAATTAAACTGACAAGACAGTATATGCCTAGTAACAAAAATGCGTAATACCTACCAAGTTCTCTTGTCATTCATGATAATCAGATAAGAAAGGGTATTTAAAGCATAAGATAACCTCCTAAAAAATCAAGGTTATACAAGTATCTTATACCAAGTTGATTAAGTTCTTTCCCACTCAGCGAGAATTAAAAGGCTTAGAGACAAGGCATTGATTGATGAGAATGGTTATTCAGGAGAATAAGCTCCTGCATTCTCTATTAAGTTACATCCCTGTAGCGTCCTTCTCAAAATCAATAACGATGTGTGTAAGCCTTTACCTTTTATTAGGTACTCGCCCTTGGGAGCTTACTCGATGCCCATTAACTTCGTTAAATTAATTTGATTTAGAGTGACTAAACCAGAATGAATTTGCCTTGTTAGTGAACATCGAGTATAGCTCTGAGTTAGGAAGAAATTTAATCAAGTTGGTATTAGCTAAAATTGGTAAGACAATCCTATTTCTACAGCTCTACCTGGTAATGGGTTACCTAAGTCGCTATCAACAGAGTGGAAATTTTCTTGATTGAAAACGTTAGATATTTTTAGATAAGTACTCATATGTTTACTTATAAGGTTGTCTTGTTGAGAAAGGGTAACATCAAACCGTGAGATATAATCAAGCTCTCCATTAAAATCACTGTGATAAAGTTGCATAAAATTAATTGTAAACCAGCTGAATATTCCTGTGAGCGATAGATTACTTTTAAACTGTGCAATATCAAACGTAGCTTCTTTAGAGTCGTCTTTTGGAATAGCTTGGCTCATGAAACTATTCAGCTGCCAGTTTTGAGCAAATCGCCACTGTAATTCCACTTCCGCGCCGTAAACAGAATAGTCTTGTGGTGAATTAATAAAGCTATTTTGACTACTGATATTGCCATCCTTATTTACAAAAGACACTGGCTGACCATTTAGTAGATTTTCGGTATGATTGTAAAAACTATTAACTTTTATCAATACATTATTTTGCTGATAAGAGATAGAGACCTCTGATGAGTCAATCGTCTCTGCAAGTAGTTGGTTAGGCAGGCGCGCTATCACTGCTTGAGGATTCATCGCCTCTTGATTGATTAAATCTGTTGTCTCTGTATTTAACATGAACTCTTTTAAACTGGGTGCTCGAAAAGCCGAGCTATAAGACGCTTTTATTGTCCACTGAGGATTCAACACTTTTACCAAAGCAATTCTGGGTAACCACTGAGAGAAGCTATCCGTTAAGTACTCCCCTTTATCATAACGAATTCCGGCAGTTAAGTGAATGTCATACAAATTACTCAATAAATTATAATATTGAAAATATACCCCCTGATTAGTTTTAATGGCGGAGTCTAATCGAGGGAAGTAATCAACGTCCGGTAAATTATCTGCTGGTTGGTATAAGTTACTTTTGGTGAAACCTGTCGCAAAGTAGTCACCCTGTTCTTGTCTTTCTTCGATTGAAGCGCCAAAAATGAAAGATTGTTGCTGCGCAATTTGCCAGTTTATCTCAGCTTCCACTAGTTTGGCATTTACCTTAACCCGATAACGACTATAGGTGATAGTATCACCTTGGCTAATTTGGTCGCGATTCTCATTACTGGAGACTCCCTCTTCTGTTGAGTCATTGTTAACTAATTTTATACTCGCGCTAACCGCTTCATTAAATGTTTTCTGCCAGGCTAGATAGCTTATTTTAGTTGCCCAATCAATTTGATTTTCTTCCTCTGAAAAATCTCCAGTCCAATGCTCCCCTAAGCCACTCCGTCTATTTAATTCAATATACCCTAAAATAAAGTTACCAACACTACCGATTTTAGTGCGTTGTCTTGCATAAATAAACTCCGATTTTTGGTCATCATAGTACTTTTGTAAGGGGGAGAAAATGGGACCGACTAAAGCGTCATTACTCTCTTTTTGATAATGCGAGTACGCAAGATAGCTATGACCCAGTTGAGAATGTAAATTTCCTTTCAAGTTCGCTCTTATTCCTTTACCAAGGTTTTGATAATTAGCTTGTGCTGAAAAATCATTTTCTTGATTAAATGAAGAATCTAAACTGGTTACCCCTAAAAATGCACTTTGCCCATATAGCGCAGAGGCAGGACCACGTAAGAGCTCTAATTTGGTAAGCATCCACAAGGGTAATTCGTTTTCAATGGGTGCTTTATTGGCCCTAGCATGATTAATACGAATACCATCAAGTAAAACAAGGTGTTTATTATTTTCAAAACTCCCTGCTTTTTGACCACGGGTTTCAAATACCCGCTCTCCATAAATACTGTAGCTACTATAACTTGGACTTATATCTGCTAAGTCCGCCAACTGATATATGCCCTGCTGGAACAATTGTTTTTGATTGTAGGTACTTACAGTTGCTGGTGAAAGGTTTAAGGGTAAGTCTACCTTGGACGAGACTGAAACGCTCACTCGAGATAATTGCTCTAAAGTTAAATCAAAAACAGACTCTTGCGCTATGCATGGTAGTGCAAACAAAGAGGCCAACGCGATTATTGATTTTTTATAATCGAACGATTTATAAATACCTTTTAAAAGAGGTTTATGCATTTAACAACCACTAATAAAGGATGAGTTACATAATATTACTTTAGATTAAATCATTTGATATTACCAAAAGTTAGCCCTGTACACTTCAGCACTTAACTTCCTAGTGTAATCTAAGGTAAAATAACCATCTTATTTATATTCTACTGAAGTTATTAAAGGTTATCGCGTGACAGAAAAACATCTTATTTGGGATTTACCCTTACGCATTTTTCATTGGAGCTTTGCCTTTATTATTCTAGCCAGCTGGTATACAGCTGAGCAAGGCGCTGATCTGGTTGAAATACATATGAAATTAGGCTTTGTGGCTCTAGCTTTACTGGTATTTAGAGTACTGTGGGGTATTATCGGTCCTAAACATGCTCGATTTTCACAATTTTTGCCTTCACCAAAAAAACTACTACTCTATTTACGTAATTCAAAGTCTCAGAAGACAACACCAGGACATAATCCCTTGGGTGCCATGATGGTTGTTTTAATGATATTACTTATATCAATACAAGCAATCAGCGGTTTATTTATCAATGATGATGTATTTTCTTCAGGACCTTATTACGGCAGTATCAGTAACGAGTTAGAAAAAACAATGCGCTTTTTACACCACAATACTTTTGACTTTATGATTGCGGCGATTGGCATACACCTTGCTGCGGTTGCA
Source organism: uncultured Colwellia sp. (assembly GCA_913063325.1). Lineage (GTDB taxonomy): Bacteria > Pseudomonadota > Gammaproteobacteria > Enterobacterales > Alteromonadaceae > Colwellia. The sequence goes on along the minus strand of CAJXYE010000020.1, from coordinate 58,312 downwards.
TATTATTGGCGAATAAAGAAACAAAATTTAGTACTACCAATGATAACGGGAAAAAAGTCTACTGGACAAGTTGAGGCTATTGATGCCATACCTCATTCAAAAATCATTCTTGCCTGTATACTTGCTATTTGCTGTGTCGGTTTTGTTTATTGGTTGGTTGTGGTCAATGCGCCAGTTATTGAAGAGCTTTATTACTAATATAGAGAATGAACAACACCTCTAGGTCCAATTGATTTGTCTCAAAGGCACGGATTAAAACTAAAAAGCCTTTACTAGGAACAATCTAGTAAAGGCTTTTGTATAATCAATATGATTGGTAATAATACCAATTAAATTTATTCTGCTTTAAAGTGATCATGACAACCACCACACGTTTTACCTACGCCACCAATGGCCTTTTTAATAGCGCCTTCGTCTTTAGATTTTGCAGCAACCATTAGCTGTGCAGATGCCATGCTTAATTTATCGATATCTTTGCTGAAGTGTTCAGGATCTTGCCAGATTTTAGCTAAAGCTTCTGTTTTAACATCGAACTTAGAAGTATCTGTACGAGCATAATCAGCGATCATTAAAGATAATTGATTGATACGCGTAGCATTTTTTTCAGCTACAGCTGCATCTACAGGGATTTTCCCCTTAGCCATTGCGCCCAAAGTTCCCATGTTACTGCCAAGTAATTTGAATATAGATTGGCGTAACTCAGTTGCATAAACAGCATGTTTTTCAGAACTTGCTGGTTGAGCCATACTCGCTGTTGCAACAACTAAACTAGCCGATACGGTAATAGCTAAAATACTTTTTTTCAGAACACTCATCGAGTCTCTCTCTTAATAATTATTATTTGATGACTTTTACTTGCTTAGTGTAGCGTAAAACCACCCCACAAAAAGCAACAAGTTGTAACAAATTGACGGGTGGATTTATAAAACTTATAAACCGTTAACTATCTCTTTAACAAGTTCTGGTCCCTGATAAATAAAGCCAGTGTAGACTTGTACTAAGCTCGCACCTGCTTGCAGTTTTTCATTAGCATCATCAATTGATGCGATACCACCGACACCAATAATTGGTAATTTATTATCAAGCGCTTCGCTTAATAACTTTATTACTAAGGTACTTTTTTCTTTAACCGGTTGACCACTCAAGCCACCTTGTTCATCACCAAACTCAAGACCTTCAACACCTTCACGAGATAGCGTAGTGTTGGTTGCAATAACACCGTCAATTTCATTATCAATTAATGATTTGGCAATAGATTTGACTTCATCTGCAGTTAAGTCTGGTGCAATTTTTACCGCAACAGGTACATACTTACCATACTTTTCAGCAAGGTCTTTTTGCTCAGCCTTTAGCGCGATTAAAAGTTCATCTAATGCATCACCGTATTGCAATGATCGCAAGCCAGGCGTATTAGGTGAAGATATATTCACTGTGATATAAGTAGCGAAATCATAAACCTTGCGCATGCAGTGAATATAATCGTCTTTAGCGTTTTCATCAGGGGTATCTTTATTTTTACCGATATTGATGCCTAAAACGCCTTTGAAATTAGCCGCTTGCACTTGTGATACTAAGTAATCAACGCCTTTATTATTAAAACCCATGCGATTAATTACCGCATTGGCTTTTGGTAATCTGAAGATACGAGGTTTGTCATTACCCGGTTGCGGACGTGGTGTTATTGTCCCTATTTCAACAAAGCCAAAACCCATGGCTGCAAAAGCATTGATACACTCACCATTTTTATCAAGACCAGCAGCTAGACCTACTGCATTGGGGAATTTAATACCCATAACTGTGACTGGTTTGTCTTGTACCTGTTGCTTATAAAATACATTAAGTGGAGACTTTCCTGTGCTTTTTAAGCCCTTGATAGTCAACTCATGGATGGTTTCAGCGTCAAACTGAAAAAGTAATTTACGAATGGCTGGATAAAACATAATGCCTCGGCTTAGTTATACCTATTACCCTAACTAAAATATCATTTTCAAATGTCCTAAATATCCAACAACATCGTTGCTTTCAATCACAATAGCCAGCTATTGCTCAATCAAGCGCCTTGTTTTTGAAAATTTATTCTAATTGAATTCTGTGATCTTAATTAATTTAATTGGTATTCAAATAGTAAAAATAAAAAATCCCCGCATGGCGAGGATTTTATCAGTTAAAGCTAGTATTACAATATGCTAACTCTGTTTGACCAAAATAAACTTATTTCATCGTTGTTTTGATGATTATTTTGCCGAAACTGGTTGGCAATTTAAGCTCAACAACATTAATTCACGTAACGCTACAGAGAATTTAGCGAAATCATGTGATTGGCCAACTTTAAAGTCAGCTAATATGTGCTTCCAGCGTTCAAGAGGTTGCTCATTAGTATCAATCCATTCTGTTAATAACTGCTCTAAGTCTGCAAATTGTGCATCACATTGACAACGTAATACAACAGAGGTCAAAGAACGCTGTTGCCAATCTAACTCTTCTCTAAATGATGCGCGAGCAAGTGCTTGCCAATGGTTTGCAACCGGTTGACGAGTAATTTGGTCTAGGAACCAATGTAACTCTAGGCGAGCACCAAGTTTGAAATACAAGCTTGCAGCTTGTTCAACAGTACAGTTATTTTCATGGGTTATTTCAGCAATATCCATTGTTGAGAATAAAGTACTTAGTTGTGAAAGTCTGGTCGCAATAACGGAAGGAACACCCGATTCAACTAAATCACAAGCAACTCGCTCTAACGATTTAATCTCGTCACCAATCATGAAGCTAGCTAACTGCTCAGACAATATTGAAAAAGTTGGTTGATACAAAGCAATCGACTCTGCGATTGAAATCGACTTATTACGGTGACGTAAGAACCAACGAGTAGCACGACGAACAGTTCGACGGTACTGGAACAACATTTCGGTTTGAATAGCCGTTGTGATCTGGTTATCTAATACTTCAATTTGATTCCAAAACTCACTAAGCTCAAAGACAGCGCTAGCAATAGTGTAACAATTCGCTATTTCAGCAACACTTGCACCTGTTTCTTCTTGCATACGGTTAACAAAATTAAAGCCCATGTCGTTGCCGATTTTGTTAGCAAGTTTAGTCGCTATAATTTCTGCACGTAGTGGATGCTGCTGCATTTCATCTTGGTATTTTTCACGTAGCTGTATAGGGAACGCTTCAATAAGTAAGTTGTTATGGTAAGCATTATCAGTGATTTCAACATGAACTAGATCATCTTTTAATACCATCTTACTGTAAGCAAGAAGTACTGAAAGTTCTGGACGTGTTAAACCTCTACCTTGAGATAATCTATCAGCAATCTCTTCATCATCAGGAATAAACTCTAAACCACGGTTTAACTTGCCTGCTCTTTCAAGTTCATGAATAAAGCGAACTTGTTCTTTTAACTGGTTCACGCCACGCATGGCTGTAATTGATAATGAATGTGTCTGACGATAACAATCTTCAATAACAATATCACCTACTTCATCAGTCATATCAGCAAGTAGTTTATTGCGTTGTTTAATGGTTAAATCACCATTTTGTACCAAGGTATTTAGCAGTATTTTAATGTTTACTTCATTATCAGAACAGTCAACACCACCGGCGTTATCAACAGCATCAGTGTTGATACGGCCACCGTTAACGGCATATTCAATACGGCCTAATTGAGTTAAACCTAAGTTACCACCTTCACCAACCACTTTGGCTTGTAAATCAACACCGTTGATACGTAAGGTATCGTTAGCTCTATCGCCAACTTCTAAGTGTGTTTCTTTAGAGCCTTTAACATAAGTACCGATACCACCATTCCAAAGTAAATCAACTTTCATCGATAGTAGCGCCTGCATCAAATCAGTAGGTGCCATACTCTGTTTTTGTGTACCAATCATTTTTTTGATTTCAGGGGTAAGCTTGATTGATTTCACATGGCGACTGAAAATGCCACCGCCTTTAGATATTAATTCTTTGTTGTAATCTTCCCATGTACAGCCTGGTAGATTAAATAAACGTTCACGCTCTACATAAGAACTTGCCGCTTCCGGGCTTGGGTCGATGAAAATATGCATATGGTTAAATGCAGCTTGTAAGCAAATATGCTTCGATAACAACATGCCATTACCAAATACATCACCTGCCATATCACCGATAGCAATACAGGTAAAATCAGTTGTTTGGCAATCAATATCCATTTCTCTGAAATGACGTTTAACTGACTCCCATGCACCTTTTGCCGTAATCCCCATAGCTTTATGATCATAACCAACACTACCGCCTGAGGCAAAAGCATCACCTAACCAGAAGTTATATTCATCTGAAATAGCATTAGCAACATCAGAGAAAGTTGCGGTCCCTTTATCAGCAGCAACAACTAAATAGGCATCATCTTCATCTAAACGTACAACATCTTTTGGAGGTACAACTTCACCACCAACAATATTGTCGGTAATATCAAGTAAGGCGCGAATAAAGGTACGGTAACACTCTTTACCTGCTTCAAAGATTTCTTGGCGAGAGCCATTAGGCAATTGTTTACAAACAAAACCGCCTTTAGCACCTACAGGAACAATGACGCTGTTTTTAACTTGTTGCGCTTTAACTAAGCCCAGTACTTCAGTGCGGAAATCTTCACTTCTGTCTGACCAGCGTAAACCCCCACGAGCCACTTTACCGCCACGTAAATGAACACCTTCAATTTGTGGTGAATAAACGAATATTTCAAATTTTGGTACTGGCTGAGGCATTTCACTGATGAGTTCAGGCAGTATTTTGAATGAAATGTAAGGCTTATCCCCCTTAACAGGGTCCGCTTGAAAATAGTTAGTACGGATGGTGGCATTAATCATTTCAACAAAACGTCGAATGATACGGTCATCGTCTAGGTTAGCTACATTATCAAGTGAACTTTCAATTTCAGCTAAGACTTTGTTAATCGCTTTTTCTTTCGCTGTTACCGTTGATTTGCTCTTTGGGTCAAAGCGTAAGATAAATAACTTAATTAATAACTCAGCCATTTCTGGGTAACGAGAGAAAGTGTTTTCAATATAACTTTGACTAAAACGACCACCGATTTGGCGCTCATACTTAGCAAATGCACGCAAGATAGAAACAGCACGGCCTTCAATACCCGCACCAAGAATTAAGCGGTTAAAGCCATCATCTTCTAAGTCACCATGCCAAACTTTGCCAAATGCGTCTTGGAAAAGGGTTCTAACTTTATAAACATCAAATTTTCCTTCACCCGTAAGGAGCATCGAAAAATCTAATATCCAGCTGGTTTCTCCATCTGCGGTTCTAATTGCATAAGGGCTTTCCCCAATAACACGTAGACCAAAGTTTTCAAGCATAGGTAAAACATCACTTAAGTGAATAGGTTCACCTTTGTGAAATAACTTTAATCGTACAAAGCGACTATCAGCTTTCTCTTCAAGCGGCTGATAAAAAAGCATTTCTAAATCATTTTCTTCAGTAATATTTTCTAACTTTTCAATATCAACAATCGCAGAGCCCGGTAAAACTTCATCTTTGTATGCTTGTGGGAATTTTACATATTTACGGCTAAGTGCTTTCGCTGCCGCTTCACCGCGGTTAGCACCCAAAGCGCTTACTAATTTATCGTCCCAGTTTCGGGCAGCTTCATTCAAATTCTTTTCAATTTCTTTCACGTCTATATCTACTTTAGTTGAGTTCACTCGAACAATATAATGGGTTCTGGCATGAACCGACTCGGAGAAGAAGGTGGTAAATTCCACATCTTCTTCACTATCAAACGCTTCTTGAAGTAATTTCTGCGTTTCCATGCGTAATTTAGTGTTATAACGCTCTCTGGGTACATATACCATGCAAGAATAAAAACGGTCAAACGCATCACGACGCACAAACAGCCCGCAATAATCACGTTCTTGCATTTGCAAGATACCCGTAACGTTATGCAGTAATTCTTTAACCGAAGACTGTAATATTTCATCTCTTGGATAAGTTTCTAAAATATTTATCAAGGTTTTGTAATTATGTGTACCTTTAGCAAAAGGAGATGCTTCACATACAGCCATAACTTTAGAGCTGATTAGCGGTAAATCTAACGCGCTATTGGTATAATAAGCAGAGCCGAATAAACCAATAAAGCGCTCTTCACCAATAACAGTTCCTTTATCATCAAAACGTTTAACACCGATGTAATCAAGTTGAGCTGGACGATGAACACGAGAATTGGAATTAGTTTTAGTTAAAATAAGGTGGTTTTGACCTAAAGCAACTTCCCGACCTGTTTCACTTAAACTAGATACTAATCGAGATTGTGACCCTTGCGAGTTTTTCATTAAGCCGAGACTTGATTTAACATTTGCTTCTAGAGAGATATCTCCTTTAACAGCATTTACATCATATGAGCGGTAGCCCATTAAAGTAAAGTTGTTTGCTGCAATCCAATTTAGGAAATTTAAAGTATCTTCTTTATGAGCCTTTGTTCCTGGATACTTGGCCTTTTTAACATCAAGAATAACTTTGTTTAAACATGAAAGCATTGGCTGCCAATCACTAACCGTTAAACGAATATCTTCAACAACAGACAATAAAGCGTCTTTTATAGTCTTTAGCTCTTCTACATTAGATTGACGGTCAATTTCAATTAAGAAAATGGTTTCTTCAGAGCTTGCTTTTAATTGATTATCAACGATAGACGCTAACTCAGTCACCTCTAACTTTTTATCACGAACGATCTTTAACGGTGCATTTAACATTAAATGAGGCGATAAACCTAAGCGGTTTAAGGCAATACGAATGGAATCAACTAAAAATGGCATGTCTTGGATAATCACTTCAATAATAGTATGGCTAGATTTCCAACCATTTTTACTTACTGAAGGATTAAATACGTGAATAACTGGGGCGTCATCTTTATGTTCATTAAGTGAGCTCCATAAGCTTAATACTGCACCATACATATCACTCTCATTACGATGAGCGAGATCTAAGGAAGACATATTGCCATAAAGTAACTGGGCAAATTGCTCAACTAAGGGAGCGGTATTACCATCTACTTTTTGTTGGATAAGTGTTGCAACATTATTAAGTATAACCGAGGGTGAACCGTTTACTAACGCCATGAATATTTCCTTTACCTTTTAAAAAGAAAGCTTGAAATAATTAATTGTTGTTTTGCTAAGACTCAATATTTCTGACACAAGCAGTCATAAATACACGCCTTATTATTTATTTTTTTATATATATGCCCATTGAATTAATGAATACACCACTTAGCAAGAATTATTTCAATGGGTATTAATCTATCAGAATAGACTATGGAGTGGATTTTATGAATAAATTTAAGCTATTGCGAGTGTTTTTTTGTATTTTAGTTAGTTAATTTTCAAGAGGTGGATCAGTAATTGAACACTTTATTTTACAGTTAACTATGTTTATGCAGTAATGATAAATAGATACTGGTTAAACGGCTTTTTTATTGTTTATTTATGCAATATTTTCAAGTACTTTTTATTAAAATTAAGCAAAAATAAAAGCACTTAATTATGCGACCAACGCATTATTTAAGTGCTTATAGTTATCTAGCGTAACATTGTTAAAAATTAGTGCTAAAATTTAACAATGTAGTTACGTAACCGAATTTTTAAATCGATTACCTGTTCTCAAAATTTATTTTTTATTCTTACCTTTATCTGACCATAAAAATGCAGATAGTGCCGGTAAAATAATAATCGCAGCCAGCATATTAACCAAAAACATAAAGGTCAATAATATGCCCATATCTACTTGGAACTTCAAGTCAGAGAAAAACCAAGTAGAAACACCAATAGCTAACGTAAGTCCTGTGATAAGTACTGCACTACCTCGTTCTTTTAATGCTGCAAGGTATGCATCATGAATATTCAACCCTTCTTTAAGTTTTGAACTCATAGTAGATAGTATGTAGATGCCATAATCGACGCCAATGCCAACACCCAACGCGATAACAGGCAAGGTTGATACTGTTAAACCAATATCAAGTGCTGTCATTAGCCACTGAGCCAACGTAGAAACGACAAATAAAGGTACAACCACGACCATTGTAGCTCTGATGCTTCTAAAGCTGAGTAGACAGAGACCAATCACAGCACCATAAACATAAAACATCATAGGTAACTGTGCTTCGGCAACGGCTTCATTCGTTGCAGCCATCACACCAACAGGACCTGATGCTAATTTAAATTGTACTTGCTCAGTACCTAATTCTTTAGCTGCAGCTTTAACCGCATCAATAACAGTATTAATAGTATGCGCTTTATGATCCTTTAAGAACAAAATCACCGGCATAACACTACAATCATTATTTAACAGGCCACTTGATGATGGTACCCGTGCAATTGACTGCACAAGTGTTTGTTGATTACGTGGAATAACACGCCATTTGGGATTACCTTCGTTGTACCCGGCATTAACAAGCTTAGATATAGAAGCTAAGCTAACCGCTGATTGTACACCCGGTACATTTTCCATCTGCCATTGAAATCGATCAATGGTAGACATTGTATCGTAGTAAGTACAAGCGTTCGGAGTTGTCTCAATAATAACAGACATATAATCAACACTAATAGCATACCTATCGGTTATTAAAAAAGTATCTTGGTTATAACGCGAAGATTCATGTAGGGCTGGGGCACCTGCATGTAATTCACCAATTTTTAAATCTTGTCCTTTATAAAAACCAACAACAAATAAAATTGCAGTAAAAAAGAGTATTATCCTTGCAGGACCTTTAGTAGCAAAACTAGCCATAAATGACCAAACAGCGCTTTCTTCACTTAACTGCCCGACTTTTGCATTCACTTTTATTTTGGTAAATGACAGCAATACAGGTAATAGAATAAGGTTAGTTAAAATGATCATCGCCACACCAATTGATGCGGTAATAGCTAGCTCTTTAATAATACCGATATCAATAGACAGTAACGTTAAAAACCCTACGGTATCAGAGACTAATGCTACGCCACCGGGTATCAATAATGCGTTAAAACTTGCTTGAGCAGCTGACGCGGGGGTTAAACCAGCCGCCACTTTTTTAACAACTGAGTTAATCATTTGTACGCCATGGCTAACGCCAATGGCAAAGACTAAGAAAGGAATCAATATAGACATAGGGTCAAGGCCAAAACCAAGACTTGATAACATGCCCATCTGCCAAACCACCGCCACTAATGAACAAAGGATGGGTAAAATGGTTAAGCGGATGGAATGACTAAAAATGTAAACCATCACAGCAGTAATAGCGATAGCGAGTGCAAAGAACAACACGACTCCCTTAGCACCTTCAGCTACGTCACCAACCATTTTAGCAAATCCAATGATATGAACACTGATGTTTTCTTTTTCAAATTCTTGACGGATTTCTTGTTCTAACTTGTCAGCAATCTCAAGGGTATCTAATTTTTCACCTGTATCAGGATTGAACTCTAATAACGCCGCTTTTACCATGGCACAACTGTAATCGTCTGCGACAATACTACCGACAATACCCGCTTTTTCTATATTGCCTTTTACAACGCTAAGGCCTTGGGTAGAAGGTTGAAAGTCTGCGGGAATAACAGGGCCACCAGCAAATCCATCTTCAACAACCTCAACAAACCGAGTGCTGGGTGAAAAGAGTGATTTTACTTGGATTCGATTAACACCTGGAATGAAAAATAATTTATCGTGCACGCCTTTTAGTGCGTTAAAAAAGTCGGCATTGAAGATATCGCCCGTACTATCACAGACAGAGATAAGGATATTGTTAGCGCCACCGAAGTTTGTCCTATGTTTTAAATAGGTTTTCATATAGCTATGGTTTAGCGGTATATTTTTAGTAAATGAGGCATCGAGTTTAATTTGGGTTGCTTGAAAAAGAAAAAAAGCACTAGTGAAAATGAATAACATTAGCACAAGGAGTTTATGGCGAAAAAGGCCTATTTCGATACGACTAGCCAGAGAAATTTTCATATTAATATATTCCGAACTTTATTATATTTTTAATGTTTTACGTAATTGACCGATAATATTAAGGTAAATCAAGTACCTTAATACCAACATCAGAAACTGCTATTAATTTTCCTTTAAACCACACACCTGCGATTAAGGTTCTTCCATCGGCCTGCGTTTTTTTAATAAAACTTTCACCATCGTCATTGCTAACAAGTAAGACACCATTGTTTCCTAGGATAAAAATGCGATTATTTTGTGTAATAACAATATCATTTAATAATGCAGTAGTATCTGTAGGGATTTCATCCCATTGAAGGGCATTTTCAAAAGCTCTAAAAACATGTCCTCGAAGGCCGACAACTAAAACAATACCACTGTCAGCCCTGGCTAGAGCAAAAAATGAGCCTTGATAAAATCCATCAAATTGCTGCCAAGTGACACCAAAGTCCTTACTTTTAGCTAATAAGCCTGTTTCACCTAAAAGAAACATGGTATCGCCATCTAGGACTACACCATTAAAATGGGGAAGGATAAAAGAAATCTCATCAAGGTAGCCTTCTTCATCCTCTGACTTTAGATCATTAAGATATTCAATATCATCGGCTAATAAAAATTCTTGATGAAACTCACTTTTCCAAGTGCTTCCACCGTCATTACTACGAAAAAACTGTCCATAAGCACCAACAGCCACACCCTGCTTAGGATTTTTGAAATAAATATCTAAAAGCGGCTTTTGTAATGAAGGTAAATACTGCTGTATTTCCCAATTAAGTCCGCCATCTTTACTGTGTAATATTGTTGCATCATGACCAACAGCCCAACCGAGTTTTTCATCTAAAAAATAGACACTCGTTAGTGTTGCTTGCACAGGAACATTGGCTTGTTGCCATTCTTCACCATCACTAGACAACAAAATATGCCCTTGCTGTCCAACCGCTACAAGTCTTTCTTGACCAATAGGAGAAATATCTAACAAAAGTGATTTACTGGCTAATACTGATTGTGTCGCCGGTTTTGTAATCGTACTTGTTGATGCTTCGCTTTGTGCAAAAACAGTAGAAAGGGAAAAAAAATAAATAACTGCAAAAGCAACTAATAAACGCATAACACTACTCTTTTGATTTGCTAATGAAAAAATAAATAAAACTGAGATAAATGAAACTGAAATAAAGTATTCGTTAAATTGAACGTTAAAAAAAACGGCTAACAATTGTCAGCCGTTTCCATATTACTGATTATCTACGACCTTCACGTCTTAATGCTGCGGGAGTAAAGTCTCGCTCATTAAGTTTCTTAGAGAAATCATACATTTTCGACTCATTATCTAAGCCAATGGCTATATAACGACGAGATTGAATATCATGCATCACGTCAAGGGTAGACCAAAGCGTTGGGACTTCGTAATAATTGATTGAGTGGGCTTGACCTACGCGGTAAAGCTCATCACGGTTATCATAAATATCAGTCACCGCAACTTGCCAACTATCTTCATCGATATAAAAGACACGCTTCTTGTATATGTGACGCGTATTTTCTTTAAGGTTAGCTTCGACCACCCAAACACGATGTTTTTCATAGCGCACTAAGTCAGGGTTAATGTGGCCTGCCTGTAAAATCTCATCATAAGTCACTTTATCACTATGAAGTCGATAGTCATTGTAAGGGATCAGCAATTCTTGCTTGCCCTTTAACGTCCAGTTATAACGGTTTGGCGCGCCATTATACATATCAAAATCATCCGTGGTTCTTAGACCATCTGACGCTGTGCCTGGTGCATCATAAGCAACATTAGGCGCAGCACGAACACGACGCTGACCAGTATTGTAAGTCCATGCTTTTCTAGGTGTTTTAATTTGATCCATCGTTTCATGGACTAATAATGCAGTACCAGCTAACCGTGCCGGCTCTGTTAGTTTTTGCTTAAATTTAAACAAAATATTACTTTTTTCAAGATCTTCTGGTTTGGCACCTTTAATGCTGTATGGCAATAATAATGACTCAGCTAAACCAACATAAGTAAAGCTACCAGAAGCGGTAGGTGCCGCTTGACCAGCATGACGAACAAGACCTTCACCACGATAGCGTAATGTATGATTCCAAATTGCTTCTAGACCATTCGCTGGAACAGGAAAAGGAATACCGACAGCAGCTTGGATAATACCATTGCCTTCCTTAATTAATTCTGAGCGTGTCGCGTTATCCTTAACTGCCTGATAAACGTGCTCTGGATAAGAGGCACTACGATGTGTTTGATACACATTCATTTTATAGGTATCAGGATAAGTTTCAAATAATTTAATTTGACCCGGTGTTAATAACGCTTTGTGATCTGCAATGTTACTCGCAGTAATAGTAAATTTTATTTTATCATTTGGATACGGATCCAGATGATGATCGCCAACAGTGTAGCCCGCAGGTGGTTTAGTAATACCGCCAGTCCATGCTGGAATTGAACCATCTTTATTGCCCGCACGCTCTGCACCTAGTGGGGTTAACTCTGTCGACAACTTTGCCGCTTGCTCAGCAGGTATTTTAGCTAAAGCACCCGTTGATAAGACCATGGAGATGGTCAATGATAATAATGTGACTTTACTCATGTTAATTCTCATGATTTATGCCTTAATTAAATTGAATAACTTACGCTGAAAGATACATAATCGCGATCTTCCATCTGATTAGTAGTACCTACACCGTCGAAGAAAGTGTTGTAGTTTAAGTCGGCAGACCATTTACTTTGATAGTCAAATTTTAAGCCAAACGACGTTGACTTTCTGCCTTCAATAAACATAAACAATGGATCGGGTGTAATACCACTAACGTCATGTGAAAATACAATACGAGGTGACATATTAATACCAGCAATAACGTTGGTATAATCCATTTTAACAACCGCACGGTAACCCCAAGCAAACTCTGTTGGGAATGGGTTAGTTTCAGTACCGCCCTGCAATACATGCATAAGACCACTGTCGGTGCCACTACGCGCGGTACCTGGCCCATTTAAGCGTAATTCGCTTTGGTCAGGCATATCATTGATATTGATACCACCGACTTCAATTAAACCAACAAATTGACTTGCACCTAAAGTAGGACCAAACAAATGTGTTAACGTTGCTTGTGCTTGTACGGTATCGGATAAAATATAACCTTTTGCAGTTTGGCCTGATTGGTATGGTGTGCCATCAGCTTGAATCATTTGCGAGACACCGTCTAAAGCGGCATATGCTGGGTTACCGGTATTAGCAAGTTGTTGCGGAACCGCAGCAAAAAGCAATTCAACATCATCTATTTGCATTGGTTCATCTTGACGATAACTCACTTCACCAGCAAAAGCAGTGGTGCCGATAGTCGTGTTAAAGCTCATCGCATACATTTTGATGTCTTCTACATAATCCAACTCTACACGAGAGAAACTTTGTAAGTTTGAATAGTTATCTTCGGTGATTTCATTACCAGCTAAATAGGCTATATCTCCGCCGATAGATTCCGCACCAAAATCAGCCGTTATACCTGAAAAAATAGGACGGCGACTATGGTAATTCACATGGTATAAACTAATTTCGGTATCGTTCAGTTCAGGGATAAACCAAGATAAACGTAAGCCGTATTGGCCACCATCATCAGGTTCATTTTCAGCTTTTGAGCCAGGTGCTCTCAACGTCAGGTTACCGGCATAAGCTGAATACATTGCACCAGCTGTCTCTGGGGAAATAGCTCCTGTTCGAACCGCCGCACCTATATCATTTAGACCAGCCATTAGGTAGTCTAAATTCATATCTGGATTACCACCGAAGCCAAGTTGGACATTATTATATTGTCCGCCATCTCCGGCAAAGTCATTAGTAGAAAAGTAACTACCTGGTGGTGGCAATATGGTCTTTTCCCAAGAGTACTGATAATAGGCTTCAATGTTGAAGTTATCGGTAACACCCAATGAGCCCCACAAAGTACCAACAGGAATAAAGGCTTCTTTTAATTCGGCACCTGGTGCACGTAAACGCGCTATATCAACGGCATTTATCTCACTAATGCCATGAGAGATTAAGGTACTTTCACCCCAACTAATCACTTGGTCACCAAGACGTACAGAAAAAGGCATTTCACCTAGATCAAAGTCACCATAAATATAGGCATCAAGTAAACGTACATCTTGACAGACCTGCTCTTTGGCTTCGCTATCTCGACAAGGGTCAAAAACATTGCCTGTAATAGAGTTAGATGAAGCTCTATCTTCATCCATCATGGCGTAATCATAAAAATACATACCACGAACAAAAACACCGACATTTTGATAACGAATATCTAATTCATGCACACCTTTAAATATTTTAGAAAAACTTTCCCCGGCATTATAATTGAGGTTACCGTTATCACCATTGGTGGAATAACCGCCCTTACCTTGTGCCCAGATATCTTCTTTAGGAATCGCAGGAGAAAAAATATTGTAATTACTAAAATCAAGACCACTATTGGCGTTGTTTGATTTACCTACATTATCATTCCAGTTTCGATCTTCTGTTCTCCAGCTAGAGCCGATACTAAAGGTTGAATCAAAACTGATTTCTACATCACCTAGATCCCATCTTGCTGCTTGAGCAGTATTCACAACTGAAGTTAATACTGACATTGAAAGCGCGGCAGCAATACCTATAACTAAAGGTTTTTTGGCAAAGCCATGTTGAGGCTTGTGTTTCATCTATTCTCTCCCCTGTTCAAAACATGATACTAAAAGATAAAATATCAGTGAAAATTCATCTCTGTAAATGTAATCAAAAGTTAGTTTTTGTTTTATTGTTTATCTAACGGCAATAATAATTACATCATTTGACTTAGGTAGCAAGAGTAAAGGTAAGAGTTAAACCGCTATATTTTAACGACTTGCATTAAAACAACTAAGCGTTTAAATACTATGTTTAAAACTAGCGTTTTAAAATGAAAGAATACAATTCCGACTTTGTTTTCTAAGTTCATGAAATAACGCTTATTTGTTAAAAGTTTTAGCAAAAAGACATTATTAAGATGGTCCGACCACTGTTTCAAGTTATTACTCTATTCCAACAAAAACAACTGAAATTATTTCGCCTTAGATAGCGATAAAAACTTATTTTGTTGGGTTTCTAAACAAAAGAATCCCTGAATGCCTGCCGCAGTCAGGTACTTTCTTAAGTGCATGGCGGGAAATTGTACTTTGATGCCCTTAGTTGTAGTCACAACAACATTTTGAATAGTTCCTTGGTAATAAGGTAAAAATTCATTAGTTGTTATGTTGAGAGAAAAGTAATATTTCATAGATAGATAGATAGATAGATAGAGTTCTTAACGTACTTACTCAGACATGGTAAGTACGCGGGTTTGATTAAAACTAAAAGAGCGACAGCCTACTAGTCACTCAATGCAGCATCAAGTTTTTCTTTTAAGTCATTAGAAAGATTTTGTAACTTTTGTAAGTTAATCAATTCTGCCTTCATCAGCTTTTGATGCGCAGGAGCAAAGCTTTTATACTGAATTAATGGTGTGATAAGTCTGGAAGCAACTTGTGGGTTAATTTCATTTAATTTAGCTATTTGTTCTGCTAAAAATTGATAACCTCGTCCCGTCTGACAATGAAAGTACTTAGGATTATTCATTGCAAAAGCGCCAATTAAAGAGCGCGCTCGGTTTGGATTTTTCAAACTAAATTGTGGATGCGTTAATAAGCTTGTTAGCTGAGAGAAAATATCATCACTTACTACGCTAGCATTTAAAGCAAACCATTTATCCATTACCAAAGTTGTCTGCTGCCACTTATGTTCAAAATGCTGCAGTTGTTTATTCAAGTCTGTTAAGTTATTTTTTGCGCTGCACGTTAACGCAGCCAGACTGTCAGTCATGTTTTCTTGCAAGACAGCATCATTGTTTGTTGCCTGCTGATATTGTGCTGTGACTAAGTACTGATACTCAGGTAATAGGCTTAAATAACTTAAACAAACATTTTTTAAGGATCTGTTTGCCACAGCATGTTGTGGTGAGTCGTCTTGTTGACAAGCTTGGTAACTAGTAAGTAATTGTTGTTGAGCACCTTGTGCAATAAAATTAGCAAGAGATGTTATAGCTTTATTCAGTGCAATAGGATCGATATCTATCATCAAACTAGCCGCTTCATCGAAACTAGGTAATGATAATTGCTCAGCGATAAAGGCACGGTCGCCACCACTATTTAACATCTCATTTATAGTATTAACTAATACCTCTGGAATTTCATAACTGCCTTCAAAGGTTAATTGTTGCACATAAGACATTAATAATTTCTGCCCTGCATCCCAGCGACTAAAACTATTACTCGCGTCTTTAACAATAGTTAAAAGGCTAGCTTCGTCTTGGTCAAAAACCAATTTCACTGGTGCACTAAAATCAGCCAGCATTGCAATAGTCGGTTTGCTGGTAAAATCACTAAATTGCCAGCTTTGCTCAGCTTGGGTCAATTCGAGTAATTCACTGTGGTTGGCCTTGTCATTACCTTCACCGATTAATTCAACTTTAATAGGAATGTGTAACGCTTGTGGATCTGGCTGGCTCTTAGTTACTGGTGATTGCTGTAATAAGGTTAATGTATATATATTTTTTTGGGGCTCAAATGATTCTTGTGCCTTAACTACGGGAGTTCCTGATTGGCTATACCACAGCTTAAATTGAGTAAGATCTTTGCCACTAGCATCACTCATCGCATTGATAAAATCATCACAAGTAACAGCCATGCCATCAAAACGAGAAAAGTATAAATTCATACCTTTTCTAAATTTATCTACACCGATTAACGTATGTAACATACGAATCACTTCAGAGCCTTTTTCATAAACTGTCAAAGTGTAGAAATTATTCATTTCAAGTACTTTTTCAGGTCGTATTGGATGCGCCATAGGGCCTGCATCTTCAGCAAATTGTTGTGAGCGTAATAAACGCACATTTTGAATGCGTGTCACGGCACTTGAATGCATTTGTGCACTAAACTGTTGATCTCGAAAAACAGTTAAGCCTTCTTTTAAACTGAGTTGGAACCAATCACGGCAAGTGACACGGTTTCCTGTCCAGTTATGAAAGTACTCATGGGCAATAACGGCTTCAATATTAAAATAATCACTATCTGTGGCACATTGGCTATCTGCTAATACATATTTAGAATTAAAAACATTTAAGCCTTTGTTTTCCATTGCACCCATATTAAAAAAGTCTACCGCAACAATCATGTAAATATCTAAATCGTATTCAAGGCCGAACGTTTCTTCATCCCACGTCATTGATTTTTTCAATGACACCATAGCATGTTCAGCTTTAGCTACATTGCCTCTATCGACAAAAATTTCAAGTGCAACTTCACGGCCAGAGACAGTGGTAAATTTATCTTCCAGTAAATCAAAATCACCCGCAACTAGGGCAAACAAATAACACGGTTTTGGAAAAGGGTCATGCCAAGTGACAAAGTGTTTATTGTCAGCTAAGTCGCCACTTTCTACTTTGTTACCATTGGATAATAAATAAGGATATAAGCTTTTATCTGCCACAACCTTAGTGGTAAATGTCGCCATGACATCAGGTCTATCAAGGTAATAACTGATCCGGCGAAAGCCTTCTGCTTCACATTGAGTACAAAAAGCGTCACCTGATTTAAATAAACCTTCTAATGCGGTGTTCTCTTGAGGGTTAACCTCAGTAGTAACAATAAGCGTAAAATGGTTACTATCAGGTAAGCTGCTAGCAGGAATAGTTAATAATGTATCACTAAGCTGATATTGATTTTGATTTAATGCATGATTATCAATCACTAATGATACTAACGTTAAATGCTCGCCGTTTAATTGTAAAGCTTGCTGATTATCGCCCTGTCGCTCGATAGTCAGTTCGCTAATAATTTGGCTACACCTGTCATCTAGGTGGATAGTTAAGTTTACTGTATTAATTGTATATTCAGCTGTGCGGTAGTCCGCTAAAAAACGAGGCGTAGAATCAGTCATAGTATTACCTTTAAAAACATAAAAAGCCTGCTGGTTACAGGCTTTATAGATTAGATTATCGTTAATTTCAAAGTTAAGCTAATTACCTTAACTTTTGTCATTTATATATTTTATTTTATAACCTACATAACCATAAATAATTGCCAGCACTGGGTTAATCAAATTGAAAAAACAATAAAATATATAATCGTAGGAAGTTAATGCTAAAGCCCCGAACATAAATGCGCCACAGGTATTCCAAGGGATCAATGGTGAAGTTATAGTACCGGAGTCTTCCAATGTACGACTTAATACTGTCGGATGTAATCCACGGCGTTGATATTCCTCTTTATACATTCTGCCTGGCATTACGATAGCCATATATTGGTCAGCAGTAATAAGGTTTGTTCCTATACAAGTAGCTACAGTACTTGCGATCAAGCTGCCCGTAGATTTTGCAGTTTTTAAAATAGCATCAACAAAACGTTTTAACATGCCCAAATGCTCAAGTACTGCACCAAAGCTTAATGCACAAATTACCAACCAAATAGTATTCAACATGCTAGACATGCCACCACGACTCAGTAGTTCATCTATTTCGGCATTACCCGTTTTAACCACAACGCCATCAAAGAATGCTGTCCAAACAACAGTTAAAGTCGCCTGAACTCCATTTAATCCTTCTTTAGCCATTGAGAGAATCAATTCTTGTTGGAAAACGGCAGCCCAAACGCCGCCGATAATTGCACCAACTGCCACGGCCGGAAATGCTGGCATCTTTTTAAATGCTAAAAAGAGTAATACGGCAAGGGGAATTAAGTTGATTACACTTATGTTGTAAGTCGATTCTAATATGGTGGTTAACGTTTCAATACTCTCAGTGCTTCCTGTATTAGTAGAGGAATGGTTAAATCCAATAAATAGAAATAAAGTCAATGCAATAGAAATAGAGGGTATGGTCGTCCAAAGCATATATCGAATATGGGCAAATAATTCAGTTCCAGCAACCGCTGGTGCAAGATTCGTTGTCTCTGAAAGAGGTGAAAGTTTATCACCAAAATATGCGCCCGAAATCACGGCACCTGCAGTAACAGCTGTCGACATTTCAAAACCGTTAGCTATGCCAATAAATGCAACACCTACTGTTGCTGCTGTTGTCCATGAACTACCAATACTCATGGCAACAATACCACAAACTAAGCAAGTCGCTGCATAAAACCAGCTAGGATCTATTATCTTTAAGCCGTAATAAACCATAGTAGGCACTGTACCTGATAACAGCCAAGTACCAATTAATGCACCCACCGCTAATAGAATAAGAATAGCGCCTAAGGAAATTGAGATACCATTAACGATAGCCTTCTCTATTGATTCCCAAGTATGTTTGTTTTTTAATCCTATTATAATGGCAATGCCCATTGCTAGCATTAAAGCAATCTGGTTTGGTCCAAACGAAGAGTTATCACCAAACAATTGAACGGATGCAGTTAACATTACAACCAGAGCAATAAGTGGGGTAATAGAATCAAGCATGCTTGGTATTTTGGGTTGAATCGATTCAGACATAAATGCGGTATACCTTAATATTATATTTTTTATTATAAGTTATTCTAAAATGGAAATTAACATGCCTTGTACGAGCATGAGATGCAAGTAATTGTTGTGTTTTGCCGCTAAACAAGCCTTATTATATATAAAAAAACCGCCTTTATTAGGCGGTTTAAAATAATACATATTGTGATTATTTTTTGGCAATTTTACCTAAAGAGATGAAATCAAAGGTTATTCGTGCCGTTTCATCTAAAAATGGGTCTAAGTCATCAAGCTCATCAGATAAATCGTCTAAATCTGTTACTTTCTCTTTGCCTAACAGTGCAAGTTGTTCATTAACACGAACTAAACGTTTGCTTTTACGTTCTTCACGTTCAGACTTACGAGTAGCAAGGTTTAATGAAATCGTTTTATCATCTTTAGCTGCTTGGTAAGTACTAATATCTTCGAGTAAGTAATTAAATTCAGGGTTTTCTTTGATACGTTGCTGATAAAGCGAGCTTAAGTACTCAATATCTTTATTTAGCTCATTTAATGGCGTGTATCTCGCTTGTTGAATATGATCCCATGGCAATGCATTTTCTTCTTTGCTTTCGCCCCAATCTTCTGGATCTATTGCTGTAGGGAAAGAAATATCCGGTAAAACGCCACGATGCTGTGTACTACCGCCATTGATACGATAAAATTTTGCAATAGTGTATTGAATACTACCTAAGGGTTTTTCATATAAATCATATACTCGACCTAATCCACGATGCTGCTGTACAGTACCTTTGCCAAAGGTGTGCTCACCAATAATGACACCACGGCCATAATCTTGAATAGCTGCTGAGAATATTTCGGAGGCTGAAGCACTATAACGGTCAACCATTACAGTTAATGGTCCATCAAAGAAGCTAACACCATCGCGATCACTGTTTACTTGAATACGATTAGCACCATCTCTAATTTGGACAACCGGGCCTTTATCAATAAACAAACCTGTAAGTAATGTCGCTTCACTTAATGAGCCACCGCCATTACCACGTAAATCAACAATTATACCTTCGACTTTTTGTTCTTTTAACTTATCGATTTCTTTTTTGACATCTTTCGACAAATTATTATAAAAACTTGGAATAGTAATAACGCCCAGTTTTTTACTATTAGCATCATTAGGGTTTTCTAAATAAACCTCTGACTTTGCAGCTCTGTCTTCTAGCTTGATGATATCACGAACAATAGAGACAACTTTTATATTAGCATCATCATCACTTTCGCCAGGTAATACTTGAAGGCGTACTGTTGTCCCCTTAGCACCCTTTATTAACTCAACAACATCATCTAAACGCCAGCCAATAACATCTTCAAATTCTTTATCACCCTGGGCAACACCAACAATGCGGTCTTTTGATTTAAGCTGCTTTGATTTATCCGCTGGCCCACCGGTAACAACACGGTGAATGACGGTATAATCTTCAATAGACCTAAGTTCTGCACCAATACCTTCAAGTGATAAATTCATATCAACTTGAAAACGTTCTGCATTACGAGGTGACAAATAAGAGGTATGTGGCTCAACGACACGAGCAAAACTATTCATCACAAGTTGGAAAGCATCTTCACTTTCACTTTGCTTTAAGCGCTTAATTGCATAGTTGTATCGTTTAGTTAAAACTTCTTTGATTTTTGGCCATTCTTTCTTAGTCAGTGTCAGATTTAATACATCAGACTTTACCTTTAAGCGCCATAACTCGTTCAATTCTGCTTCGTCAGCTGGCCAAGGCGCATCTTCTCGGTCGAAAGAGTAGACATCTTCTTTAGTGAAATTGAAAGGGTTCTTCTCACCTTCAACATCTAACAAACTAATCGCATACTCATAACGCTCTAAGCGCCTTTGCATATTTAAGTTATAAATATTGTAGGCAGTATCTAACTTGCCGCGTGTTAATACAGAGTCAAACTCAAGACGGTATTCTTGAAAGTTATTAATATCCGTTATCAGAAAAATATTACGAGCATAATCAAGTTGTTTAATAAAGCGGTCAAAAACCTCACCTGATAAAGCATCATCAATAGTTACTTTCTTATAATGAGCACGAGTAAATCGTGCCGTAATACGCTTGCTTGCTGTCGCATGCTGAGTTTCAGGCATGAGGACAGGGAGTTCTTCTGGAGTATGTGGTTTTTCAAACGCAATTGCGCTAACTGATAAACCTAACGATAAAGATACGGCGAGAGCGATACGACAAAATTTTTGCATGCATTAACTTCCTATTCAATTTCTATATGACCTGACAGTTTTGTTAGGCCTAGCTACCAACCTAATGTCGGTAGCTTTAATTTCTACTGTTATTGCCTATGAGTAGATATTTTTTAGCTGAGTCTTGATAACCATGCCAGAGTCAAGTTGCACTGTAATATCTTTACCTGATATTTCAGTGATAATAGCTTTCATTGGTGAATTACCAAGCTGAACTTTAACGTTACTACCTACTTTAATAGTAGCTGATTCCGCAGGTTTCAGTGGCTCAACTTCTTTTTTAACAGCTTTTTTAACCGTTGACTTCACTGCTTTAAATTTGGCTGACTCACGTTTTTTATCTGCAGGCTTGTTATTTCCGGCTTCTGTTGAGTTTGACTTACCTTTATAAGGCTTTTTGCTATCGCTGTCTGTCGCTTTTTTGTTACCAAATTTTTCTTGGCTCTCTTTAAGCGTTTTGGTTGCGTAAGCTGCCTGATCTTCATCAATTTCAGCAACGGCTTTGCCATCAACGTCTACACGAGAAGTGCCAACCTTGATAACTTTTAGATAGCGCCAGCTGCTGGTATAATGTCTTAATGCTTGACGTAAACGAGTTTTGCTCACCGTTTCATCTTCATTAAGCTTTTCGGCTAGGTCTTGGAATATACCAATTTTAAGCGGTTTAACAGGACCTTTAATTGAAAAACACTCAGGGAACTTTTCAGTTAAATAAGCAATGATGTCTTTTGTACTTGTACGTTTAATTTCAGTTTCCATAACTACACTTTTGTTTACACTTTTAATTAAATTAAGCAGACCTTATTTTTGAACAAGAATCACTCATTAAGAGTTACTCTAGCAAATAAATAATGCCAATGGTTATCTTTCTTTATTCTTCAGACTGGAGATGTTGCTCGGGATTATCGAGAACATGTTTGCACCAATCATAAATATCATCTGTTTCTATCTCAGCAATCGCTTCTTGACCTATCCAAGTATCCCAGATGAGTGCCAATAACTGCTCTAAAATTTCAGTCTCGATATCTTCTTCAGCTAAGTCATACATTGTATGATAAATTTCATTCATACGCTCAGCAACTTCTTCTTCCTGGCCATCCCAATCACCCACTATTTCTTGGGTTACTAGATAGTCATGAATGACCACAAATTCTTTCATTAAACCTTCACTTTCTATATAGATTATATGCTATAGATTAAACGTGTGCGTTATCCATAGCGGCAATATTTTGCTCAAAAGCTTGAACGAGTGAAATAAGACCTTGCTCATCTACTAAATCAAACCTGTCGAATGCTCTGCTATCAATATCTAAAATAGCTACAACTTTACCCTCAACCTTTACCGGAATAACTAACTCAGCATTGGTACTTGCATCACAAGCAATATGACCATCAAATTGATGTACATCGGCAATTCGTTGTACTTCCCCTGTTAAGACACAAGTACCGCAAACGCCTTTACCTAGAGGAATTCTAATACAAGCAACTTTACCTTGAAAAGGTCCAAGGACTAACTCATCGCCAATAACACGATAAAAGCCAACCCAGTTAACTTCGGTTAAATGCTCAAATAGTAAAGCACTAACATTTGCCATGTTAGCAATAATATCAGATTCATTACTTATTAGCGCTTTAGTTTGCCCTAATAACTCATGATAAAATTCAGCTTGATTACTCATTTAAAGGTACCAGTGAAGAAAGCTACAATAAAAAGCGCTAACATACCTAAAAACACACGATAATTAAAGCTTTTATCAAACAATTGGCCAACTATTGCCAGTTATTAGCCCCTTTTTTAATCGTCAAGGTGAAATTTAACCAAAACACGGGCTGTAATGGTTTGACTTCCAATTTGTGAGCTATGTCCACTTGCCCCTGCATCACTCATCATCGCTTCAGCATACATGGGTCTATAATGATTACTTGAAAGCTCTTTAAGTAACTGTAATTTACCTATTTTTCGCCCTGCTTTTTCGGCCATACGTTGTGCTTTTTGTTTTGCATGACCAATTGCACGCATTAATGTTTGTTGATAATACTCTTCTCGCCCTTCAACACTCATAACAAGTGATGAAATGTGACTTACATTAATTTTAATTATTTGAGCTAAAAAATTATCATAATCAGCTATTTTCTTAAAGTTAACTGTAATCTGACGACTTAATTCAAATAATGGTTTCTTGCTTTGATTAATACTATTTTCTTGCTGGTTAATGCTTTGACCATCAATAAAGACACTTCCTTGCCTCGCATTATTAAGTTCTACGCCTTGCACTTTAATGGACGGTTTCTCTTTAACTATACGTAAATTAACGCGAGCAGATGATATATCGGTCTCTTTTAGTGCAAGATTTTTAGCTGCAAGAACAACGCTATCACTCTTTTTATCCACTAGCGCTTTTAATTTACTCGGTACCCGACCACGCTCAGTAATGGTTAACGTTAAGGAGAATTGATCAGGTATAACAATGATGCTTCCTTGACCGGTAACCTCAATCCCTTCGCCATCAAAGGAAAATGCTTGCGCCGGAAGTAACAGTAAACAAAGCACCATGGAAAAACAAGATTTACGTCGCTTTAGCCCTAGCCAAGAATTCGTTAATAAGTCAGTGGCAGATAACACATTCATAATAATGTTTAACCTTAATATTTCAAAAAATTATACATACCCGTCACCATTCAAGATGCATGTTTCAGAGTGCTTGAGCGATTCCAATTCAAGGCGCAGTGATGAAGGAATGGTTATTCCCTTCTAAGTCACTGCAACGATGAAATGGTATTGCTCAAACACTTCTAAGATGGGTTTAAAATGACTTTATGCTGCGGTAAATAATCAAAACATAGGGTGACTATGTTTGAATTATTCTCCTTGCCTAAAGGCATTTTAATTCCCACTGAAATCGAGCACTTTGAATGGTAACGGGTATACAGAGAAAGTTATTGGTTTATTTTAGTATTTTCACTAATAAAGTGTAAAAAATCTTCTTTTTCATTTTCGCTGGCTTTATGCCACCAAAATTTAAGCATAGGCACAGCGTCCACTTCATTAATCACTTTTTGATTAAAATCTTGCGTCTCTTTAGTCATGTTAGGGGGTTGGCTATTATTTTTCGTCACAGCCACAGGAGCTGACAAGGTGGTGACTACTTTAGTTACTTGTTTTGATAACTCGTAATCACTTAATTTTTCTAGGTCTAAAACTAAAGCTTCTTTATTTTCATCAAGCAGGGTTAATTCGGGAGTTCTAACAAAGTGTTCGGCTTGTGCTAAGTCGCTAATTTTTATTGTCGACAAAAACAATGCTTGCTGATTTTCCACCTTGAATTTAACAACAAAATAATCAGATTTCACTAACCTTTCTTCACCCATATCAAGATCTTCAAATACATCTTTATATTTAATGACTAAAGTATGTTTTCCTTGAGCCAATTCAACCGTTTGTTTTGTTGATAAGAAACCTTGTTCAACAGCTTTATCATCAATGTCACGTATTACCAAATTATCAGTAATCGTTAATTTAGCTGCGCTAACGTTCAGCGTCATAAAGCTACATAAGAGTGCACTGGTACAAAGGTAACTCACCAATCTGTTATTCATAAAAGTAGTACGAGGGTTCATTGTAAACAAGATTTAATCCTTATATTAATGATATTTAATAACCCTTTATAAACTGCTTCGCTATTTAATTAAAGTAAAAATATGTGATAAAGGTTAGACATTCAGGCAACCTCATGCGTATTATCGATTTAAGTTTAAATGTATTGAGCAAACATGGATGACAAGAACCCCGACATTAGCACAGCTTTTTCTAAGCACTAAAAGAAACATGAGTCGCTTGATCAGTCATATCGTTAAACCTGACGATATAGATGATATTGTGCAAGAGACCTTTGTTAAAACTTATGAGGCCGATTTAAAGCAAGAAATAAAATATGTACGCAGTTATATGCTCAAAACAGCAAAAAACCTTGCGTTAAATCATGTGGCCCGGTGGGATAATAAATATAATGATTCTCTAGAGGATTTTGCCCAGCCACCTGTTCAATTAACAAGCATTAACGTTGAAGACGATTATGAAAGCAAAGAACAGTTTTTATTTTTTTGTCGTGCAACCGATCAACTCTCGGGTTCAGTGCGTAAATGTTTTATACTAAAGAAAGTATATGGCTTAAGCCAAAAAGAAATTGCTAGCTATTTACGTTTAAGTGAAAGCACCGTTGAAAAGCACATAGCACAGGGTTTATTGAAAAGTGCAATGTATATAAAACGAATGAACCACGAACAAGGTGTAAAGCATGTTAAAAACACACCTCAAGTAAATAGCAGTCAAGTAAAAAAAACCGTTAGAAAATAGAGAAATATCAATGAGTAATGTCAGCCAATTATTTGGTAAAAATAATAAGCAACAAGATGATAGTAATATCCAAGAACAGGCTTGTTTATGGATCAGTCGTATGGACCGAGGGTTAAGTAAATCTGAAAAACAGCAGCTTGTTACCTGGTGTAAACAAAATACTCTCCATCATAGTGCTTTACTCGAAATGGCTTCTTATTGGGATGATTTAAGTGTATTAAATGAATTAAGTGATTTATTTCCGTTAGCACAGTCAACGGCAAGAAATAAATTTTCTGCTATTGCACTCGCTGCAAGTATTGCCGTTCTCTCACTCATAGGTACCAACACACTAGTCAGTGAGTCTTTTTTACCTTATCTACCTTCATTCAACGAACAAACATTAACACAAATTCAAACATTGAAAACTCAAGTAGGTGAACAAAAAAGCTTTACCTTGCAAGATGGCTCTCAAATAAAGTTAAATACCAACAGCCTTATAAAAGTTGAATACAGCCCAAATCACCGCTTATTGACGTTATTACAAGGTGAAGCCCGCTTTGATGTCGCTAAAGATAAAAGCCGTCCTTTTACCGTAACTGTTGGCGACAAATCATTTACGGCTCTAGGTACAATTTTTAATGTCCAAAAAAGTGACAACTTAGTGATGGAATTAGTGGTTACTGAAGGAAAAGTATTAATAACCAAAGCAAGCAGCCTAGTAGCGGATATTAAACAGACGTTAATACAAGCCAATACCACATTAAAATCTGACGATTTAGCCGCCACTCTAGTTGTTTCTGGAGAAAAAGTGGTAATACACAAAGGTAAGTTATTACCTAATAAGACACCAGTAGAAAAAGTATCTTTAGATCAAATTCATCGTGATCTAGCGTGGCAGCAAGGTATGCTCATTTTCGAAGGTGAGCCACTATCCATAGCGCTAGCAGAAATTAGTCGCTACACCACCAGCAATTTTGAGATCGTTGACCGTGAAATAGCAGACATACATGTTGCTGGATATTTTAAAGCAGGTGATATTGACGGTCTGCTTACCTCTTTACAAAGTAATTTCGGTATCCACTTTAACAAAAGGGCTGATGGTACTATTTTACTGAGCTCAGCTAACTAACCTCTTCCCCCCATTTTTTTCTTTAGCCATGTCTTTATTTATTATAAAAAATGTCTGAATACCCATTACCATTCAAGATGCATGTTTCAGAGTTTGTGAGCAGTTGCAGTTTTAGGCGCGGCAATTAAATAATGGTTATTCCCTATTTGATTGCTGCAACAACAAAATGGAATGGCTCACAACCTTCTTTGATGGGTTTAAAATGACTTTATACTGCGTTAAATAATCAAACCATAGAGTGACTATGCTTAAATTATTTTCCTTGCCTAAAGTCATGTTAATTCCCACTGAAATCCTGCACTTTGAATGATAACGGGTATATTTAGTACTGGCTATTTCATTGCACATGAAACAAAATAATAAAAATAATAAAATAAATTAGAGGATTTCCCCTGCTTAGCTGTTTATTACTATTGCACAGTTGGCGAAAGCAATTTCGTCTGAATCAAATTTCGCTTAGTCATCGCTTGTTCGCAATGCTCACCTTAGCCGTGATGTTATTAACAACAAGCCATGCCCATGCTGAAGATTTTATTCGCTTTGATATTAATAAACAACGAGCTGATAAAGCCTTAATTGCATTTGCCCAAAAGGCCAATCAAACGATTATATTTTCTTTTGATTTGACCAAGCAACATCAAGCAAATGCATTAAAAGGTTATTATCCTGTTAACTCGGGCCTAAAAAAATTATTAAATGGCTCTGGTCTAGTCGCTGTTGTTAATAACTCTGGTCAACTGAGCATTCAAGTTGATTCACATAATAAGAGAGATATAACAATGAAAAATAAACATTTACATGCCGCGCTAGTACCAATTTTACTGGGTTCAGCCAGTCAAGCAGCCTTAGCTCAAGATGCACCACAAGCACAAGAAGAAGATGTTGAAAAAATTTCGATTGTAGGAAGCCGCGTTGCCGGTCGCTCTGCTGATGACTTACCTGTTCCCGTAGATATTTTGACGGCTGAAGCGTTAGCAAATACTGGTCAAACCGAAGTGGGTCGTATGTTACAAGCTATAGCCCCATCATTTAACTTCTCTAGCTCATCGATTAGTGATGGTACTGATGCACTACGACCAGCTACATTGAGAGGTTTAGGGCCAGATCAAACGTTAGTACTCATCAATGGTCGACGTCGACATCAAGCCAGTTTAATTCACATTAATACGTCTGTTGGCCGTGGTACCGCAGGTACTGACATGAATGCAATTCCTGCAGCCTCAATTAAGCGCATTGAAGTATTACGCGATGGTGCTGCCGCACAATATGGCTCTGATGCTATTGCCGGTGTTATTAACATTGTACTTAATGATGCCAGCGAAGGCGGCAAAGTTGCAGTTTCTTACGGTGAATACTCTGAAGGTGATGGTGAAACAACCAATGTCGATATATCTAAAGGCTTTAGTTTAGGTGATAACGGTTACCTTAATACTACCTTAAACATTAGAGATCGTGGTTTTACTGATCGCTCAGGTTTACATGGCTCATGTCAATTTTCAGGTTGTACTGATTTACCAAACGGCAATTCATTGTTAGGTGATCCAAGAGAGGCATCAGCCACTCGTTCTACCTTTAGAATTGGTGATGCCGATTCAAGTCAGGTTGGTGTAACAATTAATACCGGTTATGAAATAGGTGACGGTGAATTATACGGTTTCTTAACTTACTCAAAACGTGATAATGAATCTGCGGCTTTCTTCCGACATAACAATAACAATGGTGGCAATGCCCCATTACAAGATGGCGATGCAACAATCCCTGCTGGGTTTTTACCAAAGATTAATACTGACATTAAAGACATGTCATATAACTTTGGCTATCAAACAGAGTTCTCTGACGGTTCAAGTTTAGATTTATCTTATACCTATGGTAAAAATAATATTGATTATGTCACCAGCAATACTATTAACTCGTCTTATGCTAATTCACTACGCTATGAGTCAACATTAACGGCCGATGAAATCCGTTCTTCTATTCCTCGTCAGGCCTCTGCATACGGCTTAGAGTTATCACTACAAACGTTAAATCTTGATTACACCCAAGACTTTGATTTGTTTTCATTAGCCATGGGTGCTGAAATTAGAACCGATGAGTTTAAAGTCACCGCAGGTGATGAATATTCCTACCGTGACTATGATACCAATGCAGATGGCACCAGCAAATATCCTGATGACCGCTCTGCTGGTACCCAAGGTTTTGGTGGCACTGCACCGATGCAGGAAGTTGATGAGTCTCGTGACGTGATTTCATTTTATCTAGATGCTGAAACTGAAATCATTGACGATGTCATTGTTAGTGGCGCGGTTCGTTATGATGATTATCAAGGATTTGGTGACAGTACTAACTTCAAACTTGCTGCTAACTGGTCAATTTCAGATAGCATAGCCATACGTGGCGCTATGAGTACCGGTTTCCGTGCTCCTTCAATGCAACAATTATACACTGACAACATCAGTACACAATTTCAGACAGACCCAAATAACCCTACTGGCGACCAAATCGCCGTGCAAGTAGGTACTTTTAGAAATGATTCAAATCTAGCTAAAGCGGTTGGCATTCCTGAATTAAAAGAAGAAGAAGCGACTAACTTTAGCTTAGGTACCGTTATTCAGATCACCGATGAAATAAATTTAACGGTAGATTGGTATTCAATCGATATAGATGACCGTATTGTACTAAGTAACTCATTGGGTCAAGGACTATCCCCTGCTTTAGATGCTGCCTTGATTGCCTCAGGTGCCGGTGCTGGACAGTTCTTCTTAAATGGAGCTGATACTGAAACTACTGGTATTGATATTATTGCGACTTGGAATACTGAACTGTTAGGCGGCGACTTTAACCTAACGGCAGCAGCTAACTTTACTGAAACAGATGTAGTAAATATTTATACTCCACCTGACAGTGCTCTTGGCGGGATCGATCCTAGTGATGTTTTTTCAGATCAAGCTATATCAATTATCGAAGAGTGGCAACCACAAGACCGTATTAGCTTAAATGGCTTATACAGTATTGGTGATCTGAGCATTAACTTAGCCTTCAACCGTTATGGTGAATACACGGTTACTGATGGCGGCACACAAACCTACGGCGCTGAAGTATTGACAGATTTACGTATTAATTACCAAGTAACTGAGAACTTGTCGTTCAATGTTGGTGGTAATAACATCTTTGATGTTTACCCTGATAAAAATACGATAGGTAACTCTCGTTCAGGAACAATAGAAGATGCGAATGGTAATATAGTGGTGGATAGCCCTGGCGTATTTACTTACTCACGTCGCTCGGCTCCTTTTGGCTTTAATGGTGCATTTTACTATGCAGGCGCTGAATTTAAGTTCTAAGTGCTAATGTACAAGTAAACAAAAAATGGAGCATAAGCTCTGGCTATTAAGTCAAACTTTGGCTATTCAAGAGATTGAATAGCCATTTTTCGTATAGTCGCATGGATGCTAAATGGATGCGGACGATATTATTTTAACAAAACAGCACGAGGTGCACATACATAATAAAGAACAGAAACAATACCTTAGATTTTTTATGATAATTTTATGCGCTAATAAAATCCCTCAGAACCTCTCTAGATAACGTCTGTTTCACCTCATTCTAGTCTTGGGTGTTTTGCCTCTTAACGCTAACTAATACCACTTTGCTGACTAAATCATTGGAACAATTACCTCCACTTTTATGACCACTATCTTCAAGGGTAGCTCACATTAGCAGTATATTTCTAACTCGCAATCGCCCCCATAGCACCATAGAAACCTCTAATCTTTTGGCCAAATCTACATTGACTGTATTAAGAGTTTTAGCCGTTGAAGATAACCCTTTTAACATATTCAGGAATGCGCTCTTTTGAACCTCTTAATGTTAGACTAATCACTAAATTAGTCCTTCAAGATACAACCAGAAAACACATTTTTGTAATCTAGTAACAAATTACAAAAATGTGCCCAGAAAATATTTTCTAGACACTAGAATTATTATATATACCTGTTATTCCATATTGCACTTGATGTTATCAGTTGAAAATAAATCATTGCTCCCGTTAAAAAAAATTCTTGAGAGCATGGCTCTTTATCTTTAAGAATCGGGAAAGCCTGATAAACAATTTAACTAAATTTCATTTCAGGAATATCACCATCAACGACTAGCTCCCCCTGAGTGAGCTTAATGATATCTTCAACCGATACACCTGGCGCACGCTCTAATAAATGAAACTTACCGGCTTTTATTTCAATAAAAGCTAAGTCTGTCAGTACTTTTTTAATGCAGCCTCTACCTGTTAAGGGTAAAGTGCAATTGGTTAGTAATTTAGACTCTCCATGTTTAGATGCATGGGTCATGGTAACGATAATATTGTCAGCACCAGCAACTAAGTCCATCGCGCCGCCCATGCCTTTAATAAGCTTTCCAGGGATCATATAAGAAGCAATATTACCATTTACATCAACTTCAAAAGCGCCTAATACGGTTAAATCGACATGCCCACCACGTATCATTGCAAAAGATTCTGCCGAATCAAAAATAGATGCGCCTTTTGCCATGGTAACCGTCTGTTTGCCGGCATTAATTAAATCAGCATCGACGTCATCATCGGTTGGAAAAGCCCCCATACCTAACAAGCCATTTTCTGATTGCAACATCACTTCTATGCCTTTAGGCACAAAATTAGCTACCAGTGTTGGTATGCCTATCCCTAAATTGACGTAATAACCATCTTGTAGTTCTAGGGCAACACGTTGAGCAATTTGATCTCTTGATAAAGCCATAATTATTCTCCTGAAGGTCTTGTTGTACGTTGTTCAATACGCTTTTCAAAAGTACTTTGAATTAAGCGATTAACATAGATACCCGAGGTGTGAATTTCATCAGGGTCTAGCTGACCAGGCTCTACAATTTCCTCGACTTCAACAACAGTAATTTTTCCAGCTGTTGCCGCCATAGGATTAAAGTTACGGGCTGTTTTTCTAAAAACAAGATTACCATAACGGTCTGCTTTCCATGCTTTGACAATGGCGAAGTCAGCTGTAATGGATTCCTCTAAAATATAATCTCGCCCCTTAAATTGACGTTCATCTTTACCTTCCGCTACGAGCGTACCTACACCTGTGGCGGTATAAAAGGCCGGAATACCAGCACCGCCAGCACGCATTTTTTCAGCCAATGTACCTTGAGGTGTTAGCTCAACATTCAACTCTCCTGACATCATTTGTCTTTCAAACTCTGCGTTTTCACCAACATAAGAAGCAATAATCTTTTTAATTTGTCGATCGGGTAATAAAAGTCCTAAGCCAAAATCATCTACGCCGCAGTTATTAGAAATTAGCGTCAATCCCCTTGTTCCTTTGCGCTTTATTTCACTGATCAGATTCTCTGGAATACCACACAGACCAAAGCCACCAGCAATAATAGTCATATTATCCGTTAACCCAGACATCGCTTCTTCATAGCTATGAACAACTTTATCAAATCCTGACATCGCTTATTACTTTTCACTTGGGTGAAAAGTCCTTAGTAAGTTTTAAGTGTTTAGCAGTTTTAATCAATCGTATGAATTTGTAAAATTAATTAATATTAACTATTGATAAGTTTTATTTATGAATGATAATACAACTAGCTTTATGCTTAAGTGTATAAACAGCGGCGTATCAATAGTTAACCGACAGGAGTGACGAGATGAATATCACCTTAAAACAAATCCGGGCATTCCTTGCCATTACACAGGTTAAGAGTTTTGCAGAAGCCTGTGAGCTATTGCATATTTCTCAGCCTGCTTTAAGTATTACCATAAAAAATTTAGAAGAAACTATTGGTGGTCAACTCTTTGCGAGATCTACTAGAGCTTTAGCTTTAACCCCTGAAGGGGTGCAATTTTTACCGGTAGCTAAACGGTTAGTTGCCGATTTTGATAATGCCCTCGTTGAGCTACATGAAAGCTTTTCTCTCAAGCGCGGTAACTTAAATTTTGCTGCTATGCCCTCTTTTGCCAGTACACTACTGCCGAATCAGTTAGTTGCCTTTAACAGCCAACACCCGGCAATAAAAATTAAAGTGCATGATGTTATCGCAGAAGATGCGGTGGAAATGGTACGTGCAGGTAAAGTAGAGTTTGCCATTAGCTTTGATCCTGGCAGCTCTGACGATCTTAACTTTGAAACGTTATTCACAGATAAATTCATTGCTGCCTTTCCAAAAAATCATCCGCTCGAAAAAACAAAAAACATACAATGGCAGGACCTTAGTAACTATCCATTTATCACCTTACAAAGACCATCAAGTATTCGTTTATTACTTGATGAAACCCTAGCAAAACAAAATATTTTCTTAGATATTGTTTTTGAGTCCAATCAATTAGCAACTGCAGTACAAATGGTGGCAAATAACCTTGGTATTAGTGCTATTCCCTCACTTTATAAGCAGCAACTTTCCGCGTTAAACCTTCAATATCGTGAATTAAATGAACCTATTATTAGCCGACGTGTTGGTATCATTAGCAAACGTCGACACGTTTTTTCACATGCTGCGGCTGAATTTTTATCTATTCTCCAACATCAATATCCTCAAGAAAAAACAGAGTAATAAAATTTATTGTTACTGCTTCTCCCTCCTCTAAAGCATCAATTCGTTGTTGATAGCAGTTCATCAATAACCATTCATTAACGACTGCTTCGTAAGTCCCCCTTTTACCAAATGGCACTTTCATCAAGTGGCACTAAGGTAGTAAATCAACTCCCCATCAATTCAGCTAAGGTAATGACATTGAATTACTAAGCACTGTTATAACCTTCTTAAAAGTTACTTTACCTAGCAAGTAATAAAAGATCCTTGGTAAACAACAAACAGTCGGCTTCGATTGCGGGCTTTATTAGCCTCCCCATTATTTCAGCATAAGGACGTGCTGATCTCTTTTTTAAATTTTCGAGGAAACACTATGTTAGAAAATACAACATTAAAAGCTACATCTTTAAAAGGTAAAACAGCACTTATCACAGGTTCCACTAGTGGTATTGGTTTAGCAAGTGCACATGTTTTAGCTGAACAGGGCATTAATTTAGTGTTACACGGTTTAATGAATGAAGAAGAAGGTGAAAATCTCGCGCAAGAGTTTGCGCAAAATTATCAAATAAAAACCTTGTTCGATAATGCAAATTTAATGGATTCTGCTGCCATTAGTACCTTCATGACCGAAGCGTTAAAAACTATGGGTTCAATTGATATCTTGATTAATAACGCAGGCATTCAACACACTGAAGCAGTTGATACTTTCCCTGAACATAAATGGAATGCCATCATTGCTATTAATCTAACGGCGGCCTTTCATACCATTCAACATTCATTAGCTGGCATGAAAGAAAACGCTTGGGGTCGCATTATTAATATTGCTTCGGTACATGGTTTGGTTGCTTCTAAAAACAAAGCTGCTTATTGTGCCGCCAAACATGGCATTGTTGGTTTAACTAAAGTTGTTGCCCTTGAATGTGCAGAGCACGGTATTACGGCTAACGCTATATGCCCAGGCTGGGTTGATACACCATTAATTAATGACCAGATTTCAGAAATTTCGAAAAATGAAAACAGCAGTTTTGAGCAAGCAAAATATCAGCTTATTACCGCTAAACAGCCGTTACCTGAAATGATGGATCCTCGCCAAATTGGTGAGTTTATTCTTTTTCTTTGTAGTGATAGTGCCCGTAGCATTACCGGCTCATCACTGCCGATGGATGGCGCTTGGACGGCACAATAATACTCAAAGCTATTTAGCGACTAGTTGTAAATCAGTCGCTATCTGCTAATTGATATAGATAATTAGCAGATAGCCAGCATTGAGCAAAAAATTATCTCTTTGCCTTTTATCACCGTACAGTAAATTTATCTAACCCCACATAACCTAACACTCCTTACATAAAATAATTTAAGAGAAACTTATATGAACTCAGAAGATGATATTGTCATTGTCGCTGCACAGCGCACCCCCATGGGCAGCTTTCAAGGTTGCTTTAGCAGTGTTGCTGCAACAGATTTAGGGGCAGCAGCAATTAAAAGTGCACTGACAAGCGCAAACCTTAATAATGACGATATTGATGAAGTTATTATGGGTTGTGTCTTACCTGCCGGGCTAGGTCAAGCACCAGCAAGACAAGCGGCATTAACAGCAGGTTTGCCGCAAAAAACAGGTGCTACTACCATTAATAAAGTATGTGGCTCTGGCATAAAAGCCATGATGTTTGCCCATGACCTTATTAAAGCCGGCTCTATGAATATTGTTATAGCTGGTGGTATGGAAAGCATGAGTAATGCGCCTTATATGCTAGCTAATGCAAGAGCAGGTTTTCGTATGGGACACGGCGCTATCAACGATCACATGATGACCGATGGTCTTGAAGATGCTTATGAAAATGTTGCCATGGGCAGCTTTGCGCAAATGACTGCCGATGAAAATCAATTAAGCCGCGCAGACATGGATAGTTTTGCCATCAACTCACTAGACAAAGCAACAGAGGCTATTGCATCAGGTGCTTTTGACAATGAAATATCCCCATTTACGATTACAAGTAGACGTGGTGATACCATTGTCTCTACCGATGAAGCGCCGGCATTAGTTAATAAAGCTAAAATTCCTAGCTTGCGTGCTGCTTTTGCTAAAGGCGGTACCATTACCGCAGCCAATGCTTCATCCATTTCAGATGGCGCAGCAGCATTAGTCTTAATGAAAGCATCAACAGCCAAGCAAAAAGGCTTAAAACCACTTGCCCGAATAGTTGCTCATGCAAGTCATGCACAAGCTCCAAAAGATTTCACCCTTGCGCCTATTGGCGCTATCCATGATTTATTGATAAAAGCGCAATGGCAAAAGCAAGACGTGGACCTTTGGGAAATAAACGAAGCCTTTGCCATGGTTACCATGTTAGCCATAAACAGTCTTGATATTGATCCAAGCAAGGTTAATGTCAACGGTGGCGCTTGTGCATTAGGTCACCCACTTGGCGCTAGTGGTGCACGAATAGTCACCACACTATTACATACCCTTTTAAATAGAAAACAAAATAAAGGTGTCGCCAGTTTATGTATTGGTGGCGGTGAAGCTGTAGCTATCGCCATTGAGGTGCTTTAATTATGTCTAATAAAGCCATAACGAATAAAACGGTATCCAAAGAAGCTAGCTTAAAAGAAAAAAAAACTGAATTATCTGCTGGTGAAAATATCAGACGAAAAGTGATGGGTGATACTTTTGTTGACGCCGCTTTAAGCAAAACCACTGATTTTACTAAACCAATGCAAGAGTATATTAACGATCATGGTTGGGGCTCTACTTGGCAGCGTGGAGGTTTAGATTTAAAAACGCGTAGTTTAGTGACTATTGCCATGTTAGCCGCTTTAAAAGCCCCGCAAGAATTAAAAGGTCATATTCGTGGTGCACTCAATAATGGTGCAACTGTTGAAGAAATTCGTGAAGTGCTGCTGCATAGCGCGGTTTATTGCGGCGCGCCTGCAGCACAAGAAGCCTTCAGAGCAGCACAAGAAGTACTTTAATATCAACACAGAAAAACAAATCACCTAATTTTTCACTATAACTTTAACCGTTAACAACCAATTGACTAACTTGGCTATTAATGGTTAAAAGCTACACCTCTAAAAAACTACCAAAAGATAATCGAAATACAGAGGACATAACGGTTAATACTTTAAGCTAGTGACCAAAAACATGTATACATAAGTAATAAATAAGGAAAGTACCGAGCCTATTAAGCTCGGTCAAGGAAAGGAATCTAAAGGTAGGTTAGTTCTTATTGCTTTACAGGGGCGTCTTTAATGAACTCGCTAATTAGTCGATAAGTGGCCAAGCACTCTTCGCTAACCAATTCATCTAGTAACATATAAGCGTGAGTCATACCGTCAAATACATGATGTTCAACTTCAACGCCGACCTCAGTTAATGACTTAGTATATTCAAGACCTTCATCTCTCAGTGGATCGCACCCTGCGGTGATCACTAAGGTTGTTGGCATATGGTTAGTGAACTCACCTAATAACGGTGATGCTTTTGCTATTCTTACTTGGCCTTTTTCACTATCAACAGAGTCACTTAGTTGGAAGTATTGTTCAAAATACCAGTGAATTTTATCTGTTTCTAATAAAAACCCCTGACCATTTTCTTTAATAGAGGCACTACTCATAGTGTAATCTACGCTTGGATAGATAAGTATTTGCTTCGATATTTTTACCGACTTAATATGTTGGTTATTCATCACTAAGCTTGTACAAAGTGCGCCTCCTGCACTATCACCAGCAATGAACAACTCATCACTGTGTTTCATATCAAAAAGTAAGGTTTTATAGTCCAACAATAATTGCTGACAATCATCTAAACCTGCTGGATATGGATGTTCAGGTGCTAAACGATAATCGACACAAATGACAATAGCTTGAGCTGCCAGTGCCAGTTTTCGACTTATAGGGTCATATAACTCAAGGCTGCCACACATATGGCCTCCACCATGAAAGTGCAATAACACAGGTAAAATATCATTCGGAGCTGGGTTATAGATACGTACAGGGATATTATGGCTAGTAGTCGCTAAGTAACTGTTCTTAACTATATCCATATTCGGCCCAGAGCCAATCAATGGTGCTAAATTATCTAAGCCCTGTCTAACCACTTCACAACTAAACCCCTGACCTGTTGCTTTAGCTTCGGCTATCGCTTTATTCGCTTGCTCAAGAAAAGGAGCTAATTTAGGAGATATTATTCCGCGCATAATTTTTCCTTATTTATTTTAACTTTCTCATCGGTACCAGCACGTTGTATTTCATTATTATCGTCAGCGGTGACTGCTTTTTTTCGCCCTGTTTCAGGTAAAAAGAAACTGCCAATAAAAAAGGTACAACTCACAAGGGAAATTAATATAAATGACGCGGTATAATCACCTTGGTTTACATCAACCAACTTGCCAAAGAACCATAAAACAATGGTAGAGAGCAAGTAACTAATAGAATAGAAAAGGCTAAAGACCACAGTAATACGCTGGCTTGTCATCTTGGGTAATTCATGAGGAATAGACACTAGAGCAGTAACAGGGAAGAAAATAAAGAACCCCAACACAATAGCTGATAATGTTTGTAGCCATTCACTAGAACTAAAAGACAGCCCTATAATAGTGATCACCATCACAGCACCAGACCATCGAATAACAGGCAAACGTTGCGGTATTTTTTTACTGTAAAGAATGCCTGCGAGTGTACCGACAATACCAAAACCAATCACCCATTTACTTTGACTAATACCCGCTTTGGGGTAAAAGGTAAATAGGCAAATATAAAAGGCTAATAAACCTGAATATGTTAAACCATAGGCCCAATTAAACTTGTCTTTAAGGCCATCCATGTAGCTATAATGTTCAATAGCTTCATCTCCTTTGTTTTTATCAGCACTTTCAGGTTCAAATTTTACTAATAGCCAAGCAAAGCTGAACAATAAACTGGCGATAGAAAAGGTAATTAAGCTAATCTTCCAATCACCCGTAAATTGATTAATTGCTGCCATTTTCCATAACACGACACCAGTGCCAATATTAAAAGCAACGGCATTAAGGCCGTTAATGACTGGCCGCTCCTCAGGGGAAAACCAATGCATAACAATCGGGTTAAAATAGACAATCATAAAAGCGCCACCTAAGCCCATCAAAAATCGGCTCAGTAACAATAATTCATAATTTGGTGCTAACGGGGTTAATAAACCAATAGCGATAAATAAACTGGCAATAAAAAAAGCGTACTTAATACCAAATTTTATTGCTATCCAAGCCGCTCCGAAGGTACCTACAATTTTAGCCAAAGTTACCGCACCACTAATAAAGCTAGCGGAGGCTAAGCTGTCTACGTGCATAACAGACATAATTTGCCCCATACTTGCAGTACCACCTACCCAAGCCATTGCAAATAATACATAGCTAATAAAAACAATGGTTTCAACTACGTATTTGTTAGTGATTTTCATATATGATAGTTTCTGATCAAGGGAAATGTATAGTGTTAGGTTAACGTATGATTATCAGCAAATAACTACTACCTTAGTTCACTACCTCACTCAATAGAGCATGATATGCTGGCTGTAGTGTTATATCCCTATAACATTAAAACCAGTTACTTTTATCACGACTTAAAATATAAAGGACAGCTTTTGTTAGTTTGGCTATCACTTGATACTTGGCTTATTACCGTACTTTCTATTGCCTATTTAGCGCTTCTTTTTGTAGTTGCCCATTGGGGTCAGCATCAAGCACCTGAAAACTGGAGCTGCAAACCTTGGGTTTATAGTTTATCGCTAGGTGTTAGCTGTACGTCTTGGGCATTTTACGGCACTGTAGGACAAGCGGCCACAACAGGTGCTTGGCTTGCGCCTATTTATATTGGCTCTATTCTTTGCTTAGTATTTGCTTGGCCAATGCTGCATAAGGTTTTGCTTATTGTTAAACAACAAAATTTAACCTCTATTGCCGATTTCATTGCCTTTCGTTACGACCGCTCTCCCAAAGTAGCCGCCTTGGTCGCCATTGTTGCCTTAATAGGCACCATTCCCTATATCGCTTTGCAGCTCCGTGCAATCAGTACCAGCTTTGATTTATTAACAGGTACCTATCAGTCAGGCATTAGCACTGCTTTTGTAGTTACTATCGTGCTCATTTTGTTTAGTATTTTATTTGGTACTCGGCAAATAGCCGCCAATAAACAAAACCAAGGCTTAGTACTAGCGATTGCGTTTAGCTCTATCATTAAGCTTTTTGCCTTAACTGCTGTAGGTATTTTTGCTACTTTCTTTATTTTTGATGGCTTCAGCGACTTAATTACTCAACGTGAGAATATTGGTTCAATAACAGGTAATAACTCTGTCTATCTTGCATTGGCACAAGCCATTTTGGGCGCAATCACTATCTTTATCTTGCCACAACAATTTCATATGATGATGATTGAAAATCACCATGAGCAAGAATTAAAAACGGCGCGATGGTTGTTCCCTCTTTACCTATTATTAATCAATGTTTTTATCCTACCCATTGCCATTGCTGGACAACTAACGTTTCCAGGCGGTAGTGTTGATGCCGATACCTATGTATTAACTATCCCACTGTTTTATCAGCAAGCTTGGCTTGGTATCACCGTTTATATTGGCGGATTAGCTGCTGCAACAAGTATGGTTATTGTCGCAGCGATTGTATTAAGTACCATGGTATCAACTGAAGTACTCACCCCTTTAGTACTAAAATTTCGTCTGTTTAATGCTAAAAACACACCTCAGCTTTCTGGTTTGCTGTTAAATTTACGCCGTGGCTCTATTGCGATTATTCTACTACTTGCTTTTGTTTTTGAGCGCATTGTCCATCAGCAAAACCATCTCTCCACTATTGGTCTATTGTCCTTTGTTTTACTTTCACAGTTTGCACCGGCAACTATCGGCGCTTTATATTGGCGTAAGGCAAATAGCAAAGGTGCTTTAACAGGTCTTATTGTTGGTAGCTTAGTTTGGCTATATACGCTTTTATTGCCTGCGTTATTACCCGAATTAGTGCCCAGTAGCCAATGGCTTGAAACGGGGTTATGGCAAGTATCATGGTTAAGACCAACAGCGCTGTTTGGTATTGATTTTTTAGATGCAACTAGCCATGGCGTCTTTTACAGCTTGTTATCTAATGTGTTGTGTTACGTCATAGTATCGCTATTAAGTCAGCGCAGTGTTGGCGAAAAACTACAAGCAGAATATTTTGTTAATAAAAGCCAACATCAATTTGAACGACATTTATCACTTGATGATCTTTACAGCTTATTAGTACGCTTTATAGATAAAAGTGCTGCAGAAAAATTATTGAATTTTGCTAAAAGTGAAAAAAATAACAATACAAGAAATGATCAAATTATTGAATATACTCGCTTACAACTTTCCGGTGTACTTGGCTCCGCCTCAACTCGTATGGTGATGAAGGCAGCTTCAACGTCACAGGAAATGCCATTAGAAGATGTGGTTAGTATTGTTGATGAAGCGAATCAAATGTTCCGATTTAACCGTGAGTTACTGCAATCAGGTGTAGAAAACATTGAACAAGGTATTAGTGTTATCGATGCTGATATGCGCCTAGTCGCTTGGAATCAACGCTATATTCAATTACTCGATTATCCCGAGGGTTTTGTTACTGCTGGCAAGTCAATTGAAGAATTACTGCGCTATAACATCGCCAAAGGCATTATTATTAGCACTGATACCTGCACAGAAAGTGAAGATTTAATTGCTCGTCGTATTGAGCATATGCGTATGGGCCATAACCACTACTTTCAACGAACTATGCCCAACGGCATCGTATTAGAAATTAGGGGACAGTCAATGCCTGGTGGTGGTTTCGTTAGTACGTTTTCAGATATTACCGCTCACATAGAGTCAGAAAAATCATTGCAAAGAGCTAATGAGAGTTTGGAGATACGCGTAGAAGAAAGAACTCAAGAGCTACGATTAGCTAAAGCGGAGGCCGAAGCTGCCAACAGCAGTAAAACACGATTTTTAGCTGCTGCTAGCCATGATTTAATGCAACCTTTCAATGCCTTATCTCTATTTACTTCTATGCTAAAAAAGAAAGTAGTTACTGATGAACTTGTTAACTTAGCCAGTAATATTGATGATTCTCTTAATGTAGTTGAAGCATTACTCTCTGATCTTGTGGAAATATCACGCCTAGATAATAGCTCTGAGAATATCGAACAAAAACACTTTGCTTTAGATGAATTGCTGATACCACTAAAAAATGAATTCACTGTACTCGCTCAGCAAGATGATATTAACTTTTGCTACTCAGCTAGCTCTGTTTGGGTCGATTCAGATAAACGTATGTTGCGCCGAATAATTCAAAATTTTTTATCGAATGCTGTGTATTATTGTCGAGATAAAGAAGGCGATAAAGCCCATATTGCCAATAAAATATTACTCGGTGTTCGCCACACAAAAAACGCTGTCCGTATAGAAGTTTGGGATAACGGTCCCGGTATTGCTGCCGATAAGCAGCAAACTATCTTTGAAGAGTTCGAACGCTTAGATCAAAACCGTGAGATCCCTGGTTTAGGTTTAGGCCTTGCTATTGCTGAGCGTATGGCCTCCTTACTCAATTTGAAAATCTCCTTAAAATCGACCTTGGGTAAAGGAACGGGTTTCATGATTGAAGTGCCAAGAGTTGAACAGAGTAGTGTTAGTGTCTCTAATGAAAAGTTAACACTGAATGATAAGAGCTTAGAAGCTACCAACGAAAGTCCTGTAAGCAAAACGTTCGCTAATATGACTGTATTAGTTATAGATAATGATGCACTGATGTTAACGGCAATATCTTCACAACTCACTGAGTGGGGCTGCGATGTTTATACAGCTAAAGACCATGAGACTGTTGATATTGCCATTAAAACTATGACCGAGCAGCCTCACTTTATTGTCGGTGATTACCATTTAGATAATGATGCTAACGGTGTTGATCTTGTGAAAAGTATATTAGTAAGTCAACACTGGCAAAGCCCTTGTGTAATTTGCTCTGCCGATCCATCAGAGCAAGTAAGGCAACATACCAGTGATGCAAACTTTATGTTCTTAAGAAAGCCTGTTAAATCATTAGCCTTAAAACGAATAATTAAGCAAATGACCTCAACTTAGCCCTGACTAACTCAGTACTAAGTAACCGCTTAAATATTGTTACTGACATTCTCAGAGGGTGCTAACATCAACTGCTGATAAGCCAAACCGGCTAACGTGCGATTATTAACTTCTAACTTTTCTAAAATTGCGGAAACATGCTTTTTAACGGTCGTTTCTTTAATATTTAATTCGTACGCGATTTGTTTATTAAGCTGCCCATCTGCGACTTGTGTAAGTACTATATACTGCTGAGGGGTTAATTGAGCTAATTGTTTAGCTAAACGCTGATTAGCAATAACTGATTGCTGGTTTTCATTTTTTTCAATCAACTCAGGTAGCCAAATGTCACCTGCTAAGACGGCATCAATCGCGGAAGCTATCGTGGTTAAATCGGCAGATTTAGGAATAAAGGCTGCAGCGCCAAAGTTAATGGCCTTTTGCATGGTTTGATCATTGTCATCTGAAGAAACCATTATCACCACTAAATCAGGGTAATGGTTCTGCAGTTGCGTTAAGCCAGTAAAACCATCATTTCCCGGCATATGCAAATCCAAAAAGACTATTTCTAAGCTGGGTGTTACTTCGATAGCCGCTAATAGCTCATTAAAATTGTCTGCTTCTAACGTGCCTGCGTCGTCAATACATTCAACAATGGCGTGTTTTAATGCCGTGCGAAATAGCGGATGATCATCGGCAATGATTACTTTTGCTTGGCTCATAAAATGTCCTTTAATAGAGTAGAATTGACTACTCTTTGAAAATATATAGATAAAATCATAACATAATACATACTGTCATTTTCCTATACCAATAGATTACATTATGGATTTTCTTTGTTTTAATTTAGCTTTTTTTCTTGATTAGGTTATTTTTCAACACCACTTTCAAAGCTAAATCTAATTGGGGAATTATACCTTGATTTTTTTTATGCAAAATATGGAAATAGGATTCTTTTGATACCAAAACCACACTATATTTATCCTGAAAGTGTCGTGCAACTGAACTGATATCATCAGCAATAAGGCTATAGTTTACTCTACGTATATTTAACATTTTGTTGATTTTTTTCTGTGATAATATCTGCGCCATACCTGCTTTAATAGGAAGAATATTGGTTAACATTTTTTTGCTGAATCGAGAAATAATCATATTACTTTCATTATTAAGCACTGTTTCATCACACATAACACTCTTTAGGCAGATAAGATAAAGCCCTACTGTTGAAATTGGCGTAGGCACATAAACAATATTTTCATGGTGTTTAATCGATGATAAAATTTTACCTGTGTCGGCATCAAAAAGGCCATCATTTAAGGCTTCTACGGAACGTGGACTATTACTCACTTTAAACAGTCGAATGGGAAGCTTAGCTTCTTTATACATGGCTTCAACGATAGGTAGATAAATATTTCGAACTGCAGGATGTTCTACGTATGATACGGACAACTTATTTTCAGCATAAATAAAAAAACTAATAAAATAGGCTAGAGAAGTAATTAAGCAAATATTTAATTTTTTAATCATAATGCCTACATCTCTTACTATACATACTACCAAGGCTTTAGAGTTACTGATTTAAAGCCTAATGAAAAAGAGCTAGTAAAAACTAGCTCTTTTTAACTACTGGCATTTGTTAGAAGCTATAACCAATAGTAAGTGAAACAGTTGATGGATCGCCGTAATAAGCGATTAACGTAGTATCACCGCCAAAACCCGGTAACCAGTTGCCATTATCATCTTGACCACCGGTAAAGTCATAGGCACCCACCATATACTCTTCATCAGTGATGTTTTTAAAGTGAAGTGCTGCAGTCCAATCACCATCATTACTGTACCAATTAACACCTAGGTTAAGTAAACCATAAGCTTCTTGTGTTAATCGGTTATCAAGCT
This sequence comes from uncultured Colwellia sp., assembly GCA_913063325.1. Classification (GTDB taxonomy): domain Bacteria; phylum Pseudomonadota; class Gammaproteobacteria; order Enterobacterales; family Alteromonadaceae; genus Colwellia. The sequence continues at coordinate 13,588 of CAJXYE010000020.1, read as the reverse complement.
CTACTAAGGCATAATCACCACGATAATAATAATTACTGTTAATAACAAATGCGCCTACTGATGTTTCAATGTCGTAAGTAACACCAAGGTTAACCGTAGTATCAGGTGTATTGGCTACCGTATAAATATCAGAGATATCGTCGTAGCCAGTACCATTCCAACTTAATACTTCCGTAAATTCACTGTCAATATAACCTAGTGAAAAGTTAAAGCTTAGTGAATCTGTTGCTGCATATTCCATCTCAAGCTCTAAACCTAAAGCTTCAGATTGTCCAATGTTGCCTAAACGTGAATCTAATATAGTTGGGTCTTCATTAGGCGCAACACTTTTGTACTGACGGTCTTTATGTTCGAGTGCAAAAACGGTTGCGTTTACACGTAATTGATCAAACCACTCACTTTTAATACCCATTTCAATAGAATCTACTATTTCTGGGTTAACTGCCGGTTCATTTGTTGATGCACGAGGGTTAAAGGTACCTGATTTAAAGCCTTGAGAATAACTAGCAAAAACCATCATATCTTCATCTACTTGATACTCAATACCTACTTTTGGTGTAAAGCGAGACCAATCTTTTTTACCATTTAATACTTCTGTTTGAGGTAAATCAGCACGAGTATAGCCAGGGATCCAACCTGATAATGGATACTCTATTGAACCATAAACATCTTTAGTTACATTGGCTTCTTTTTCTTCCTCGGTATAACGCGCACCTAAGGTAAACGATAGCTTATCAGTTACATTGTATGAACCTTGTGCATAAACAGCATAACTTTCACTGTTATTACAACCACTTTGATCAACACTTAGAGATTGAAATATAATGGCATCATAATGACCACATGACTCCGCATCAAAATAATATAAACCTGAAACTAATGTTAAATTTTCTCCGTCATAATTCAGCTGGAACTCTTGTGAAAACTGTTCGTCATCATAAACCGCTGGCACATCAAAAATTTGTAATGGTGTATTATCAAAATCAATATTGGTTGGGGAATAGTTTTCACGAGCTGCAGTAACTGATTTTACTGACCAAAAGTCATTGATAAAATATTCAGCCGTTAAACTCCAACCTTCATTTTCAACTAAATTTTCGGTTGGCAAGCTGGTGTATGAATCATACTTGCTGTCCGGTACGGGGGCATCAGTGACAATACTAGGTAATATTCTATAGCCACCTTTAGCGTTTGACTCATCTTTAGTATTGTCGTAATTAAAACGGAAAAACAAATCATCTGTAGGGGTAAATTCAACGGTAACACGGCCAGCAAAAACATCTTTATTATAGTTTTCAGTATCCTGGTTATCTAATGATGTTTCAAGAAACTCGCCATAACCATCACGTGACAAGCTAGCTAACGCAAAACCAAAATAGAGTTTGTCATCCACTACTGGCACTTTACCTGCTACTTTATAGTCTTGACGGCCATAATTACCAAAGGTTGCTGCTAGGTCAAACTCCATATCACCTGACATTTTTTTTGTGACATATTTAATCGCACCACCTATGGTGTTTTTTCCATATAAACTACCTTGTGGTCCACGTAAGACTTCAATACGTTCAACATCTAAAATATCTAAAACAGCACCTTGTGGGCGAGCAATATAAATATCATCAACATAAATACCAACCCCTGGCTCATAACCCCAAAGTGGATCTTCTTGGCCAACACCACGAATAAAGGCGGTTAACGTTGAATTGGTGCCTCGGCTACTTTGTAAAGTGGTATTAGGAGAGAACTGCTGAACTTCAGTCATCACACTAATGCCGTTTTGCGCAAGCTGCTCAGCGCCAATTGAGGTAACAGCTACAGGAACATTCTGTAATGTTTCTGCCGTTTTACGCGCGGTAACTTCGATACGTTCTAAACCAGAATGATCTTTAGCTATCTCAGCATTATTTTCTTCTGCAGCAAGAGCAATGTTTGATGTTAGCGCGCTGGCAATGGCTAATGCGAGGTAACTTGATTTTTTGTTATAGCGTTTCATATTAGTGCCTTATTGTAATTATATTAAATCAGTTATTTAAAGTTATTGTGATGTTTTTACTGATATTGAAACTCTATAACAAAATGAGACAAATTTAATTTGTACTATAGTACCATAGAGCTTAATCATTGAAAATTAGTACTTTTCTTTCTTAACCCCCCAAAACTCAACAATATTAGTTGCACTATCAAGTGGAGATTCATAGATAAATCTCGCACTGGCCTCTCGATTTTTTAACGAGGGATTGACTGTGATGCCATGACTTATTTCATTTATTTCAAGTAGCTCGACTTGTGACTCTTTATTAGTATTTTGCCAAAGAGTCCGTTGATAGTTTTCATGTGATGTTTTGTTTGGTTGTTGAGATTTATCTGACAGTGTTGACCATTGCCAAGCAAGTTGATGGGAGTTTTTTGGATTAACTACCTTGTCATTAGTGCCCGTAATAACGATCAGTCTTGGCCATTGCATCACCTTCTCATTTTCACGCTTGGCCAAAGTTACTAACTCCGCAATAGATTGCGATGGACCATTTCTCATACATGAAATTGCTTTAGCAAGATCATTAGCACACGGATAAGGTAAACCTGCAATAACAGCACCTGCAGAAAAAAGCTTAGGGTAATGGGTTAACAAAGCACTTGTCATGGCGCCCCCTGCAGAAAGACCTGCAATGTAAATTTTTTCAGCATTAAGCTGTGTTTTTAAGGCGACAATCATATTTTTGATCGACTGCACTTCACCTTGATCTTTACTAATATCTTGATCTGAAAACCAGTTAAAACATGATTTGACATTATTTTTGTTACTTTGTTGTGGTATCAGCAAGGTAAAATCATGCTGCTGAGCCAACGCTACAAAGCCACTTTGGCGAGCTAATTTTTCGCCATTTTGCACGCAGCCATGTAATAGCACTACCAGTGACTTGGTTTGTTTTGAGGGTTTAAGATAACTCGCCGACAACTCTCCCGGATTGTCTCCAAAATGAGCAAGCGGCTGGAAAATAGCTTTGACGCTAATACTGATAAAAAGTAAGGAAATCCAAGTGAGGTGCTTAACAAGGGAAAACATAGTGGTTGGCTATTTTGCTGTGTGATGCCCTTATAATGGCGCATAGCCTTAGTGTGCAACATGGTACTTTAGTGCCAATAATTTATACATTTCTGTTGGCTGACTCATCAACACATCAGAAGACATCACTAACAAGGTTTGTACTGTTTAGTATGAGTTTTTAACTAAAGTTCAGCCGTTAACCATATTGATAACTTTATCCCTTAATATCACATCAAGTTTAAACTTATAGTAGAGAGTTCTTAATTCATGAAGAGCAAGAGGGAAAGTTTGTGAATATAGCTTCGTTGGACACGCTATTCAGAGCAAAATAGAAACGAAATACGCTCAGTCAATTTGGTTAACTCAGTCAATATTTCGGACACTAAATTCTCCCTCCCCCTACACTTTCAGTTTGAATTTATATTTTTGTTTAATACTCAAATCCTAAGTTAATAATTTAAGTAGATCTTATTTAGTCTATTAGAAATAAGCTATCTCGGTTTGTGCCTCTGAGCGCCATAGGAAATTTATTTTATCGATCTATATTATTTATCCAAGGATATATTTTTGACTTAATACTCTCATTCTTTATGTATTTCTAACCACGCAGCTCCTGAACCATTTTTTATAATTTTTTTTACTGAAGAACCATCCTTATTCATCATATAAATACTTTTTACTCCACCCTTCGTTGATGAGAATGTGAGTTGAGAACCATCAGGGGACCAGGATGGATACCAATCACCAACATCATTATTTGTTAGTCGTTTTTGATTTGAACCATCTATGTTCATCACATAAATTTCAAAATTTCCATCTCTATCAGACATAAAAGCGATATGTTTACCATCTGGTGAAACCTCTGGATGCTCCTCTTTAGCATCATTATCTGTCAACTGAATTATGTTGTTACCGTCAATATCTGCAATGCTTATTTCACTTTTTTTATCTTCGAATTCCGAGTGAAAGGCTATTCTACCATCGGGTGTAAAATAAGGACCTCCACCTTTTAGTGATTTTATTTGAGTTAGTTCACTACCATCTGAATTCATAATCCAAATTTCTTGCTGCCAAACTTTATCCGTATTTTTATACTCTCTTGAAAAAGCAATTTTTTTTCCATCAGGTGACCATGTTGGTGAATTATCCCATTTATTTTTTTCATGAGTTAATCTCTTCCTATCCGACCCATCACTATTCATTATATGAATAGACCATGTTTTTCGTTCATCATATTTCGCATAAAAAGCAAAGTATTTTCCGTCAGGTGATGAAGCGATATAGCCACCTTTTTCATTTGTACTTTTAATAGTTGATTTACCATCAGTATTTCGTTGATAAATTTCTACATGACCAGTTTCTTGTGCTGAATAAGCAATTATATAGGAATTAGATTTAGCTTCAGATCCGCTACTCATTATCATCAGAGAAAGTAACAGAGGTATTAAAGGGTAAATAGATTTCATGATTTTTCCTTATTTTGAAATTAACGAATTATTTTACTGCGCTTAAATGTGATTGAACAAGCAGTCAATTTAACCAAACTGGCTGAAAATACCTGAGTCATTACAAGTTAGTTGGTTAGATTTTATTCCCTCGGTCACAATTCTCCTGTGAATCTTCTAAAACGCAGGTCCAGGGCTTCCTTACGTATCCGGTAAACTGGGTCGTCGGTAAGGTACCGAAGCAGCGGAGCGGCAATGTCTTCATTCCCTCCCAATTTAGCCACATAATAGACAGAGGATAATCGCACCCAGCGATCCGGATGGTGTTTAGCCGCCCATACAAACAACTCGACCGTTTCACGGCCCTGCCCTGGCATCCATGCCAATGTGTACGGAATACGAGTCGTTGTTCCTTGTTCAGCGGAGGTAATCAATGCTTCAGAAAGCGCGTTTTGCATGTCAGGAAGGTTATCCTTTGCATCCATCCAAAACTTCCGTTTTTTTGCTGCGAAGCCGGTCTCTTCATTATGAGTAAACTTAACATTTACAGCGGCAAACGCCGACGCTATTTTCTCCCGTTGCGCTTTATCTGGATGCGCAAATAATTGCATAAGCACGTCGGACGATTCACCATCCATCATCACGTTGAATACTAACGCTTCTTCAGCGGATAAATCTGCCGTCAGTTTCGCAAATTCAGCTGTGGCAAGCTGTGCGCCGCCTATTTCAGGCTCCGTCGGTTGGGATGACGGAGCTGAATGATTCATTGCATTTGCATACCGTTCGACAAACGCTGGCGGATCGGCAAAAACCACTGGACGCGCACTCAATCCAGCCAATGCATTGACTAGAAAAACAACGACAACCATTGCGACAACGACCGTTGCAATGATTAAATTCTTAAATGTAAAACTGATATTCATTATTTTGTCCTTATGTGAGATAAACATGTGCCTAAATATAAGTAAATCAAGCTGTTCGAAACTTAAATGAATCTAAATGAAAATACATGACTTGCTGCTGACTCCGGCCTAAATTTTGAATGATTACAGACCGATTATGATTTTTTGAGTCAGCTATATTATCGTGTTGATTTCCATCCATAGTGTTACTCATTTACCGCTCGCAGAGGGCGCATTATCTTTTGACCTCGCTCTTACTGCGATTATTATATGGTTTATTATTTGGGTCTGAGGTTCTCAAGAATCTGAACATCCACCCAATAACTTTTTCCTACCCAATTAGTACTTCCATCTTCTTTAACCTCCCAGTCTCCCCTCGAAAATCCGAAATATTTTCCATCGTGTGTCACACTTGGGCTACTTTCATTTGATGATGTGTTTATCTTATCTCCCATGTTAATGGCTGCCCCCCATGAACCATCTTTCGCTCGAAAACTAATATACAAGTCGGAACCGCCATACCTATCTTCTCTCTCAGCATCCCACATTAAATAGGATTCATCTGGAGCAATGAAGGGGTGGGCAATAAATTTTCCTGTGTTAATCGCCTTGCTCATTTTTACTGGATTTTCACGTTTGCCGTCTATGAGTCGTGAATAACGGATAGAGCCATATCCCCTGCCTTCCTTTTCTTTAAAACCAAAATAATAGGTGCCTTTAGATGAAAGCGAGATACCATGTGCCTGGTCTTTCAAGAATGTCCCTTGACTTTTGGGTTCCGACCAACCAGTGTCGGTTCGTTCCCTATATTCCTTTCCACCGTATATCATATTGCCATCCTCAGAGAATCGTACCCATTTTATATCGGTCTCAGATTCGTGCCCCCAACGATTATTTTCATATCGAATAACAAAAGATGTGCGTTTTTTATATTTCCCATTTTTCCTAGTGAAATAGAACTCCTTCATATCTGGTGAAAACCCACCACCTTCAAACCTCCCTTCTGGAGAGACTATTTTAGGATCAAAAAGTTTAGGTATTAAGCCCGGTGGTTTTTCTCCAAAATAGCGTTCTTCTAAGAGTGGCAATTTATCTTGGCTATTACTTTTTCTGCTCATAGTTGCAATAGAATTTTGAACAAAAGCCGGTAAAATTCTTGTCGCTGTCAACGATGAGGTTTCATCATCTCTTCTATTGGCTGTGACCACAACAACCAGATCAAGCTCTTCAATCACAATGATAAACTGTCCTCCACCGCCTCTAGCCGCTTTGCTCAAGTAGCTTTTATCGCCTGTGGACAAATCGGCCTGCCACCAGAAATATCCGTAACCAGTATTAGTGACATTATCAATATCCAAGAAGTTTTCATCGTCGCTGTGGCGGACAATTTTACTGGTCGCTCTGGCAATAAAAGCTGCTGGTACTAACTGTTCGCCTTTCCATTTGCCTTTGTTGATGGCCAAAGTTCCCCACTTGACCATAGCACGCGATGTCATGCTCACGCGCCAACCAGCTTCTGGCAGGCCGCTCGCAGCAGTCCGCCAGCGATAATTGCTGATGCCCATTTTGTCTAGCAGTTCATTTTTAATAAATTCTTTGGCGGTGCCTGGCACGGCGGCCTCGATAACTTGCATCACCAAACGTGGACCAGTGCCATATTTAAAGCTTTTAGACTCTGCCGTAATCGGCGCACTCTGCTCAAGGTAAGTCTGAACTTCCCCCTGTCCTTTTAACTGGCTTGGATTTTTCTTGAGCTTCTCTCTCTTTTCATTACTGATGCGAATCCCCGTGGTCATGGTCAACGCTTGATGCAGGGTGATCTTTTCTGCACCCTCAACAAATGTTGTTGGGTCCAGGTCTTTGAGAAAGCTGACAAGAGGTTTGTCTAAATCGGCCATGGTCAGATAACCTAGCTGGATTGCACGGCCGAGCGCCAAGCTGGTGTAAGATTTAGCCGCTGACGCTTGGTAATGGGGCAAATTGATGCGACCGCGCTTGTAGTATGATTCAAATAAGAGTTTGCCCTTATGAGAAATAAGTAGGCTGTCGAAGTTACCGTGCTTAGCGTCGTTGATCTCTTTAGCAAGCTTGACAATCATATCCTTATTGCCGCCATCGATGCCTAATTCGCCCACGAGGATACCGTCTTTTCTGTCCTCCGGCGCTGCATCGATAAAGGCTTCTGTGAGTTCAGGAACATCCCTGTATAAGATGGCGGCGTCGGCGGCTGTGACCTGGGGTGCGAAATGATCCGTTTCTTTGGCATTTTCTTTATTTTGTGCTGTTACTAAACTGCAAGAGCAGCTTAGTAACATAACGGTAAATAGGTTTTTTAATGTTAACTTGGTCATTTCTATTCCTGTTAGTCATGAAATGGTTGTCTTTGATAATTAAAGTATTGTTTGTTTAAAAAAGTGATAGTTATGAGAATAGGCCTTAGTTGGCAGTGTTTTTTATATTGATTTTTGCTCTTTGGGACAATGTTTTCGCTTCTCTTAACCAAACCCTTGATATCGACAGAGTGGATATTGCTGAACGAACAATTACTATGATTGATGAATTAAGTGTTAGCCTATTTTTCATTGTTAATTCCTTAATATTAATTTGGTCATTATTATGATGTTAAGTGACGAGGTAATAACTCATTGTATTTTTTACCGCTTAACTGCCTTGTATGAATAGATTAGAAAACCATTTGACAATAAAATAGGCAGGCAATGTAAAATATGAGCTTATACATTTTACAAAACTTTACATTCAGTTAACTAAAGTCCTGTATATTTATGAAAAAGCTGTATTATCGCTTGCTAACTATCATTTGAAGCAATAGGGAAAAAAATTGAATACTAAACCTAGACTTCTCATCGTAGAGGATGAACCCATTATTTTAATGGGGCTCACAGATTTATTTGTTTTTCACGGCTATGAGGTTGAAAGTGAAAGTGATGGAAAAAAAGGCTTATCTAACGGTTTAGATGGACAATATGCCTGCATTATCTTGGATGTAATGTTGCCTTCTATCAACGGTTTTGAAATTTGTAATGCACTTAGGCAACGTTCTCGTACTCAGCCCATTATCATGCTAACAGCAAAAAATACTGAAGAAGACATCATTAACGGCCTAACACTTGGCGCTGACGATTATGTAGCAAAACCATTTTCAACATCAGAGCTGGTATTACGCGTAAATGCTTTAGTCAGACGTTCAGGTTGGACGGGAACAGATAAAACCTTGGAATTAAGCGCTAATGTTTCTATTTGTACGCAAACACTAAAGGGGTGCTCTTACAACCATGAAACAAAATATACTCGCCGCGAAGTCGAAATTTTAGTTTATCTACTACATAAGAGTAAGCCAGTTTCTAGGGAAGAGTTACTCAAGCAAGTATGGGACTATAAAAACACCTGCGACTTAGATACAAGAACAGTTGATATACATATCGCAAAAATTCGCAAAAAAATTGAAATTGACCCTAAATCCCCCAGACATCTAGTCACCCACCGTGGCGAAGGTTATCAGCTTTTTGTGATTTAATGTGTTGTTCAATATGGTGAGTCTTTAACATGCTAACTTCAGGAAAACGTTTACTTAATCATTCTCAGCGTTTGCGTCGGTTACGCTATTTAGCAATAGCTTTCTTGCTATTTTTATTGCTCCCGCTAGGTACTATTTTATATTTTGGCTTTCAACAGTTAGAAAATAATCTACTGCTTAAATATCAGCGTACGGCAAGCAAGTTAGAGCAGATAATAGATGGACGTTTGACTGAAAGAAGGTTGATATCCAATACGCTACCAGTAGATGCATTTGACTATTATCGACAGGTATATAACCCATACACTGAAAAGTCACAGCAGACCATATCACCTCTCTCTCGATTAGAATACGAACAACCAAAAAAAGAGTGGTTAGTTGGCTACTTTCAATATTGCAATCAAGGACATTTTAACAGTCCAATCTGGCCCGACTCTTTCCATGATAATAGTCAATATGAAAGAGGTGTAGATAATGCCAACCAGCAGGTGTCGGATCAAAAATTACCCCCTGAACTGATCAAACGTAAAAACAAAGCAATTAATATCTACCAGCTTCTGTTGCAATCAAAATCAGTACAGCAAATATTTACGAAAATGAGCCCGCAGGACTTCGCTGCAAAAGATAAACTCTTTAGTGTTTTTTTTGATGTACCTGACTATTTCATTTTCTATCGTGTTGTAACAATAGCCGAAAAATACTGGGTGCAAGGATATATAGTAAAACGCAAAGCTTACCTGTCCCAATTAGTGATGGATATACTAGAAAAAATGCACTTCGATAGTTCGGTATTAGTTGAGTTAAAAGATGAAAAAAGTTCCGACCTTTCAGAGTATTTTCTTTATGAAAACTTGCCTGACGACCAAGTGAAGGTGAGCTTACTACCAAAAGTAGATAAGCGGTTTCAACAACAATCAATTTACAATTATACCCATTACCCACCTTTTAATGGTTATTCATTAACCCTATCAACCAACTCTTTACCTATGACACCGGCTATGATTTACAGCAGCATGTTTATTATTATTTTAATTGTTGCCATATTATCCGCATGTTTTGGATTTTATCGTCTTGGGATAAAGCAACTGGCATTAGGGGAGCAAAGGCTTAATTTTGTTTCTTCTGTTAGCCACGAACTAAAAACACCACTAACGTCAATTCGTATGTATTCACAAATGCTCAAAGAGGGAACGGTAATTTCTGAAGAACACCAGATAAAGTATTTTGATTTTATTTATAGCGAAAGTGAACGCCTTACACGATTAATAGATAATATATTGCAGTTGTCTTCACTTAGCCAACAACAGCAAAATGTGCAGCCAGAATATACGCCACTGACTCTTTTAGTGGATAATCTTCGCTCGAAAACATCATCGATAATAGATAAACATAACTTTCAACAAAATATTATTCTGGATATAGCTAACGCAGAGTGTATGCAGGTTTTGGTTGAACCGGATGCTTTTGCTCAGGTAGTTATTAATATTACTGACAATGCTATAAAGTTTTTTGACCGAAACAAGATCAATGATTCGGCTAGACAAAAAATTGATTTTATATTTAGTAATCACCCAAAAAATAGGCACCTGATTTTACTAGAAATACGAGATTATGGTGAAGGCATAACTCAAGAGCAGGAAAGTAAAATTTTTGAGCTTTTCTATCGTGGCGGCAATGAATTAATTCGGACCACACAAGGCACAGGGATAGGATTGGCCTTAGTTAAAGATCTCATATCAGCACAACAGGCGGAAATTAAAGTAGAAAGAAAAACTCCTGGTTTAGCAATGATACTTTCATTTCAATGTAAATTAATGGATTCTACTGTCAAAAAATAAATCAAAACATTCTATGGATTAATAAGATTAAATACACGCAAGATATCATATTTGTATCATTGTTTGATATAAAAGTAATTCTTACTTAACCTGTTTATTTTACGAAATTTTATTGGCGATACTTTTGTCGCCTAAATTAGGTTTTAATTTAGGGTATTAATAATCCATAAGGTCTGTTGTGAACGAATGAGTAGACCTTATGACTGAAATAACCCCTTCTCATCATTCAACTAGGATTTTTCTAGTAAACTACAGACCTGTATAATAACGATCAGAGTTAAGTCCTCTCCATATACAGCTCAATCAACCCTTGGGTAGAACTATCATGGTCAGCATTAATGTTTTTTGTAGCTAATTCTTGTTGAATTTTATTTGCTAGGCCTTTACCCAGTTCTACTCCCCATTGGTCGAATGAACATATTTGTAAAAGGACGCCTTGCACAAATATTTTATGTTCATAAAGCGCAATTAAACTACCAATTGAACTACCAATTGAACTAGGAGAAATACGATCCATTAAAATATTTGATGGGTCTAGAATTACCACTTTTTTGACCTTAGTATTTTAGAATTTATGCAGAAAATTTTGTATGTTTTGATCTTCATCAGACATGGCTGAATAACTACATCACGCTAGTAGTTTCCTGATAGCAAACGTTCCCCGCTGATAAATACATGTGGCTTTTGATGATGGTTTTTTGTAAACGAAAAGTTCTACCTACAGTCCCCAAAGCCACCATTCACTAAGTCGCATTGACATGACTTCAAAGTGCGCTTAGTTGACGTTAACTTTTGTGAAGTTATGAACATATTAGGAACAATTTTAACCAATATTTACTGCATGTTTGAGGGGCTGGCGCTCATTATAGTCATTCATATTTAGTAATGACCGACTATAATGAGCTAAAACAATCAATAACTGAATTTGAGTTCAAGAAATTAAATTTGTATTGGAGTAATTCTACATTAAAGATAATAAATCGATCTCACTTTCATTTATGACTTAATAGATAGTAGAACTCCAAAAGATATTAGACCAACACCACAGGCTTGATTTAATCTTTTTTTTATTTTTATTAGCTGCTTTTGAAGAGCCTTAGATGTAAAAAAAACAGAAACTAAACTAAACCATATGCCATGAAGCAACGCTATATAAAGGCCATATAAAAGTACGTAATTATTGGTACTGTCATCGGATGAAATAAGCTGACTGAAAAGGCTAATAAAAAACAACATCGTTTTAGGGTTAAGCAGGTTGCAGATAAAACCTTGTATTAAATATTGTGAAGGTTTCACGATAATGGCGTTGCTTTCTATCTTCTCTAATTTAGCATTTGCGGTCAAAATGCTTTTTACGCCTAAATAAATCAAATAAGCAGCCCCTGCATATTTTATAGAAGTGAAAATCACTTCGTTCTGTGAGATTAAGTAACTTACTCCTAACATTGAATAACTGATATGAACACCAATTGCCAGACTAATACCACAGGCTGTCAAAATGCCAGAGTTTCGCCCTGAATTAATGCTATTTTTAAGTACCAAAACAAAATCAGCACCAGGACTGATGACGATTAATAAGCCAATAATGGCAAGGCTAATGATTTCCATAAATGTTCCAAAGGATAGTTTAAAGTTTATGCCTGGATTGTATAAAAATTTCATCGCAACTATAATCGAAATATCATCTATCAACCTGTGAGAAAAAGTAACAGATGAAGAATTTAAAGGCGTTTCATGTTTTTGACGTGGCAGCAGATTCATCCAGTTTTAGTAAAGCGGCAGAAAAACTATGCATAACGCATGGAGCGGTAAGTAAACAAATAAAAACGCTAGAAAATTCTCTTTCTCTCAACTTGTTCTCTCGACAAGGTAGAAATGTGCGTTTGACCCGTGAAGGAGAGCTACTTAAAAGCTATACGACACAAGCATTTCAAGCTCTTAATGCTGGAGTTCAGAAGTTATCTCAAGTTAAAACTAATTGTCTCGATGTCTCTTGTGAACCAACATTGACGATGCGTTGGTTAATGCCTCGTATATCTAATTTTTATGAGCACAACCCAAATACAGATGTAAGGTTATCTACAGCAGGAGGGCCTGTAATTCTGAGTTCCAGTGGTTCATCATTAGCTATTAGGCGTGATGACTTTGAACTAATTCAAGATTATAGAAAAATACCGTTAGTTGATGAATGGGTTGGGCCTGTTGTCTCTCCAGAATATTGGCAACGTGTAAAAAGTGATTTAAGTATGATTAAATTAATTCACAGCGATACAAGGCCAAAGGCTTGGTCAAATTGGTCTAACATATCGGGGGATAAATCATTATTGAATAATTCCTATCAAACCTTCGCACACTTCTATTTTTGCTTTCAAGCTGCCGTTGATGGACTAGGGGCTGCTATTGGCTCTTATCCGCTGGTTGTTGATGACCTTAAAAGAGGGAATTTAATTGCGCCATTTGGCTTTGTCTTATCGGGAAACAGTTACATATTACTTGGTCAAGAAAGCACATCTGATAATGATTTAGAAAAGCAATTTATAGGTTGGATAAAGAATCAACTTTTACAATGCGTACCAACTAATGATGAACTATTTCCAGTTTAAGTATATTGAATTGTGTAAACTAAATAAGGTGGCTAATAGGAGTCGTTTTGGTTTAAAGCCTCTATGACCGCTATGTTTAGGTTTGTTTGTCATCAGCCACCACAAATAAACCTAGAAACACCCTCGATACTAGTCCGGCTGATGTCGAACAAAGCTCCATTGTGGAAACCGCGAGAACTAGATGCTTACTATGGGGATTGTTATACCGTGGTTTGTTGT
>CAJXYE010000019.1 GCA_913063325.1 uncultured Colwellia sp. | reverse complement strand
AAAATAAGTAAAGCATAGTTATTCTATGTTTTGTTTATTTAACGCGGTGTAAAGTCATTTTAAACCCATCGAAGAAGCGTTTGAGCAACATTACTTCATCGTTGCTGTGACTTACAATGGAATAACCATTCTTTCATCACAGCGCCTTGAATTAACATTTCTCAAGCTCTCTGAAACCAGCATCTTGAATGGTAACGGGTATATATGCTTTTTGTAAAGCCGATGCATAAATTAATAGTGCCGTCGTCGATTATAAGAGCAGAGTCATTTGAACATAACAAACAGTTTTAACTACAAGGAAAGTTATATGAAACTACTATTAATATTATCGATGTTTGCATCATCTGCATTCGCATCAAAATTTGATCTTGATACTTATTCTACTTCTTTAGAATTTGCTCAGGTTACCAAAGTTCTCGCAACGCAAGAGTCTAGCGGTAATTGGTGTTTTGGCACGTCTGTTATACACAATGACGAAAGCTGGCAGCATTACGCAGATAGCTGGGAAGTTATCGATTTTGAGGGTAAGCAACTTGGATACCGCAAACTTGTCCACCCCCACGATAATGAACAACCATTTACACGCAGTCAGTGTGATATCAAGATTCCATCAGGAGTATCCCAGGTAATAGTACGTGCCAAATGTAATAAACATGGCTATGGTGGTAAAGCCCTTATTGTTGAACTAAGTACTAACTAACCCCATACACACTATCTTTATTGGGTATCCTCAACCTAATACCCTTTGAAAGTGATACATTACAGTAACAAACTTCACTTCAACCAGAATTTACACCTGTTAATGGGCGAAAAGACGCAACAACTATATGAATCGTGATTACTCTAAATATTCAATACTTGAACTTGAAGATATATTAAACAATATCGATAAGCGTGCTTATGCTCAAAGATACCAAGCAGCAAAAAGTGAATACCTTAAAAAGTTAAATGATCCTAAACAAGTAGCACTTGAACAAAAAGCAGAGTCGATCAAAAGTAAAGACAACAAGCTAGCGGCTCAATTTACAATTTCATCTGTAATCATTATATTTTTTACTGCACGAATAATAGATGCGTTATTCAGTGGCACTACCCGTTTTAAAACAGGGCCTTTGGTAGACTTGGCTATAGACCCAAAAGGTTTTTACTTTATTCTTTTTTGGCATCTTGTCTTTGTTGGTGTCGGGGGTTTTATCTTCTGTAAAAACCTTAAAAATAAGACAGCTTAATCAATTAAAAGGTTTGATTCTAAGAACGCATGAACATAATGCAGAATAATACTGCGGTTAATTAGCAGGGTTTATTTTGCCCCCTGCTCTTTGGCGACAGAATTAATTACCTAATTATCAAAGCATTATAACCCACCCTCTTGCTTGCTGTCGCATAACTGTCGTAAGATGTGCGTAAGTTCACCGTAATGTACTCGTAAATTATTCCGATTAAATGAGGCAAAATTCATTTGTCTCCACACTAAATGAGTAAAAGGTATTTATGAAAATTAATGCAGCATTAATTCTCGAATTAAGACATAAAAAGTTATGGTCACAAGATGAGTTGGCAATAGCCTCTGGTCTAAACCTAAGGACTATACAACGAATTGAGAAAGAGGCCTCAGCTTCGCTGCAGTCTAGAAAAGCTTTAGCGTCAGCATTAGATGTAGATACCTCTGCGCTTGAATACACGGAATTAATTAAAATGAAACAATACGAATATAAAACATTAGAAATTAAAAACAAAGAAGGCTTTCTTACTGGCATTAAAAAACAAAAAATGCCTGACTTGGCAGAGATATTTAATGAAGAAGGTAAGCATGGTTGGCTCGTTGTACAAATACTTACCCCTGATTTAGCACAAGGTGTTTGGTCTGCTAAAGCAGGTAATATGGTAGCTGTAATGCAAAGAGAAATCTTAGAATAAATATGCTAGTTACTTCAATAGATCAAATTAGCGTGTTGAACTAACTATGTATACCAGAGGTTATCAATGAAAATAGTGTTAATTAGACATGGAAAGCCAGTTTCTGCCGATAACCCAATACTTAGCGCTTGTCAGTATGCGCATTGGATCAGACGATACAATGCGTCTAAGGTAGCCCAAAACAGTCGACCGCAAAGTGTTAATGATGATTATAAATATTTTTATACCCTATCAAGTGATTTAAAGCGAGCAATACACTCCACAAACATTTACCTAGGAAAACCGCCTGAAGAAATTGATAAACTTTATCGGGAAATGGAGATACCTAGATACAAGTTTCCTTTTAAATTAACAGCGTGGAATTGGGTTTATTTCTCCAGGTTACTCTGGATGTTTGGCTATAAAGGGCCATTTGAGTCATTTACACAAGCAAAAAAACGCGCCGATACAGCGGCTATTAAATTAATTGAAATGGCTCAGGTTCAAGGTCAACTTGTATTATTTGGTCACGGTTATATGAATCGATATATTAGAAAGGCATTGATTAAAAAAGGTTGGGTTTTAAATTTCAAAAGTAATGCTTATTGGGGCGTTACCAGTCTCGAAATATAACAACTCTATTAAGCAGGACTACTGAATGACAGTAGATTTCCGCTAATAACTTAGCGGTCACTTTGTGCCCATTGAAATCATTAGGTGGTAGAAGTAGCAAAAGTTTGCTGTAAGCTAACGGCTGCCATTGATGCTTTACAGATAAACGCTAACTTGTGCCACATTACATATAAATGCTCTTTTTTTAAATGTTATGCAGCCAATATAATCTCCTGTTTTCCACCATCAGTAAAATCTCCTATACTTAACTTGGTTATAATCACGACTTTATGACAGATAGTTGGGACTTCATTTTTTTGTTCTATTGATTATGTATCGGCATAATTTTTGTAGATACCCCTTCAGTTATATCGATTCAAAACACACAACTTGGAATCTTAGGCTAGACTTGAAATGAGAAGGTCGAAATGACTCATTTAGGACATTAACTTATCGACAAGAAATAATATGATGAAACAAATTATCTGCTTTTTAGCTTCGTTAATCCTGTGCTTCCCCTCTTACGTTTCAGCACAAAGTGAAGAGTCTGATTCAGTATTTAACTTAACATTGGAAGAGCTTCTTGATGTGAGGGTTTCAGTCGCCTCGACAAAGCCAGAAACTGTTATTGAAACGCCCGCCATTGTTTCTCGATACAACCGAATTGACCTAGAAAAAATGGGCATCACAACACTCAGAGAAATGTTTAATTTCATTCCTGGCATCATAGTTCAGGATTCTCTACCCGGTTGGGCCTCGGTGCAAATTAGGGGCATTGATGAAGCATTTAATCAAAAAGTACTTTTTCTCCTCGATGGTGTTCCTTATCACCAACCCTCTCATTCACTTATACCGATGGAAGGTGTTCCTTGGGAATCGATTTCACATGTGGAAGTTATACGAGGTCCAGGTACTGTTTTTTTACGGAACACAAGCATCGGGCGGTGTATTAAATGTCATCACAAGAAAAGATCTTGGTAACAGTTCAGCAACATTAAAAGTAGGGTCAAATGGACTTAAAGAAGGGAGTGCATATTATAATCGAGCACTCTCGGATAAATCGGCCATTTATATTGCCGGAGAATATAGAGCTGAAGATGGTTACACTGCAACTTACAATGAAGTATTCCCTACGGTAGGATTAGTAACCGATGAAGTACACCGCTATCTAGAAAGACAGTCAGGATTATTGCGTTATACCAATAGCGAATTTAGCCTTTTTCTTCAAGCTTTTTCTGATACCACAGTGGGCATTAACGATGGTGTTACCGGTGAAGATACATTACAGCCTTTAACGTTAGAGACCAAAGGTCAATTACTTCATATAGAAAATAGCTGGAATACGGATAATAGCAAAAGCACTTTTTTTTCCGATTATAACCACTACACCTTTGACATAAAAATAGAAAATATATTTGCTCCGGGTGTGGGGTTATTGGGTACAAAAGATAATAACGGCGAAGACGATTATCGATTCAGACTTGGGGGTAGTTTTGCTTATGATATAAATGAATCAATCAATTTCGTGGTGGGCATTGAACATGAAACGCGATCAATAGGGGATTATCGCATCTATTTCCTTGACGATCCAAGTGAGCCACTAGCGACTTCACTTGAGAAAGGTAAAATTGATGAATTTTCATCATATATTCAAGTAGATTATACTCTTCAAAAATGGCGTTTTCTTATTGGCGGGCGATATACTGATAACGAGTTAAGTGGTCAAAAGATAACGCCAAGAGCGGCCGTTGTCTATAAAATTGACGAATATCAATCATTGAAAACACTCTACTCTACCGGGTTTAACTCCCCTAACCCAACACAAACGAGCGTATACGCGCCTGGCAATGTCGTAGGAAACGAGGCGCTAACAGCTGAAGTAGTAAACACCTTTGATATTGCCTACTCCTATTCAAGATCAAACGTATTATTTGTAGCGAATATTTATTCGTTAGAGGCACAAGACTTTATAGAAAGAAGGCATAGCGAATCTGACGGTGCAGTTTCATTTTTTAATGAAGGGAACTTTAAACGTAAAGGCGCAGAAATTGATTTTCAAATGGCTAGGAGTGACAGTAAGTTATTTGTCAACTTAGCCTATCAACAAGAAGGTAATAAGGTTATTGATGAAGACCCAACTGCTTTTCACACCCCTAGACTAACCCTGAGTATTGGTGCAAGCATTGACCTTTTTGACATGCACAGCTTAGGTGCCGACATATCATATATAGGAGCGCGTCAGAACTTAGACGCTTATAGTGTCATTAATATTAACTATACCGCGAGACTTTCTGATTTTGAATTATTCGTTGTTGTTCGCAACCTTTTGGATGAAGAGATTTTAAACCCTGATATTTCAACTCAAAATAGTAACCTTGTAGCACATGGGGAAGAAGGTGTTAATGTTCAATTAGGCGTTAGAGTTCACTTTTGATGAGCTTAGTTATTAGCGGATCTTTACAAAAACGGAGCTAACCGATAGCACTGAAATCGAACACCTGACAATACAATTATGTGAACGACAGCGTTGTTAAGGTTTTTAGATATCAGCCAGCACACCAAACCTATCAACAGATTCTCATCTGATGTCTACATAGCTCAGGTTATGTGTAACGACTTAACTAAGCTGCTAATACATTTGTGAATTATAAAATTAAAATTGCAGGTATAAACTAAAACTTTGATTATTTAATATAGCGCTTTTAACCTTGACTTAATTCGACCAGACAATAAGACTCAAGTAGCCAAGAAGCTTGTCATTAGCTATAATTAATTCAACCACTTACAGAAGCGTTTAAGCTAAATAACTCTTTAATAAATAAACATTCTGATAAAATTCTTCGTTCGCTACGGGAAAGTAAAAATCAAATTAGGGTTTTGTGAATAATGCATGATAAACAACTTTTAAAGCTGTTAAAACAACAACAAAAAATACTATCGAAAATAGCATTAGGTCAGCCTTTAAGTGAAATTGGCGAAGAAATCTGTTTAGCCATTGAAGATATTTTAGAGGATAAGTCAGCAAAATGTTCTATTTTATCTCTTACTGGTCAAAATCTTTTTCACTGTGCAGCTCCGAGTATTGACCCAAAGTATTGTGAAATAATTAACGGGGTTGAAATAGGACCTAGTGTAGGCTCATGCGGTACTGCGGCATTTAGAAAATCTAGAGTGATTGTAGACGATATCAACTCATCCCCTCTTTGGACTGATTTTAAACCAATTGCGCTTAAATATGGATTAGAATCATGCTGGTCAACACCTATTATATCAACAAAATCCAAGGTTTTAGGTACCTTTGCTGTATACCATACGAAGCCTAGAACTCCTTCGGAGCAAGATATAGAATTAATTGATTACTTCGTGCACTTCTCCAGCATAGCACTCGAAAAAGATTCTAATGCATATCAATTAAGGGAAGTTGTAAAAGAATTAAAACATAGTAATGATAAGTTTAAAGCAATTACCGAAGTGATGCCTGACTTAGTACTTATTTTAAGCGAGCATGGAGAATATGTTGATGTATATGGCGATTCTGAAGACTTATTATATTCTTCAATGATAGAAATGAAGGGGCATAATGTAAATGACATTTTACCCGCTAAAGATGCTCAGCCTATCATGGCGGTGATAGAAAAAACGTTAGCAACCAATGAAATTCAGGTTTTTGAATATGAACTTGATGTCCAAAAAGGCCATGTTGTATTTGAAGGCCGCACCGCTTCTGTTGAGCATTACCAATCTAAAAATAACTCTTCAAGACATGTTTTATGGGTAGCTAGAGATATCACTCAAAGAAAATTTGCCGAAAGAGAAATTGAAAAACTAGCTTATTATGACCCTTTAACGAAACTACCTAATAGAAGAATGCTGAATGAGCGCCTTGATATTGCGGTTGAAAAAATAAAACGTTCTGGTGAGACCGGCGCTTTATTGTTTTTAGACATAGATGACTTTAAACGACTTAATGACTCTCTTGGGCATTCATCAGGTGATGAATTACTTATCGAGGTAACAAGAAGATTGGGGGCTATAACCAGAAAATCTGATACTTTAGCTCGGTTGGGAGGAGATGAGTTTGTTGTTTTATTGGAATATATTGGGGATGATAATGAACAAGCAAATATTGAATCATCTACTGTAGCTCAAAAAATTAATAAAGTATTTGATGAAGAGTTTAAAATTGGCTCATTAAGTTTTCAAATCAGTTGTAGTATCGGAATTTGCTTAATAGAAGGTTCCGATATTACAGCTAATAATATTTTGAAGTTTGCTGATACTGCAATGTATCGCTCTAAAGCAAAAGGAGGGAATAGTTTTAGTTTTTATGACCCTCAATTGCAAACATTATTAGATAGAAAAATAGAGCTTGAAACAGAAATCCTCAAAGCCATAGAGAATGAAGAATTTTGTGCATATTTCCAGCCGCAAGTTAGTACGACAGGAAAGATTGTTGGAGCAGAGGCGCTCATACGTTGGATTCACCCTATTAAAGGAATTATATCGCCTTGTGAGTTTATTCCAGTAGCAGAGCAATTTGGTTTGATACAGCGCCTTCAGAATGTCGTGTTAAGAGATATTTGTAAATTACTGAACAGTTTAAACGCTAATCTTATCGACGAAGACTTCAAAGTTTCAATCAATATCAGTCCATCACAATTCAAATCGTCTTCATTAAAAACCGAGCTACTTAATATTATTCGCCACTTCAACGTATCCCCCACCAAAATCACATTAGAAATCATCGAAAGCATGTTAGCTCACGACGTTGAGCATACGGTACAACAAATGGAAGAATTAAAGTCGGAAGGATTTACCTTTTCGATTGATGATTTTGGAACAGGGTATTCTTGTTTGACATATTTACATGCATACCCAGTAAAGGAACTAAAAATTGATAAAAGCTTTATTGATAGAATCTCTGATCAAGAATCAGGTCTCAGCATTGTTAAAACTATTATTAATTTAGCACGTAACTTAAAAATTGAAGTGATTGCTGAAGGGGTTGAAACAGAGGAGCAACTTAATATATTAAAACGTTGCAATATAGATTCTGTTCAAGGGTATTTTTTCGCAAAACCAATGCCTATGAATGAGTATATAAAGTGGCATAAGGGGTTTTAAGTAATATGGAGATTCGTTCTATTTCATGGGAGCAAACTATCCCACTTCGCTGTAGCGTTTTATGGCCGCACAAACCAGCTGAATTTTGCCATGTCGAGGGTGATATTGACGGCTTACACTTTGGTGCCTTTATTGATGGGGTACTGGTTTGCGTTGCATCGGTCTATTTTACCTTAAATAAAGCTCGTTTACGTAAGTTCGCTACTGATATTAACTACCAACACCAAGGCATTGGCTCAAAAACATTAACACATATTATTCAATCGCTAAAAAGCAAGCAAGTAGAGTATTTTTGGTGTGATGCCAGAGAGTCGGCTTTAAGTTTTTATAAACGTTTTGGTATGCAAGCGTGTAGTGAACGATTTTATAAAGCTGACGTGGCCTACTACAAAATGGAAGTCGCTTTGTAGTTGTCCAATGACTATGGCAAACTAATAATTATGTTTAATTAGCAGCTTTAAAAACCGCTGCTTCAGCTCTCACTTGGAAAAAGGAAATACCATGGAAGTTAAAATATTTACTAAAATTTTACGGCCAAAAGTAGGCTTTCTACCAAAATCGGATATAGCGACAGATCACGGTTTAGAAGGTGATATTAATATGTGGTTGGCGACACAACCAGCTATTAAAATTCACAACATTATTCAATCTCAAAGTGGTGGTTCGTTTCAACCATCAACAATAGTGGTTAGTGTTTGGTATGATTAAGACCAAGTAAACTCATTACAGATAATGCTGTTGCGCAATGATTAGCTAGCCTACACAACTAATAGCTATAACACTTCACACACAAGAATATGATTAAACTAAGACCTTTTAACACTACTGATAGTGACTTATTAGTATCGTACTTAAATGATAAAACCGTTACACAATATATTACCGCCGCAATAGCTCAGCCCTACAGCAGTGATGATGCACAATGGTGGATAACTGTTGGTAGTCAATCTGAGTATATTAAAGCGATTGAGCTTGATGGTACTCTCATTGGCTGTATTTCTGCTGACTTTGGTGATTTTGAATACAGCCGCAGTGCCGAGCTAGGTTACTGGCTCGGCTCGGATTATTGGAATCGTGGCATTGCGACACAAGCCGTAAAAATATTTACTCAGTCGCTATTTAATAGTACCGATGTTGCGCGTTTATTTGTCTCTGTGGTGAGTGATAATATATCGTCGATCAGAGTACTTGAGAAAAACGGCTTTAGTCATGACGGTTTATTAAAAAAAGTCTCTTTTAAAAATGGACATTTTTTTGATGAGTGTTTGCTCTCTAAACTCAATTCATCTGTACAATAGTTATTATCAAAATTTAGGATATATGTCACATGATCGAAGTTATTATCCTCGCTATTGCATTAAGTATGGATGCCTTTGCTGTTTCTATTGGTTTAGGCGCAACAAAGCAGCACAGTAAAGTAGCGCCTTTAGGCATAATAGTGGCTCTCTACTTTGGTATTTTTCAAGGGATTATGCCCATTATTGGTTATCTTGGCGGTAAAGGGGTATTAAGTTGGATTGAGTCTTATACTTCATGGATTGCATTTTTGTTACTCTTCTTAATTGGAGTGAAAATGATTTTTGATTCTTTCTCGGAAGGAATAGAAGAGGATATAAGTAAGATAACTCATCGAGTTATCTTGATTCTAGCCATTGCCACCAGTATTGATGCTATGGCTGCTGGCTTTAGTTTAACGCTACTCCCTGTGGATCCTTTTGTTGCTTGTTTTATCATTGGCTCAATCACTTTTCTTTTTAGCTGGTTAGGGGTTTTAGTGGGAACAAGAGGAGGGACATGGCTAGAGAGTAAAGCTGAGTTTTTTGGCGGAGTCACTTTGATATTAATGGCAATAAAGATTCTTATAGTGACATGATAGATAAAAACTCAATTGATAATGGGTGAGCACGATAATGCAAAAGCAATTTAGAGAAAACAAGTACCTTGATGAATCAGGATCTAAAACGGGCTCTTGGTACCTCAATCGCATTGATTATTTTCAGTTTCATGGTTACCCAAAAGCTAGACAACATAAAGTATTATCATTAGTTATAGGCATTATTTCATTTATCCTGTCGTTTAAAATGCTCAGCATAAGCCTGATAATGTCGGCTATTTTATTCTATATCACCTACGTTTCTTTGTTAACGTTTTCATTGCTACGAAGTAAAATTTGTCGCTATAAGGGTTATATATTTTACCCAAAACGTTTTGTTAAATTCTTCAGAGCAATAGAAATCATGGTTGACATAAGCGATTTTGACTCGATTGCCACCTTGAATAAAAAATAAATATTAAGCTATAGTATCGAAAGGAGGGTTAATTATGACAACCCGCGAAATGATTAATTATGTAGAATTACCTGCAAAAAACATTCCTGCAACCAAAGCTTTTTTTGAGCGAGCTTTCGCTTGGACCTTTATTGATTACGGTGGCGAATATACTGCCTTTAGCAATTCAGGCATTGAGGGTGGCTTTTTTCAGTCGGAACTCGTATCAAGCACAGCAAATGGTGCTTGTTTGTTGGTCTTACTCAGTGATGATTTAGAGGCTTCTGAGCTACGCGTGAAAAGCGCAGGCGGAACAATTAGCCAAGCTATCTTTTCTTTCCCAGGCGGACGACGCTTTCATTTTACTGAGCCTAGCGGCAACGAATTGGCAGTTTGGTCACCGGTGAAGGCATATATCGCTTAATCATTAGATAAAAAAGCCACTTTATTCATCTAGGTAAATAAAGTGGCTTTTATTATTTTATCAAACCTAGGTACTAAGCCACTTCGTTTTGAACTAATGAATACGCTAGGGTCTATTGACCTTTCGAGATTACTTTACAGACCTTTGCTGGTAGGTAAATTATTACTGGTCCATTCATTAAAGTCACCTGCTAAATGGTCTAACTGATTAAAACCATTTGTTAGCAATACTTGCTTGGCAACTTCTGCTCTTCTACCTGAACGACAATAAATAACCACTTGCGTATTTTTAGCACCCGACAACTCAGCAAGTCTTGCTTCAAGCTCCTTGTGAGAAATATTTACCGCGTTTGGTATATGCCCTTGTTCGAACTCTTCTGCTGTTCTGACATCAAGTAAGACAACTTTTCTGTCATTTTTCATGAGCTGTTGCAGTTGTGTTTGACTAATATCCTTAGCTGCAACTTGCCACGTAGTGACTAAAGCCAAACCAAGAACAATTGTCGCGCCAATTTTTTTAGTTAATCTATACATTTGATGACCTTTATTTCTATTATATGAACCCATACTAAATACTATACTCCACTATAGAACTAAGTGGTTGTGCTAAACGTTGAACTCTTTTTATTTTTAGTAAAAACCATAATGATAGAGCCGATTAAGGCACTAGTACCAGCCATAATAAAAGTATTGCTCGCACCCTGCCCATCTAACCAAAGCATGCCGGTAATATAGGCACCAATAGCGCCACCGACACCATATACGCCACCTAAATATATACCCTGCCCTCGACTTTGTTGAGTCTTAGTAAAATGCGAAGAGATGAATTGCATACTAGCACTATGATAAACCGCAAAACTGGCTGCGTGACTTAATTGTATGATTGCAAGCCATATTACTGAATCAGCGACCACAGGTATTAAATACCAGCGCAAGGATGTAATAGCTAGGCTGAAGACTAATAAACTATTTAAAGAGAAATATTTAAATAATTTCCCCATATAGATAAAGGCAATGACTTCAGCAACGACACCTAATGAAATAAGTAAACCAACGGCCAAACCAGAGTATTGCAGATCGCGTAAAAATAGCGCAAAAAAACCATAATATGGAGCAAAGCTCACTTGTAATAATAAGCCGGCAATGAAGAAACAAATAAAGCGGCCATTGACAATTTTATTAAATATAGCCGCGGGTTTACTAGCCCTTTGTTGTACTGACTTTGTCGATTTTCTCGAAGTTAAAAACAAGGTACTGATAAACAAACAAGCCAAGGTAATAACACCTAAGGTAGTAAAAGCCTGATAACCCAGTGCACTCATAGCCTCGCCTGCCACGACAGCTAAGACGATAAACCCTAAGCTTCCCCACAATCTAACTCGAGCATAAATTTTACTGCTGTGTTTAATCGAGTTTAATGTGTGCACTTCTAGTTGCGGTAAAATTGCGGTCCAGAATAAGGTGAAAAGCGCTAAACAAAAGGTAATAGGCCAATAGAGGGTAAACCAATAAAGAAAACTGAAACTAATTAACGCTAATAAAGCACCCAATTGAATAATAAGTAATGGTTTAGCTGTTTTGTCAGCAAGCATTGCCCATAAACTTGGCGCAACAATTTTAGTGGCCGTGATAATGGCAAGAATTTCACCGACTTGACGAGAGGTAAATCCCTGTCCATCAAGGAAAATAGCCAAATAAGGTGAGATTAAGCCTAATAAGGCAAAATAAAAGAAGTAAGTCGAAGAGAGTCGAACAAACATCTGGTTAAAAAAGACCAAGCGAAACGCCTCATGATGGTTAAGAATATACGTGAGAATTTTAATAAAAAAATAGGCTGAGTGCTTTAGCAATCAGCCTATTTTATATTCTTGTTTTTATTTAAGATTCAATATTTGGTGTAACACATTGAACATCAGCATTTTGACCACGATGACGTAAAAAGTGGTCCATTAACGTTAACGCTAACATTGCTTCAGCAATAGGCACCGCACGAATACCCACACAAGGATCATGACGACCTTTAGTAATAATGTCTGTCGCTTCACCGGTTAAATCAACCGTTTTACCACTTACGCCAATACTTGATGTCGGTTTAAGGGCTAAATGAGCAATAATTTGCTGTCCCGATGAAATACCGCCTAAAACACCGCCAGAATGATTAGTTGAAAAACCTTCAGGGGTAAGCTCATCTCTATGCTCTGAGCCTTTTTGATTTACTACGGAAAAACCATCGCCCACTTCAACACCTTTTACTGCATTGATGCTCATCAAGCCATGAGCAATATCAGCATCTAAACGGTCAAAGATAGGCTCGCCTAAGCCAACAGGTACATTAGTAGCAACAACAGTCACTTTAGCGCCAATTGAGTCTTTCTCTTTAATGATGCCACGAAGGTACTCACCAAGTGGTTCAATTTTAGTCTCATCAGGGAAGAAGAATGGATTTTCTTCAACTTTTTGCCAATCAATCGTATTAACATCAAAGGCTGTGCCATTTGGACCACTAGCAACAATATCACCAATTTGAGTAACGCAAGCTTGGATAGTCATACCAAACTTTTCAGCCAGATATTTTTTAGCTACCGCACCCGCAGCAACGCGCATAGCGGTTTCACGTGCAGAAGAACGACCACCACCTCGGTAATCACGTAATCCGTATTTTTGCCAATAGGTATAATCTGCATGACCGGGACGGAAACTTTGGGCAATATCGCCGTAGTCTTTTGAACGTTGGTCGGTATTTTCAATCATTAAACCAATAGGTGTGCCTGTCGTTTTTCCTTCAAATACGCCTGAAAGAATTTTTACTTCATCCGCTTCTCTACGCGCTGTAGTATATCGAGAGGTACCTGGTCGGCGTCTGTCTAAATCAATTTGTAAGTCAGCTTCAGATAACTCAAGCCCAGGTGGGCAACCATCGATAATTGCGCCTAAACCTAATCCATGACTTTCACCAAATGAGGTGACAGTGAATAATTTTCCGAAGGTATTACCTGACATTTAACATTACCGCCTATTAATTTATTTTTATAGCTACGAGTACTAGCCGTTGTTGTGTTACCTATTTTCACTGCCCAGCTATTGAACTGTCGACTTAGATAACGTCTAATTTTCTATTTATGCAGTTTATGCTCTTTTAAGTGCTGCTAAAAATGTTTCTGCATGTTGCTCTAATTGCGCTTTATTAAGCATAAATACACCATGTCCACCACGTTCAAAGCTTAACCAAGTAAAGTCTACGTCGGGATAAAGGTTTTCAACATGGTATTGAGAATTACCCACTTCACAAATAAGTACCCCATCATCATTGAGATGCAAAGCACTCTCAGCCAATATCACACGAACGATATCTAAACCGTCTTCACCACAACCTAAACCCATTTTAGGTTCATGAGTAAATTCTGCGGGTAAGCTATCAATGTCTTCTTGATCAACGTAAGGCGGATTAGTGACAATTAAATCATATTTATGTGCAATAACCCCAGAAAAAACATCAGATTGAATTGGAATAACTTGTTCACTTAAACCATGGTTTTCAATATTTATTTCCGCAACAGTTAACGCATCGGTGGATAAATCGACCGCATCAACTTCAGCACCAGGAAAGTAGCTAGCACAAGCAATTGCAATACAACCACTGCCTGTACATAAGTCTAATATTTTCTTAGGTGGATTTTGCTCACTAAAATAAGGAGAAAAATGTTTCTCAATCAGCTCACCAATAGGTGAACGCGGTACTAAAACACGCTCATCGACATAAAAAGGTAATTGCGCAAAGTAAGCTAAATTAGTGATATAAGGGACAGGTTGCTGTGTTTCTATACGTTGCTCGAAAAGCCCTAGAATATTTTCCTTCTCGTATTGTACTAAACGACAAGACATCACATCTTCACTCATCTCTTCGGGTAAGGATAAGGCGAACATCACTAAAGTTAGTGCTTCATTTAAAGCATTGTCGTTTCCGTGACCGTAAAAAAGTTCAGCTTGATTAAACGAGCTGGCACCATAACGGCAATAATCAGCAATGGTGTGTAACTGCTCGGTAATCTCTGCGAAATTAGTATTGCTCAATTTATTTTCCTCAAAAGTATTCTTATATTTTGCTGCATAAACCTGAAGCTTAATTGTACAGCTTAACTGTGAAGCTATTATCGTCTGTTACGTTAGCGGCTTAACAGGATTATTTGTTATGTATTAGCACTAAAATGTTTTACACTGCGTCAATGAAAAACAAAGCCCTAAAATCCGAACTTTCTTCAATAAAAGCCAAAGTACGCGCGAATATTGAAGCAATCGCACAAAGTAAGAACCAGCAAAATAAAGCTGATAATTCATTACAACAAAACCAAGAGTCAATTAAGCAAGTATTGCCTGATGAAAAGCAACTCTTTGCCGACGCTATCGGTCAAGTAAAACCCTTGGTCAACGACACAGTTCGCTTAATTAAAAGCGGCCATAAGTCTAACACTTCCCTAAAAAATGACCAAGGAGATAACAAGGCAAATAAAGCCATTGCACAATTTCATTTTTCTGATGAATTTGAACCTGACTTGAACAAACAAGGCCCGATGAAATATGTTCGCGAAGGTGTTGACAGCTTTGAAGTCAAAAACTTACGACGAGGCTATTATAAACCTGATTTAATTCTTGATTTGCATGGCTTAGATCAACACCAAGCGAAAAAAGAGTTGGCTGCCCTACTCTTTGCTTGTCAAAAAGAACACGCTCAGTGTATTTGCGTGGTTCATGGCATAGGCTCACATATTTTGAAAACCAAGGTACCGCATTGGTTAGTGCAACATCCTGATGTAATGGCCTTTCATCAAGCGCCATTAGAATGGGGCGGAAATGGCGCTATCTTGGCATTAATAGAATTAAAAGATAAATATAATCGAGATTAACAGTTCAGTGTCAACACAGCTCTATCGGTGAAATTAGACGTTGCAATGACCCTTGCATCTTATCAATATCATAATCAATGTGCGCAATGCCTGCCGTAGCAAAAATGGGAGCATTACCCGATTGCGTTAATTGCGCCACTAGGTAGCTAACTAAAGGCATGTGAGAAATGATGAGTAAGCTTTGGTCTTGCTCAGGTGTTACTGACTCAGTTGCCAGTTGCTGAGCTGAAATTTTCGGTGCTAATGCTGCTACTTGCTCGCTACACCAGCCATCAATAAAGTCATGTACTTGTTTAGCATCACCTGATGGGGTAATAAATTCTAACGTGGTAATAGCTGTTTGCATCAATGAAGTCGTAATAGCACACGTTTGTTGAGTTCTTACATAAGGGCTAACAAATACTTGCGTGGGTTGTATCTTCATTTTTTGCAACCAAGTCGCCATCATTTTAACTTCAAGTTGACCCTGTGCGGTTAACGCTCTTTGACTGTCATCACGACTACCCTGCTCAACAAAATTTTGAGCTTCACCATGGCGCATTATATAAAGTTGCATTAATTCTCTCGACCACTATATCTGTAGATTAGGTTCATACCAATCGGACTAATTTATTGATCATTTAGCGAGAATTAAAAGGTTTAGAGGCAAGGCATTGATTGAAGAGAATGGTTATTCCCTTGTCAAAATCAATAACGCCGCATTTAAACCTTTACCTTTTATTAGGTACTCGCCCTTTGGGAGCTCAGTAGCAAACTGATAACATCACAAAATTAATGAAATATAGAAAAACTATGTTTAACTCATTTTGTTTGTTCTCAGCTCGCTATTGCAGCTCTAAATTGGTCAATTAATTAATCCGTTTGGTATTACTACTTAGCTCAATTTTAACTTTTTATGATATTTATCAGCTAAAGTATTGAGTCTAAGTTATTTTTGCGGCTATAGTAATAGAAATGAACTCGTATTAAAAACAACGGTTAAGAATAAATAGGCTTTTTTTATTCCTTTAAGTAATTAAGGAATTGCGTTATCTCCCTGTTAAGTTCACAAACTATCCATATTTCCGTCAAGCGCTTTGCAGTAGGATACCAAGTCTATTACGTTTTTTTCCACTCAGCGAGAATTAAAAGACTAATAGGCAAGGCATGGATTGATGATAATGGTTGTTCCATTATCAAAATAAATAACGCTGCCTATAAGCCTTTTAAACTCGCCCTTTGGGAGTTTATTAGTAAACTGATAACAGCACAAAATTAATGAAAGATAGAATAACTATGTTTAATCAATTTTTACTTGTTCTAAGCTCACTAATTAAACTCTGAGTTAGAAATAAATTTAATAGAATTGGTATAATGTGTTCTTAGGAGCCTTAGTGTTGAAGCAAAGTCCCAATGATTCCAAACAATATCAAGCAATTACTTTAAACAATGGTTTACGTGTACTGCTTATTCATAACGATGAAACCACTAAATCGGCGGCGGCTTTAGCCGTTAATGTCGGTCACTTTAATGATCCCAAAGATAGGCAAGGTTTAGCACATTTTTTAGAGCACATGCTTTTTCTCGGAACAAAGAGCTTTCCTGATGGCAGTGAATATCAAAAGTTTATTAGCCAACATGGCGGTAATCATAATGCCTGGACAGGTACTGAACATACCTGCTTTTTCTTTGATATTACGGCAAAGCACTTTTTGTCTGCATTAGAGCGCTTCAGTGAATTTTTTATTGCCCCTTTGCTCGCGGATAACTTTGTCGTTAAAGAACGAGAGAATATTGATGCAGAATTCACCTTAAAGCTAAAAGATGATATCAGACGTTTATATGATGTTCACAAAGAAACAGTAAATCCTAAACACCCTTTTTCTCAGTTTTCTGTTGGCAACCTAGATACTTTAGCTGATCGTGATGGAAAAAATATAAGCCAAGAGGTACAAGCTTTTTTCCAACAGTTTTATCGTGCCCAGTACATGACTCTAGCGCTTGAGGGGCCACAAGAGATTGATGAATTAAAGCGTCTCGCTGAGCAGCTTTTTAGCCCGATACAGTCAGCCGAATGTTCACTGCCAAAAGTTAAACAGCCTTTATATTTACCAAAACATCAGAAAATTAAAATAGATGTTTGCCCAGTTAAAAACGATCATCAGCTTATTATCAGTTTTGCGATGGGCAGCATTGATCAATATTACCAAGATAAACCTGAGTCAATTCTTGCTTATTTATTAGGTCATGAAGGCAGTGGCAGTGTTTTATCACTACTGAAAAAACATCAGTGGGCCTTAGCATTGACTGCAGGCTCTGGTATTAATGGCTCTAACTTTAAAGACTTTAATATCAGTATCGGATTAACTGAATTAGGTGAAGAGCATATTAATGAGGTAGTCGATATTGTTTTAACCTATATTGCCCTATTGAAAAACACCGAAATAGCAGAGCATTATTACCAAGAAAAGCAAAAGATTAGTCACTTAGCATTTATATACCATGAAAAAATGCGCCCACTGGACAGTGTTAGTCAGTTAGTGATCAACATGCAGCATTACCCCGAAGAAGATTATATTTTTGGTGATTATGTTATGTCTGGCATGTCGAGAGAAAACATCAACAAGTTACTCGCTGATTTACATGTTGATAATATGCGACTCTTACATGTTAGCCAGCAAAACAGTTTTTCCAAGAATAGTTTTTGGTACCAAGTGCCTTATCATGTAACACCAATTTCTGAGCAACAATTAGCACATTGGCGCGATATTGCCTTAAAGGAGGAGCCGCATACTAAGGGCTTGTATTTACCCGAAAAAAATCCATACATTGTCGAGTCGCCAACAATATATCAAAGTGAAAAGCACCACCAGACTACGTCAGATGTAGCGGTGCTTCCTGAAAAAATTATAAATAAAAATGGCTTAGTCGCTTGGTTTAAACAAGACCACACCTTTAAAGTGCCTAAGGGCTATTTATATATTGGTATTGATTCACCTTTTGTAGTCGCTAGTGTCGCTAATATTGCCATGACACGACTCTTTGTCGATTTATATACTGACACTGTGATTGAGGAAAATTATGAAGCAGAGTTGGCAGGCATTCATTATCATTTATATGCCCACCAAGGCGGTGTAACGGTTCAGATATCTGGATATAGTGAAAATCAACATTTATTGTTAAGTAAACTATTAGCACGATTACAAAACCACCAAGTGACTGAAGCCCATTTTAATTTATTTAAGCTGCAATTGGTAAAACATTGGAAAAATAGTGACAAAAGCAAATCAATTGCACAGCTATTTTCGACCTTAAGCTCTGTAATGCAACCTAACAATCCTTCAAGCAAGTCGTTATCACTGGCACTAGAACAGATAAATTTCAGTGAATATCAACGTTTTAGTGAGCAATTATTTCAACAAGTAACTTTAGAAGTGCTCATCCATGGTAATTGGAGAATTGAGCATGCTCTGCAATTATGCAAAAATATTGAGCAAGCTTTTCAAGGTAATGTTGACGAAAAATATGCCATTCAGTGCCCTGTTACAGATATTGCGAGCAAAGAAACACTATTACTACCTATGAGCTTACCTGAGCACGATCACGCTTGTGTTATTTACACAGCTTTTGAGGAAAAAGACGATAACTCAGTAGCACTAACTATGATTACTAGTCATATATTATCGCCATTATTTTTTCAGAAAATGCGTACGGAAAGGCAGTATGGTTATTTAGTCGGGGTTGGTTATGTACCTATTAATAGCTATCCGGGCATCGCTTTTTATATTCAGTCACCGCACTGTGATGCTTATACGTTAGCCCATGCTATGGATGAGTTTATCAGCGATAGTATTACAGTTCTTGATGAGATGGACACAGATCAATGGCAACATTTAATGCAAGGTTTGGCGAGCCAGTTACAAGAAAAAGATCATAATTTACGTATTAAAAGCCAGCGTTTTTGGGCAGCGATTTGTAATAAAGATGAAAAATTTAAGCAAAAAGAAAACCTGCTACAGGCGGTTTTAAACTTAATGTTAGCGCAAGTAAAAACTTTTGTTAAAAGTCATTTAGTGAGTGCTTGTCAGCCGGATAGGTTTATATTGTATTCACAAAGTGATTTATTAGAGCAAGCA
This sequence comes from uncultured Colwellia sp., assembly GCA_913063325.1. Taxonomy (GTDB): domain Bacteria; phylum Pseudomonadota; class Gammaproteobacteria; order Enterobacterales; family Alteromonadaceae; genus Colwellia. The sequence goes on along the minus strand of CAJXYE010000019.1, from coordinate 50,155 downwards.
CAAAAACCTAAAGGTGAAATAATTACAGATATTGAAGCCTTTGTTAAAGCGAGTGCAATTAAGTATTAAGTATTAAAGGTAATAAAAAAGGCTATTGAGCATAAGTGAACGCTAGGTTCAAATAGTCTCAATAGCCCATAGTCTATAGTCTATAGTCTATAAAATATGCCAATAATGAAACGGCTTACCCTTTATTTGGGTAATACATCTCATCATTCTCTGCCATAGTCACTAAAGCTTCACAAGGGGTATAACGTTCGCCTTGCTGCTCTACCCATTGGCTTAATTGCGCAACCACTGATTTAGCGCCAATTTTATCAATATAACGAAGCGGTCCACCTAAAAAAGGAGGAAAGCCAATACCAAAAATAGCGCCAATATCACCATCTCTAGCATTACGAACTATGCCTTCATCAACACAGCGTGCCGCTTCATTTAACATCATATAAGTACAGCGTTTGCTTATTTCTGCCGCTGATAAACTTCCCATAGGCTTAATACTTAATAAGCTATAGATAGTCTCATCTACTTGTTTTTTCCCTGGCTTAATACCTTTAAGTCTATTTTGTAAGGTTTTAGCGAAGCTGTGCTTTTGGTATTGATAGAAGCCTTTTTTTACTTTTTTACCTAAACGACCATCAGCTAATAATTTGTCAAAAGCGGCAGGGGCGGCAAAACGTTCACCTAAATCAGCTTGTAATATTGGTCCAATTTTAGCACCAACATCAATCCCTACTTCATCAAGTAGCTGCATTGGTCCAACAGGGAAGCCAAATTTAACTAATGCTTTATCTATTTTATCAATAGGCTCACCTGAAAGCAGTAATATAGCCGCTTCATTCATATATGGCGCCAAAATACGATTGACATAAAAACCCGCTTTGTCTTTGACAACAATAGGTGTTTTACCCTGCTTTTTAGCAAAAGCAACCGTATTAGAAATAGTTTGGTCTGAGGTTTTATCATGCGGAATTATTTCTACTAACGGCATTTTATCAACCGGAGAGAAGTAATGTAAGCCAATAACATTTTCAGGACGTTTTGCCTTCGCAGCAATATTCCCTATAGGTAAACTTGAAGTATTACTGGCAAAAATAGTTTTCTCATGACCATATTCTTCAACCTCAGCTACCATATTTTGTTTCAAGGTTAAATCTTCAAAAACGGCTTCAACAACAATATCAAGGGCTTTAAAGCCAGTATAATCAACACTACCTGTGATCATTGCCAATTGTTTTTGCATTTCACTGTTAAGTAAAAAACGACGTTTAACTTTTTTATTTAATATTTGATAACTGTACTTTAATGCTTGGCTAATACCTTTATGGTTAATGTCTTTAACCCTGACAGGAATATCCGCTTTAGTCGCCGTGACAAAGGCAATACCACCGCCCATTAAACCGCCCCCTAAAACACCTGCTTTAGATATTTTATCTGGCATGACATCAGCAACGCCTTGCTCTTTTTTCATTGCTGTTGTGGCAAAAAACAACTGACGAAGTTGTGCAGATTCATCACTCATCACTAAATCAGCGAAATGCTCAGCTTCTAATTGATAACCTTGTTCAGCCGATAATTCGATACCCGTGCGGATACAATCAATAATCTTTAACGGCGCAGGATAATTACCTTGGGTTTTTGCCTGCACGGTTTTCTGTGCTTGTTGATAGACAATATTTCTACCGACGGTATTATTTTCTAACAATTTATCCATTAAGCCTTGTTTACGTTGAGCAATACTTTTACTGCGTTGATGCAAAGATATTGCTTTTTGCTCTGCAACACGAAGTAAAACACTGCTTGGTACAACATCATCAACTAAGCCTGCTTTTAACGCTTGTTTCGCACGTAATTGCTTACCCGTAAGCATCATATCTAACGCTTTTTGTAAACCAACTAATCTAGGTAAGCGTTGAGTACCACCACTACCAGGTAATAAACCTAACTGTACTTCAGGTAAACCCAGTGCTGTTTTAACATTATCGCTACACACTCGAGCATGACATGCCATAGCAAGCTCTAAACCACCACCTAAGCAGGTACCATCAATAGCGGCAACGATAGGAATAGGCAATTGCTCTAACAAAGAGAAAATGCGTTGTCCTTGACGAGATAAGGCAATAACTTCTTCACGACTTTGACATGCATCAAGCATATTAATGTCGGCGCCAGCAACAAAAGAGTTTTTCTTACCACTACATAACACGATACCAGTAATCGATTTATCGGTTTTGATCTCGGCTAATACAGCATTAATCTGCTCAGCAAATTCCGTTTTAAGGGTATTAACATTTTCACCAATAACATCAATCACTAAATGAGCAATACCGTTATCATGGCGAACTAAGGTAAAAGCACTGTCTGTTGACTCTACTGAAGTTGTTTCAGCAAGGTCAACGTCAATATTCTCAGTATTTACATCAACCTGCTCAACCGCATTACTTTGTTCAGAGCTTACTTCTGTATTCTCTTCTGCGTTCGCTTCATTACTATTGGAATTTGTTTTTTCAGTCATTAATCTGTCTCCACAATCATTGCTGCGCCTAAACCACCAGCAGCACAAGCTGTTGTTAAACCAACACCACCACCACGACGGTTTAGTTCATTAAGGGTTTGAGTAATAAGTCTAGCACCCGTTGCAGCGAAAGGATGTCCATACGCTAGCGAGCCGCCCATCACATTAAATTTATCCATATCAATGTCACCAATCGCTTTATCTCGACCTAGGTGCTCTCTGGCAAATTTAGCGCTAGCAAACATTTTCATATTGGCTAACGCTTGAGCAGCAAATGCTTCATGCATTTCAATCAAATCTAAGTCTGCTAAGTTCATGCCTGCGCGCGCCAACGCAATTGGCGTAGCATAACTTGGTCCCATTAGCATGTCTTGCCATACATCAATGGCAGAAAAACCAAAGCTACGAATATAACCCAAAGGTTTATAGCCTAGTTCTTTCGCTCGACCTTCACGCATTAACAAGATAGCGGCACCACCATCAGTTAGCGGCGTACTTGTCGCTGCGGTAACTGTGCCATGTTTGCGATCAAATACAGGCTTTAATTTAGCATAACTTTCTAAAACAGAATTTTCTCGAATACAGTTATCTTTATCAATAAAGTTTTTAAAAGGCTCAGCATGTGCAGTCATTACTTCACCTGCTAATTTGCCATCTTGCCAACTTTTGGTCGCTAACGTATGTGATCTATGGGCTAAAGCATCTTGATCTTCACGCGAGATTTGATACGTTTTAGCCATTTGTTCTGCCGTTTGTCCCATAGAAATACCGGTAGAATATTCAGCGACTGCAGGAGAAACCGGTAATAAGTCTTTTAAACCGAGACGGCTAAGTAATGATAGCTTTTGACCAAATGTTCTTGCTTTGGTTAAATCAACTAAGGTGCGGGCAAGCTTTTTAGAAACGCCTACCGGTGCAACTGATGATGAATCAGCGCCACCAGCAATACCGACATCAACATGGCCAGCCATAATAGATTCAGCAACATTGACAGTTGATTGAAAACTTGTCGCACAGGCTCGAGAGACACTGTAAGCATCAGTACTAACATTCATACCAGTACCTAGAACAATTTCACGAGCAATATTTGGCGCTTCTGGCATTTGCACTACTTGACCAAAAACGAGTTGGTCAATGATAGCAGGGTCAATATCGTGTTTTTGCAATAATTCGTTAACAACGATTTTGCCCAAGTCAACTGCTGGTACACCATGAAAAGCCGTTGCTTGTTTAGCAAACGGAGTACGCAAGCCAGCAACGATTGCTATGCGCTCACCCGTCGAAGTTGTTAGTCTTTTTATTGTCATTCATTACTCCACAAACTCTGTATTTATATTATAAACTCGAGAGGTCTGACCTCTTGAAACTAACTTGATTCTAACTAACTCTAGAAAAAATTCAATCATTACCTGAGATCAAAAAAGACTATTGACAACTTTTATACGGTTAACGATAAAAATATTCGTTAAAGTTTTGTTACTTTTGACTTGTTTTCTTTTATAAAAACCTTATATAAAATATCATATTAACTTTTTCCTTAGTATAACGGCTAGATGAAATAGTGCTCCTATAAAGAAGCAAAGCCAAGTTATCACTAAGTTTCACTTACCACGACCAATATTATAAGAATTTATCCGTATGGCAATTGAACATTTTTCTACATTAAAACAACATTTATCTTCACAAATCATTGGTCAAGAAGCGTTAGTAGAAAACTTGCTTATTGCGCTATTAGCTAATGGTCACTTAATTGTTGAAGGGCCTCCGGGTTTAGCAAAAACCCGTGCTGTAAATGCCTTAGCACAAGGATTAGAGGCTGATTTTCATCGAATACAGTTTACCCCTGATTTATTACCAGCAGATTTAACTGGAACCGATATTTATCGCCCAGAAGATGGCACCTTTGTTTTTCAACCCGGTCCTTTGTTTCAAAACTTAGTACTTGCTGATGAAATTAACCGTGCCCCCGCTAAAGTTCAGTCTGCTTTGTTAGAAGCGATGGCAGAAGGACAAATCACTGTTGGTCGTAAAACCTATGATTTACCTGAACTATTTTTAGTTATGGCAACACAAAATCCTATTGAGCAAGAAGGAACTTACCCGTTGCCTGAAGCACAATTAGATCGGTTCTTGATGCACATTGAAATAGGCTACCCTGACGCGATAAGCGAGTTAGCAATATTAAAATTAAACCGCGGTGAAGCGTTAAAATCAAACGCTGACCATGGCGAAAATAAAGCTGAGAAAAAAGAAAGTAACTTACGCACATTAAGCCAAAGTGAAATTTTTGGTGCGCGTGAGCAAGTGCTTAATATACATATGGCTCCATCATTAGAGAGCTATATAGTCGATCTGATTATGGCAACCCGCCAACCTGAAAAGTATGACGATAAGTTAGCGACTTGGCTTGCTTATGGCGCTAGTCCTCGTGCCACCATCGCATTAGATCGTTGTGCGCGAGCGCGTGCTTGGTTACATAATCGTGATTTTGTTAGCCCTGAAGATATTCAGGCCGTATTCCACAACGCCCTTAGACATAGAATTCTACTCAGCTATCAAGCTGAAGCTGAAGGTATAACTGCAAATCAAGTACTTGATCATATTTTGACACAAGTGGCTGTAGCGTAATTTAAAGTATTTAGCCTTTTTAACGTTAATTACTATCCGTCGCAGCACTTATTCCCTTTGTAAATGTTCACTTAGTGAGTGCAATGGGTATTACGTTAAATATAAAATGAGCAAGTAGAGTTACTTTATGTGGTTTAATCGTCAAAAAACATCTTCTTCAAATAGTTTGAATAATAAGGCAGCTCAATGCTTACTTGCTGACTTGTATAGCAATGGCATAGATTTATCGATGCAGGAACTCTTACAGTATCAAAGTAAGAGTCGCTTGATTGACTTGGCTGGTAAAAAGAATATTCGTGGTAAGCAGTCAGGTAATTATTTATCCCGAAGCAAAGGCCGTGGTATGGAGTTTGATGAAGTACGTCATTACCAAACAGGTGATGATGTTCGTGCCATTGACTGGCGTGTCACTGCGCGTACCGGACAAACCCACACTAAACTTTTTCGAGAAGAAATAGAAAGACCGGTATTGGTTGCCACTGATCTGAGCCAGAATATGCATTTTGGCAGTAAACTGCTTTTTAAATCAGTACAAGCTGCGCATTTAGCGGCGCTCGTTGCTTGGCATGCAAAAAGCCGTGGAGATCGTATCGGCGGCTTAGTGTTTTGTGATGAACAACATATAGAATTAAAACCACGTAGTCGTAAAGCGGGGGTTTTGCATTATTTACATGCTTTAACCACCTTAAACAACCAAAGACAGCAGAAGAGCGTTCAAGAAAATACTTCGGTATTAGCTGACGAGCAAGCGCTAAATCAAGCCGCTACTTCTGGGCACTATCATTTCGAGCAACATTGTGCACGATTACGACACTTAGCTAAACCCGGCTCCCTTGTTTACTTGATCACCGATGGTCATGCGCTTAAAGATGAAAAAAATTGCGCAAATGCTTTAAGACACCTTAGCCAAATAAGTAAACATTGCGAATTAGTCATTTGTTTAGTCAGTGATCCACTAGAGCAAACCTTACCTGAAAGTCCCCTTAAGTTAGCAGTAACGATTACCGATGGCCAAAGCCGTCAACAGTTAACCTTAGGTGATACCAATACCGCAGTTCAGTATCAGCAGAAAGCTTTTGAACAAGGTGAGAAAATGCAGTCGCTGTTGCAATCAGCAGGTGCTCGCGTAATTCACTTTAGTGCTGGGGATAGCCTAGAACAACAATTAAAATATGGGGCATCGTTATAATGGCTATAGCAAACTCGCCTACCTCGCCAGGTCAACTTTCGTCAGGTCAAACGGCACAACTGCAATTGCACGATATTCATGTACCAGAGCAAGTGAGTAATTTTCCTATCGCTCCAGGTTGGTGGTTATTATTAGCATTAGTTGTCATTATCGCAGTGTGGACTTATAAGAAACTCCAAAAAAATAAGCGTTTAAATAATAGTAAAAATCAAGCATTAACCGCATTAGAGAATACCCCCTCGATGAGCGCTAAAGAATGTATAACGTTACTGAAATGGGCTGCGATGCAATACGTAAATCGTCAACAACTAGCCAAATTACATGGAGATAACTTTCAGGACTTTTTAATGAAGCAATTACCTGAGAAATACCAAGTACGCTTTATTGAATTGAGCACTGCTGCTTTTAAAGGACAATATCAAGCGACTCAAGCTGCTAGGACAACGGCCGATACTGATAGTGATTGCCAACAAGCAACTAAAATGTGGTTAACGCATGCCCTTCCGATTATTGAACCGACAGTCCCCCCTGTATCAGCCGAAAAACAACAGGAGTTAAGCGCATGATAAGTTTTGCTTGGCCCTGGTTAATTGCCCTATTACCGCTACCACTAATTATCTATTTTTTACCCGCTAAGAAAAATGCCAACCAGCAAAGCGCATTGATCATGCCTGTGATGATTAATGTTGCCAGTAATTCGATGAGCGATCAGCAAAAACGCAAAGCGCCGTTGATTATTTTATCACTCTGTTGGATGTTACTGGTTCTGGCTATTAGCCGACCTCAATGGCTTGGTGAAGCGATAGACATACCCAGTGAAGGCCGTGAAATGATGATTGCGGTTGATCTTTCTGGCAGTATGGAAATAGAAGACATGAGCCTTAACGGTAGCAATGTCAACCGCTTACAAATGCTTAAAGTCGTTCTTGGTGATTTCATAGAACGTCGAGTAAGTGATCGCCTCGGTTTAATTTTATTCGCCGATGATGCATATATGCAAACACCGATGACCTTTGATAGAAAAACAGTAAAGCAAATGTTAGATGAAAGTGAACTCAATCTCGTTGGTAGAAAAACAGCCATAGGTGATGCCATCGCACTCGCAGTCAAACGCTTTGATGCAAAAAAAGAGTCTAATAAAGTTTTACTCTTATTGACCGACGGACAAAATACCGCTGGAAAAATCACCCCTGAACAAGCATTGGAATTAGCTATTGCCAAAGGCATCACTATCTACACTGTAGGTATTGGCGCCGACGTCATGTTGCAACGATCAATGTGGGGCACACAACGTGTTAATCCTTCCAGTGATTTAGACGAGCAAAGTTTAGCGAGTATAGCGACAAAAACAGGTGGTCAATATTTTCGTGCCCGCGACAGCCAAGGCATGAGCGAAATATATAGTTTACTCGACAAGCTTGAGCCTATTGAACAAGAGCAACAACAAATGCGTCCACTTAGCGCTTTATATTATTGGCCACTAGCCTTTGCCGCCTTGCTTTGTTTTGTTTATTTACTCAGTTTACATTTTAGCTTTTTATTACCCGCGAAAAACACCCGCATAAATAAAAATGATGTTCACACTATGGGGGGTAAATAATATGGCCGCTCAACAAACAGATTTAACAACAGATTTAGCGCAACTCGCTAGCGATATCACTTTGGAAGGCTTTAGCTTCGAAGGCATAGTTAATAACTTCCACTTTATTCGACCTTGGTGGTTATTAGCTTTTGTCGCTTTGTTTTTAGTCATATTTTTATTAAAGAAAATTCGCTATTACCAGTCACCTTGGCAGCACTTTTTACCGAGTCATTTAGCGAGCGCTTTATTAGAAAATTCGCAAAGCCAAGCAGCTAAAACGGCCTCGGCATCTTCACAAACACGTTATTGGTTAAAACCTCTGATCATAGGAAGTTGTATCATTTTTTCCCTCGCTGGACCTGCGTGGCAAAAGTTACCCCAACCGGTTTATCAACTAGAACGTGGCGCTGTGCTTATCATGGATATGTCTTATTCCATGTACGCAACCGATGTAAAACCCAATCGATTAACGCGTGCTCGTTATAAAGCTATCGATTTACTTAAAAAAATCAACGAGGGTGATGTTGGCCTAATAGCTTATGCTGGGGATGCCTTTATTATTAGCCCATTAACGCAAGATGTTAGAAACATTGAATTGCTTTTACCTTCACTCTCACCAGATATTATGCCTGTTCATGGGGCAAATGCGTTGGCTGCGCTCACTTTAGCCGATCAAACGTTAAAAAATGCCGGTCATATTAGCGGCGACATTTATTGGTTTACTGATGATATAGATAATGAAGAAATGTTAGATGTTTATGATTGGGCAAACGATAATAACCATAAACTGAACATTTTAGGTGTTGGTAGTACAACGGGCGCACCAATCAAGTTAAGTAGCGGTAAGTTACTCAAAGATAATAGAGGCGCTATCGTCATTCCAAAGTTACCTGAAAGCAGATTATCCGCAATTGCTCAACGTAGTAGAGGGGTTTATCACACCATGACAAATGATGACGCCGATATTAAAGCGTTGACCGCGCATTTAAGTGTAAGTCTTGATGATACGCTAGATTCGCAGACATCAAATAATTCAGCTGAACAAGAGAGTAAACAAGCAATGCAAGGCGACCAATATCAAGAGCAAGGTCCTTGGTTACTACTCATCATACTGCCATTTATATTAAGTTACTTTCGCCGCGGCAGCAGCATTTTAGCAATAAGCTGGCTTATGCCACTGACGTTATTATTTAGTTTCGCCAGTGTAAGTCCGAGCAGTTATGCTGCTGAGCCTAATAAAACACAAACGGCTGCAAAAATTGCTCCCACTAGTTCAACTGCTGCTGATAGCGCTGAGTCTAACGTTAGTGGCGCTAGTCAATTGTGGCAGGATTTATGGCAAACGTCAGACCAACAAGCACAACAACATTACCAACAAAAAGACTACCAACAAGCCGCTAAGCAATTTAAAGACAGCCAATGGCAAGGCAGTGCTCACTATAAAGCCGGTGACTATGAACAAGCATTACAAGCTTTTAAACAAAATGATAGCGCTCAAGCACTGTACAACCAAGGCAATTCACTCGCGCAGTTACAAAAAATTGATGAGGCGATAGCGGCTTATAAAGCAGCGCTGGAAAAAGATCCTGATTTAAGCGATGCCAAAGATAACCTAGCAAAACTTGAGCAGCTTAAAAAGCAGCAAGAACAACAAGAACAGCAATCTCAAGGTGATCAAGAAAACCAAGACTCTCAAGAGCAATCAGATGATGATCAGCAAGAGAGCAAAGAGAATCAAGGTGAGCAACAAAGTCAGGATGGTCAACCACAAGATCAGTCTCAAGATGACCAGCAGCAAAGTAGCCCTGAAAATAAAGAAGGCGAACAACAGGACGAAGAAAAAGAGAATCAATCTCAAGAGGCTAAACAAAAAGAGCAAGAACAAAAAGAAAAAGAAAAAGAAGAGCAAGCAGCTAAAGCCAAAGAATCTGATGAAGAACAACAAGGTGAAGAAAAATCACTAGCGCAACAAGCCATTGACAATAAAGCACAAGAAACAGAGCAGAAACATCAACAACTATTAAATAAGGTAACAGATGACCCTTATTTATTATTACGAAACAAAATGCGCCTCGAATATCAAAAACGTAGACATGAAGGCACGCCCCAAGGAGTAACTAAAAAGTGGTAAGAAATTTTTCAAAATATTTAGTAGCTAAATTGCCGTATTATTCCCTGCAAAGCCTGACATTGACCTTGCTAACGGTGGCAACATTTTTATTGAGCAATAATGCCCACGCTTTATCAAAAGTTACTGCGGTTATTGATAAAAACCCTGCGATGATTAATGAATCTATTTTATTAACCGTCACGGCTGACGACGATGTTAATCGTAATGCGTTAGATACCAGTGCATTACTGACCGACTTTATTGTCGGTCAAACGTCGGTTAGTTCACAAACTAGTATGGTGAATTTTAAAACCACTCGCATGACCAAATGGCAAGTGGTATTAATTGCCCGAAGCGCCGGTCAATTTATCATTCCTGCCCTTACCATTGAAAACCAGCAAAGTGAGCCAGTTGAGCTGACTATTATCGCGGTTAAAGATAATAGTAGTAACGCCCAAACTGATATTTTTGTCACCAGTGAACTGTCCAGTAATGAAGTGTACGTACAGCAATTATTAACATTATCGATAAAGCTACACTTTGCAGTTGACCTTAAAAGTGGCAACTTAACTGAGCCAAGTTTAACCGGTGCTACCTTTGAAAAAATAGGTCAAGACAAGCAGTCAGACGCTATTATCAACGGTAAGCGATACCGTGTAATTGAGCAAACGTATGCCATAACGCCAGAGCAAAGTGGTGAATTTACCTTAAAAGCCCCATTATTTTCTGGTGAAATATTACAAGCGTCAAAACGTCGCTCAAGCTTTTTAAGTTTTTCCCAAACTAAGCCCGTTAGCATTGTCGGTGATGAACTAAAAATTTCCGTTTTACCAATACCAGTCAACTACCCAAGTAATGCTCAATGGTTACCTACTGACATATTGACTTTACACCAAGAGTGGCAAGCAGGTAATGATGAGTTTACTGTTGGCGAGCCTATTACCCGTACTATTACTTTAACAGCATCGGGGCTTTCAAAAGCGCAATTACCAAAGCTTGAAATGAAAAGTAGCAGTGGTTTGAAAATCTACCCTGATCAAGCAGAGCTGCACTCAAATCTCAGTAATGACCGATTAGTCAGCCAAAAAGTTCAGAATTTTGCCTTAGTACCGAGTGCTGCAGGAGAGTTTATATTGCCCGAAATGAGTGTTACTTGGTTTAACACGGTAACCCATAGAATTGAACAGGCGACCTTGGAGTCAAAAACTATCTCAGTGCAAGAGGCCGAAGGCAATATAACAGCCAATTCTACTCATGGTTTTAATGATACGGCTAACATAAATAACCTTACTGACAGTGCTAATTCAACTCATGATATTGAAGGTATAACTGGACTAGCGCCTGCTATTAATACGTCTACCTCGCCTCAAGATAAACGTCTGCAATGGTTATTTCTTGGCTTATGGTTATTCACTCTTTTGGGCTGGCTTGTTCACATCATTTATTTGAAAAAACATAATCCGGGCCATGACAAGCCTCAATCTAATAAGCTAACAAATACAGGTAATCATTATATTGCTCTGTTAGCCGCCTGTAAGAAAAATAATGCTGAACAAGCATTACACTTAGTATTACCTTGGTTAAGAGAGTTACTTACCAGTAACAAATCGGGGCTAGAAATAGGTAATATTGCTCAAGCTCAAATGATTGTGCAAGAGCAAAGCTTTGCCACTGCGCTTAATGATTTACAACAACACCTTTATGGAAAAAGTGCACTCGATGGTGCGCCATCATGGCAAGGTCAGGTCTTACTAAAGGCCATTCAATCAGTACATAAACAGCAAAGTGCTAAAACCACAACCCCGCAGTTATCACCACTTAATCCTTAGCCCTGCCCTTAAAGGTTAGGATCTGTCTATACTATTTTAGGTGATGTTATTTATTGTTCATTAAGCAATAAATAACATCACCTAATAGTCTTCTTTTAAATAATTTAGAAATAATTACTAGCCTTTGAAATAAATTTACCCATGCTAGGGTCTATAAACATATGATGACAAAACAAGTTAGATATGAGGCGCTAGTTAAAGCGCTACACGGTGATTTATACCGCTACGCCTATTGGCTCACTCATGAAAAACAAGTGGCTGAAGACTTAGTGCAAGAAACTTTTCTGCGTGCATGGCGAGCCCTAGATTCATTAAAAGATGAAAAGGCTGCTAAGTCATGGCTAATCACTATTTTAAGACGAGAGAATGCCAGACGCTTCGAGAGAAAGCGATTTGACATGAGCGAATATGAAGAGGCCAGTATAACCGACACTAAATCAGTGACCACTGAACAAGAATTAGAAAACCACTGGTTACGAGAGAAAATTGCGCAACTGGAGCCAGAATACTCTGAGCCGTTAGTATTACAAGTCCTTGGTGGTTTTAGCGGTGAAGATATTGCCACTATGCTGGATCTAAATAAAAACACTGTGATGACACGTTTATTTAGAGCGCGAAACCAACTTAAAGAAGCTTTAGAAGCAGAGCCCGTGAAGCGAGGTATATACAATGGATGATTTGCAATTTAGGCGTGCTATATATGCCGATCCTAATAATCAAGATGCTGACACTATCGCTGCGCAGCAAGATGATGCAAGCAAGAAACAATTTGCCCAAGACATTTGTAAATTGGATGAAAAAATTAAACAAGCATTACAGATACCTGTACCTGATGATTTATGTCATAAGCTTATTTTGCGTCAAACGCTAGCGAGTCATCAAGTGCAAAAACGTAAAACTCGTGTGCATCTCGCTTTAGCAGCATCTGTCGCCATTGTCGGTGGATTAATGCTTAATTTCATGCAATTTTCCAGTGCTTATACTAACCTAGGGGATTATGCCCTAGCCCATGTTTATCATGAACAAGGTAGCTTTGCTAACAATGCAACCAATCAAGTGACCTTAGCGTCTTTAAATCAAAAAATGGCAGCTTTTGATGGAAACTTCAGTCAACCACTTGGCAAACTACTTTTTGCAGATTACTGTCGATTTGACGGTATGAAAAGTCTACATTTAGTTTATCAAGGTAAAACAAGCCCAGTTACCGTTTTTGTTGTACCTAAAAATGAACAATTACGTTTTAGTACTGCTTTTAATGATGAAAAGCTCTTTGGTAGCTCTATTGAATTTATTAAAAGTAATATCATTGTTGTTGCCGATAAAAATGAGTCTCTAGGGCAGTGGCAACAGAGCATCAGTGAAACGGTATCTTGGTCAATTTAGCAGTACTGCCTACATCGGTTATGTTAGGAATGTAAGCTCATAACATTGGCGCAAAAAAAAGCCCTGATAGTAACTATCAGGGCTTTTTCGTTTATGCAATTGCTATAAAGCTTATAAGTTATTTTCAAATAACTTATAAATACGACGGTATTCATCTAACCATGAGCTAGGTTGTACAAACCCATGTGGCTCTACTGGGTAAATTGCCGTTTCAAAATCTTGCTTTTCAAGCTCAATTAAACGCTGTACAAGTCGTACCGTATCTTCAAAAAATACATTATCATCCACCATAGGCGCATTGATTAACAATGGGTTCTTAAGCCCTTCTGCAAAATAAATTGGCGAACTGCGTTCATAGGCAATCGCATCATCTTCAGGCGTATTTAAAATATTTGAAGTATAACCATGATTATAATAAGCCCAATCAGAAACTAAACGTATTGCTGAGCCAGACGCGAATAAATCAGGGTCGGTGAACATTGACATTAATGTTAAGAAACCACCGTAAGAGCCACCATAAGTACCAACACGCTTAGAGTCTACATTAGCATTTTCAACTAACCATTCAACGCCATCACGCATATCTTCTACTTCAGGTTTACCCATGTGACGGTAAATAGCGGTACGCCAGTCACGTCCGTAACCCGCCGATGCACGGTAATCCATATCAATAACTACGTAGCCTTGTTGCACTAACATAGAGTTGAACATGAATTCACGGAAATACCCTGACCAACCTAAATGAGAGTTTTGCAGGTACCCTGCTCCATGAGTAAACATAACCGCACGATTTTTAGTGGATGTTTTATCGAAGTTTTTAGGGAAATAAACTTTCGAATAAATCGGCTCTTTTTGTTTACTTGATGGGATAGCTACAACGGTAGGTGCAGACCAAGGCATTGCCAGAAACTGCTCTGAGACAGTATGGGTAATTCTTTTCGCTGAATCCGTGCTATTTAAGCTCTGTACATAAAGTTCAGGAGGCATAGTGACAGTAGAGTGCTGAATTAATAGTTTTGACTCATCAGGACTAATTTCGTAATCGTTTTTACCACCTAAATCAGTCAATGCAGTTAAGTTTTTAGCTAAATCCACTTGATATATCTCGTAAATACCAGGGTGTTTTTTATTGGCCTTAAAAATAAAGCGCTGATTATCTTGCGTTACAGTGACATCACTTACTTCAAACTTACCAGAGGTTAACTTAACAGGCTTGCTGTTTAAGTCTTTATGGTACAAATGAGAATAACCCGACTCTTCAGACAAGTAATATAGGCTTGCGACATTGCTAGTTTCAGCTTTAGCAGCTAACCAATCAAATTCATTAAAACTCCAGTTAATCCACGCATCATCATGTAATTTATGTTGAGTAACGAGTTCACTTTTATCAAAATCAATCGTTGTTAACCAGCGAGTTTTGTTATCCCAAGCTTCTAACATGAGTGCTAAATGCTGACCATCACTACTCCACTTAATCGGGTTATACATTTGCAGTACATGAATGTTACGTGCTTTTTTCTCTGACTTATATTTTTTACCATCGCGCGCAAAGTTTTCAGTTTTAACACTCGCTAAAACATCTGTATCAAAGCTGGGTAAGGTTTCGTAGCTTAATGCTTGCTTGGCACCCGTAACTAAATCGAGAATAAAAAGCTGTTCTTGATATTGTCTGTTATTAGCAACACGAGCACGTACTTTCTCAGCGGCAATTATGCCATCTTTAGTAATGTAGTTAGGCATGATGTCGGTTTTATCACGGCTAGATTTAGCAGAGGCTATGCTCACTAATAATTTATCACCTGCAGGTGAAAGACTCGCATGCGCTACACGGTTATCTTTACCAAAATAAAACTTAGTGTCATTCACTGAGTTATTCTCAGCAGCAAGACGTTCTTTTTTGGTTTGCTTTAATTTAGTATTTCGTTGCTGTAAGGCAATATAGTCAATTAACTTATGTTGCTCTTTAGCTAAATAGCTTTTAGGAGCGCTAATACCTGCAGGTTTTGCTGACATTTGTAAACTTGCCAACTCTTTAATTTGACCTGTTTGTAAATTATGCGCGTAAAAAATATTACCCACTTGGTAAGCAACATCGCCATTGGTCAAGAACAGTACATCACGCTCATCGTTTGAGGTAAAAGTTAGCTGTTTCACCACATTAGTGGCAAGTATTTTGACAAAAACATCACCATTGAAACTGTAAACTTTATGAGTTCGTGCTTGATTTAATAAGCCGTTTTGATCAGCAACCTTATGTTTATTCGACAAGGCTACTTGAACCGTCTTATTAGCATTTGACAGGTCCAAGGAGTACAAGTCACGTAGTGGGTTACCTAATTGCTTTTGCTGGTAATAAACCGTGTTACTGTCATCTCCCCAATACCAAGATTCTGGCGAACGACCGAACCAATCAGGATCAGCCATTATTTGCTCTATGGTAATAATATCGGTTGATTGTGCATTAGTTGCAACTGCACCTTGAACTTTCTCTGACGCACTAGTACTAAGTTGTTCATTTAGCTGAGTATTACTACATGCAACTAATGATAAACTGAGCGCTGCGGCAATGAGTTGTATTTTCATAAAATAAATTCTTCTGTTGAGTTCTTTTATTCTCTTATTAAAGAAAGAAAGAATGAATTAGGAGTCAGCAAGCTATAGCAATAGATTGGGATTAATCACTAATACTAGCGGCTCTTGAGAATGTAATTACTCGTTATACTAATCGAAATGGTCAAAAATGTGTTAAATAAAACGACCAATAGAGGTTTATCTGCGTTAAAAACACGGTAAAATATAACGAATTACACATAATACCAATTGGGCTAACTTATTGATCACTTAGCGAGAATTAATCCACTTGGTATAATATCATTATTGGACATATTGTTATGCTTTGCCCTTGCGGTTCTACTCTATTATTTAATGCTTGCTGCCAACTTTTTATTACACAAAAAAAAGTCCCCTGTACTGCTGAGCAATTAATGCGTTCACGCTTTAGTGCATACGCCATAAAAGACGGCCAATATATTTTTAATACTTATGGTGCAACCCAGCGTTTAAAGCAGTCAGTTAGCGAGATCCAATCATGGGCAGATGAATGTACTTGGTTAGCACTTGTGGTACATGAAAGTGGCGAGAACACCGTAGAATTCTCCGCGTTTTACCTAGTTGATAATACGTTATGCGAGTTAAGAGAAAAGTCCAATTTCGCCCTTGAGCAAGGTCTGTGGCGTTACATTGATGGTGACATTACCGAGCATAACGAAATAGCGAAAATCAAACGTAATGAAATTTGCCCCTGTAATAAATATCCAACGGCTTGGTCTGCAAAGAGAGATAGAAAATTTAAGCACTGCTGCGCTCATTAGGACAGTTAATTGGGCGTTAGTTAAGCTTTTACTTAATTAACTTTTATCTAATTAAGTAATGGCGCTTTGACTAAAGACTGTTGAATGTTATCTAACCATGCTTTTGCATTGAAGTTTAGCGGCTGGCTCAGCGGCTTATCTGAGTCATTTGAAGTAGAGTTTATTTCTTGTGCTTGTTTATGTTTAAGCTGAGTGAATAAACTGGTGTTTTCTAGCACTTGGCTTTCGATATGTTTTTTGTCATCACGAAATGCTAAAGGTTTAGGCATCATAGCGTTAGCTAAATGTATAGTGGCTAAATCATTATCAACTATGCTCTGTATTTGATTAAATTGTTTAATACCATCTGGAGTTGATAACGCTAAAGGCGCTTTCTCTGGTAAGTTAAACTGTTTTCTCAAGGCTATGTTAGTCACGTCAACAGGTGCCGGCTCTGTTGCTTTTGGCAATAAAAACAGGCTTTGCTCTCGAACATCATCAGCTAACATTGCCAACATTAACGAAAAATCTGCACGGCGAGTTTGTACAACGCTCTCATTAAGCTGTTCACCAAGCTGAAGCTCGTGTAGCAAAACATTAGAAGAGAAGTTTTCAGGCGCTAAATTGCCTCTATCCCCACTTGGTGCTTTACTATTTGATGATAATTGTTGAGCTAACTCGACAGCCAATGCAATATTCTCTATTTATCGATACCCTGATGCAGATATCTTGATAAATAAGTTATCGGCCAAAAGTTGAAAACATTTAGCCGATAACAGAAAAAATTACAAATAAATTGCTCTGTCGATTATGAATTTAATTAAACTATAAAGCTAAGTTAATTTTACTGGCCAAGTCAGTGTAAACGATGCACCACCAAGCTCACTATCACCGATAGATGCTTGACCTTGATGCCACTCCATGATCCGAGCGACAATAGCTAAGCCTAAACCAAAACCACCTGTTTCTCGATTTCTCGATTGATCACCACGTGAGAAAGCATCAAATATGACTTGTTTAAATTCATCAGAAACACCATCGCCATTATCTTCAACGCAAATTTGGCATTGATCGTTTTCAATAGAAAGTGTCACCCTCACTTTATCATCGCCATATTTAATGGCATTACTAATAAAATTATTAACGGCTCGGTCCATAAAATGGCCATCGCAACAAACAAAATTATCGGGCAAGTTGTTAACAAATTCTATTGAGCTAACAAATTGGTCGTGACTGGAAATTTGGAGCTTAACTAAATCACTAATGTTGGTACGGGTGATATTCAGCTCGGGTTTATCACTATCAAAAGCGGCATAGATAAGCATTTCATTTATAAGCTCTTCCAACTCACAAACATCATTACTAATTTGCTTTTGATACTTTGCACGTTTTTCATCATCTTTGATGGTATCAAGCATCTGTAATGCGAATTTTGTCCGTGCTAAGGGTGTTCTTAGCTCATGGGAAACCGCATTGGTTAATTCTTTATGCGCCTCTATTAATCGCCTTATTCTTGCTGCCATCATATTAAACGACAAGATCATTGGCGCAATCATGGTTGATTTTGCTGCTGGTGCCTTACTATCAAAGTGTCCTTGTCCAAATGCTTTAGTCGCTTTTTTAAGTTGCTCTAAATCACGAGACATCGGCCATAACCAAATAAAGATCACAACACCAAAGGTAGCAAGGATCATAACGCGGTAAGTTGCTTTAACTCTTGGCCTCGTCGGCATTTCTAGGGGGCCTAAGGTAATTACTGAGTCAGATCCTTCCAGTAGATAATGAATAACCACCTGGTCATTGAAATGATAAATATGGGCATTTGAGTGTGATAAAACATGATGATTAGAGTGGTCAATGTCTTCAACTTCGGCCAAAGAAACTAATTCTAGCGACAGTCCCCAGCGTTTTCCTGCTCCTGAAATTATTTCATCCCAATTTTCTTCGGGATGTGTTTGTAAATAATCACCAGTAGCCATCATCAGGGTTTGATACCCTGTATAGGACTCAATATCTTGCTCGAGATACGATGTCCAAACTTCATCAAGGGCCCAAGAGAAGATAATAAATGTGGAAATAATAAAAAAATAAAGATTAAAAAACGAACGGCCTAATTTCATCAAAGTACCTTATCAATACAACATATTAAAAATGAGCTAAAAAAAAGGCCTTGCCACTGCGAAAAGTAAACAAAGCCTTATTATGTCCAAACTATTTGAAGATGCTTGTTTCTGGAAACCTGCATTTCAAGTGGCTTGGGCATTTATATAGTCGGTCACTAATTTAGTGAGGATTAGCTCCATGCATCTGGAACGAACAAGTAACCTTGACCCCAAATTGTTTTAATTCTAAAAGGAGTATCTGTGCTGTCATGTAATTTTTTACGTAAACGAGAAATGCGCACATCAACACTTCGGTCTAAGCCATCATATTCACGGCCAATGACTGCTTTATAAATATAATCGCGGTTTTGTACTTCGCCGGCTTTACCTGCAAGTAACCATAATAAATCAAATTCTTGACTAGTTAAGTCAATGTTTTCATCTTGTAAAGTCACTTTTCGTGATGCTTTATTGATATATAAACCACCACAGTTAATTTCACCTTTTTCTTCACTTTGGTTAGGTAAGTCGCCGCGACGTAATAAAGCGTTAACTCGTGCTAATAATACGCGAGGTTCAACGGGCTTAATAACATAATCATCAGCGCCAATTTCTAAACCAAGAACTTGATCAAAGTCAGTGCTTTTTGCGGTTAACATCAAAACTGGTCCATTAAATTCTGGACGTAAATCACGACAAACACCAAAACCATCTTTACCGGGTAACATAACATCTAAAATAATAAGGTCTGGAGAGAAAAGTTTTACTCGTTTAGCAACGGTATCTCCACGGAACTCTTGTTTAACATGAAAACCTTCACTCGTTAAAAAGTCAGTGACTAAATCGGACAGTTGGCGATCATCTTCGACCAATAATATTTTCTTTACGCTTGAGTTACTATCTGGCATGTTCATTTCCTTATTTATTACGTGTTATTAATGTAAATTGAGCGCTAACTATATTAATAATACCAAGTTGATTAAGTTCTTTCCCACTCAGCGAGAATTAAAAGGCTTAAAGGCAAGGCATTGATTGCAGAGAATGGTTATTCCCTTGTCAAAATCAATAACGCAGCATATAAGCCTTTTAAACTCGCCCTTGGGAGCTCATTGTTAAACTAATAACGTCACAAAATTAACTAAATATAGAATGACTATGCTTAATAAATTTTGTTTGTTCTAAGCTCATCAATGTAGCTCTGAGTTAGGAAGAAATTTAATCAAATTGGTATAACTGTACTGATCACTGTATTAACAGTTTTCTATGTTGTGCTACTCATTTATGCCTAGCTTAAACAAGTTATTACGGTTAAACAATAGGTTCTACCAGTTGTTACGTTTAAATTACAATATATAACAAGCTGTGAAAAATAAACCTTGCGAGACGGTAGATAAACACGCAAGATCATCGCCTTAATTTATCAGGTAGTACCTGACAATATTGTTCGCTAAAGCCATTAGGAATTCTATGAAAATCATCTCTTTCAATATAAACGGGCTTCGTGCTCGACTTCACCAGTTACAAGCGATTATCGATAAACATCAACCTGACATTATCGGCTTACAAGAAATAAAAGTTCATGATGAAGCTTTCCCATTAGAAGCAGTTGAAGCCATGGGCTACCATGTATATTTTCATGGTCAAAAGGCACATTATGGCGTAGCTATGCTATGTAAAAAAGCAGCCGATGTGGTACAAAAAGGTTTTCCAAGTGATGATGATGAAGCACAAAAACGCATGATTATGGTCACTACCACTAATGATAAAGGTGAAAAATTAACTGTGCTTAACGGCTACTTCCCACAAGGCGAAAATATTAGCCACGAAACGAAATACCCTTATAAGCGTCAGTTTTATAAAGACCTAATGAGCTACCTTAACGACAATCATTCAAATGATGAAAATGTCGTGGTCATGGGCGACATTAATATTTCTCCGCAATACTTAGACATTGGTATTGGTGATGTGAATAGTAAACGCTGGTTAAAAAGCGGAAAATGTTCATTCCAACCTGAAGAAAGAGAATGGTTAACAAGATTAATGGACTGGGGCTTTGTCGATACTTTCCGTTTGCTACACCCCGAAACAACCGAGCGCTATTCTTGGTTTGATTATCGCTCGCGTGGTTTTGATGATAATCGCGGGCTTCGTATTGATGTTGTGCTGGCGACAAAAGAGTTGGCTGCACAATGTATTGAAGCTGATATTGATTATGAATTACGTGGTATTGAAAAGCCTTCAGACCATGCGCCTATTTGGTCAACATTTTCATAGGATTAACTGTTAATGCATACTGATATGTCTAATAACTTAGCTAGTAAAAAACTAGCCCAATACCGTTGCCCTCTTTGTCAGCAGGCTTTATTACTTGATGAAAAAAGCTACCGTTGTGAAAATAATCATAGTTTTGACCAGGCAAAACAAGGCTATGTTAATTTATTACCCGTCCAGTTTAAGCACTCGAAAGAGCCAGGTGATAACAAAGCGATGGTACAAGCTAGACGTGCTTTTTTAGATAAAGGCTATTACCAACCTTTAGTAGACAGTATGCTCGCTTTATATCAAAAATATGGCGAAAAACACGCAGCTGTTTTTGATGCGGGTTGTGGCGAGGGTTTTTATACTCATCAACATAAGAGTGAGCATAACAGTGTCTACGGCGTAGATATTGCTAAAGAAACAATAAAGATTGCAGCAAAACGTTATCAAGATTGTTTTTTTAGCGTAGCAACGCTCTCTGACTTACCTTTTTCAGATGAAAATTTTGGCTGGATGTACAGTGTTTACGCGCCTATTTTAGAAAATGAATTTACCCGTATCCTGCAAGTTAACGGTTATTTATTAACAGTGACTCCTGCCGACAATCATTTGTTTGAGCTTAAATCCTTGATATATCGCCAAGCAAATAAACATGATACGGCAAAACAAGTGATTGCAAACTTAACTTTGGTTGAAGAGCAGCGCTTAAACTACGCTATGAATTTTACCGATAGTAGCGATGTTTTAAACTTGTTAGCGATGACACCGTTTGCTTTTAAAGCCACTGAAGAGTTAATTAGCGAATTGAAGGAGCAAGAAGAATTCAGCTGCCAAGCTGATTTTGTATTGCGCTTATATCAAAAGACAGAATAACCAAGTAAAAATATTTATCTGGTTATTTTGTTGGCGCAAAAGTGAAATGTAACAGTTGAGCAAGATCGATATAGCGCGGTTTATATATTGTTAAGCTAGCAATAACAGTATCATTACTATGGTCATTGCAACGCTGATCTTGCTCTGCGGCTTGCTGTTTTATCTTTTCTAAACCACTGCGATACCAAGATGCCAACGAAGGTGGTAACAGCTTATCTGCTTTAACACCTGAAAAAACTAATGCTTGTACTGGCAGACTTATTAAAAACAAACCATAAACAAGGGCTTGAGGCAGCGCATTAATTGCATTATTGATAGTGCCTTGGCCTAATGGGTATCCCGAAGCGACATAAAGCTGCATGATAACAGTAAACATAGCTAACGCAGGAAAATACCGACAAACAAAGCGCGCGCTTTGAACTGCTCGATAATCTTCGAAGTAGTGGCTTAACTCTGGCTTATCTGGCCAGAGAGATAAATATTTTTGACCCAATTTAATGAGTTGTACAACGGAGATATTCATAACACTACTATAGCAGCTAGTCCCTATAGCCGCTAGCACTCAAAGCGACGGGTTATCGTGAAATTCGCATAATTTTAGCCAAGGTAAATAATATAAGCCCTGTCACAATTGCTTAAGCAACATAGACAATGTAGTTAAGCTTTATTTGATCATAGACAAATTAAAATTTGAGCTTAAGTCGTTTTTATTGCATTGCATCAAGATATTTCACTAAAACAATCGTTATAATGTCGTCATCATTATTGTAAATGATTATTATTGCCTATAATTATTCAATATTTTTTCACTTTTTTAAAAGAACAACGACATGATCCAACAACCCGTTCAACATAACAATCCGGCTAATTCTGCGGCAATTTTAGTCATTAATTGTGGTAGCTCTTCAGTAAAATTCTCCTTAATCAATCCCTCAAGTGGCGAAGCGCTATTATCCGGATTGGCGGAATGCTTACTCAGTAATGAGGCGATAATTACCATCAAACAAGCCGGTAAAAAGCAAACTTATGAGCTCAACGCCCCCTTTGATCACCAAATAGCGCTTCAAGTATTGGTAACACAGTTAAAACAGCTAGATTTAGTGAAAGATATCTGTGCTATTGGACATAGAGTTGTCCATGGCGGTGAAGAATATTCCCAACCTACCTTAATTACTGACAAGGTAGAACAAGCAATTGCCCAATTGGCAAAACTTGCACCATTACACAACCCAGCGAACCTCATTGGAATAAAAGCATGCCAACAGGCTTTTAATGACTTACCTCAAGTCGCTGTTTTTGATACAGCGTTTCATCAAACCATGCCCGAGAAAGCTTACATTTATGGCCTCCCCTACGCTTTGTATAAAGAACACGGAATAAGACGTTATGGTTTCCACGGTACCAGCCACTACTTTGTCGCGAAACAAGCAGCTAAGCAGTTACATAAACCGCTAGAGCAATGTAACTTGATCAGTGCACATTTAGGCAACGGCTGTAGTGTAACTGTCATTAAACAAGGCGAAAGTGTGGATACTAGCATGGGCATGACACCTGGCGAAGGTGTCATGATGGGTACTCGCTGTGGCGATCTAGATGCCGGTATTATCTTTCATCTGGTCGATAATCTAGGTTATTCAATTGCTGATGTTGATAAATTAGTTAACAAAGAAAGTGGTTTATTAGGTATTTCAGGCTTGAGTAATGATTGCCGAACATTAGAAAACGCCATGATTGAAGACAACAATAGCCAAGCGAGGTTAGCACTAACGGTTTTTTGTTATCGTATTGCCAAGAGTATTGCTTCCTATAGCACCTGCTTAACGCAATTAGATGGCCTTATATTTACTGGTGGTATTGGTGAAAACTCAAGCTGGATACGTGCTGAAATTGTGAAACAGTTAGGGTTATTAAATTTTTATCTCGATGATGAAAAAAATCAGACAACTCGTTTTGGCGCTTCAGGTAATATTGCCAATAAAGACTCGAGAGCTTGCTTGGTTATTGCCACCAATGAAGAGTGGGTGATTGCCGAGCAATCAGCCCAATTATTAACAAATTTAGCTAAATAGCGCTTCAAATAAAGAATATATAGGATTTAATTTATGCCCCATAGAATTATGCTAATCCCTGTTGGCTCCGGCGTAGGCTTAACCAGCGTATCGTTAGGTTTATTACATGCCTGTCAGCAAAAGGGGATTAAAGTTGGCCACTTCAAACCCATTAGCCAACCTTCCCGTAATCGTTTAGCCAAAAAAAATAAAATCATTGATGCTATAAGCTTATCTCAAAATAGTACTAGCGTATCGCTCAGTTATGTAGAAGAAAAAATGGGCGATGGCCAGCAAGACATAGTGCTAGAAGAGATTGTTGCCAACTTTAATGCCTTTAAACAAGATCACGACGTTATCATTATTGAGGGTTTAGTTCCGACGCCAAGGCAGCCTTATGCTGGTCGTATTAATCGTGATGTCGCGCAAGCGCTTAGTGCCGATATTGTCTTAGTCGCCAGCCCTGGTGATGACAGCGCGGAAGAATTTGAAGACAGGCTTGAAGTCAGCGCGGAAACCTATGGCGGCATAAAAAACAAGCATCTCATTGGTTGTGTTATCAACAAACTTAATTGCCCAGACCAAGAAGAATATGGTTTATTGCCAAAAGAAGAAGAAATAGAAAGTGATTTTAATTTAAAGCATTGGTTAGATTTATCTATTTTTAAAGGCCGACACTTTGAACTACTCGGCACAGTTATGTGGGACATCGATCTTATCGCGCCACGTGTGTGTGATATTAGTAACTACCTTGACGCTAAAGTGCTTAACAATGGAGATATGGCACATCGCCGTTTTCGTAGTGTTGCATTTTGTGCGCGAACCGTATCAAACTTAGTCAGTTACTTAGTGCCCGGTCGTCTTATTGTTACTCCTGGCGATCGTACCGACATTATTATTGCTACCTGTTTATCCGCGTTAAATGGTACAAAATTAGGCGGTTTGATATTAACTAATGGCTTTGAACCCTCAGAGCAGGTTTGGGACTTATGTCAGCAAGCGCTTGATGCTGGTTTACCTGTATTGTCTGTACCTTGGGATACTTGGCAGACCTCGCGTCATATCATGGGCTTTAATCCAGAAATACCCAAAGACGACATTCAGCGCCAAGATAAGGTAAAACAACATGTTTCCGACAATTTAAGCAGTGATTGGCTCGAAAGTTTAACCTCTAAAAACAACAGTTATAACCTGTTATCACCGCCAGCTTTTAGGCATAAATTAACGGAATTGTCTCGCAAAGCAAATAAGTTAATCGTGTTACCAGAAGGTACTGATATACGCACTATTAAAGCCGCAGCAATATGCTGCGAACGTAACATTGCCCGTTGTCAGCTTATTGGTAACAAAGAGGAGATACTGCAGATTGCTGAGCACCAAGGTATTCACCTCCCTGATAATTTATTAATAACAGATCCCGACTCCATTAGAGATAATTACGTTGGACCTATGGTCGAGCTCAGAAAAAATAAAGGGTTAACCGATGTTGTTGCACTAGAAAATTTAAAAGATAATGTTGTTTTAGCCACTATGATGTTACAACTAGGTCAAGTCGATGGCCTTGTCTCTGGCGCCGTAAATACCACAGCGAACACCATAAGACCCGCATTACAATTAATTAAAACCGCACCAGAAAGCTCATTAGTTTCATCTGTTTTCTTTATGTTATTACCTGATCAAGTACTTGTTTATGGTGATTGTGCGATTAATCCTGAGCCTAATGCCGAGCAATTAGCCGATATAGCCATTCAGTCTGCCGATTCAGCTAAAGCCTTTGATATCGAACCAAGAGTTGCCATGATCAGCTACAGCACTGGCAGTTCTGGTCAAGGCGCTGATGTAGAGAAAGTAGCTAAAGCAACTGAAATTGTCAAAGCTAAGCGACCTGATCTCATTATTGATGGACCACTTCAATATGATGCTGCCATTATGGAAAATGTTGCTAAGAAAAAAGCGCCAAATAGCCCTGTCGCCGGTAGAGCCACTGTATTCATATTTCCTGACTTAAATACAGGTAACACTACTTATAAGGCTGTGCAGCGCTCTGCTGATTTAGTAAGCATCGGACCTATGTTACAAGGAATGAATAAGCCGGTTAATGACCTGTCTCGTGGCGCCTTAGTTGATGATATCGTTTATACTATCGCCCTAACGGCAATACAGGCGACAATGTAGTATTCATTAGGTTGTCATAAATCGTACGTTTATTTAATAAATGTACGATTTAGCTCTCTTTCAAGCACTTTAACCGTGTTAAATCTATATTTTTACTTATATCTGTATCTAACAGAGTATTTTAATCACTTATCTTATTTTATCTTATTTACAGCCCGACTAGACAAAAAACGAACTACCAGATTTAACCGTTTTTTTCAATAAGATACGAACAACACAGTGACTTACTAACAATTATATCCACAGGTTTTGTGGATATAATTTTCAAAAGAAATATCATCATTCTTCCCCCAAAAAAAACCACTAAACATTAGTAAATAGACATTTAAAATTGTTTTAACTTAAAACCATTGATTTCTATTAGTAAACCCTAAATAGAAGCATCTGTAACCTAGATGAAATTAACAATCAAAACAAGTATCTAGTGCTATAGTTATACTCATGATACTTCAAAATGTCTGTTTCAGGACGCCTGAGCGATTCATGATCAAGGCGCGTATGTAATTAATGGTTGTTCCCTTAATTACATACGCAATGACGAGCATAATTTGCTCAGGCGCCCCCCCAGGGCGAGTATCTAATAAAAGGTAAAGACTTATATGCCGCGTTATTGATTTCGACAAGGACGCTACAGGGATGTAGCTTCTTAGAGAATGCAGGAGCTTAATCTCCTGAACAACCATCCTCTTCAATCTACGCCTTGCCTCTAAGCCTTTTAATTCTCGCTGAAATGAGTATTTCGAGGTAACATGAGTATAATCAATTAGAGTTAATCTTTAAGGACATTAATGTCACAATTAACACTTAGGCTTATTAACGAACAGTTTGCCATCCACAGCTTATCCGAGAGTGCGACGATCCCGGGTGAGGTATTTAGCGCAAGTATTTTTTTCATTGCCAAAACTTTCGATGAAATATCTATTGTTTTACCACAAAGTATTATTATTGACAGTGATGAAGTCGAATTAAATTGGCAAGCCTTGGAAGTAGTTGGCCCGCTTGCTTTTACTATGACAGGTATTTTGTCAAATATTTCTACTGTGTTGGCGAATGAAAAAATTAGTATTTTTGCTATCTCTACTTTTGATACCGATTACATTCTAGTAAAAGAGGAGTGTATGAATACAGCAATTGAAGCACTTCGGGCTAACCAATACTTGGTTATGCAGTAACACATATTACAAATAACACCTTGCAGGTTTTGTATAATTATCCTGAAGATAAAAATTTCGTGTTGCTTTTATGCTAACGGCTAAAGAGTACTAGTTTTTATCCTCATATTTCCTTTAACAGCTCGCAAATTTTAGCGTTATAGTCATTTAATAAAAAAGTGGCCTTATATATAATAAATAGACGTTCCAAGCTCTTTTTTAGCTTCATACATAGCTTCATCTGCCAATTGTATTAACGTATGAGCATCTCCGTTGTTATTTGAGTATACAGAAACGCCAATACTGGCTTTTACTTGTATCAATTGTTTTTGAACTTTAAAAGGTGATTGGAATTCTTCTTGTAATTTATCAGCCATTATTTTTATTGAAGAGCACTCTTCAACACCACTAATTACCACCAGAAACTCATCTCCGCCCATTCGAGTGACAATATCAGACTCTCTAATACAATGTTTTAATCGATTAGCAGTACCAAGCAAAATATTATCGCCAACACTATGGCCATGTGTATCATTAATAAGCTTAAAATGATCAAGGTCAATAAAGAAAAAAGCGATCAATGTATTTTTTAACTTGGCCTTTTTAAATAGTTTTACTAATTTATTCTCTAGTACCCTTCTATTGGGGAGTTTAGTTAAAGGGTCTAAATTAGCTAATTCCAATGCTTCTAACTCTTTTTGTTTCCGCCTTGAAATATCTCTTACTATGGCCAGTAAATAGCCTGTCTGATTGTATTCAATAAAACTGACGCTCGCTTCAATGGGTAATTTAGTACCATCTTTTCTTGTATGAGTGGATTCAACGACAATATTTCCTTCAAACTTGATCAGCTGACAATGCTCATTCCAATTACCTTTAATTTCGAACTTCGAATTGATATCAGAAATTGATAATTTTAGTAATTCATCTTTGTTATAACCTAACCTTTGATGCGCTAATTGATTACAATTTAAAATTTGTCCATATTCAGGTTCAATAACATAAATTGCATCATTGGATTTATTAACTAAATGATTGAGTAGTATTTCTGCTGCATCAGATTTTTTGATGGTTGTTAAATCAATTAACTGTGAAACATATCTTTTTACTAAATTGTCACTATCTGCTTGTGCAACGATATTCAATTGAACAAAAATAGTGTGTCCTTGTTTATGCCTATATCTTTTTTCTACTTGAATGGGGACAAATGGCTGCTGAGTTAATTCTTTTCTAATTGTTTCATTAACATGAATATCATCAAGGTGGGTAATCGTGACTTCACTAGAATATATTTCCTCATCTTCATACCCAAGCATTCTTTTTAGTGCAGGATTAACATATTCAAGTTTTCCGTCAGGAAAAGACAAGGCAATTGGTACAGGGGTAATTTCAAATAAACGATAGATAGACTTTTCTAACAAGAGATCATTTTCTTTCATAACAACTACACCTTTGCTTTCATAAAGCACCTCCATGAGCAATAGAAATAAGTAACTACAAATGATTATAGACCATGGTATCTAATTTAATGGCACTGAAGTGGATAATTAAGCTCCTCTACCACCCTAGCGATTAAGATTTAATAAAGGTCACTGTAAATCAGTCAAAAATTCTTGATATTGTCTTCAACTGACGCTACTAAAAGAGTATTAATTATTAGGTTTCGCATTACAGAGTAACAGGTACACCTGTATTTGTTCTATCCAACACATAACCTGCAGCAAGATCGGGAAGGTATCATCAAAAGGGCATGAACTTACTGCCTGTTTTTCACTCCACTCCCCCAAGAAAAGCGGATATAGCCTACTGATTCTGATATCATCTTAAGCATTGATTATTAACTATCGGATACTGCCCAACTATGATTACAATTTACGGGATAAAGAATTGCGACACTGTTAGAAAAGCGACTAAATGGCTCGAAACAAATGAGGTTGAACATCAACTTTATGATTTTAAAAAACAGCCTTTAACCGCTGAATTACTCACCCAGTTTGTCGAACAAAGTGATTGGTCATTGTTGTTAAATAAACGCAGCACAACCTTTCGTAACCTGCCTGATGAGATCAAAAACAACTTAACCGATGAAGTCATGTTTGCCGCTGTACTTGAGCAACCAACGTTACTTAAAAGGCCACTATTACCATTAAATGGTGAACTCAACCTCGGTTTTAAAGCGGATCAATACCAGACCATTTTCGCCGATAAATAATTAGTGCATCATCATTAAAATCCACTATTGAAAATATGTCGCTAAAAACATTTCATTGAAATTAAGTAAAGGTAGTCCTTGTGAGTCAAATTGAACAAAAAAACCAAAGTGCTGTTATCGAACTGGCAATAGATTTAATGGCTAGAGCTTCTGTTACCCCTGAAGATGCCGGTTGTCAAAAACTAATGGCGCAGCGATTAGCAAAGCTCGGCTTCGCTAATGAAACAATGGTTTTTGCTGATACCACGAACCTTTGGTCAAGACGTGACAGTACCCACCCTAAAACACAAGATGACATAGTTTTTTGTTTTGCTGGTCACACAGATGTGGTTCCTGCTGGTAACTTAGAGTTATGGAACACGCCGCCATTTGAACCAACGATTATTGATGGTATGTTATATGGCCGTGGTGCGTCAGATATGAAAGGTAGTCTCGCGGCTATGATTGTAGCAACAGAGAAATTTGTTCAAGACCATCCCGATCATCAAGGCTCTATTACTTATTTAATAACCAGTGATGAGGAAGGCCCATTTATCAATGGCACCACAAGAGTTATTGATACATTAGAAGCCCGTAATGAAAAAATCACTTATTGTATCGTCGGTGAGCCTTCGAGTACTCACGCTGTTGGCGATATTGTAAAAAATGGTCGACGTGGCTCAATTTCAGCAGAAGTAGATATTAAAGGTAAACAGGGGCATGTTGCCTACCCTGAACATGTAAAAAACCCCATTCATTTAGCTATGCCGGCCTTAACAGAATTAAGTCAGGTAGAGTGGGATAAAGGTAATGATTATTTTCCTGCTACCAGTTTTCAACTTTCTAATATTAATGCCGGTACTGGTGCGACTAATGTTGTACCGGGCCATATCAATGCATTATTTAACTTACGTTACAGCACTGAACTAACTGACCAAATAATTGTTGAGCAAGTAGAGTCTATTCTTGATAAACATCAACTGGATTATGATATAAAGTGGACTTTTAATGGTAAGCCATTTATTACTGAGCATGTTGAATCAGAGCATGGATTTTTAAACGCCGTAAGCCAAGCAATACTTAAGGTGACGGACAAGGAAACTCAGCTTTCAACGTCCGGTGGAACATCAGATGGTCGATTTATAGCACCAACAGGTGCACAAGTTATTGAACTTGGACCTTGTAATGCCACAATTCATCAAGTCAATGAATCAGTATCGTGCGAGGATTTAGAAAAACTCGTCGATATCTATTATCACTGTTTGGCTAATGTTTTATGTACACACAAAAACTGTGATTAAGTTAATGGCTCTATTAAAAAATGCACAATAATAATTATATCACTGCCGCTCAAGTCTTGGGCCAAACCGAAACTCACTTGCACCATGTAAGTGAGCGAGTTGCTATTCATAAAAACATGATAAACGCTTTTGATGCCATGGTAAATTCGGCTAAGTCGGATGGTATTGAACTAAGAATTGCCAGTGGCTTTAGGTCGTTTAACCGACAGCTTATGTTATGGAATAACAAATTTTCGGGTAAAACACCGATAAAGAATATGGCTGGAGATTTGGTTTCGCCAGAAAATTTATCTCCATTTGAGTTAGTACATAGTATTTTACTTTATTCCGCCCTACCCGGTGCAAGTCGCCATCATTGGGGTTGTGACATTGATGTGTACGCACCAAATTTATTAAGTGAAGATTACCAACTTAAACTAGAGCCTTGGGAGTATAGTGAACAAGGGCCTTTAGCAAAGTTATCGGATTGGCTTATTGCTCATGCCCACAAATTTGGTTTTTTCTTCCCTTATGCAAGTTTTCAAGGTGGCGTTGCCAATGAGCCTTGGCATTTATCTTATTTGCCATTAGCGCAAGACTATCAACAAGCGTTTGATATTAAGGTGTTAACTGAAGCACTCAACAGCAGTAATATACAGGGTAAAGATGTCATTGTTGAAAACATAGAAGACATCGCCAAGCGTTATATTAACAATGTCTGCATTGCACCAAGCAATGTTATACTGCCTAAATAACCTATTCACAAACTTACCAAGAGGTACTCCAATGGACAACTGGTTAGCTATTTTTATCATTGTAATAACAGTTGTTATTATCATAGGAAATTTGAGTACATTTCAAAAAAGTTCAAAGCAAAAGATGCGTAAAGAAAGTTTAAATGATCGAAAAGAGACACTACCAAGAACAAATAAAAGTACTCATAAAATGAAACCTATCGAGAAAGAAAGTCTTCATAAATAGTAAAAAATAGGCATAAAAAAACTCCACTCTATATAAATATAGTGGAGTTTTTTTATGCCTGTAAAGTAATCATTTTTCAATAATTACTTTACGTTAACTCGCGTTAGAAAACATCTCTAAACGATAGCCCTTTTTCTATTACAGGGAAAATTCTTTCTAATGCCTCTAAAGTCAGCGGCTCGCCATCCGCTTTATAAATAGTTACTGTAGTTTTCTGATTAGTGTCATCAACAGGCGCTAGCACAAATTGATAACCTTCATCATTAACATCAATAACAGGTACATCATCACCCCAGATACTGTCCCAAACACTTGTTTCAGGTTTGACAAAGTCTACATAATAAATCTTTTTATCTTCATTTAAGTCTGTAATGGTAAAACCATGCTTTTCGAAGAACAGTGGCATATTACCCCACAAATCTTCTAAGCCCATTTCAATGACATAAGCTTGTTCTTCTTCGATATTCTTACCTATTGTGACTAGCTTTTGATTAGCACGTGTTAAGCGGTCTTCACGCTGCTGAACACGGTAGTTATAGTCAACTGCGGCAATGAGCTCGTTAAGCATAGCTTTTTCGGCTCTTTGCTTATCAATTGGGTCCATTGTTTTACTGCCGCCCTTGTCATCGGTTTGTAAAAAGTCGATAAGTGATACGCGTAAAGAAACACTGCGTCCATGAGACTTTGCTAACAGTTGAAAGCGAAAGCGTACGCTCTTTGAAAGTTGGATATCGGTAAAAATCCAGCCAGCATCGACTTCGCTGTGATACCAATCAGACTCAATAATAGCTGTTTTAATACCTTCCCGTTTAATGCTGGTTTCTTTTAAACTCGTTGCACCTTCAATGACTTTACTTAAGGTAACTTCGGTATCTTCTTCAATGTAGTTATAGGTAACTTTGTCCTCTGCTAATTGCTCTTTGACAACTCTTTCAATAAATTCCAATAGATCTTTATCTTCAATAACTTTATCAAACCAAATTATCGCGATACCCGACTCTTCAACAACCCGTGAAGATGCAGCTACAGGCATAACCAATGATGGTGCTCTTATATCCATATCTTCACCAATGGGTCCTTGGTGATTGATTTTATCAGTCACGAAGAAGTCTTTGGCTTGCTGTGGTTTATTCAAATTGGCAGGGATAACTAGATCGTTAGATTCAGGCTTATTCTGATACTCAAAACTGCCTTGTGCTTGTTTATTATTAACAGAACCACAAGCGGTTAGTGACAAGGCTAACAATGATAAATAAAATGCTCTACAACTCATTAAAACTCCTGTGGCTTAGGTGTTGATATATAAAATCCAACTAAGCTCACTAAAAAATACTTTGATATATAACAAGGCTAATATTGCGCCCCATGGTACTTGCCTGATTTTACAAACACAAGTCATATGACCACAAAAATGTAAGATGATTCCAACTTTAATCGTGATCAGTTACAATGCGCCTTTCTTGACGACTTAGGCGTAATAAATGTCACAATATTTAGTACTAACAGCAATGGGCTCAGACCGAACTGGTTGTGTTAGTGAATTAACTAAGTTAGCGAGTGAATGCGAGTGTAATATATTAGACAGCCGAATGGCCATTTTTGGTTCAGAATTCACTTTTATTATGTTGCTTACTGGTGATACCAGAGCAATTAATAAGATTGAAGTTAGGATCGCTAAACTTGCGCATAGTTTAGATTTAATCACTATGATGAAGAGAACTTCTGGTCACAGAACTTTCGACTTAGTAAAACATTACCAAGCTGAATACTCAGGTATTGACCAACCCGGTATTCTAAAAGCCATGACAGCTTTTTTTGCTACACGAAAAATAGACATTTCGTCATTAAAATCAGAAATAGACCCTAAAACGAACCATATGAGCGCTAACATATTGTTTGCTTTAACAGAGAAAATTAGTATTGATGAGCTAGAACGTGATTTCCTTGAGTTATGTCAGCAAACTGATGTACAAGGTTTCATTAAAAAAGCGACTACTAATTTATTATAAGCAGCGAAGTAACCTACAAACAGAAGTGATTTTATTATGAATACTTTAACCATTGGTGATACCGCACCACTATTTACTCTCAATAATGATAAAGATGAAACAATATCCTTAGCTGACTATATTGGTAAAAAACAAGTATTAGTCTACTTTTACCCTAAAGCAATGACACCCGGTTGTACCGTTCAGGCGCAAGGTTTACGCGATATAAAAAGTGAGTTAGCAGCGTTAAATACCGTTGTCTTTGGCATTAGCCCTGACGAAGTAAAACGCTTAACTAAATTTTGCCAACGTGATGAGCTAAACTTTTCACTTTTATCTGATGTTGACCATCAAGTAGCGGATCAATTTGGTGTGTGGGGACTTAAAAAATTCATGGGTAGAGAATACGATGGCATTCATCGTTTAAGCTTTTTAATTGGCCTTGATGGAAAAATCAGCCATGTTTTTAATAAATTTAAAACTAAAGAACATCATGATGTTGTGTTAGCTGTTTTAAACGAGTTAAATTCGTAAGTTTAATTTTATAATAAGCATCATTAAAAAGCCCTAAGCTAGGTAAAGTAGCTTAGGGCTTTTTATTATCTTAATTTTTATTACAATATTATAAAATTATTTGGTTCGGTCATTTAGATAAGCTGCATAATCTGGAATTTCAATGGCACTCTCTTGTTTCATTAACGCTGAATCCATTAGAAAATTAGCGGTTGATTTATTAGTCGCTACTGGAATATTCCATACTGCTGCTAATCTTAGCAACGCTTTGACATCGGGGTCATGTGGCACGGCATCTAACGGATCCCAGAAAAAAATCATCACATCAATCTCGCCTTCTGCGATTAATGCACCTAATTGCTGATCGCCCCCCATTGGCCCTGAGAATAAACACTTAACGGGTAAGCCAATGGCTGAACTTAATAAAGTACCCGTTGTGCCAGTAGCAAACAAATGGTGATATTTTAAATCATCAATGCGATTTTTTGCCCAAGCAAGTAAGTCAGATTTTTTATTATCATGTGCAACAAGGGCCATACGTTTGTGGGCAGGCATCATTCTTTCGGTAAACGTTATTTCCATGTCATTTCCTTACTCTAGTGCTTACATATAAGTGTCAGGGTAATTTTAACTATTGATAGCCCTTTAAGCTGATATATCATTTTCGCTATATTTATACTGACTCGGTATCTGCCGACTCATCAGGCTCAGGAACTGATGGCCAAGCGTTAATGACAGCTTTTACTAACGTAGCTAATGGTATAGCAAAAAATATCCCCCAAAAGCCCCATAAACCACCAAAAAATATCACTGCGATAATGATGACTACCGGGTGAAGGTTGACCGCTTCAGAAAAGAGCAAAGGTACTATTACATTACCGTCTAAGGCTTGGATTATGCCATAAGCCAACATAACGTAACCAAACTCACTGCTCAGACCAAATTGAAAAAGTGCGACTAACATTACCGGGAAAGTAACCACGGTCGCGCCAACATAAGGAACCAGTACCGACAAACCGACTAAAACCCCCAGTAGTAAAGCGTATTGTAAATCAAGAAACATAAAAGCAATGGTTGTCGATGTGCCAACTATTAGTATTTCAATCACTTTACCACGAATATAATTCAAAATTTGTTGGTTCATTTCTTGGCTTACCTTAATAGCCATACGACGCTCTTTAGGCAGAAAATGGGCAATACTGCTCATTAACTCGGTTTTATCTTTCAAAAAGAAAAACACCATTAGCGGTACAAGAATTAAATAAACCATTAAGGCGACGATATCAGAAATAGAGTTTAATGAAGCTTTTAGTGCCACCTGTCCCCATTCAAGTAAATTATCATTAACCATGACAAGAAAGCTTTCAATCTGAGAGACTTGCACAAAGTCAGGATATTTTTCTGGCAAGGTCAATAAATACCCTTGCCCTTGAGTAATCATATAAGGAACTTCTTGCAATAAATTACTGCTCTGCTTCCAAATAAGTGGCATTAGTCCTAATACTGCTAATAAGGAAAAACCTAAGAAAGTGGTCACTACCACTATGGTTGCACTAGAACGCGACATTGAACTATGCATTAGCTTATTTACCGGAAGGTCTAAAAGAAAAGCGAGCGCTATAGCAACAAAAACAGGCATCAGTAGATTACTAAATAAAGCAATGAATAATGCAATACAGATTAAAAGAACAACTAACGTGACCGCGTGAGGGTCTGAGAACTTACGGGTATACCAATCACTAAATAATTTTAACATAACTACCTATTTTCTTAATTCTTCCTAGTATCACTTGTATGTACTAACACTTATCTCAACAACACCATTATCATTGATCTGTTTTTGATAATGATAACCCTGTTTATCTAACAATTTAGGTATATCATTAATGGATCCCCTATCATCAATAGTGATAATACACAGGTCACCGTTATTCATGTTTTTTAGTAATAAACGTAAATTAACCAAAGGTACAGGGCACTTTTTCCCTCTGCCATCATATTTATAAATCATATATACCCAAGCTACTTGAAGATGCAATTTTCAGGACGACTGAGAAATTCATGTTCAAGGCGCCTCCTTTTATTAAGGGTTGTTCCCTTAAAAAAGAAGGGTACGAAGAACATGAGCTACTCAGACGCCCCCGTAGGGCTGGTTTAGAAGCGTTTTATGCTACGTTATTGATTTCGACAAGGACGCTACACGGATGTAGCTTCTTAGATAATGCAGGAGCACATTCTCCTGAATAACCATTCTCTTCAATCAATGCCTTACCTAAAGACGTTTCTAATTCCAGCTGAATCCTGCATCTTTATGTAGATTGGGTATAATACTTAAAACAGCGCTTTAGTTTAATTCACTAATTTGCGACAATTAATCCATTGTACTAATTCAAGTTATCATAACGTACCTGTATACCCGTTACCATCCAAAGTGTAGGATTTCAGAGGGAATTAAAAATCATTTTAGACAAGAGAAGTAATTTAGCCATGGTTATTCTGTGTTTGGGTTATTTAACGTTATATAAAGTCATTTTAAAGCTACCGATGAAGCCTTTATTCGTTGCAGATGTAAGATTAAGTATTATGAAAAAAAATTTATTGTCAGGAAAGGTAATTAAATGAGTTCATTAAGCCCAAAAGCTAATTTAAAAGAAATTAATGCTTATAAAAAGAAAATAAACTGGGGAGATGTTTCCACGATTTATCATATGTTATCTACTTCTATAGGGGATTTAGATGGTGTTCTTACTCATGGCTTTGATAGTGCCTATAAACAAATTTTAAATAAAAACTCATGGAACTTAGCACTTTTAGGTGCAAGTAAGAGTAGCGACGGTAGTCTTCAGGTAAAAACTAAACCACAAATTGTTTTGCGCCATGAATTTAATGATATGGGTTACGAATTACATTGTTACCCAGCGATTGAAGGTGAAGTCGTTAGCCAGAGTATGATTGATAAAGGCAACTGCCCTTTTAATAATTGGTCACCCGAAAAAACGCAAATGCTATTTCGCATCAATAGCTTAGTAGCTTTTGCTATTTACTGTTTCCAAAACGGTGACGAAGCTGATACTGCCTTATTAAAATATGCACATTACAAAGTTGAGGAATTAATAACAATTTTAAGCGAATCTTTTCAAATTATAGGGGTCAAAGGTTATAATATTGCCGAGTTTTATCAAGAAATAGCCAGAAAAAATGGTAATATTCTTACTCAAGGGGCTTAAGTGAGTTTCATCACTTCCCTCTATTTAAATTATCACCCTAGGATGTAATATTGTATAACCTAAAACCCATGTTTACTGCCTTAATGCTGACATTAGCTATTGCTACATCGACGAGTTTTAATGCTAATGCCATTGATAACAATAAGAATAAATTACCCGATATAGGTATTTCAGGTTACAGCGTATTATCAACTGATAAAGAGCTGCAAATTGGCCAAGCGATGATGCGCCAATTGCGCGGTTCTCAGCCACTCATCCAGGATCCTGTATTGATTGAGTATATCAATCACTTAGGAAATACCTTGGTAAAAAATGCTCAAGGGGTTAATTATGCGTTTGAATTTTTTCTTATTAATAATAATGAATTGAATGCCTTCGCTTTTTTTGGCGGTCATGTTGGCATTCATAGCGGTTTAGTCACCACAGCTGACACCGAAAGTGAATTAGCTTCAGTTATTGCTCATGAGATTTCGCACGTTACGCAGCGCCATTTAGCACGTCGCCTCGAATCACAAAGCCAAACTCAAAGTTTGACTATGGCTGCTATGCTATCCAGTGTATTACTTA
Organism: uncultured Colwellia sp.; assembly: GCA_913063325.1. Taxonomy (GTDB): domain Bacteria; phylum Pseudomonadota; class Gammaproteobacteria; order Enterobacterales; family Alteromonadaceae; genus Colwellia. Next base: position 12,214 of record CAJXYE010000019.1, on the reverse strand, counting down.
CCTTAGTTAATCCAACTGTTGGTATGGCCGCATTAAGTGCAAGTATGGCCGCAACACAACAAGCGAGTATTAACTACACTCGTGGTAATGAAAAGGAGGCTGATAGAGTCGGTATTGCCTTATTAGCCAGTAGTAATTTTGATCCTCAAGGTGCTGCCAGTTTCTTTAGTAAGATGTCAGCTAAGTATCGTTATGCTAGTAAACCACCAGCAATGCTCTTAACCCATCCCATGCCACAATCTCGTATTACCGATGCCCGACAACGTGCATTGAATTATCCAGCGAGACCTCTACCACCAAGTTTAGGTTTTGAACTAACCAAAGCGAGATTAAAATCGAGGTACCAAGGCGATGCAAAATCAAACATCAGCTACTTCAAACTACAGTTAGAAAAAAAGCGCTATGCAATTAAAGCGGCCGCACAATATGGTTTAGCGTTATCTTATTTCGAAAATAAGCAAACGGTACAGGCGTTAAATATTTTAGAAGCATTGAAAAAAACTGATGGAAATAATTTATTTTATATCGATGCATTAACTGATGTTTATATCGCAAATAATCAAGCAGACTCAGCCATTAAGATGCTTGAGCGGTTAAACTTATTTATGCCAAATAATCAGGTAGTGAGTTTAAATTACGCCAATGCACTGCTTTCAGTGAAAAACTATGATCTTGCCACACAAATATTGCAGGATTTTTTATTAGTCAATCCAGGTAATTTTATTGCTTATGATATATTAACCACTTTATATAGGACTCAAGGAAAGACAGGTTTGATGCACATGAGCAAAGCTGAAGTATTCGCATTACTTGGCGCATACTCAAAGGCTGTTGACGAATTACAAACGAGTTATACATTTCTTGAAGAGCAACCTTTAATGCAAAAAAGAGTCAAGGCTCGAGTTCTACAATTTCAAGAACAAGAGAGCCGATTAAAACGCTTATAGCAAAGGCATCATTAAGTTATTATCTACTCATAGCATTTTATTGCTGATTAATTATCAAAGGAAAACAATGTTTACTATATATCACAACTCAAGGTGCTCTAAAAGTCGCCAAACACTTGCATTACTTGAAGAGAATGCACAAGAGTCACAACACAAAATAACGATTGTTGAGTACTTAAAAACACCACTGACTCACGACGAAATCAAGCAGCTATTGTTGCAGCTTGATTGTTCACCGCTACAGATGATGCGCATAAAAGAGCCTGAATTTACTGAGCAAAATTTAAAAGGTGCTGATGAAGAAACACTTATTAATGCTATGGCTAATACGCCAAAACTTATTGAGCGCCCTATTGTCTCTAATGGCAGCACAGCTGTTATTGGCCGACCTCCTGAAAATATTTTAGCCTTTTTTTAGCGCTATATTAATATCTATCCCTTTACCTAAATAAGTAGTCCAATGAATAAACAAAAACTTTCAACGAGTAGTTATAAAAAAATAGCCCTAATTGGCTATTTTTCATTACTTATCTTTATGCCTCTCTGGCTAATTGTCTTGAGCCCAAGTGAGAGTTTAAGTACTTCAACGTCGTTATTGATGTTTACTCTGCCGCTATTGTTTCCTTTAAAAGGCATGTTACAGGGCAACCCATTTACCTATGCTTGGTCTAACTTTATCGTATTAATCTACTTTTTACATAGTTTAACTACGCTTTGGGTATTGCCCGCAGACAGAATATGGGCAAGCCTAGAACTGATTTTTGCTAGTGCTATGTTTTTTGGCGCTACTTATTATGCTAAGTATCGTGGTCAGGAACTTGGTTTGAGTATTCGAAAAAAGAAAGAGAGTAAATAAAGCTAACTAGACAAGCATAAAAAGGAAGAAGCGAATGCGTTTAACTATTGTAAATATTAACTTTGTGTTGTCTTTGTTACTCATTACGCTATTAACGGCGTGTAATGGGAGTTCTTCTAATGGATCCATTTATCCAGAAGGTGACATAGTACAGCTAGATGAAATACAAAATATTAATCAAGGTATAGACCTTCTTCTTCACCACCCTAATGACAGTATTAGTAATATTAGCTGGCAGCAAACAGCTGGAGAGCCGGTTACGATTTTAGCAAAAAGAAGTAAAGTTATTTCGTTTACTCCTGCCCTCGCAGGCGATTACAGTTTTAGTGTCACTTTCACCCTTAATAATGGGGTTGAGCAAACACTAGAAAAAAGCATTACCGTAAATGAGGACTATCATAAAATTACCAGTCGTTTATCGCATGTGGTTACTGCTGGAAATAAAGTCTCATTTAGAAGTGAACTAGATCAAACTATTGATATTAATACATTGAAGTGGCAGCAAGTATCAGGCCCAAGTATTGCCTTAACTGCAGAACACACCGACGGTGAGTTGGCAATATTTTTTGATGCGCCATCCGTTAACCTTGATACCATAGTAACGTTTAACGTTTCAGCTACTGACCTAGATAACACAAATACCTATAGTGACCAAGTCGCTGTTTTAATAGAGCCGGCAGCTTCAATAGGAAGCAATGCTTATTTTTCTGATCGTAAAGCATCTGTCTTTGCGTATAACAATAACAGTCCTTATGCAGGTAACCTGGTCTCTTGTGTTTACTCTAATACCTTAACTAGCTCATGTACTTTAGAGAAAATCCCTTTACTTGCCGAGGAAGTGAAAGGCACTTCAGCGAGCCCTTCAATAGATAACATAATGGATCGTGTTGTGGTATCACATCGATGGATGGGCGATCGTTTTAAAGCGTTTTTAACGAATAACGATACCAACAATGATATAAAAAACTTGTTAAGAGCCACCACGGCAATCGTTATTTCTTATGATGTTCGCCCGTCATTTTACTGGGCGGCAACTGGCGCTATCTATTTAGACGCTGAAAATTTCTGGTTAACACCTCAAGAGCGCGACACTATAAATGAAGCCCCTGATTTCAGAGCTGATTTTGGTAACGATTTACAATTTGTTATGCCTTGGCGATACGTCAAAGATAATGATTATGCGAGCAATAATTACAGCAAAGCTTCACGTGTTAATCGCACGGCACAAGATGCCTTATATCGATTAACCTCGTTAATGTATCATGAGCTCGCTCATGCCAATGACTTTTTCCCCAGTAATGAATGGTATGTTCATAGTAGTAATCTGCGAATATTAGATGCTGCAGTCAGTACAAATTTTGAGTCCGATGAGTTAGCTATCTCCTTGCCATTAGCAAGCCAAGAAATGCGTAATTTAGGGCAAGTGAGTTTTGCTGGCGAGGCGGCAACATCGCTACAAAGGAGTTATTTACCCACAGATATCGAAGGCTTTTTCAGCCCAGATAGAGCCTCAGACTATTATGCCTATTCAAGTTTACGTGAAGATTACGCCATGTTGTTTGAAGAACTAATGATGCAAAATCGTTTTGCAGTAATACGTGATGTTGCGATCACCAACCAACCCAGTGGCGATGATATTTCAGCCAGCGACTACATTGTCACCTGGGGACAACGTGGCCGTATAGGTGATGATAAATTAAGAGAAAGAGTACTATTTAGTACTAACCGTGTATTGCCTGAATTTGACAGTCTGGCCGCTATGGGACAAGTTCCTGCGCCAATTGTTATGGTTGAAGGAAATAGCTGGCTTGATAATTTAACAATCAGCCCAGCAGAGTCAAATATGAGTAGAATGATGAAACAGTTTAAAGACCCTGCTATTTTAACTGCTCCCACTGAGTCAAAGAGAAAAAGTAACTTTACTCGTTATTATCAAAAACCTTTACCTAACCACTAAGCCTAAGTTTGAAGGATTTTTACTTTCTAGCTTAGCTTTCATTTGGATTCGAGGCCAAGTCATTGAAAGAGTGACTTCTGCAATATAATGACTTAAATAAAACTAAAAAACGCGATTGATATAATCGCGTGATACTATTTTTAACCACCACACCGACAATAAGTAACTACTGTAGGCTTAATACCTCTTTAATAAAAGGAATGGTAATTTTTCGTTGCTCTTGAATTGAGGCTTTATCTAAAATATCAAGTGAGTTGATTAAACTTCCCATATCTCGACTTAAACGATTAAGTAAAAACTTAACAACTTCATCTGATATAAATAAACCCCGTTGTGTCGCTCTATGTTGCAGAGCCGAAACCTTTTCTTCATCATCAAGTGCCTTAACCTGCTCAGTTAAACCCCAAGTAAGCCTTGAGACTAGGTCAGGTAAACTAATGCCCAATTGCTGGGCACTTTCATTACCTGAAATTAATAAGTAGTTGTTTTGTTCTAGCACACGATTATATAAATCAAAAATAGCTTGTTGCCAACGTGTATCACCGGCAATTAAATGAATATCATCTAAACAAATTAAATCAATTTGCTCTAAGCCATCCAATACCTCTACCGGTAACTGTTTTAATTCAGCACAGGATAAACATACAGATGACTTACCCATTTTCGCAGCATAAGTACTACTTGCATGGAGTAGGTGCGATTTACCTGTACTGGTTAAGCCAAATAAATAAAAACCGTGTGGTGTCTCTTGCTTTTGCTCTATGTAAGACTTTAACTGACTCACGACTCCTACATTGGCTTTACTTTTATAACTTTCAAATGTTTCATCGTCAGGTAGTTGAACCATCAGAGTAAGTTGAGCGACTTGCTTCATCCTTGCTCCCAATAAAAAACAGGAACTTTTGGTACTATCTTAAGTGGCGGTGTTGTTTCAGTTAATGTTTGCAATTCATCATTCTTATTAAGTATTGTGGCAGGCTGCGTATTAAAATTATTGGTATCTTCTACCCCAGAGTCAATCATAGCGGTATCTTTATTAGTGCCACCTTCGTTATTGGCAACTAAGTTAACCGGCGAATCATCAATATTACTGCTAGGAATAGTTGCTGAAATTTCGTCCGACATTACTTTTTGGGGCTCGCCTAACACAACAATTTTCATTTGATTTGTGAATTGCTGGCTATCAGAAAGTCCATCAAGTTGCTGTGTTAACTTAGTATTTAATTTTAGTGACGCTAAAAATGAAGCTCTTGAACCGATTAAATCTAATTTGAACTGACGAATATCGCCTTGAGCGCTCGTTAAAGTGACTGCTTTAACCGCAGATAAATCCAAAAGAAAATTAAACAACTGGGTATCATTTTTTAATGAGGTGACATTATTCACTTCAATAACAAAATCATTTTCTGCCGTTGTTGATAAAGCATAAGACTGATAAATCAATTCAGTAATATCTGATAAACCTTGATTGATCAAATTAACGCTATCAAGCCCCTGATATTTTTGGGTATAACGAACACCTTGAGTGAACACTCGCCAATCGAGTACTTTAGGTCTAACTCTCTCTTGTTGTTCGCATAACAAACCACACGATTCACTTTGCGAAGAAACCTCTATATCAACTAGTTCACTCTTAGGGACTAAACTCGAATCTGAAATTCTCATCACCACAATAGTATCTGCAAAATAACGCTGCGAGGCTTGTTGTATTTGTTCAGGAAAATATCCCCAAAAGTCACTTAACACAACGTTTTCGTTATCGGTTAAATCCATAAGAGGCGTAATAATAGGTAAACCACGTTGTGTAGAGAAATCATTAATACTTTTAGAAATAAGTGTATTGGCATCCGAAGCAACGATTCTTCGACTTGCACCTTGTTCATCAATCAACCACAGGAGAACCTGTGGACGTAGGCTCCCCCATAAAGCTAGGTCAGCGTCTTTGAACAATTTATTTACTTTATCTTCGTTAAAGCTGACAACTAAACTTAGTTGCCCCTCTTTTCTCAGATAACGATATTGACTAACATAACGGGTCGCTCTTTTTTGAGCTGCTTTTAATACTTCATGTGTTAAAACACTTTTTTTACCACCGACTTTTAAAAGCACATTTTGCAGTGCTTGTTTTATCGCCCGCTCTCGTTGCGCGCTATCTTGTGATTCGACTGCAACATTAGCTTGGTACAAATCGCTTACTTCAAGTGCCCGTAAATTAGCGCTAAATAGCGATAATACCAGCATAAATATAACAAAAGGAAATCTAAACATATCAACTAAAAATTTTAAAAAACGCTATGATTTTATAAATAATATCTTACCACATCACCTGCAATGAATACTTGCAAATATTCATAAATCCCTTAGAAATGTCTCGTAAAAATAAAACAAGGAGAAGATACTGTTTATCGTCTTGAGTATGAGCCTTAGCACTGGTAGAATACGCCCCATAAAATACTGTCGGTAATTTCTGAGGTTTCCCGTGAGCGAACAAAAACAGTCGTTAAGCTATAAAGATGCTGGTGTTGATATTGATGCTGGTAATGCCCTAGTTGATAAAATTAAAGGTGCGGTAAAACGCACAACACGTCCAGAGGTTATGGGTGGTTTAGGTGGTTTTGGTTCGGTATTTCAATTACCTACCGGTTATAAAGAGCCTGTATTAGTTGCTGGTACCGACGGTGTCGGCACTAAATTACGTTTAGCTATCGATTTAGCTAGACACGATACCGTTGGTATCGATTTAGTTGCTATGTGTGTTAACGATCTTATCGTGCAAGGTGCTGAACCATTATTCTTCCTTGATTATTATGCTACCGCTAAACTTGATGTTGACGTGGCAGTATCTGTAGTTGAAGGTATTGCTGAAGGCTGTCTACAAGCTGGCTGTTCTCTTGTCGGTGGTGAAACCGCTGAAATGCCTGGCATGTATCACAAGGGCGATTATGATATCGCTGGTTTTTGTGTTGGTATTGCTGAAAAATCTCGTGTAATTGACGGTACTAATGTTGCTGCAGGCGATCAATTGATTGCCCTTGGTGCTTCTGGTCCTCATTCAAATGGTTTTTCACTAATTCGTAAAGTATTAGAAGTAAACAATACTGATACTAACGAATTACTTGAAGGCAAGAAAATTGCTGACCATTTACTTGAACCAACTAAGATTTATGTAAAATCTGTGCTTGAGTTACTAAAAAATGTTGATGTGCACGCACTATCTCATATCACTGGTGGTGGCTTCTGGGAAAATATCCCACGTGTATTACCTGAATCAGCACAAGCTGTGATTAAAGGTGATAGCTGGGCATGGCCGAGCATCTTCAGCTGGTTACAAGAAAAAGGTAATATCACTGAGCATGAAATGTACCGCACGTTCAACTGTGGTGTGGGCATGGTTATCGTGGTACCTGCGGATAAAGTAGCACAGAGTATTGAAGTGTTAACCGCACATGGCGAAAATGCTTGGCACATTGGCGAAATCGCTGATAAAGCTGATGGCGAAGAGCCAGTAGTGTTTGCATAACCAACAAGCTTATTAAGCAAATATAAGTATATTTTAAAGGGGCTATTTACTAGCCCCTTTTATTTATCTGTACTTTATCAATCCTTTATTCACAAAGTAGGAAAAACATGTCTAGCAAAATAGTTGTTTTGATCTCTGGCGGTGGCACTAACTTACAAGCCATTATTGATGCCTGTGCTGATAATAATTACCCAGCAGAAGTGGTTGGTGTGATTTCTAATAAAGAAGATGTTTATGGTCTGACTCGTGCACAAAACGCTGATATTGCTAACTTAGCACTTTCACATAAAGCATTTGATAGCCGTGAAGATTACGATCAAGCCCTTATCAAGAAGATTGATGCCTTTGACGCCGATTTAATCGTGCTAGCTGGTTTTATGCGCATCCTCACCCCTGATTTTGTTCAACACTATCAAGGGAAACTGCTAAATATACACCCTTCTCTTTTGCCAAAATACCAGGGATTAAATACCCATCAACGCGCTATTGATGCAGGCGATGATGTACACGGTGTTAGTGTTCACTTTGTCACTGAAGAACTTGATGGCGGTCCTGTCATTCTTCAAGCGAAAGTACCTGTATTTGAAGGTGACAATAGTGACGACTTAGCTGCTCGCGTACATGAACAAGAACATCGTATCTATCCACTCGTAGTAAAGTGGTTTGCCGAAAAAAGACTTAACATGCAAGGCGATAATGCAGTTCTTGACGGTAATGTTCTACCTATTTCAGGTTATGCTGCCGATTAATATTTCGGTTAAACATCGTACTAGCTACAATAAGCATAATGTCGTCCAATAAAAAAGCACAACAAAATAGTTACCAAATTGTTGCTACCTCCCCTTACAGAAGCTGTTAGTATAAATAACGACTAATTGCTTCTGGACATTGTGTTTATTATGCGGAAATTCTCTCCCTTACTTTTTTTAGCTTTACCTTTGATAGCTTTAGCCAATACTGCAGAGATACCACCTCCGCCAAAAGAAGTTCCACAGCAAACTCAAGAATCATTTTCGGAAATTATCCCAGCATATCGAGCAACTTATACTTTATTGCACAAATCAGATCCTGTAGGTAAAGCAATAAGGGAGCTAAGTTACCTTGATGATAATAAAATCCAATACCATTATGAAACCGATATCAGTTGGTTAATTTTTTCTGATAAGCGTAGCGAAACAGCTATCGTTAATATTGATAATAACCAAGTAATTCCTTATAGCTATGACTACCAGCGTGAAGGGACTGGTCGCGATAAATACTATCAGTGGCAATATGACTTAGTCGCTAAAACAGCAATAGATCTAAAGAATGATAAAAAAATCACGCTGAACTTTACTGACGGTCTGTTAGATAAACTGAGCTATCATCTTCAAAACCGTATTGACCTAATTAATAACCCTAGTCAAAAACGTTTTGTATACCCAGTAATTAGCACTAAAGGCTCTGTTAAAAATTATGAGTACCAGTATGATGGTGAAGAAGAGCTGATACTTCCCTATGGCTTAGTCAAAACAATTCGATTAAAACGAGAAATTACTGAGAAAAAACGCGTTACTTACGCTTGGTTTGCACCAGAGCTAAACTACTTATTAGTAAAACTCTATCAAGTAAAGGCCGGTGCTGAACAGTTTGAGGCACAACTAACATCATTAACGCTTAAACAATAAAAATATTGCGCTGTAAAGGCAGAGTAACATTTGCCTTTATAACATGCTTCATTCGTTGATATTCCCGAACAATTACACAGGCTAAGAAAACGAACTGATAATATAATCGAGACAATTTTATTTTAATTAACTACTCACCTTAACTAATAGCAAATTATTTTAACGCCCACTGCGCAATAATTTAATAATACTTTAATTCTTACTACCTCCTTTTCACATAACTCCACACTAAATCATCTCAAGTGAATAGAGCGTTTTAATACCATAAATTTTATCTGGTAGCACAACCAGCCATAGTTATTTCCCGCAAAGATCATCCATGCTTTTAAATACTAAAACATAAATTTTTTACCTTCATTTGGCCGCACGCCTTGTGCTTTTGCTCTTTATACTTCAGCAAGATCTATAAAGTTAATAAACTTTTTGTACAAAAAAATGACAAATAATGCTTGAATAGCCGACAAAAAGCATATACTGTACATCCATACAGTATAGTTATATATCACCATTCAACACGAGGTAGCACTATGTACACGAGCAATACCAATAACACTAATGTTATAAAAAATGTTATCGAAAATGCCATCAGTACTCCCTTTGCAGAGCAAGCTTGGTTGCAGTTAGCTAGTGTTGAAAACCAGCAAGAATTGTCATCGCATTACGCAAGTATCTGCCAGCAACATAATCAAGAAAAAAAGTGGGTGTTATTTATTAACCCTGAAGAGTCATCTTTAGAGCAGTTATCACAGACACATGGCGTTGATATTTCAAAAGTACTTTGTGTCAGTTTTAAAGGTAAGAATAGAATAAATAATTTACTTGATGAAAAGTCTGCTCACTTAGATATTGAGCAAATAAAAAGTGTTTTATGTCGCGGAAATTGCTCTGCGGTGATCCTCTCGAACGCATATTTTGCAGCAGATGAAATTGCCGCCCTAGATAGCTGCGCACGTTTAGGTGAAACCCAATGTGTTTTATTGAAAAATCAGCGTAAAAATAAAACTACTGAAAACTACCCAGCGGTGCACTAACTTCAACTTTCCTATAAATCAAAAATACTACGCATTTATCGAGACAGTGCTTTCCAATTAAAAGCCGTAATATTGTTAGAAATATTACGGCTTTTATTTTATAGCTGATATTGGTGGGACTGGTATTACTAGCAGTTTATGACTTGCTATCTAACCAATGGTTAATATTTCGTGATAACACGGCCATGGGCACTGCACCATTTAGAAGCACAACATCATGAAACTCCGCTAGATCAAATTTATCACCTAAACGCTGCTTTGCTTGATCTCTTAAACTTAATATTTTAAGCATACCTAGCTTATAACCCAGTGCCTGACCTGGCCATGCCATATAACGCTCAATTTCAGCAATAACATCAGATTCAGCTGTTCCTGTTTCTTTTGCCATATAGCTAATGGCCTGCTCTCGTGTCCAACGCTTATCATGCAAACCCGTATCTACCACTAAACGTACTGCTCTAAATAATTCCGCCTGTAATCGGCCTAAATTTCCAAAAGGGTCATTTTCATACATGCCGAGTTCATACGCGACTTGTTCTGAATAAAGAGCCCAACCTTCGGTATATGCATTGTAAGGCGCGATTCTCCGTAAAAAAGGTAATTCCGCTTGGTCTAAATTCAAGGCTATTTGCCAATGATGTCCTGGATTCGCTTCATGATAAGTTAGCGTTTTCAAACCAAATTTAGGATTAGCTTTCATATCGCGTAAATTAATCCAGTAGATACCCGGCTTGCTTCCATCAACCGCTGGAGAAGTATACTGCCCACCTGGGGCACCATCCTGAACTTCAACAGGAAAAGCTTTAACTTGTACTTGATAACTTGGCGTGGTCCTAAACACGGGGGCCATTTTTGTCGTTACTTCAGCAATATAACCATTAATATCGTTAAGTAACTCTTCTCGTCCGGCCTTTGAATCTTCATATAAAAAACGAGGCTCTTCATTCAAGGCAACCATGCGCTCACCTACTGTGCCCTCTTGGTAGCCTTGATTTTGTAAAATACTATCCATAGCACTACTGATCCGAGCCACTTCATCTAAGCCAATCTGATGAATGTTCGTCGGTGTTAGCTCACTATCGCCAAGCTGCTTAATCGCATCTTGATAATAAGCGCTACCGTTTGGTTGTGCCCATATACCAGATTCAAGACGGGATTTAGCAAGTAGGTTTGTACTGGCCTTTTCAACGGATTGAAACGCAGGATAAACTACCTCGCTTACTTTCGCGATAACTTGCTCTATTAATACTTGCTTTTCCTCTTGATTAAGTGAATCGATTTTTTCTAACTTTTCACGAAAAACACTGACAAAGCTATGCTGTTCAGGAAGAACACGAGTAAAACCATTAAGGTATTTAATTGCTCCTTGTAAGGTCACTTTAGGAGGTAACCAATTTTGAGCAACATCTACAGCTTGTTTAGCAATAATACTACTCGCTAATTTATCAAACTGCTCTAGGCGTTCGATATAGTCTAATGCCTCTTGTTTAGTGGTAATGGCTTGATCATTTTGCATCACGCGAGGAATATCAATTAAGGGTCCATTAATTTGATTAACTATAAAAGGAGATAGCCCCATCCAAACATCAATGTAACCAATACTAAAGTTAGCATCACCGGCAAAATATCGCGTTAGTCCAGCCATAACTTGCTGGTTATTTTTAGTCGTGAGATCACTATCATTAAGTTTTATGTTAGCAATATTATTGGATAAGGATAATAACTCAGCCCTGAGTAGTTTTTCATTTTTTGGTCCATAGTCTTCCATCTGACTATTAACTGTTTGGCCAACTTCTTCTGCTGATAAACCATACATAGTGGCAGATAAAGTACGTTGTTTAAAAAGGCTTTGTTTAGCTTGTTGATATAATGACGTTAATTGTTGCTCAGCACTGAGCTCTTGCTTATTTTCAGTAGCCGTTTTCGTCACCGTTGATGCATTTTCTACTGCATCATTACTGCAAGCATTTAGCCCTAATGCAGCAATAATGGCACTCGCTAATAAACTATTCTTTAGATTCTTATTCATATATTCCTCAAATGCTCCCATAAGACCAGTGAGCTTTACTGTATGTTGTTATTTTTTTTATTTAGCACTTAGGATTGTACACAGTATACAACCTTAGTGTTAATTAAATCATACCATAAAACAGTTGTACCACGGCTAGCGCATTTTAATCCCAGACTCTAGTAGGGTTGAACGATATTCATCGTCCAGCCCTGCCATTTTCTTTTT
>CAJXYE010000018.1 GCA_913063325.1 uncultured Colwellia sp. | reverse complement strand
CGGGATGGAGCAGCCTGGTAGCTCGTCGGGCTCATAACCCGAAGGTCGTCAGTTCAAATCTGGCTCCCGCAACCAATCTTAATACTTCCATATTTAGTATCTCCAAACAAAACCGTCGGGCTATTCCTTATAAATAGCTGAAATTCGTCATTATCTGTTTCAAATATAGCTCCCTCAACCAATTTTTATTTTCTGTACTTTATCCTGTTAAAAAAACGACAATAAATATCCCTTGTAACACTTTAAATTTTTAGCTCTACTCATTACGCCATAAACACAACCGCAACAGCATGTACACTTTCTGTGCTTTTATTGCCATAACAATGTGGCAGATGACCATGAAAATAGATTAAGTTACCCGCTTCAACTGTATAGCCCTCACTTTGTACTTCAACGTAAGCTGTACCTTCTAAGCACAAAAATAGCTCATGACTACCTTCTGGATGCGGCACACCTTTGCTATAACACGAAGGTTTCATAATGATATCGTTAATGAGTAATTTTTGAGTACTGATAGGACTGGCCCTAGTACTGGAGAAGCGGCCATCATCGAGTTGAATAACAGGCATATCTCTACGGGCAACTTCAGTAACATGTACTGATTGGCGACTAATCAAATCGTCAACTGATACCCCTAAGGCCTGCGCAACTTTAACCACCAATGTTATGCTTGGGTTTGATAGATCACTTTCCATATTAGCCAATGTTGCTCTAGGTATCTCAGCCATTTCAGCTAACTTAGTTTGCGTTAACTTATGCTGAGACCTCAGCCTTTTTATACCTTCACTAATTGGGTTACTCACTTATTACTCCAAAAAACTTACCGCTTTATCCACCACTATGTGGAAGTTTTAATTAAGTAAGTCATATAGTTATTGTTGACTACAATATATCAACATATCAACGCCATTAATTCTAATATTAAAACATAATGTTAACTTATTGTCATTTATAGTGCATCTGCTCTAGACACGGCGAGTATTATCATTACAATCTAGCCAACTTATCAATCTTGATAATTTTAATCATCAAAATGTCCTGGAGAATAATATGAATGTTGACCAACATATCAAAGTAGCACAATGGCACTTAGAGCAAGCCCGTTTACATAACGTTAGCGATCACACTTGTGGTTGTCCTGCTAACAAGCATGACCAACGCGCAATCGATGCAGTTGAAGCTGGTATCATCATTGAAGAAAAAGCATGTACTATCGAAGCTAAAGAAGCTCGTGCATAAGCCCAAGCTTATTTAAGTACCTCTTTTAAAAACCGATAAAGTTCGTTTCATCGGTTTTTTATACCCGACACCTTACAACGATACCCTCCATTTTCAATTAACGCTAAAGCTATGACATAAAGCGGCTGTATAAATTCCTCAAGAATAATTCATTATCCAAACTTAATAATTGAATAATAACTCTTAGATAAATATAGTGTTACCTCTATAGTTATTAATTACCCCTAAGGATTTCCATGGCTGGTGCAAGTTTACTTACCCTTCTTGATGATATTGCAATGCTACTTGATGACGTTGCCGTATTATCAAAAGTGGCAGCTAAAAAAACTGCAGGTGTATTAGGCGACGACTTAGCCGTTAATGCCGAACAACTTTCTGGCGGTTTAAAAGCCGATAGAGAGTTACCAGTTGTGTGGGCTGTATTTAAAGGTTCAATGCTCAATAAGGCTATATTGGTGCCCTTCGCCCTATTACTAAGTTACTTCCTTCCTATAGTAATTATGCCGCTGCTAATGTTAGGTGGCGCTTATTTATGCTATGAAGGTTTTGAGAAAATTTGGCATAGTTATGCGCATAAAAACGAGAACAAAAAACAGCATGAAGAACTAGTTACGGCCTTGCAAGATGAAGATATTGATATTACGACTTACGAAAAAGATAAAATTAAAGGGGCTATCCGCACCGATTTTATCCTTTCTGCAGAAATTATTATCATTGCTTTAGGCACAGTGTCAGATAAACCAATCACAACTCAAATAGCTGTCTTAATTTTTATTGCCATTTTAATGACCATAGGTGTTTATGGCTTAGTAGCGGGCATCGTCAAGATTGATGATGGCGGTCTATTACTTGTGAAAGATAAATCAGTCAGCCTTTGGGCTAAATCAAAACGCACCCTAGGCTATTTTATGATTTCTTTTGCGCCTAAACTAATGAAATTTTTAGCTGTCGCGGGCACTGTTGCTATGTGGCTTGTCGGCGGTTCACTCATTACTCATGGAGTTCCAGCTTTTCATCACACTATTGAAACAGCAACAAACTTTGCCGCTAGTGCTCCTATATTTTCTGGACTATTAGTTCCAATCACGCCTTTGTTAATCGACCTATTAGTCGGCTTTATTTTGGGGGCGATATTGGTCTTTATTTCTTTAGGTGTAATGAAAATAGCGAAACATAAAACGAGTGAGGGGTGAAATAGCAACTAGTTAGATTGTTAGCAATAAGGAGTGCATAAAAAATGCACTCCTACACGTAAACCTATAGGCGTTGACCTAATGCTGTTTGCTATACCTTGGGTGATAAAGCAACAGAGTTGAATTTAATCTTATGCCAACCAGTCTGTATAAAGTTACGAATATTACCGTGGTCATTACCTTGTGGATTTTTAACAACATCATCACGATAAAATCGACCAAAGCACGCTAACGTTTGCTGCTCAGTCAAACCATTAAGCTTGGCAAAATAAAAAATCTTACATGAGCCTTCATTAGTACCTGTTTTATTAACTAATTCACCATTAGTAAACGTTGTAGGTAGATAGTTATAGTTTTCATTAATAACTTGCATCACTTGTTCAAAGCTTATTGATTCATTATTTGAGTCTAACTGGCTGATAAAATCAGCGAGTGTAATATTTACTTCTTGAACGCTCATTAAACATCACCAGCTTTTAATCTTGCTTTTGCTTCCTCAACTTTAGAGAAGTCTAATCCAAGTTCATTAACAGCCTGTTCAATCAAGCCTGGATCTGCCATCACTAAGCTCATAATCGCTTGGAGTTTTTCTGGTGGAATACCAAGTTGCGCTATAAATGCCATTGCCATCATAGGATTTTCAGTGAGTGCTTGAAAAAGCTCATTAATCTTTTCGTCACTAATATTTAACTCTTTTAAAATTTGTATGATCGGGTTCATTAATTTTCTCTATTTAACATAAGGTTTTGCGTTAGTAATAAGCACCGTACGTTAAATGTACGCGCTTAATAGTTATACCGTTGATAATATCAAATTATAGATAACTTTGCAGACCGTAGCCTGTGAATAAGTCAAATACCGAGTTAACTACAGTCATTTACTAGGGTCTGTTGATCTTTCGCGATTAAATTTTGTTCGGCTCTTTTATAAGAGAGTAAAGCTTTTTAATCGCGGCGAGTACTATGTAGCCTAGTCACTCTAAGCAAGTACGACTCAACAAAGAGTAAAACGCTTTTAGCCGAATCCTTCGGACAGCGCTTGTTGGACATTTTTACGGCGTTATCGCCTTTTTATGTGACGCTACATGGATTTAGCCTATTAGACAATGCAGGAGCACATTGTCCTGAATAACCACATGACAAAGGCTCTGCCTTGTATAAATACCCAACAAGCAGCTGCAAAAACAATCTCGAAAGTTCAACAGACCCTATATTATTCAAAAAGAAAAAGTATAATAAGTCCAACTGACACAGACTTGGATAATTATCTAACAGTACCTATGCCGCCAAAATTTAAACAACAGCCATTTGAACAACCTAAATTAAAGTATTTATCCGCCTATTCAGAGCTGGTACAGCTTCAAGTGGAGCAAATGCTTGAGCAAAATACG
Source organism: uncultured Colwellia sp. (assembly GCA_913063325.1). GTDB lineage: Bacteria > Pseudomonadota > Gammaproteobacteria > Enterobacterales > Alteromonadaceae > Colwellia. Next base: position 68,495 of record CAJXYE010000018.1, on the reverse strand, counting down.
TTAGAGAAGTATCTATTAAATAAGTATCCGAGTACTCATGAAGTTACGAGTGATAAAGCTTTACGTGCCTATGTAATGACGCTAAAGAACCAATACTTGAAAAAGTCATCTCCTTTGAGTCAAATAAAGTATGACGATAAAATTCATATCATTAATAATGCTTTAGGTTTGCACACTTATGTATCCCGCGTACAAGGTAATAAACTCAAAAGTAAAAATGAAATCCGTATTGGTAGTCTCTTTAAAAAAACGCCAGAAGCCTTTTTAGCCATGATAGTGGTTCATGAATTAGCACACCTAAAAGAAAAGGAGCATAACAAAGCTTTTTATAAGCTATGTCAAAGCATGTTGCCTGATTATCACCAATTAGAACTAGACTTGCGTATATACCTTACACAAGTAGAGGTGTTCGGAGCTATCTATAAATAAGTGCTAATAGCCTAAAATTGGCAAAATTTACCAACTTGTTTGGTGAAATTATTTTATATAAATTCCCCCTTAACAACTCAAAAAGATAAAATATTAAAATGTCTGAAACTAAAATTAAGTTTGAACTGGAAAAACAAAATAAAAACAGTGTACGTTACAAGGAAATCCCTAAAGATGGTATGCCACCCATTTTAGGTTCTATTTATGTTCAGAAGTGGTATGCAGGTAATAGTAAGCATATTGAAGTAACAATAAGTAAGATTGATGATTAGTGGCGATTATCGAACGATAATGCGCGATATCTAGACTATTTAAAATAGTAGAAATAAAAAAACCAGAACACCTTATTAAGGTCATTCTGGTTTTTTCGATTAAGCGTTAGTACAACTAGCGCTTATGATTTCTGCTTGTTACTCTTGATATAGCATAGCTAGAAAATCTTTAGACTCATTTACTTTAGAAAATTTAAACAATTGTGAGCCTGCTTGGTCTTTAACAACAACATTTAATTTGTTAATTGAAATTGACTTTACTGGTGCTTCAATAGCAAAAATCTTACCTTGATAAGTATAAGACATAATATAACTCCTTTAATTGCGTATAACGCAATATTAAAAAGCTCGATTACTGTACAGTGTACAAAAATATAATACGATGAATATAACGATAATGAACCGGAATTTCATACAGCAAAAAGCTTTAATATAATAACTTTATATAAGGTGATGGCTGACTGTGAAAGGGAAAGCAAAACACGAAAAATTACTGGGGATTAACGTTGTTTCGCAGAGGAATGCTAAACAACGTCGATAATTTACTCTGATTAGTTGAAAAAGTAAACATTTATTTTTACAGGCGTACAAAAAAATAAATGTCCGATTATGTAATCACAAGAGTGACAAGTTACCCTCCTGCCCGAAAGCCCTCATCAATACTGAATAAAATATTATCTCCCATGTACCTAGTCGAAGCTCCAGCCAGTATTATCACTTCAATGATAAAATATCACAGTCAACATTATCTAATATTTTTTCAACCAAGTTACCAATAAATTTACCATTATTAGCCATTCCCATCACTAACAAGTCCACTTGTTCTGTTTTAACAAGATCTGGCAATTCAAATTCAGCAGAGCCCGCAACTAAATGTGTTGATTTTTCATCAAAGTCATAGTCTTTTAATAAGTCTTCAAAAGCAACCTTATGATGATGTTTTATCGCTTCACTATAATCATTAAAGTCGCCATTAATTAAAGTATGATCCATACCCACAGAGCTCATACCTTGCCAAAGCTCTATTCCTATAGGCTGATAACAATGGCAAACATGGGTTTGGCTATCAAAAAGTTCAGACATGACCAAGCTTGCCTGCAGGATCTTACTATCTAATTTTTCAGCTTTATCGTGAGATTTTTCAGGATCAACAGCAGCCATAATACGCTGATATGAATACTCATTAATATTTTTTGTCAGTAATAATGGAACTGGGCAGTGCTCTAACAATTTCCAATCACAGGGAGTAAAAAATATTTTATTAATAATTGAATCTTGCTTGGTTGATTTTATTACCATAGAAGCATCAGTACTTGCCACTTTAGCCAATACAGCACAACTCACATCCGCATGCCAAACGACATCCATAGTAGCAACAACATTAAGTGCTTTTATTTCAGGTATATAGGTTTCTAACCAGCGAACTTTAGAGGCTAAATATTCATTTTTCAAATCATCTAATTGTGCTTGTTCAAGATTCCAATGACTAACACATTGACTATTATAAGCGACAAGGAACAATTCAATACTTGCCGATGTTTTCTCGGCAATTTTTATTGCTTGCACTAATGCGGCTTGATGATCACTGCTAGAGTCCATTACCACTAAGATATTTTTAATTAATTTCATCTTTATCCCCTAACGAACAAGCGTCTCAATAACAATTGATATTATTTATTAATAAAATAATATCAATGACTTCTCTTACTTAAAAATTAGTTGAATGAGCAAGGATTAGCAATGTATTTACAACAAAATTGCATATACATTGATCTAGCTAAACATCCGATATATGTAGCTTCACGGTTACCTCTTTAAAGGAAAATTGGCACGATTATTACTAAGCATTAAACGTATATACTAAAGACTCAACATTTAAAGACTTGATAACCGATAACTGAGTCGACTAATGCTTAACTAGAGCCGATTTATTGTCTCCCAAACAGGGTTAAGATAGTAGGACGAGCACCTAAGCTCACCTATTGCTTTTTGGCAGTAATAATAAAGCCCCTCTACTAAAATCATTAGTAGAGGGGCTGATGATGCTAAAAACAATGGGGGATTGAGTTAATATAACCTTGAAACATTTACCTAATACGCTATTCACCAACAGGTACTATACCCTTGACTGTTAACTCACCGAGTGTTTCTGTAACATCAACTCGATGATATTTAAGAGCAAATGACATGGCTTGTAGTTTGCATTGACTCTTACCATCAATCAAAATTTTACTTTGCGGGCATAATTTTATTTTACGGATCGCTTGCGGGGTATCAAATTCCATTTTTATCATTCCTTTAAATAGAGGCTTAAATTGTACGTTTATCACACAACACTGAGTGTAGGTTAAATAATAAATAATGCGAGTTAGTATTTTTCATGATATAAAATTATTTTTATTTACTAATGTTATCAAATATTTAAAAAATATATTTTTAGTGGTAACGGGTATAGCGGCGAGAATAAAGCTATTATTCATCATAACGCTAATAATAAAGTGAATATGGCTCAAAACTATTATATTAAAAAATATCCATCAGACTAAATATGGGTCCGTTTTCAATAAGCACACTCTGGAGAAAATGATGTTAGAAATGGCTGTGATATATCTCGCCGCAGCAATAGTTGCGGTGCCCATAGCAAAGCGTGTCGGCTTAGGCTCGGTGCTTGGTTATTTGTTAGCTGGCATTTTGATTGGACCTTTCTTATTAGGCTTAGTTGGCGATCAAACTGATGTAATGCATTTTGCCGAGTTTGGTGTTGTGATGATGCTATTTTTAGTCGGTCTTGAATTACAGCCTTCTCGTTTATGGAAACTAAGACATTCAATCATTGGCTTAGGTGGCTTACAAGTTGTTATAACCACTCTACTAATCTGGGCTGCCTGCTACACTATTTTTTCACTGGCGTGGCAAACTTCGCTGGCTATAGGGTTAATGTTGGCACTTTCATCAACGGCTATTGTTTTGCAAACATTAAATGAAAAAGGCTGGATAAAACAAGAAGCAGGTCAAAACGCATTCTCAGTATTACTCTTTCAAGATATTGCTGTGATACCCATTTTAGCCTTAGTCCCCTTATTAGCCTTCAGTGACAGCATTAGTGCCTCAGGCTCTAATGGCAATTTGATTGAACATTTTCCCGTGTATATTCAAACGGCAATATCTGTTGGTGTTATCGCAGCTATTATTTTGGCGGGTAAATATGTTTCAGCACCTTTATTTCGTTATATCGCCGAAACGCGCTTACGTGAGCTCTTTACGGTATTCGCTTTATTTCTCGTTATAGTTATCGCGGTAATTATGCAAAAGATTGGTTTATCACCTGCCCTAGGTACATTTTTAGCTGGCGTCGTTTTAGCCGAAAGTGAATTTAGACATGAACTGGAAGTTGATATTGAACCGTTTAAAGGACTATTACTTGGTTTATTTTTTATTACTGTCGGTGCGTCAATAGATTTTCCATTACTGTTTGATGAACTAGGTTTAGTGACATTATTAGTCGTGTCGTTAATTGTTATCAAAGCTGCGGTATTATTTTGTTTAGCGACGTTATTTAAAATGGCGAAAAAGCAAAGGTTACTATTTACCCTCGCGTTAGCCCAAGGAGGTGAATTTGCTTTTGTACTGCTATCACTCACTTCTACTTTGCAAATACTCACACTAGGGCAGAGTAAAATCACCACTTTAGTGGTCGCTATCTCTATGCTGATGGCTCCTGTTTTATTGATCATTTATGAAAAAATACTCAACAAAGAGCAAGAGGACGCTAAAGAATTTGATAAACCCGAAGATATAGAGGCCACCAAAAGCGTTATCATTGCGGGTTATGGTCGTTTTGGCCAAATAGTAGGTCGTCTACTTAGCTCGCAAGGTTATCATCTGTCTATTTTAGACCACAGTCCAAGTCAAATTGACATGTTAAAGAAATTTGGCAATAAAGTATTTTATGGTGATGCTGCACGTAAAGACTTATTAGAAGCTTCCGGCGCAAAAGAAGCGCAGTTGTTAGTAATAGCTATTGATGAGCCGGATAAAATCATTGAAATTGCCCTACTCGCGCAAAAGCATTACCCAAATTTACAAATTGCTGCCCGTGCTATTGATCGCCATCATGCTTATGAGTTATTACGTATCGGTGTAAAAGCAATTAAACGAGAAACGTTCGAATCAGCTTTGGAACTAGGCATTTCAGCGTTAGAGTTACTAGGAAATAGCACCGAGAGCTCTAAACGTGCTGGCAAATTATTTTCCGATCACGATAAAGAATCAATGCATGTTTTATCTAGAGTCTGGGGAGACGATCATAGTTACGGTGTTGCAGTGAAACAACGCATGGAGCTGCTTCAACAAGTACTCATTAGTGATAAAGAAGACCAGAGTAAAATGCAGACTTGTCAAAAGTTAAAAGAAGGAAATTAAAACTATAAAGTTAAAAACGATAAAAGCAACTTCACTGATAAAATGCAAAAAGCCCTTATCACAAAGATAAGGGCTTTAATTAACAATTTAATACTGATAATTTAAATTATTGAGTTAATTCATTTTTTGTTATTGCAGCAATTACATAGGGAATAACCATTATTTAATCACTGCGCCTAAAACTGAAACAGCTCACAAACTCTGAAACATGCGTCTTGAATGGTAATGGGTATATATTGTATGGGCAGTAAACTGGAGACGAAAAAAAAGCCCTAAAATGGGCTTGTGCTACTTAGTAGTAATTATACCAATATCATTGGCGCTTTCTATTACTCACAATGAGTAACGATTAAAGCTTAATAACGGCCATTTTATCCTGAGACATATCGTGCATTGTGTAAGCAATGCCGCCAGTATTATATCCCGACTGCTTCCGCCCAGCGAAAGGCATCCAATCAACCCTAAATGCACTATGATCATTCACCATCACTGCAGTAGCCTCTAATTCTCGAATGGCTTTCATTGCTACATCAAGATTTTTTGTAAACACTGACGCTTGAAAGGCATATTCCAATGAATTAGCTTGAGCAATAGCTTTGTCAATATCGGTATAGCTATATACACAAACGACAGGACCAAAAACTTCCATAGTAGAAACTTTAGCATCAACTGGTGGCTCAAGAAGTACCGTTGGTGCATAGGTGGTTTTTCCTAATCGTTTACCTCCAGTAACAAGTGTTGCGCCCGCTGCCACAGCTTCATCAACCCAAGCAGCAACCCGGTCAACTTCTTTAGGTCGAATAAGTGGTCCGCACTCTGTAAATTTATCTATCGCATTACCAACAATGAGTTTTGCTGCGCCATCAGCCAACATTTGTGCAATATATTTTGCTTTGGCCTTAGGGGCAAAAATACGTTGAACAGACACACACACTTGTCCTGAATGATAAAAACCACCTTTAAGTAAACTTGGGATCATCTCCTCAATATCTGCACTATCTTCGATAAGAACAGGGGCAACTCCGCCATGTTCTAATGCACAGCGTGTACCTGGTGCTAACTTAGAACGCAACATCCAACCCACTTTAGCCGAACCAATGAAACTGAAAAATGCCACACGTGGGTCGGTGATCATTTTTTCAGAGGTAGGGATATCACAGGCAATAAAATGGCACCAGTGAGGGGGTAAGCCTGCTTCATGTAATATATCAACAAATGCCTTACAAGATAACGGCGTATCTCGTGCTGGCTTAACTAACACAGGGCAACCTGCAGCAACGGCTGGCGCAACCTGATGCACGATTAAATTCAACGGGTGATTAAACGCAGAGACAGCAACGACAATACCAATCGGCTCTTTGGTGGTAAAGGCTATTCTACCCGCGCCTGCTTGAGTTAAGTCCATCGGTATTTGGCTACCGGTTAATTTAGAGATTTCTTTGGCGCAAAGCTCAACACCATCAATAGCTCTAGCAACTTCAACACGCGCATCGGCCAGTGGTTTTCCCCCTTCACTGGCAATTAATAGCGCTAATTCATCTGCTCTTTGAGAAAGTAGTACCGCAGCTTTTTTGAGTATTTTAATACGCTCAAATGCAGGAAGCCATTGATGGCTGTCTTTAAAGAGTTGTTGGGAGCTTGTTAAATATTTATCAATTTTATCCCAAGTAACTGTCGGAACTGACCCTACATGACTTTGATCAAAAGGGTTAACCACATTAAGTTTTTCCGGCCCGTTCTTTTTTCCAGAAACGCTACTTTTCTTTGCATTAGCCATAATATTTCTCTTTAATAGTTGAAAGTGCTTTGCCCAAAGGCTTCATATAAAGTTATATTAAACAAACCTTTTCAGCTAATTCATCAATTAATACTCTCTGATTTTCAGAGTAATCAACTGGTAATTCAACAAGATGCACTCCCCCTGCAGAGAAGGCTTTTTCATAGGTAGGTATTAGATCTTGGGCACAAGTGACTCTATGCCCTGTTGCGCCATAACTTTCTGCATATTTAACAAAGTCAGGATTACCAAACTCTAAGCCCCAATCATCAAAACCTGCACTGGCTTGCTTCCAGCGAATCATGCCATAAGAATTATCATTTAATACCGTTACCACTAAGTTCAAACCTAGACGAATGGCAGTTTCTAATTCTTGTGAGTTCATCATAAAACCACCGTCACCACATATCGCCATGACTCTTTGATCTGGGTTTAACATGGCAGCCATCATGCCTGAAGGAAGACCTGCTCCCATAGTGGCAAGGGCGTTATCAAGTAATACCGTATTAGGCTGATAAGCCTTATAGTTACGCGCGAACCAAATTTTATAGATGCCATTATCCAAGGCGATAATATCTTTATCAGCCATTACTTTTCGAATATCGGCAACAAAACGTTGTGGAATAATAGGAAAACGAGCATCACCTGCCCCTTCTTCAATATGCTCATCAATCGCTAACTTTATTTTTTCAAAATATGTACGATCAAATTGAACTTCACCGCCTAACTTAACTTTTAATGCATCAACAGATGCAGCGAGATCGCCAATAACTTCAATTTGTGGAAAATAGACTTGGTCAACTTGCGCTGACTTATAATTTATATGGATAACTGTCTTACCACCTTGTTCCATAAAAAATGGCGGTTTTTCAATGACATCATGTCCAATATTGATAATTAGATCTGCTCGCTCAATAGCGCAATGTAAATAATCGCCCGCGGATAATGCTGCCGTCCCCAAAAATAGGCTTGAACGTTCATCAACAACACCTTTACCCATTTGCGTAACAAAAAACGGAATACGAGTAGCATGAACAAAGTTACACATTGCCTCACGAACATTTTGCCGGTTAGCACCTGCGCCAATTAATATTAACGGCATTTTTGCTGACTTAATTAATGTTACAGCCTCCTTTAGCACGATATCACTCGCATGAGCATAATGCCGTTTATGTGGTGTCACTACTTTTTCAGTACAGTCTTCTGCGGCAATATCTTCCGGTAATTCTAAAAGCAAGGCTCCGGGCCGTTCTTCTTCACTAAGACGAAAAGCTTCTCGAACTAGCGATGGAATAGTATCTCCGTGCACAATTTGTTTAGACATTTTACAAATAGGTGCAAACAAGCCAACCACATCAATAATTTGGAATTGGCCCTGCTTTGACTTTTTAATGGGCTTTTGCCCGGTAATCATAATTAAAGGCATGCCCCCTAAGTGAGCATAAGCGGCAGGTGTTGCCAAATTTGTAGCACCGGGACCAAGTGTAGCCATACAAACACCCGCTTTTCCGGTTAGGCGACCATAAGTAGCAGCCATAAAGCCCGAACCTTGCTCATGGCGAGTAAGTACTAACTTAATGGTAGATTTACGCAAAGATTCAACCATGTCCAAGTTTTCCTCCCCAGGTACCGCAAAAATGTACTCCACCCCTTCGGCCTCGAGCGCTTGTACAAATAAATCTGATGCCTTTATCTTATTCTCAATCATAGTTTTTCCCTAAATTAGCCTAACCTTAGAGATTAAAAGTCACTGAATTATTTAAGTATTAAAATGGCTGTTAAATCACTTTCAACACGTTAATTACCGCATAAATTTCATCTCATAGAATATTCTAGACCATAGAAAAAATGCTTCCATAAATATGGAGATTGAAACCTGATATTTAGAAAATGAATATGCCTGCTTAAAATAATGAGAGACTTATCAACACCCGTATTTTTGATGTGATCATATACAAAATTGGGGTTTATTAGCGCGCACAGATGACGAACATACTATTTCTATAATGGAAAGATTGTACTGTTTCTACTAAGCTCTCTCTATTAAGGACATCAAATATGGTAGTTAAGAGCATTGTGCTCTAAAGGGAATAAAGGGAATAAAATGCAACAAGAGCTAGATGCCAAGGACGAATTAATTAAGTCACTTCGAATAGAACTCATAGCAGCCCAAGAAAATGAACACCGATTGACTACGCTTATTCAATCGGCTCCTATCTGTATTCATGAAATTAACTTAGCAGGCCAGATCACCTCAATGAATGGAACGGGTCTTAATATGATGAATATGAAAAAAGAAGAGGAAGTTTGTGGTATTCATTACATAGATTTTGTCTGTGAAAAACAAAAGGTTGAAATAAATGAGTTCTTAACACAAGCATATCAAGGTGAGTTTCATGCTTTTGAATTTAGCCCCGAAGACTCTGAACTTATTTTCAGCTCCTGTTTCGCCCCTGTTTTTGACGAAATGGGTCATGTAGAAAGAGTTTTAGGGTTAACCGAAAATGTTACCGAGCAAAGAAACCATCAAAGAAAATCACGAGAGAGTGAAATTAAATTTCGCAGTATATTTGAGAATACAGAGATCTCTATTTTGAATGAGGATATGTCAGACCTTAAAAGTGCTTTGGAGCAGCTTCGTATTGCCGGAGTGACAGATTTGTATCAATACTTGAGAGAACACCCGCAAAAAATAATTGAATTTACCGGCATGGTCAAAGTAGTCAATGTGAATAATGCAACGCTCAAAATGTTTAATTTAACTTCAGAGCATAATTTTATTGAAGAAATATCGAACTCTTTTACCCCTGAGGCAGATGAGGTATTTATCAAGGAGTTATGTGCTATATGGGATGGCGATAAGGTATTTCGTTCTGAAGCTACTTTTACAACAAAAGCAGGTAATAATATACATACTATACTTTCTTATCATATACCTACGTCAAAAGAGGGATTCAAAAGTGTACCCGTTAGTATTGTCGATATTACATTGCAAAAACAAATTGAAGAGGAGTTATTCAAAGCAAGAAAACTTAAATCTATTGGCTTCTTAGCGGGAGGAATAGCCCATGATTTTAATAATATCCTTGCTGGCATGTTTGGTCACCTTGAATTAGCAAAACTAAAATTACCCGCTGAACATGATGCATATCAGCATATTAAAACGGCCAATCAAGCGATGGATAGAGCTACCAACCTAACAAATCAACTACTGACCTTTGCAAAAGGTGGCGATCCTTTAATTGAGACTATAGATGTTAAACAGGTTATTGAAGATTCAATTGAGTTCTCTCTTAGTGGCAGTAGTGTTAAAACTATCCTGACACTACCAAAAAATTTATGGATGCTTAATGCCGATAAAGGGCAATTATCGCAGGTTATAACTAACCTGTTAATTAACGCCGTTCATGCTATGCCCAAAGATGGAATTCTGTCTGTAGAGGCTATTAATATTGAAAATTTCACTCATAACCTTGTTCCCCATCTTTGTGGCGAATTCGTTTGTCTCCAAATTTCTGATAATGGCGTAGGTATCTCTGAGGAGCATAAAAAATATATATTTGACCCTTATTTTACCACTAAACAATCAGGTAGTGGACTTGGCTTAGCTACGGCACACAGCATTATTGAAAAACATAATGGTTTTATCAGTGTGGAGTCGGAACTTGGTAAAGGCACAACATTTAGTATCTATCTGCCAGCAAGTTCAGATGTACAGATAACTAATAATGTATGGTTCAATGAAACAAAAAACCTCACGAAAAGTTCAGGCAATGTCTTATTGATGGATGATGAAGAAATGATTCTGGATATATCAGTGGAGATGCTTATAGCCTTAGGCTATTCAGTTGAAACTGCTATTGATGGGAAAAATGCGCTAGAAAAATATATTGATGCTGATAAGTGCGGTAAACCTTTTGATGTTGTTATTATGGATTTAACCATTCCTGGTGGTAAAGGTGGCGAAGAGGTCATAACGGAGCTACTTGATATTAATCCTCTGGTAAAAGCCATTGTTTCAAGTGGATACTCCACCGGTAAGATTATGTCCAATCATACCGAATATGGATTCAAAGGTAGGCTAGTCAAACCATTTCGGATGAAAACTTTAGAGGATGAGTTATGTAAAATACTCGATTAATATTGATGTTATTGTGATGACATAGTTCATTTAGCCCCCTAATTGATGTGTTACTATACCCTTTATAATATTTTGCTAATACTTTGAAACGCTAGCCAACAATGATAACTAAATTGACTAACAGAACCCCATTCAACAACTTCACTGACAAGTGCTTTTCCTCTTTGCTAACGTTAACACCGCTAATAATCCTGAACGTTTTCTTGTTTTTTTTTATTACCCCATTACAAGCAAAAACAATTAGCACTTTAACCAAAGAGGTCTTTAGTGAGCTTCATCAATGTGATAAAAAATTTGAGTATGACATTTATTTTTTTAACCGAAAGGTTGGTTATTTACACCGTAAAATAAAGTGGTATAACAGCGAAACGACTACCAAAGCAACAGTAACATCTTACGGTGAAGTGAGTTTTTTATGGCTTGAGTCAACCTACCAGCAAAAGAGTTCGATGCAATATTCCTTTCAATACCATCACTTTTTAACGCCAAGATTTTCTCAGAAGTTGACTGGGATTAAATCAAGAGAAATGGAAGCTGATATTGCTGATAATGGCCTTTCATCAACGGTCACCTTAAATAATGAAGTATCTCACTACCAACACAAAGGTGAAAATAAAAACCAGGCATTATATGACATTGATACATTAGGAGCACAAATTAGGCTTAATTTATTACAAGGAAAAACACGCTTTAAACTTTCTCGCCAGGCAAGTAATAAAATTGAAAACTATCAATTTGAAGTCGCTGGTAATGAAGCGATCATCCATGACAAATGGGGAAAGTTAACCGCGATTAAAGTGATTGAAATAGGTGAACATGAAAATATGGTTTTATGGTTTTCAAGTAAACACGACCATCAATTGATCAAGGCTGAACTCGATATGGTCTTTTCTCCGATAGTATGGTTATCTCACTTTAGTCAACAATGTTGATCGTAATGGGGATGTTCGCTTTATTAGGTTTTTCTATTGGTTATTGTCCATACATCAACATCAAGATCATTATCGCTAATCGCTTTATTCAAACGTTTTAAAAAGCGTTCTTTGCTTTTCGGATTAACAATCAATACAATGCCGGCTTTTTTCCCTGTCATGGCTGAATAAAATAGCGCCTGCCCTAAAGACTCAGCCCATTTCTTCCCCCAATCATACTCTATAGCATGGGTATCGGTTAAACAATCAACCCGCGTTTTATCTATTAATACATGCTCTATTTCCCCCTGACAATGAGCATCAACAAAGTCTGCTTCCCGCCATTTAGCTGATTTAGCTGATTTAGCTTGAGCAAAGTTACTCGTAGAAAATAAAGTAACCAGAGTGAAGATTATCAGTGATGTTAAGAGTACAAGTGGTACAAAGAAAAACTGTTTAATCATTTTTTATTTCAAATTCTTATTATTGTTATTGTTGGTGTATTAAACTGGTATCTTCTCTTTCAAAACCATGACATACATAGCCAGTTATCTTGCGTTTTTTCTTAGATATTTGATGAAAGTGCTCATAACCCACTGAAAATGCAAACGGATTGGCATTGTAGTCGGCATAAGACTGATCACTACCGTTCTTAGCTTCTCTCGCACCTGCGGCGAAAGAACTTAAAAAGTCGTCTCGATTGTTGAGTAAGATAGTTATTGAGCCCTCCCCTCCATCAACAAGTTCTAGCGCGCCTAATGCAATATATTTATCAACAACTGCGTTATTGAAAAAGCCACTATATTGATCCGTTTCAACATCATAGGAAACGGGAGAATCACCTGATGCTTCCATTAACGAAACAAATAGCTCTTTTACTTTTTTTGAAATCACCCACAGTTCCTTGCTTAATACATTTTTAGTTCATTAACTTACTTCTAATTTTACTTTTTATTTAAAAAATTAACTAGAGTATTTACCAATAATCCCAGAGGATTCATTACTTTTTTATAATAGAAAGTATCGGTAACTACGACAACGAGTCATGGCATCAAATGGATAAATCGTGCAACACTAGTGCTAAAGTCAAAGTCATTGATCGTATTCAATTTAAATCCCCTTACCGTACTTATGAAAAACAAGCTTTTATGGTATTATTCAGCTATAAATAATGATGGTAGTAAACCCTGTGGGTTTTATTTCATTCTATTATGAGAAGGTAACGCTCTATTTATCAGCTGACTTACCTGTCACCGATCAACGTATTAACTTATATGTATTATTAATAATTACAAACTTATGGCCAAAAACACTTTCACACCTGATTTACTTGAACAACACTTCACCAAAAATGAATGGCAAAAAGGCACTAGGCTTTATAATGCTAACGGCATAAAAACTTGCGCCTTAGATGGTGAAACAATTCGTGGCGTAGTTTTTAGTGAGCGCTCAAATCAGTCGAGTTATTTAACCCGTTTAGTCTTTAATAGTAACCAGAGTGATATTGCCAGTTATTGTGATTGTTATGTCGGGCGTGATTGTAAGCATGGGGCAGCCTTAGCACAGTATTTTATTCATGAGCATTTTGACCAAAACAGTATTGCCACTTCTGAAAAAGTAATAGATAAATGGCTTAGCCGATTTCAAGCTCAGCCAAGTAGATACCAACCTAATAGTCAAAATAAATCCTTGTTATATTTTTTAAAGCCCAACAGCTATAACGAAGATGATTATCTCACTTTAGGTATTAAATCTGCTCGCCCAAGAATTAGTGGCGGTTGGAGTCATTCTCTTGGTAGTGAATATTCAGCGAGTACGTTAATTAATAGTGCCTATGCTACTAACGATGATGTTGCTGTACTTACCGAGCTTATGCGTACTAACCAGTATGGCGAAACCATTAAGTACTTTGATTTATTCGAACGTATTATAAAAACTAATCGCTGTTTTTGGCATGGCACATATGATTTAAACGAAGCGATCACCTTAAGTGAGCCGATAGAAGCGCAATGGCAGTGGTTAGCGCTAGATAACCATTTACATACCTTGCAGCTCATTTTAAATGAGCCTTGTGAAAACATTCATATTATTAAAGCACAGCCACTTTGTTTTTATGATGAAGAAAAAAATTGTTTCGGAAAAATTAATACCAATACACAATGTGATTTCGAAGCTGGTTTACTCAACTCGCCTATTTTTGAAGAAGATAAATTACCTTGGGTAATGAGTAAACTATCGATGTCATTAGGTGAAGCGGTTCAGCGTTTGCCTAAACCAAAAACACAATATTCACAAGAATTAACAAAGCCCGACGTATATTTGCATTTTTCTACGCCGACAGAATCTAATCCACAAACAGGTTTTGTACGCGTTAATTTTTCTTATCAAGGCTGCTTGGTTAACCCTCATTATGAGAGTGTTACCATCACCCCCTCAGAGCTAACGGATAGTGAAAGCGACGTTAAAATTTATCGCGACTTAGCATTTGAGCAAACGGTCATTGATAAACTGACCACGTTAAAGTTTAGTGCTCAACCTAAACCAAAGCGTTACACTTTTACTAATGAAGATTATTTAACTAAAGATAAAACACCTAAATTTTCAATGTTGATGCAAAATCGTTATGTTTGGCATCATTTTTTGCATCAAGAAGTACAATTACTTAAAGATCTGGGCTGGAATATTAGCTTTGCTGATGATTTTTATTATAAACCGCTGACCACAGATAGCGTATTTGATGCTGAAGTCATTGAAACCGATGACCATGATTTTTTCTCATTAGGGTTAAACTTAACCATTGATGGTAGGAAAATGCCCGCGTTCCCTATTTTACTAAGCGCTATTGAACAACTACCGAAATCAGCATTGCTTGACCGTGATAAAGAGCAACTGATTTCGCCTGACGCCCCTATTTATGTTGATCTAGACAAAGGTGATTTTATTGCTTTGCGCTATCAAAGCGTACAACCAATCTTAAAGCAATTTATCGAACTCTTTATGCCCAATGCCTTAAATAAAGATGGCACCATGGAGCTTTCGCGTTTTCAAAGTCATCAAACGTTATCGATGTTAGATGATCAAGGAGTGATAGCAAAAGGCACAAGTAAATTAAGAGCCTTGGCTGATAAATTAAAAGACTTTCAAAAAGTCACCACTGTTGCTGTACCAACAGGTTTAAACGCGACTTTAAGAGCCTATCAGCACCAAGGACTTAATTGGCTGCAATTTTTACGAGAGTATCAATTAAACGGCATTTTAGCTGATGACATGGGGTTAGGGAAAACCATTCAAACCTTGGCGCATTTATTAATTGAAAAGCAGCAAGGCAGATTGACACAGCCGGTATTAATTGTTGCTCCCACCAGTGTTATTTTTAACTGGGCGAATGAAATAGAAAAATTTACGCCGCAACTTTCTTATCAAGTATTACACGGTAGCAAACGCCATCAACACTTCGGTTGTCTTGAGCGAATTGAAGGTGATGATAACCTTGAGAAACAGGTTGATATAATTATTACCAGTTATGCATTAATTACCAAAGATTTAGATCTTTATGCGGAGAGAAACTTTTATTATCTTGTGCTCGATGAAGCCCATTATATAAAAAACACCAAAACTAAATTATACCAAGCATTTTTAACACTTAAAGCGCAGCATAAGTTGTGCTTAACAGGTACGCCGATGGAAAATCATTTAGGCGAGTTTTGGGCACAATTTAATTTTTTACTGCCTGGTTTCTTAGGTGGACAAAGACAATTTACCAAACTATTTAGAACCCCGATAGAAAAGCACGGCGAGCTAGAGCGTAAGCAGTTATTAAACCAACGTATTAAGCCGTTTATATTACGTAGAACCAAAGATAAAATAGCCACTGAACTACCGCCGAAAACTGAAATAGTTCAAACGCTTCGTATTGAAGGTAAACAAGCTGAGTTGTATGAATCAGTACGTTTAGCTATGGATAGTCGCTTAAAAGATATCATTGCTGATAAAGGCTTAAAGCGTAGTCAGATAGAAGTATTAGACGCGTTATTAAAGCTAAGACAAGTCTGTAATCACCCTAAGTTATTAAAACTTGAAGGGGCTAAAAAAGTAAATCAATCCGCTAAGCTTGATTATTTAATGGAAACATTGCCAGAGCAAATAGATGAAGGCCGTAAAGTATTAATCTTTTCACAGTTTACCAGCATGCTTGCCTTGATAGAAGAAGAGCTAATTGAAGCCGGCATTACTTATGTTAAATTAACGGGCTCAACCACAAATAGACAAGAGGTCGTTGATAAGTTTCAAGACGGTGAAGTTCCTGTCTTTTTAATTAGCTTACGCGCGGGTGGCGTCGGTTTAAACTTAACCGCAGCCGACACGGTTATTCATTTCGACCCTTGGTGGAATCCTGCGGTAGAAAACCAAGCAACTGACAGAGCGTATCGTATTGGCCAAGACAAACCGGTATTTGTTTACAAACTGATTATTGAAAATTCGATAGAAGAAAAAATTCAAAAAATACAGCAAAACAAAGCTGAACTAGCCAAAGCATTGTTATCTGAAGAAGTCAGCGATAGCAAACTGAGCTTAACCGATGATATTTTAGGCTCACTGCTTTCACCGCTGAGCTAAGATAAATAATCACCTAGAATGAAAAAAGATAAAGGCTGATACATTAGGTACCAGCCTTTTTTGCATAACAAGATAAGTATATTCAATTGAATATACTTACTTAATTAAGCCCAATATTTCTTTAAACTCCGGTGCTCGGCAGTCTTTAACTAACTCAAACAAACACATCTCTAATCCTGTTAGCTCAACCCCATTATTGACCAGTTTTTGTATCGCTAAGTTTTTATTTGCTAAGGTACGTGAAGACACACAATCAGTCACCAACTCTACCTTAAAGCCCATTCGTTTTAAACTTAACGTGGTTTGATAAACACAAATATGCGCCTCAATGCCACAAATGATCCATGTATCTACATTTTCGGCTTTAACGTTTTTCATAAACTGAGCATCTTCACAGGCATCAAAAGTAAACTTATCAATTGGTTTTTGATTGCTAGGCAGAGAGTTAGATTCAGACATAGCTAAAGAACTAGGTCCTGCGCTAAGCAACAAACTCAATTCATCAACCGTTGAACCTAATCTATCTGGATTTTGTTCAAGCCATAAAATAGGTAAAGAAAGTGCTTGTGCACCTTTAATAAGCTTTTCACAATTTGAAATTAAAATAGCACTATCATGTACCAAACTAGCCAATTGACCTTGTATGTCGACAACAATAAGGCCGGTCTTTTCTTTTTTTAACATAGCTTTTTAAACCTAGATAAGTTCTTAAAAATTACTGTCATATAATGCCCTTTAAACCGGTAAAAAAGCGAGTTATTAATTAGGGTCTGTTGATCTTTCAGGGTTAAAATTTATTCAATTTAAAACGGATTTACTCGCGGCGTGAGCTTTGAGTTTTAGTTATTCTATTCAATAAGCGAACAACAATGAGTAAATTCGTTTTAAATGAACCTAAAGGCAGCACTTGTTTGAAATTTAGACGGCGTTATCGCATGTTCGTGTAGCCAGCTACACGTCACATGCTCTGTCTTGTATGAATACCAAACAAGTTGCTGTAAAAGCAACCTCTAAAGTTCAACAGATCCTCTTATTCATAATGCAAAAAGGATGTAACTTCTATTTAGTTGGCGAC
Organism: uncultured Colwellia sp.; assembly: GCA_913063325.1. Classification (GTDB taxonomy): domain Bacteria; phylum Pseudomonadota; class Gammaproteobacteria; order Enterobacterales; family Alteromonadaceae; genus Colwellia. The sequence continues at coordinate 50,851 of CAJXYE010000018.1, read as the reverse complement.
ATACTATCTGGCATCAATACGGTGATAACTTGCCCTTTTGAGCAAATGACACCATTGGCAGACAATGTGATATCGACGATAATTTTACGATCTTTCACTTGACTAAAACGACCAATTAATTCTAATTCAACACCCTGTGGTGTTGGCGCTAAATAACTAATATTCAGTGCTCCAGTGACAAATCGTAAAGCAGGTAAACTACCCATCTCACGTTTTTGTGCGAGATAGGCCATGGCTGAGGCGCTGCCCGTTCCATGACAATCAATCAATGAGGCAGTCATGCCGCCGTAAACAAAACCTGGAATAGCGGTAAAAATATCTGAAGGGGTAAAACGTGCAACAGTGGTGCTCGCTAACAAATCATGCTCATCAATGTGCTGCCAGTAACTTTTTAACTGGTGACCGTTCGGGTTATTTTTACCACAGCCATAACAGTGGCTTAGCTCTTCAGGGTAACAGTCTTGAAAATATTGTTTGTTCATAATAAGCCTTGTTTATATTAAATCTAAGTAACTTAGCCAATAGGTCGTAAATCATCAATCACTTTACCATCGTCTGCTAAAGTACCTAGTGCAACCAATTCAACCAAGCCACTGAGTTTGGTAATTTTTTTCAAGCTGGTGCTAATGCTCTCAATTACACCGATAATATCAGTCTCAGAATACGCATTAACATCTAACTCACATTGCAAGCTCATTTGGTCATTGTAATTGACTTGAGTCACTGATAAGCGCATTTTGGTGATGTGAGGATGGTCTTTTCGTACTTGCTCTATTTGCTCTGCATGCACGAACATGCCTTTAACTTTGGTTGTTTGGTCAGCGCGACCTAACCAGCCTTTTATGCACATGTTTGTTCGACCACAGGCACTCATCTCAGAATGTACTGCCGACAAATCTCCCGTCGCAAAGCGAATAAGCGGATAATCACTATTAAAACTAGTGACAATAACCTCTCCGATTTCGCCATCGCTAACGGGGTCTAATGTACCTGGACGGACTATTTCTATCAGTAAATCTTCAGCAATGATAAAACCATCATCACTTATTGATTCAAAACCAATAAGGCCTACATCTGCACTAGCATAGGCTTGTAAGGTGTTAATACCTGCCGCGTCAAATTCTGCTCTAAGTCCTTTGGGCAGAGCTTCTCCTGTAACTAACGCTTTGGTAATACTGGAAACATCTCTATTTTCTGCCTTGGCTTTATCAAGTAATATTTTCAAGAATGAGGGTGTACCACAATATCCCTGTGGTTTTAAATGCTCAATAACATCAAGCTGCTGCTCAGTTTGTCCTGGCCCAGCAGGAATAACCACACAACCACATGCTCTAGCGCCTGAATCAAGAATAAATCCGCCCGGAGTTAAGTGATAAGACAAGCAGTTTTGCACAAGATCACCCTCTCGAAATCCTGCCGCATAAAATGCTTGCCCCATTCGCCACCAATCATTACTGGTATTTTCGGGATCATAAATAGGTCCTGGTGATTGAAAAATTCGGCCTATGTTAGCCGTTTTAGCATTTAAACCACCTAATGGAGAGTTTTTACTCTGTAACTTCATCAAGTCAGATTTACGGGTAATGGGGAGTTGCGCAAGTAATTCACGGCTGGTAATTTCATCGGCAACAATATGCGCTAACGTCTGACTATAATGCTGACACTCTTGCTTAGCGTAGCTGATAAAATCAGGTAAGCGCGCTAGTAGAGACTGCTCACGTAGCTCATTGTTTTGGCTTTCTTTTTGGTAAAAAAATTGTTTCATGATGACTCGATAATTTAGAAATATAATAATTTATAAATAGATAACATTAGTTTTTCATATCGTCTTTTATTTACTACACGTACTTTCAGAAAGTAGTCAGTTCGTTCGAGTTTTAGGAGATAGCACGGAGCTTACGGATGTAAGTTTCGACAACAAAACCGAGTGAAATGCTGATTACCTGACACGCACATTTTTATAACCAACGCTTACGTCTTTTGTATGACTTCAGGTTTTTAAAGCTTTTCCGCTCTTCGTTACCGCCACCTAAATAAAACTCTTTTACATCTTCGTTGCTAAGCAATTGCTCTTGCGTACCATCAAGTACAATCTTGCCCGACTCCATAATATACCCATAGTCTGCGGCTTTAATCGCATAGTTAGCATTTTGCTCAACTAACAGCATAGTAATACCCTGATCTTTATTTATCTTTTTAATAATGCCGAAAACTTCTTTTACTAATAAGGGTGATAAACCCATTGATGGTTCATCTAAACAAATCATTTTAGGACGCGCCATTAATGCTCTGCCTATGGCCAACATTTGCTGCTCACCACCAGATAAATACCCTGCTAGGCCGGTGCGTTCTTTTAAACGCGGAAAATAATTAAACACCATCTCGAGGTCTTGATTGATATAGGCATCATTACGCGTATAAGCCCCTAGTTTTAGGTTTTCGATTGACGTCATATCTTCAATAATACGACGGCCTTCCATCACCTGGATCAGACCACTACGTACAACGTCTTCCCCATTTTTCTTATCAATGCGCTCGCCCATAAAGGTAATATCACCTTTAGTCACTTCACCATATTCACTGCGTAATAAACCTGAAATAGCTTTCAGTGTTGTTGATTTACCTGCGCCATTAGGTCCAAGTAAGGTGACAACTTCTCCTTCTGGCACGTCTAATGTTACGCCGCGAAGTACTTGAATAACTTCGTCATAAACCACTTCAATGTTGTTAACCGATAGAATCGGAGAAGCCGTTTGAATTTTTACTGCCGCCTGTGACATATTAAACTCCTTTAAAATGTAACTATCCATCTTTTGGTCATTTAGCCCAACTTCGTTGTCGAACGTACTCATTGACTAGCGTCAACTCCGTGCATTCTTCTAGAATTTGAACCAAATGACTGCAATATGAACAGCTACTATGTAATTAAACACTTATTTATCTAATTGAAGAATCAAGCATCGATCCTCTAAATATTTGGTGCTGCAGCGGCATTGTCGTCGCTGCGGTGCCAAATATGACGAAGATTAAAAACCTAACCAGTCATCACGACGTTTCAAAGTTACTTCTGATACTTTTTCAATCTTAATATCACCACCGTTGTAGTTACCTTTATAGATATTTACTTGGTTAATGCCACGGTGATCTTCATTGGTCCAATTAGCCGCTAAACAGACACCATCTAAACCTTTAGGTACCCAGTTTTTATTAACGTACATGCCTTTTTTAACATTTTCACCTGTGATGCCGCCGTTATCTTTAGCCCACTCCATCGCTTCTTTCATGAAGTATGTTGAACATACGCCACGCATGTAATGATGAACGCGCTCTTCTTTACCTGATTTATCTGACATTTTTGAAATTTCATGTACCAGTTTCATACCGGGTACATCGTCATTCCAGAACGGTGTCATCGTTGGGAAGATGTAATTCTTGATACCTTCACCTGCCGCTTTAAATACATTCTTGTCGCCACCCCAGATATTTGACATAAACTGAATATCAACACCAACGGTATTACACGATTTAACTAACGACAGTACTGAACCACCTAAGTTACCTATATAGCCGTAGTTTGAACCTGAGCTTTTAATACTTAGACATTGCGCTTTAAAATCACCTGGTTTCATTGAAATAACTACAGGAGGCATAACATTAAAACCAAGCTCTTGTGCATATTCTGCACAAGCAGCTTTAGGCGCATTAGGGAAAGGATGGTTTGCACCAATATGGGTGAACTTGGGTTGACCTTTTTCGCCTTTAGTTTTCCAATCATCTGCAGCCCACTGCACTAAACCACGACAAGCATCGGAATAAGAAGCACCATAAAAGAAGTTATAAGGTGCCGGTTTTTTAGTATGTGGGTTCTTACCTGTTGGGTCGGTTAAATGTCCAGAATAAGACGCAGAAAAAACAGGTGTTTTATCACGGGCAACAAACGAAATTAATGCTTCAGTATCTGCCGTGCCCCAACCTTGCATAGCAACCATGCTTTTACGTGATTTCCACTTTTTATAAGCAGCAATAGCTTGTGGAACTTTATAAGCATAATCAATCGTTTCAGACTCTAACTTAGTGCCATTAATACCACCATGAGCATTGATATAGGCCAGTGAATCACGAACACCATTAGCATAATTTTTACCGACAAAAGCAGTAGGGCCTGACATGTCAGCTAAGTGACCAACAAAAACAGAATCCTCTGCTTGCACTTGGCTAGTAGAACTTAAAGCGATACACGTAGTAATTGAACTTAGTAATAATTTTTTATGTTTAATGTTATTCATCTGAACATTCCTCAACTTTTTATTTAGATCCTATTTCTATAAGTAATGTTTATATCAATAGGTCGCAGTATTATTTTTATGTTTCTTCGTACTCTTTTGTAGTTAGCCCCATAGCTAACTACGATTACTCTCCCTTCATTTATCGGTGTTTTAAAACCTAATAAGCAAATGGATAGAATTTCCAATAATTTTTTATTTGCGCCCAACGATGCGCCAAACCTTCGGGTTCAAAAATTAAGAAGCCGATAATAACTAAGCCAATAGCCATTTCTTTGATATACGCTAAGCCGTCAACAACCATAGGAATATTACCCCACTCAGTCATCTTCATTAGCCCTACGCCAGTGCCTAACACTTCAGGTAAAAACACCATGAATATGACGCCCATCAAAGTCCCTTTTATCGAGCCTAAGCCACCAATAATGATCATGGCTAAGAATTGAATAGACATCATGATGGTAAAACCTTCGGCTGAGACATAACCCAAATAATGGGCATATAACGCACCACCAATGCCGGCATAAAAAGAAGATATACCAAAAGAAAGTAGACGGTATTTATTTAACTTTACCCCCATAATCTCAGCAGATAAGTAATGATCACGTACGGCAACAAAAGCACGTCCGTCACGACTACGCATTAAGTTACAGCCCCAGATAAACATAAAGACTAGAGAAAATAAGGCGATATAATAAAAACTTTGGTCGGTGTCAAAATCAAAACCAAATAAGCTCACCGGATTGGCCATTGAACCTGATGAACCACCAGAGAACCAATCTGCACGGGCAAAGAAATCTTCAATAATAAACTGCGAGGCCAGCGTAGCTATGGCTAAATACAAACCTTTAATTCGAGCAGCTGGCGCACCAAACATCATGCCAACGCCCATGGTTAAGAAACCCGCTAAAGGAATACATAAAAACACCGGAATATTAAAACTGGTGTTTAGCCAGGCTGAGGCAAAGGCGCCAAAACCAAAGAAAGCACCATGCCCTAAAGATATTTGTCCGGTGTAGCCCACTAAAATATTCAAACCTAAGGCTGCAATGCCTAAATAAGATATTTGAATTAATAAGGTAATAAAGTATCCATCAACAACTAACGGTGCAAAGCACAACGCTATGATGGTAAAAATAGTCACCCAACGGATGGTTTTCGTTTCAAAAATTGTATTATCTTGTTTGTAGCTGGTACGGAAATCTCCGCACGGGCGCATCGTTAAACTCGACATGAATCACTCCTAAATATTTGTATTGTTACTTTTTATTACTTTTGTGCTGTACCAATTAAATTCGCTCAATGTCTTGGGTGCCAAATAAACCGTAAGGCTTGAACCAAAGAATAATTAACAACACATAAAATGGTGCGATGTCGTACATATTACCTATGTGTAAATATTGACTATCAAAAAACTCAGCGACGTTTTCCAATACACCGATAATAATACCGCCAACAATGGCACCAACAATCGAGTCTAACCCACCTAAAATAACGGCTGGAAATACTTTGATGCCCATAATCGACAGTGAATCTGACACACCATTAACCATACCGATAACAATACCTGCAGTAGCGGAAACCGTTGCCGCAATGCCCCAGCTCATAGCAAAGACATGCTTTACCGACACACCTAAACTTTGCGCTGCTTGTTGATCGAAAGCTGTCGCTCTCATCGCTAAGCCATGCTTGGAATGTTTAAAGAATAAATAGAACGCGACCATGATAATTAATGCAATCACCGTACTCATTAAGTACGCCATTTCTACATTTAATCCCATGATGTTAATCGACTGAGTATCAAATACTTGTGGGTAACTTTGTGGTGAAACACCAAATATCCATTTCATTAACGCTTGGAAGAAAATAGACAGGCCGATAGTGACCATAATCACCGAGATAATCGGCTCACCAATCATTGGACGCAGTACTATCATTTGTAGCAGCACACCAAAACCAGCCATGAAAGCCAGTGATAATAAGAAGCCAACAAAGAATGGCAGTTCTAAGTAAATCAATGATGCCCAACATACCCAGGCACCAATCAATAAAAACTCACCTTGAGCGAAGTTAACAATTTGCGTGGATTTATAAACCAACACAAAACACATACCAATGACACCGTATAACAAGCCAACAATAAGGCCATTGATAATTAATTGAATTAATAGTTCAAAATTCATGATGCTTTCCTCTGGTTTTGACTACTGGTTGATGAATCAGCGTTACCATCACTTTTACCATTATTTTCACCATCACTCTTAATGACCGTAGCCACCTTAAGCTGCGTTTGAATACGTGAGCTACCACCATCTTGGAAGGTGATCACCGTATCGATATCAACCATTTCTTTGTTGTCATAAATAGACTCAATAAGGTCGCCATACTTGTCAGCAATAACGGTGCGTCGTACTTTACGTGTACGTGTTAATTCACCATCATCGGCATCGAGCTCTTTATAAAGCAAAATAAATTTATTGATTTTTTGTGCATCAGGTAAGGTCGCGTTAACCTTTTCAACTTCTTTAGTAAGCTTTTGATAAACCTCAGGCAGCGCTGAAAGGCTAGTGTAGTTAGTAAAACCGTAACCTTGTTGTTCTGCCCATTTAGAAACAATGGAAAAGCGGATACAAATAATGGCGCTTAAGTAAGGTTTGTCTTTACCTAAAATAACGGCTTCACCAATAAATGATGAGAATTTCAGCTTGTTCTCAATATATTGTGGTGAGTACTGCACGCCATTACTCGTTTTAGCTAAATCTTTAATTCGGTCAATAATGACTAAATGCCCTGATGGTTTGAAATAACCGGCATCACCGGTATGCATCCAGCCATCAATAACATCTTCATCAAAAGCTTTTTGGTTATCTAGATAACCGGTGAACATACCAACCGTTCGAGCGATAACTTCACCAACACCGGCTTTATCGGTATTAATAACTTTCACTTCAGCAGTATCAAAAGCCACACCAACACTGTCGTAATCAACATCATTTTCGTTGTGCACTGTGTAAGCGCCACATAACTCTGTTTGACCATAAAGCTGACGTAGCGGAACACCAATAGTTTGGAAGAACCTAAAAGTATCAGGCCCCATTGCCGCGCCGCCTGTTGCCGCTGATTTCAAGTAAGTAAAACCTAATCTATCTTTTAAGGCATTCATCAGTAAAAAATCGGCAAACCATGAACGTTTACCCGCAAGTTGTGCTTTTTCAGACAATGCAAAGGCAAAATCAAATAATTTTTGCTTTAGTGGTGTTGAGTCCATCATGCGAGATTTAACGTCGGCTAAAATACCTTCCCAAACGCGTGGCGCAAGTAAAACAAAACTAGGGCCTATTTCACGTAAGTCGGCCATCAACGTTTCTTGCCCTTCAACAAAGTTGACTATTTGACGAGAGATTAACGCTTGGCCAACGGCATACACTTGCTCCATGATCCATGGCAGTGGCAATACCGATACATAGTTATCACCTGGTAAACGAGGGTCTGCACGTAAATAAGAACTACAGTGCTTAACAAAGTTACCACCGCCTAGAAAGGCTATTTTAGGCTTAGACGTGGTGCCTGACGTAGTACAGTAAATAGCGGTTTCATCAGCATTTGTCGCATCAACATAGGAGTCGTATAAGTCGGGGGACATTTTTTCTATTTCTTGGCCTTGCTTATATATCTCCTCAATAGAAATCAAGCGCTTATCGTCATATTTTCGCATACCGCGCGGATCGCAATAAACAATGATTTTCACATCGGTAATTTCATCGCCTAATTCAAGTAATTTGTCACACTGCTCTTCATCTTCGGCGATAACGACTGTGGCATTACTTTTATTCAGTAAATAAACAACCTCTTCATGTAAGGAATCTTGGAAAATCCCAATAGAATAACAACCCATGGCATGGGCAGAAACTTCTCCCCAAACCCATTCGGGTCTGTTATCACCTAATAAAGCGATAGCCTCTTTAGGGTTAACGCCTAACTTTATTAGCGCGAGGGATAACCATTTGACGCGATTATTATAATCTTGCCAGCTAAATTCGTTCCAAATACCAAACTCTTTTTCACGCATGGCCGTTTCATTTGGCCAATTTTTAGCATTGTGTCTTAATATTTTAGGAAAAGTATCTAACTCTCCCATTTCAAAATCTGGCTTGTTCGTTGGTAATTGCGTAGACATTAGCTAGCCTCCCTTTCTGTGTACGTTTCAGCACTAGAGCTATCAGCTTCATCGTCATCATCTTCTATACCTAAATAAGCACGTTTAACATGAGCATCGGCTATCACTTCATCAGGTAAACCTGACATTAGCTTCTTACCAAAATCAAGCACCATCACTTGGTGTGAAATATCCATTACTACACTCATGTCATGCTCAATCATCACCACTGTAATACCGAATTCTTCATTTAAGTCGAGGATATAACGCGCCATATCTTCTTTTTCTTCTAAATTCATGCCTGCCATCGGCTCATCAAGCAGAATTAATTTGGGTTTTAATGCCATTGCGCGCGCCAACTCAACACGCTTACGTAAACCATAAGATAAAGTGCCAGCGACAGATTTTCTGATATGAGAAATTTCTAAAAAGTCGATGATTTCTTCACAATAACGACGGTGGGCAAGCTCTTCTTTTTGTGCAGATGAAGCCCAATATAAAGGCCCGGTTAACCAGTTATTTTTAAGTAAATGATGACGGCCAACCATAATATTGTCTAAAACCGACATATGACCAAACAGAGCTAAATTTTGAAAGGTTCGTCCCATCCCAAGATCTGCTCTATCGTTTGGGCGTAATGACGTTACATCTTGGTCATTGAAAATAACATTGCCTGAATTAGGGCGATATCGACCTGAGATACAATTCAGCATAGAGGTTTTACCAGCGCCGTTAGGACCGATAATGGAAAATACAGAGCCACGGGGAACTTCAAAGCTAACGTCTGTTAGTGCTTTTACGCCACCAAACGCTAATGAAACATGCTCTACTTTGAGTATTGACTCAGTCATACTCATACTCCTCAATTGATAAAATAATATGTATACCCGTTCCACCTGAAGATGCAGGATTAAGCTGGAATTATGAACGCCTTTAGGCAAGACATTGATTGAAGGGAATGATTGTTCCCTTGTCGAAATCAATAACGCAGCATAAAGCGTTTATAAACTAGCCCCTTGGGGAAAACTGAGCAAAGCATACTCATCGTTACATTTGTTTTTAAGGGAACAACCCTTAACAAAAAATGTGCCTCGATTATGATTCGTTCAGGTTTCCTGAAACGAGCATCTTCAAGTGGTACGGGTATTAATAAAAAAGGAGGGGGAAGTTCCCCCTCCAAAAACGTAACAACAAAATGGGATGTGTTACGCCTGTAGCTAAACTAAAGTACGTATTTCATTGATAATTGGACGTACATTGAGTCCGCATCTTGATCGTCCATAATGAACTGCCCTACTTCACCACCCACTGAAAGTTGCTTAGTTAAGTTTTGAAATAAGTTCACACTCCATTGACTGCGATCATTACCTGACACATCGGCTTCAGCGCGACCATAGAGTACCGTTGTTCTCAATGTCTCAGTCCAAAAGTGACGGTACGCTGCAAGATAAGCAGTAGTTTCTTCAACTTCCTCACCCACGACATCTTTAGTAAAAGCGACACCGACATAACGACCTAACTGTCCTTGATGTAGTTGAAAACGAAAGTCATCTTTACCAAAGGTTTTAATACGACCTGCAATTGAACCACCAATGGCTGTTTCTGTATTACCTAATTCAGTGTGTAGTTGACGACCTAAAGCAGAGAAAGAAACACTACCCCAATCGCCTTTTAAGTTATAACGGCCAACAACATCAGGCACAGTGTCATTGCCTGTTTCACCACCCCAAGTTTCTGGGTTTTCAATGGATACTTGAAAATTTCCCATGGTGTAGCGCACTTGACCTTGACGAATAAACACAAGTCCTGTGGTTGCGCCGGCGAAATCAGCTGATTCAGGAATAGCACTGGTATTCATAAAAGTTGACCAAGTTTGACCCGCTAAAACATCTTTATATTTAATAAATGCATGACGAATACGCGGGTTCGCTGAGTTAGAGATAATTTCATTACCACCACCGCCCCAGAAGTCCATTTCAATAAAGCCCATAACTTCACCATGGGTATACTTCATGTTAAAGCGTGTCTCATTTGCAAAAAGACCAAAATTTGATTTGCTTTCGTCTAACTTAGTACCGGTACCAATCCAAAAAGGTCTATAAGCGACATCGCCATCAACATAACGAGCATCTACTTTGATATAACCACCAAAAGAGATTTTATCTTCATCTGTTAATTTAATGTCGTAACCCGCGTTTGCTGCACCCGCGGCTACAAGTAAAGATGAAGAAATTAATAATTTTTTTAATTTATTGCTAAACATTGCTATTTCCCTTGTTATATATTTTTTTGATTTTTTTTAGTGCTGTTTGTTTCATGTTTATAGCTATTTTGTTGCTGTATCAATAACGCTCTAACTTAGGTTTGCTCAATCATATTAAGGCAGTACAAAAATGTAACAATCGGTAATAAGGCTTAGCACCTAACACCTAGTCCCAAGTAACTAGTCCTTTAGTCGTAAGCAAAAACTGGTCAAGGACTAGTACTTAAGTTGTAGGAATATAGGGGGTTTATATCTATCGAAATATGTTAAATTTGATAGTAGATTAGATGACAGATAAGAATTATATGTTTGCAAATTGGTTGTTAGTTAGTGTCAGTATTGGCTATATAGGACTGCTGTTTCTTATTGCCTATTTAGGTGGTAAATATCGCAATAAGCTAAAGGCAAAACAGCAAACGATTATTTATGCATTGTCTTTAGGGGTGTATTGTACGTCGTGGGGTTTTTTAGGAACCACGGCACAAGCAGCTAACCATTCTTTTACCTTTCTTTCGGTATATCTAGCCCCCATATTACTCTTTGTTTTTGCTTGGCCGTTTATTCAGCGAATAATCAAAACCAGTTTACAGCTGAAAATCACTTCCATTGCTGACTTGTTATCTGCGCGTTTTGGCAAGTCTCAAACGCTGGCGATTATCATTACCTTAGTCGCTTTAATCGGCACAATGCCCTATATAGCATTACAGCTAAAAGCGATTGTTAATTCCTATCAAATTTTACAACAAACGCCAGATTTACCCATTTGGCAACTCGGCTTAATTGTTAGCATTATTCTCGCGGTATTTACCATTATTTTTGGCATTAGGACTATAGACATAACTGAGCGTCACCCTGGAGTCATGATAGCGATTGCCTTTGAATCATTGGTAAAATTAATTGCTTTTCTTTTAGTAGGTTTATTTGTTTGTTTTGTTATTTATGACTCGCCAATGGATATTTGGGAGTTATCTAAAGATCAGTTAGATATAAGTAAACAATTTGAATTTAGCAGTCTTTTTGGCTTGTTCGGCATGCTCATTATCGTCATGTCAGCTTTTTTGTGTTTGCCAAGACAATTTCAAGTGATGTTTGTTGAGATAAAAGATAAAAAATCAAGCGGTATGGCAAGGTGGGTTTTACCGGTTTATTTGCTTATCTTCGGTTTTTTTGCTTGTTTTCTCGGCTTAGCGGGCAATTTAAACTATGGTAATTCATTATCCGCAGACGCTTATGTACTTTTCTTACCTGCTTTTAATGGTCAGGTTTGGTTATCTCTGTTTGCCTTCTTAGGCGCAGTATCAGCAGCAAGCTCTATGGTGATTGTGTCAACTATAGCGCTGAGTACCATGCTCAGTAATGAAATTGTTTTCCCATTAATGTTTAATTTTTCTCGCCAGCAGAACCAAGACTTTAATCACTTTCAATTACAGCTATTATTCATTCGTAAAGCCTTAGTAATATTAGTGATCTCTTTGAGTTATGGTTTATTGTTGCTGTCACCACCAGATACATTATCTTCACTAGGAGAAGTCGCTTTTGGTGCAATAGCCCAAATAGGACCGGCTTTATTGGTTGCCTTTTATTGGCGTAAGGCAACACTGGCTGGTGTACTTGCTGGTATAAGTAGTGGCTTTATCATTTGGGCTGTGTTTAATTTATTACCGCAACTAGGTCTATATGCTCATCCTTTTGAAAACACAGATTTACCTAAAACAACCGTCATAACCCTTATTGGTTTACTCGCTAATGTTATCGCGCTTTGGCTTGTGTCTTTAGTCACTAGGCAAAGTATCCGAGAACAAATGCAGAGTGAATTTTTTTACAAAGACAGAAAAAAAGTTAAGTGGCGATTACCCACACAAGCCAAAGTAGACATTGTTGAATTAGAGTTTTTGGTTGCTAGATTTATCGGTAAAGATAAAGCCAATGAATGTTTTCAGCAATTTCATAGCCCTCATCATAGTAAAAACAACAAAGAATATAATGAAGCGATATTATTTCATGCCGAAAATACCCTAGCCCGCGTATTAGGCTCGGCATCAGCAAAGTTAGTCACCTCTTTTGCGGTAAGTGGCCGAGACATGGCCTTTGACCAAGTCGCTAAATTAGTAGAGGATAATTCCACTCAGCAATTAGAGTTTAGCCGAACGGTATTACAAGGTGCGATTGAAAATGTTAGAGAAGGCATTTCAGTTATAGATAGCGATCTAAAATTGGTTGCTTGGAATAATCGCTACTTAGATATTTTTAATTACCCTGACGATTTTATTTATATTGGCTGCCCTGCCAGTCAGTTAATCCACTTTAATCTGAGCCAACAAGGCTATTTTATTCGGGATATAGCTAAGCAGGTCGAAAAGCGGATTCAATTTATCAAAGCCGGTAGTCGTCATAATTCTGAGTACAAGCTTAACAACGGCAAAACGATTCACATTGAAGGTAACCCCATTCCGGGTGGTGGTTTTGTCATGATATTTTCTGATATCACTAAATATCGTCAAACAGAAAAAGTCCTCAAAGAAGAAAATACCGATCTAGAATCAAGAGTGAAATTTCGTACCGCCGAGCTTGAACAAGCCAATAAAGAGTTGGCACTTACCAACCTAGAACTTGTTAAAGCACAAGCTAAAGCAGAACAGGCGCACATCAAGAAAAGCCAATACCTAAAGGCATGTAGCCATGACTTATTACAACCCTTATCAGCAGCAAGGTTATTCTCATCTGCTATCTCTTTAAGTTCAAGAGTGACTCATGAAGAACGTCAACAAATAAAGCAAATCGATAATTCTTTAGAAATAGCCAACAGTCTATTACTTGATCTTAATGAAATAGCGCGTATTGAAAGTGGTAATATCACGCCAAACATTGAGCCTATTGAGATCAAGAAACTTTTCACTATGCTAACCACTGAATTTAGTATGTTAACAGATGAATACCAAGTAGATTTTCACTGCAAAATGAGCAAGCTTTACGTGGCTAGCGATATCACTCTACTGGCAAGGGTTATCCAAAATTTTCTCAGCAATGCCTTTCGATATGCCCATAACAGCGAAAAAAATAGTCAAAGCACAGTATTGTTAGGCTGTAGAAGACAAGGCAATGAACTATCAATACAAGTCTTTGATAACGGGCCTGGCATTCCACAAGACAAACAACAGCAAGTATTTGAGCAGTTTACTCAATTACAAAACACTAATGCAATCGGCCACAAAGGGCTTGGTTTAGGGCTAAATATTGCGCAAAGTTTGGCAAATATTCTTAATCATTCCATTCATCTAAAGTCGCAACCGGGTCATGGTTGTCTGTTTAGTATCAATGTTCCAATCACTCAAGAGCCCTTAGCAAAAAGGAAAATCTTGCCACCTGCTAACATGAGCTTACAAGGTGTTGGTGTACTGTGTATAGATAATGAGCCAAACATACTTGAAGGTATGTCTAAATTATTAAGCGCATGGCAGTGTCAGGTGTTTACTGCTGTTAATGCTCAACAGGCCAGAGAGATTTATACAAAACATGAAGATGAAATAGACATATTATTAGTGGATTACCAATTAACAAGGAAGCAATTAACGGGGAACGAGTTAACCGGCAGTCAAAACGACAACATTACCCTAGTCACTGATATGCTAAACAATGACAGGAATAATAGTGTCTGTACGCTTGATGAAGTAAATGGCATCGCGCTTATTAAACAATTAAGAACAATGAGTCACTATGCTTTACCTGCCATACTCATCACCGCAACAACTGATGAAAGCTTAATGATGTTAGCTAAACAGCATAATATTGGCTATTTACGAAAAATCATCAAGCCATTGGCATTACGGGCATTAATGAGCTCCTTACTGACTAAAGAGTTAGCTAATAACTACTCAAATAACCTTAAATGATAGTGTATTTTAATTTAGTTTCGTTTAAGACTAAATGATCTACATAGGTCAATTTTATATTGTTGGATATAATGACAAAATTAATAAAGAAGCCATTGTTATATTGAAAATTTTAAAACGCTTTTGATCAGTCAAAACTAGCTTCATCTTTTGTCCTAAAACTATCCATGAACTTATACAGGGTAAGTTTATCAAGCCAAATATTATTGCGACTAGCAAGATCGAAATAAAGCTATTTGAAGGCGCATAAATGCTTATCGAAGTCAGTGCCATAGTCCATGCTTTTGGATTTACCCATTGAAATAAGGCTGCTTGAATAAATGTTAAAGGCTTTAGCTTTTCATTATTTTGTTCTGTAATGCTACCCGAACGAGCTATTTTTAACGCTAAATAGAGCAAATAAATAATACTAAGTACTTTTAAAATTTCATAACTCATCGGAAAACTATCAAACAATTGCATCAAACCTAAGCCCACCAAAATAATCATCAAGGTGAATCCTATGCCAACACCTAAAAAATGAGGGACCGTCTGCTTAAACCCAAAGTTGGCACCAGAGCTCATTAACATCAAATTGTTTGGTCCCGGAGTAATAGAAGACACAAATGCAAAAAGTGTTAGGCCGGTAAATATTTCATAATCCATAAAATAATTTCTCTACTTGGTTAATATTGTATAGGCAACTTTAAATGAATTGTGATACAACTTCTGAGCGAATAAGCCTTAATTAAGCAGGTTATTAACAACTAATGATTAAAAAAGACAGATATAACGACATAATATTGCGGGAACTAAGTTTAAATGGTCGAATAGCCAATTCTGAACTAGCTGAAAAAATCGGTCTTTCACCATCAGCCTGCTTACGTAGAGTACAAGAACTTGAAAGTAGCGGAGTTATTAAAGGCTATCGGGCGATATTAGATAGTGAATTGATAGGTAATAGCTTTATTGCCTATGTTGGAATTGGCCTCAATGAGCATTCAATTGAGTCACAACTCGCGTTTGAACAGGCTATTAAGTTAGCAGTAGAAGTAAAGGAATGTCACAACGTTACCGGTTCATTCGAATATTTATTACGTATAGAAACAAAAGATATTAAATCGTTTAAATTATTTCATGCAGACATTTTAGGGGGCATATCACAAGTCAGTGCAATCACAACCCATGTCGTTATGGATTCTCCCAAAGATGTGCGAACTTAGCTCATCTAGAAAGTCATAAATACTCTATTCGCTTCTTGCGATGTAAAGCCTTAGGTTTTCTTTGTTGAGGTTTTAGCTAAGGCTTTAGTTAAGGTATTCGCTAAGTTTTCTTAACTTATATTTTCTTGTGTTGCTATGGTTAGTCCTACTTTTGTACGTTCCATCACAACCGAGGTTCTAAAACGCCTTACATTGGTATTTTCAAAAAACAAACGTCGAGTAAGTGCTTCAAAATCAAGCATATCTCGTGCGGTACAAATTAAGGTAAAATCAGCTTCACCTGTAACATAATAACACTGCTGTACTTGAACCTCTTTTCTAACAATTCGGCGAAAAGCATCCAACTGATCAATACGCTCACGTTCCAATTCAACCATCACAATAAAGGTCATGTTTTGACCCAAAGCGCTTGGGCTCAAAACCGCGACTTCGTTTTCAATAATATTAGCCTCTCGTAAACGTTTCACTCTACGTTGTACCGACGCTGACGACAGTCCACAGGCATCAGCTAAGGCCTCAAGACTTAATCGAGCATTTCGCTGTAATTGTGCAAGAATAATGCGGTCTAACTTATCTATTATTAAGTCCATAAACGGATCCATTCATATTTATTAAAATAATGAAAAATATTACTCACCAAAGCCTAAATAATGACATATATAGATCACAGATTGACTATAAACTATATATGTACGATATCTCAAGACATATACAAGACAACAATACAGTAACTTTCGGCCATAACTTGCGAAAATTAGCACAGGAAATATTTATGAATAATCTAGTGGGAAAGCTATTACGCATTATGCGTTACCCAATCAAAGGGTTTAGTGGTGAGGAGATTATTCAAACAAGCCTAAACAAACATCATGGTATTGTTCATGATAGACGTTGGGCGATTCGAAATGGCTCAATTCCCCAAGATTCGACTCACAACTGGCAACCCTGTCAAAGCTTTGTCCGAATGACTCAGCATGAAGATTTACCGCTGTATAACGTGGACCATAGTGAAGATTCGCTTTATTTAAGCCATCCTAACGGAGAAACTATTTCGATCGTAAAGAATGAAAACCATACACAGAGGTTATCTTCATGGTTTTCTCATATCGATATGGGTTTATCTAAATCAAGTGACAATACCGCATACTGGGACCATCACGATGCCCATATTTCCATCATAAATATCAGCACAGTTAAGGCAATAGCCAAAAGTTCAGGTATGGATATTGATCCTGTTCGGTTCCGTGGAAATTTATTAATAGATACCTCAGAGCCTTGGTCTGAATTAGCCTTAGTTGGCCATAGAATTGCGATTGGAAATGCAGAACTAGAAGTTTTAAGACCAATAGATCGTTGTAAGTCGACATCAGTTAACCCATCGACTGGTACTTCAGACATTAATATTCCACATTTATTATCGAGTCAATATGGGCATGTTTTTTGCGGTATTTATGCACGTGTGGTGCGGTCAGGAAAGATAGAAAAAGATGATAAACTTTGTTTATTATCTCCTGCGCCATATGCCATAAATGATGGAGCAAGAACAACTACAGCCCCAAGACCAGAGCAATGGCCTCGCTTTATGCGATTAGTCAAAAGAGTCAAAGAAAGCCACAACGTTGAAAGCTTCTGGTTAGAAGATCCATTAGCTAATGTGGTTGGTGATATTGAGCCAACAAGCTATTTACGACTACATGCTCAAGGCGAAAATGGGCCGTTAATACGTTCTTATACTATTTCAAACAACAAAAGTGATACTGGGCTTTTACGCCTAAGTATTAAAAAAGAATCAGGACAGGCGCTGTTCTCGCCTTGGATCCACTCAAATTTACAAGTGGGTGATACCATATTAGCAAGTGGCCCTTTTGTAGACCCTTCGATGACTTGGCGGCCACAGGTTAAACCACACAAAGAATTGCTTATTATCACCGCCGGCATAGGTATTACGGTGGCAACATCAATAATGGCAAGACTAAAAGAGTGTAACTACTCATCAAAAGTCACTATAGCTCACAGTATAGCAAACGAAAAAGACTCTGCTCTATGGCAAGATATTTTAGAAGAATCGTGTCTGCTAGAAAATGTTACCCCTTTGCTTTTTGTTACTCAAGCGCATGATTTAAAACAAACTGCAGATAAAAAACGTGGCCGTATACGCATATCAGAGATAACAAATGGTCTATCGTTAGATAATATTCAAGTATTTCTATGTGGTCCAGCAAGTTTTACTCAAGCTATGCGTGATGCACTTAACCATAAAGGCGTTAGCAATGACGTTATACATCAAGATGTTTTTTACTCACCGCAATCTATTTCCGCAGGTACCTATAAAAAAACTCCCGATAAAGAGCCATCGTTAACCGTATCAACGCCAATCAGCTTTGTACATGCCTCAGGTGAAACATCAAACATTATTTGGCAACCAGAACATGGACCCCTGCTTAACACAGCAGAGCAAAGTGGGCTTGCTATTTCAGCTAATTGTCGCAGTGGTGCTTGTCGAACATGTCTTTATCAAGTTGAGGGCGAAATTGAAAACCTTATTACTCCCGCCTCTCCCGCACCTAAAAATTGGGCTTATCTTTGTTGCGCAGCACCTTTGTCTTCATTAACGATAAAGCTGAGCTAATACTAAATTTTTCTATAAATAACTAACTTAAAATATAGGCCTAATAATGACTGAATTTAACCCCGATTATACTAAACCCCAATACTTATTAAGCACTTGTCCAATGTATAAAGAGTCACCTCTTATACACATACAAACGATTAGCGAGTTAGATGTTTTCATTAAAGATGAAAGCCATCGAATGGGCTTAGGCTCTTTCAAAGCATTGGGTGGTATTTATGCAGTAGCCACCTTATTAGCACAGGGATGGTTAGCAGTGACGGGTAAAAGTTTAACCCTTGAACAATATTCTAGTATTGAATTCAAAGAATTTTCCAGTTCAACAACTTTCATTTGTGCGAGTGCTGGCAACCATGGTCTTGCTGTTGCTAGTGGGGCAAAAATTTTTGGCGCAAAAGCAAAAATACATTTGTCAGAGCAGGTGCCTGAAGAATTTGAAAAACGTTTAATTGAAAAACTTGCTGTTGTTGTCCGCTCAGGAAGAACATATGAAGAGAGTGTCGACGCGGCAATTAAGGAGGCGAATACGGGTAATGGTGTTTTACTTGCCGATGGCTCTTGGCAAGGTTATACCTCCCCTCCTTCGTTAGTTATGGAGGGTTATACCGTGATAGCAAATGAGCTACGTGAGCAGTTTACTAAAATAAAGAAGTGGCCTACCCATGTATTTATACAGGCCGGAGTGGGCGGACTTGCCGCATCAATGGCCTATATGATTAGAGAATACTGGCAGCAACAACCAGAAATTATTATTGTTGAATCCGAATTAGCGCCTTGCTTACAAACGAGTCACCAAAATGGGATTTTAACAAGTGTACAAGGTGAGGTATCAATAATGGGAAGACTTGATTGCAAAGCCCCTTCATTAGTCGCCTTTAACGCATTAGAAAAGGCAGACGTTGATTACTTAACCATAAGCGATAAAGAATCAATAGACGCTACGCGTATTCTCCAAAAAAATAATATATCAACAACGCCATCTGGGGCAGCTGGGCTAGCTGGTTTATTGAAAATGGTTAAAGAAGAAAAACTTAAAGCATTTGTCTCAAAGAATAATTTTCAGCCACTAATTATTGTCACTGAAAACAAATTATAAGGGGTGTAATCTAGCGCGATTACTGTGTGGGATGAGTTTGTTCGGCTACTTGGTTGATTGGCCGAAGGTATTTTGATGCAATTTTAATTCATTTAACGCGATAACAGCCTGCGTTCGGTTACGCACACCCAATTTTAAAAAGATAATGCTGGCATGACTCTTAATGGTAGATTCTGATGTACCTAGCTCATACGCTATTTGTTTATTCAGTAATCCATCGGCAAACATTAATAAAATTTCATGCTGCTTGGGCGTTAACGACGCTATTTTATCATCGCTATGTGCGGCTTGTTCACTCGAATTAAACTCACCTTCCGGTGTCCACAATGTGCCATTAAGTACTTCTTTTATCGCTACCACCATTTGAGGCACTGGCGTTGATTTAGGGATAAAACCCGCCGCGCCAAAACTCATGGCTTTATGAATGGTTTCTTTATCTTCAAAACCAGAAATAATAACTATGCCTAAATCAGGATGCGAACGCCTAATTGTGATTAAGCTATTAAAGCCATTAGCACCCGGTATATCAAGGTCAAGCAACAATAAATCAGCTTTATCTTTGCTTTGTAGATGTTGCTCAAGCTCGGGAATATTTTGTGCATCAATAATGTCCGCACCTTCAAAGTGAGCTTTTAAGGTAATGCTTAAGGCTTGGCGAAATAACGGATGGTCATCTGCCAATATTATTTTCATGTTATCGAACATAGTTAAACTCATCGCTTAGCCGGTTATTTTTATCGAGTTCTTAAAAATAACGACTAATTTTTTATTAAGTGAAAACTTTTAGTGTTGCAAACACAATATCAAAGTCTGCATAAAGCTGCTAGCGCGACTTTAGCATTTCTGTCCAAAACAGTTCGGTGGATTGTAATTTTATAGAATGAGTAATTACTTACTTGGGTTTAACAACTCAGCATGTTCCTGCACTAATTGTTTCAAGTATTGCCAGACAGTATTTACATGGGAAAGGCGTTTACTTTCGGGGTGAGTAACCAACCAGAAACTTCGACTAATGCTGATTTCTTGGCTATGTAACTTAATCAGGCTTTTGTCTTGCTCGGCCAAAAAACAAGGCAAAATACCAATACCTAAGCCACTTTTAATAGCAAAGTACTGGCTGATAATACTGGTGCTACTAAAGTTTGCTTTTAACTCACCATCTAAGTACTGCTCTAACTCTTTTACATAAGAGAGTTGGTCAGTAAACAGTAAATTATCAACGTAAGTTACCCACTTCTGCTCTGCTAAATTATCAAGCGTTATGCCATGCGGGTGAACAGCTAAATTCTGCTCTACGTTACCATCTAGGCTCTTATCTAGGTAATCCTGATGTACATAAAGCTGTAATTTATAATCACATAGCTTTGACACTATCATAGAAGTACTTTTAGGGCGCTCAACCGCAATCGCTATATCAGCTTCATTTCTACTGATCTTTACATAACGTGAAAACAGTAATAAATGCACATCAATCTTGGGGAAACACTGCTGTAATGACAATAAGTTGGGTGATACAAAAAAGTTACCCAAGGCTTCGGTTACGCCAATACGTACTAGGCCGCAATTATCTTCATTGTTACTGTGAATGTTAGACAAGGCATTTTGCGCATCTTGCTCCATTTTACAAGCAGAAGTCAGCAACATATCACCATCAGCGGTCAAAACATGTCCGTCCTGTGTGCGGTCAAAAAGCTTAGTGCCTATGCTCTCTTCTAATTTGTGCAAACGCCTTGATACAGTAGAGGCATCCATAGATAAGCGCTTGGCAGCCGTTGATAGTCGCTCAGCTCGTGCCACTTCAAGAAATATTTTTATATCATCCCAGTTCATCTATTAATACCAATCCCGTTAAATTATCTGCCGATAAAAATCATATTTAAATAGTCATTAATGCCCAATAGTGTACTGAAACCACCTTTACATTACAAAAATGCAAAGCGTATTGCATTTATACTCATTGTGACCCTATAAAGAAAGACCTATCTTGCTTATATAGATTTAAACAATTCAAATATTTTCAATAAATCGAGGTTGCTATGAGTATTACTGAAGTTCCACTAATCATTAACGGTAAAAAAGTACGTTCACAAACTAAAGAGTGGTTAGATGTTTTAAACCCAGCAACCCAAGAAGTGGTTGCTCGTGTACCTATTGCAACCCCTGAGGAAGTTGACTTAGCCGTACAGAGTGCACAAAATGCATTCAAAACCTGGTCTAAAACGTCATTGACTAACCGCATGCGTATTATGGTGTCTTTTGCCCACTTGGTTCGTGAACATACCCAAGAATTAGCAGAATTAGTTACACTAGAGCACGGTAAAACATTACCTGATGCTGAAGGCGAAGTAGGTAGAGCGTTAGAAGCCATTGAGAATGCTTGTTCAGTAACGCGCTTACAACTAGGTGATATGGGCAATAATGTTGCATCAGGTGTAGACACTTATACCTTGCATAAACCACTTGGCGTAGGTTTAGGTGTTACCGCTTTTAACTTCCCATTAATGTTAGCTGCCTTTATGTTTCCACCGGCAATTGCTTGTGGCAATACTTTTGTACTTAAGCCTTCAGAGCAAGCACCTTCATCTACAGTACGTTTTGTAGAACTAGCTATTGAAGCAGGTTTACCAGCAGGCGTTATCAATGTTGTGCACGGCGGACCTGATGAAGTTAATGCCTTAATCGAACATGAACATGTAAAAGCAGTGTCATTCATTGGCTCTACTCATGTCGGTACCCATATCTACAATCATGCAAGCAAGCACGGTAAACGTGCACAAGCGATGATGGGCGCTAAAAATCATATGGTTATCATGCCAGATGCCAATAAAGACAGAGCCATTAATGATTTACTCGGCTCAGCGTTTGGTGCAGCGGGACAACGCTGTATGGCTAACCCGGTAACGATTTTAGTTGGCGAAACGCGCAACTGGTTACCTGAAATAGTTGAGCGGGCAAAATTAATGAAAGTAGGCCCCGGCTCTCAGCGTGATGCTGACCTTGGCCCTGTCGTATCGCCTCAAGCGAAAAAACGTATTGTCAGCTTACTTGATAGCGGTGTCGCACAAGGCGCAACCATGTTAATCGATGGTAGAGATTGTCAGGTTGAAGGTTATCCAAACGGCAACTTTGTTGGACCAACATTATTTACTAATGTGACTACCGACATGGATATTTATACCCAAGAAATCTTTGGCCCGGCGTTGTGTGTATTAGAAGCTGAAACACTAGAAGATGCGATTGCAATCATCAACGCAAACTCTAATGGTAATGGTACATCTCTATTCACCTCTTCAGGTTGGAATGCTCGCTTATTTGAAAACGAAGTTGATGTTGGCCAAGTAGGTATTAACGTGCCGATTCCTGTGCCAGTGGCTTTCTTTAGTTTTACTGGCTCAAGAGCCTCTAAATTGGGTGACTTGGGGCCAAACGGCAAACAAACAGTGAGTTTTTGGACACATACTCGCTCAGTAACTGCACGTTGGTTTGAACCTGATCATCAAGATGGTCAAAGCGTACACACAACAATTAGTATGAAATAAGTTTTCTTTTATAGCCTCTATAATAAATGCGTGTAGAGGCTATTTTTTTAATGAAATAATTAAGTAATAAAAGGAACAACATCATGGCGAATATTGCTTTTATCGGATTAGGAAATATGGGTGGCCCAATGGCCATCAATTTAGTTAAAGCCGGACATCAGGTTTGTGTTTTTGATTTATCCGCAGAGGCTGTTGCCCATGTGGTTGAGCAAGGCGCGACAACAAAACCACAAGCTAAAGATTGTGTTAAAGATGCACAATATATCATTTCAATGTTGCCAGCTGGCAAGCATGTTGACATGGTTTACTTAGCTGAAGATGGTTTGATCAATCATATTGCCCAAGGTGCTTTGGTTATTGATTCATCAACCATTGATTCACCTACCTCAATTAGTGTCGGCGCAGCTCTTTTAGCCAAGGGTATTAGTTTTATTGATGCGCCTGTATCAGGCGGCGTTGGCGGCGCAACAGCTGGTACATTAAGCTTTATGGTTGGCGGCAGTGAAGCTGATTTTAATCAAGCAAAACCTATTTTAGATAATATGGGTAAAAATGTCTTTCATGCCGGTGACCATGGCGCAGGACAAATAGCTAAAGCCTGCAATAACATGTTGTTATCCGTACTTATGTTAGCCACATCTGAAGCGTTACAGTTAGGTATAAGTAATGGTCTAGATGCCTCGGTACTGTCAAATATCATGAGCAAAAGTTCAGGCAGTAACTGGACGCTTGATGTATATAACCCCTGCCCTGGTGTGATGGAAAACGTACCTTCATCTAATGATTATCAAGGTGGCTTTATGGTTGACTTGATGGCCAAAGATTTAGGCTTAGCTATGGATACCGCAGTGAAAAGTCACTCATCTACACCTATGGGTGCATTGGCGCGTAATTTATATGCTATGCATGCTGCAAATGGTAACGGTGCTAAAGATTTCTCCAGTGCATTTAATCTTTTCAATCAAACCAAATAGTTTATACCAATCAGTATTTAACGAGTAATAAATTACATTACGACAAACATAAAGGCCGATACATTTGTATCGGCCTTTTTATATCTTCAAGACTAATTATTTCTGCTTTCATTAATACCACTATCCATTGGGCAATAAAAAACGGCCATGATGCTATAAATAATAGAATCAAGACCGTTTGTATAACGCAATGAATGTGTTAGCTATTCTTCAGGTTTAGAGTAGCCAGCCCAAATATCTTCATTAATTTTCGCTTTCTTTTTACGTTTTTTCTTACCCGTACCTTCAGGTTTAGCCATCGGTTTATTTTCAGCTATCTCTGCCGCTAAAATTGAATCTTCAGCAATTTCAGCCACTTCAAAACCGGCTACTTGCTCACGCTCAAGCCTGATTTTATTTTTCTTCTCAATCACTTTAAAGTGATGATAATCTTCGTGATCAATAAGCGATATGGCTAAGCCTACCTCACCTGCACGGCCACTTCGGCCAATACGGTGCATGTAGTCTGATGGACTTCTTGGTAAGTTAAAATTGATAACCACTGGCAGTTTTTCTATATCTAAACCACGAGCAGCAATATCGGTAGCAATTAACACGTCAATAGAGCCAGCTTTAAAACCTTCTAGCACACGAGTACGTTCGCTTTGGCCTTTATCGCCATGAAATACTTCAGCCGCAATACCACGTTTAGCCAGTTTTTCAGATAAATGCTCACAATGGTGTTTCGCATTAACAAAAACCAGCGCTTGGCGCCATTGATGTTGATGAATTAAATGCGCTAACACTGCAGTTTTATCACCTTTATTGACGGTAAAAACACGCTGTACTAAAGTGCTACTGTCAGCACTTTGCAGTTGTATTTCAACCGGGTTGTTAAGCAACTCTTGCGTTAACGTTTGTACTTGCTCAGGAAAAGTCGCTGAAAATAGTAACGTTTGTTTTTTCTTTGGCATTAATGCCATCAGCTGAGACAGCTCTTCAGTAAAGCCTAGGCTTAACATTCTGTCAGCTTCATCAAGTACTAAGGTATTCACCAAATCAAGCTTGATAGCATTGCTAGAAATTAAGTCGAGTAATCTACCCGGTGTAGCTACCAAAATATCAGTGCCGCCGCGCAGTGCCAACATTTGCTTATTTACCGACACACCACCAAAAACAGCCATGGTTTTAATGGCACCGTTAAAGTGTACAGAATACGATTTAATACTATCGGCAACTTGCTTAGCCAATTCACGGGTAGGCACTAAAATCAAACCAGCAACATAGTTACCTTTCGTTGAATGAGCGCTTTTAGCCGACTGTTGCTGAAAAATGTCTTGCAACATTGGCAGTGCAAAAGTCGCGGTTTTACCCGAGCCAGTATTTGCCCCACCAATTAAATCACGCCCAGCTAAAACACTTGGAATAGCTTGCGCTTGAATAGGCGTTGGCTGTAAATATTCCAGCTCAGTTAATCGAGCTAATAAAGGCTCAATAAGGGCAAGTTCGGTAAAGTTGGTAATGGGTTTGGCTGAGATCATTAAGTTCAAGGGCTCAAAGAGTAGATAATTGTCACTATTTTAACGTATTTATGCCCACTTCAGTTAGTGAAATCGAACAACGCCCTAAAATGTGAACATGGCATGAAGAATATCACCAACATTACTAACCTGTGTCACGCCAGTTTAAGCGTAAAAATAGCGTATGAGATAATGGTGAAGTATCTGATTGGTAACAGCATTATGGTCATTTTATCTTAAAGCTCACCGCCCTCCATTGACGAAGCCTCTGATCGGGAAAACCTATGATTAAAAATTAACCATTCGGCATTTTCGAAGTCTCTGGTCAGAGATCCATGTGAGTTAACAGCCTAATACTTGGCTATAAGTACCCAAAAGACCTAATTAAGCGTAATTTCGTAATAATTAGTCTCTTGGAGATAAAATTCCATCTATTTTATAAAGCTAAAACCTAAGCTTTTTAATAAATGATTAGAGCCGGTATTATAGAGTGCCGTAACAGCAGAGACTTTGCTAAGTTTATGGGTATCTTTGGCTTCAGTTAATACGGCCAACGAAGCCTCTTTAGCATAACCTTGTCGATAAAATTGAGGCATTAAAGCAAAGCCTAAATCAGCATATTCTAAATTGTCGCGTTTCAGTAAACCGCACATGCCAATGGCTGTATTACAGTCCTTCAATTCAAGCATATATAAGCCAAAGCCAAAGCTTTCATAACTCGCCATCGGACCATTTCTCATATAGTCCATTGCATCGTCTTGAGTTCTAACTTGCTTATCAACAATGTTTTTTATAAATTTTTCATCGTTAAGTAACTCAACAATAAAGCTGGCATCAGTTAATTCAAACTGTCTAATAATTAGCCTTTGTGTTTGGTAAATTATCATTATTGTTCCTTAATATGGGCGCTAGTTAATACTGGCTTAAGTTAACTCGGACTTAGGTAATCAATACCTCGCCCAAGACATTAATCATTTAAACTGAAATCGAGCACTTTGAATGGTAACGGCTATAACCCCCTTAGACAATGGAATACAATATACCATATCATTTTTTACTCTACTGGCACAAACCATGATTTTTTTAACGCTAGCGCAAACTGAGCTTCTTATAAATAAAGCATTGAGCAAGGCGGAATAACTTAACATACTGGTTAATATCGCTATTATTGATAGTGCTGGGTATTAAATTAACTTTAAACGTATGGATGGCGCACAACTAGGGCCGATAAATATTGCTATTAAAAAAGCAGAAACCTCGGATTTATTTGCTAAACCTTGCCAGTTACTGGGGGAAAAGTCACAACCTGGTGCTGCGTTATATCACATAGAACACTCTAATAATGGCTTAATCACCTTCGTCGGAGGTCTACCAATTAACAATACTAACGGCGCAGTAATTGCCGCTATTGGTGTTTCAGGCTCAACTATTGTAAATGATCTCGCCGTAGCTCAAGCAGGAATAGCAGCGGTTTAATAATGTGTAAGTACATAATTGCTCTCTTCATTTGTTAAGATAAATAGACTGTTAGTCCAATCGGTAATAATATGGGAAATTCAAAACGGCTAAAAAGGTGACATGTCAGTTACTTAGACTATTATTAAATATCAAAGCCTATTTTTAGAAGCCTTACTTTATGAACCACAACTTTTGAGCACCTACTTATGAGCAGTACCCCAAAACAATGTGAGCAAAAGATCACAGTCAATCAGCTTGAACCGGGGATGTATGTTTTATCTGTGCGTACTAAAGGTAAAGCGGTGAGCATAAAATCTGAAGGCTATATCAGCTCCAAAGAAAATATCCAAAAGCTAGTTAAAGTGGGGGTTACTCACTTAACCGTAGATCCTAGCAGGCAAAAATCAGCAGAAAAAATAGATAAAATCTTGCCTGAAGTTAAAGATAAACCTGAGCGAGAAGCGTCTAAAAAATCCGGGCATGGCGTTTCGTTAGATCAAGAGATGACTAAAGCCAGTAAACTCTATGATGACGCAAAAAGCTTACAACATAAAATCCTTAATAGTCTGACCGAACATAAAACAATTAATATCACGGAAGCAAAAGAGTCTACCGATGCTATTGTTGATTCTATATTTCGAAACCAAGATGCATTATCCTGCATGACACGCCTACGCATTAAAGATGAATATTTAGTTGAACATTCGCTCAACGTTTCTATTCTAATGACTTTGTTTGCCAAACATTTAGACTTTGAGCGTGAGGTTATTGAACATCTAGCACTAGGTGCTTTTTTACATGATATTGGTAAGGTATTAGTCCCCCCAGAAATATTACACAAACCAGGTAAACTAACACCTCAAGAATATGAAGTGATGAAAAGCCATGTAAACCTTGGCATAGAAGTACTCAAGGATAGTCCAGATTTACCAGAGCTTGTCAGCGAGGTAGTTCAACAACATCATGAACGACTCGATGGGAAAGGCTACCCTAACCAGCTCCACGAGCAACAAATTAGTCTGTATGGGCGTATGATAGCCATTGTAGATAGTTATGATGCGATGACAGCAGATCGAGTATATAAAAGCGGCATGCACCCAATCAAAGCCTTTAAAATATTAATTAAGGAAGCACCAAACGGTTATGATAATTCCTTGGTTGAACAATTTGTCAATTGCCTAGGCATATACCCAATAGGTACTTTAGTTAAACTTACTAGTGGAAAGCTTGGGCTAATTAGCCGCTTAAATAAAAGCCAGCCACTATTGCCTTTTGTTCGTGTTTTTTACAACACCCGCCTTAACCAAGCTATTGCAATGGAAGAAATAGACCTTAGTCAAACTAAGCATAAAGATCAGATTGACTGTTGCATCAAACCTGAAGAGTTCAACATTAACTTATTACGATTTTTTAAAGCTGCTTTTAATAATTAAGCACAATACTCAGTAGATAAAGCGTTATAAGTAAAGAACTAATAAACCTAACAAGATACCCTGCTGTATTTTAAGGAAAATAAATTACGGCAGCGTATCTTATGCGCTCTCATGCATTAACGGCTTAACCAGCATGTTTGTGCCCAGCCATATAAACCAGACAATTTGACCTATACCAAATATTTCGGTGAGCACATCCGCAGGATAAATTGTCATAATACCGGCAAGTCCAATAAACAAACCAAGGTAGCTAAGTGTTTTAGAGAACTGATTCGATTTTAACGCCGCACAGCTTAGTAACAGCAACCATAGTCCGCCTACCACTTCGTTACCACCGCCCAAGCCTTCAACAATAATATTAACGGTTAACCACAAGGTCATCGCTTGGTCTGGCTCATTAACCGACAGCTTAATAACCGCTGCCAAACCAATATTAGCAATCATGCCACTAGCAATAACCAAACCAACCCAAATTACGCCAAACACTACTGCAAGTTGCGATAATACCATCGCACGTTTTTTAAAACGGTGATGCAGCGCTAGCACTAATACCGCTAACATAACACCAAAAGCCACATACATAACCAAGTTCACAACAGATAACATCAGTTGATTATCCGCTAAAAAACTCAACTTTTGCGCTATATTACCAGCACGAGGAAAATCGAAAAACGCACCAAAATACACAAAAGCCATTACATAAATAATCGCCTGCGCAAGTGCAGCAAAGCCGCCAACCTTTTGTAAATTATTCATCTAGCTCTCTCCATTACTTTAACAATAGTTATTACAGGTCACTTGGGTTAATCACTCAGTTTTTATCTTGAACTGGATATGATTATCATAATGACATTACTTCATCAGCCACTAGCTTTAATTTTTTTCGACTCTTGGTAAACATCAACTTAATAAGCCAATAAACCATTAAAACAAGGATAATAAGTACTGGCATTGCAAGCACGGGAATTGAAAGTATTACCGCCTTTTGAAGTACCATTGGGAATACTTGTGGGTTACCCATGAATAAAATACCAACCGAAATAAAAAGCGCCATACACATACGCCACAGGTGCCGTGCGATACGCTGCGAGCCTGAAATTCCACCTCGAACAATTAAACAGATATCTCCAAGTGCCATAAAAATAGCTAAGCCAGCAAAAAAAGAAAAGACCTCAACTGGCATAGCAGGAGCCCCATTATTACTAGCTGTGTCGCTAATTGCTGCGTCGATACCTATAGTTAACGCAAAAACGGCGGTGGCCAAAATAAATAATAAGCCGGCGATTTCAGCCAAACCACGTTCACCTGCTCGACGTTTAACAGTTATCCATGAAGTCGCTACCAAGTAAAAAGTAAAAACGCCTAACAAACAAGTGAATAAAGCCGTTGAAAATGGAATGTCATTTTTTATGTAAGCGATATACGAACCTATTGCAGATACAACTAGCATGGATACAAAGAACACGTTGCCAGCCTTTCTATGAAGTTTAGCTCCTTTAGCTGAAAATAAAGCCGCTGCACCAGCGAGTAATCCAACAGTGCCCAAGAGGATATGAAGATTTGAGATGGCAGAAATTATCATTATTATTTTTTCCTTTTTTGTTATTATGCATAAAGAAAAGTGTAAACTGCTACTTGTCCCTACTTATTTAAATAATATACTTTATAAGGACTTATATCGTCCGAGACTAAAAGCACGGACACTTTTTTGTCGGATAATGACGAGAAATAGCGTAAAGTTAGTGAAGTAACAATAACTAAACCGTAAAAATATAAAGGTACAAGATTGACTGATCCCATTGTAATAGCCATCACCATGATTATGGTTGGGCAAATATGTTTAAGCGTGCCGCTGTTGATCACGCGCAGCATTAAATCGGCTTTATGTTTACCACTGGCGCTATTTTTATTAGCAAATGGTGCTTTGGCATTAGAGCCTATGGTCAGCACTTTATTGCCTGATTGGTATGCTTTTTATACTGCATTAGCCTTTCCCGCTCTTTTTGTGCTTTGTCCTGCGTTGTGGTTTTATGTGGAAGCATTAACCTCACCTACCCCTTGGGAAATTCACAAGAAACAGGCACGTCAGTTTGTATTGTTGTGGCCAGCACTGATGGTTTCAGTAATGATTTTGTTATTACCCAAAGAAATGCATACCGCCATATTCATTAACGATGCTGATGCGGAAGGTCCTTTAGCACTTACCATTGTGGTGAGTATATTAGTGCTGATACTGCTTTGGCTGGGCCAATGTGTTTATACTATTTCTCGCATTATTCATCGCTTGGTTGCTTATCGAAAACAGCTCAAAGACTTATTCTCTAACAATGACGATAAAGAGCTTAATTGGATGAACTGGTTATTGCTAATCGCCATCAGTACCTGGTTGTTCTCTTTAGCCACAGTTTTTTCATCAAACCTTTTTGACAACTTACTATTTACTATAAGAACCGAAGCCATTTTGTCATTACTGTTGATTTGGAGCCTAGCGCACTTTGGTTTACAACAAAAACCAGGGCTCACCGTGCCGACTGCTAGTTTGAAAGAAGCTGATGGTAATCTTGATGCTAGTATCAGTAGTGATGTCGCAGTAAAAATAGAATTTGAAAAAGAAGGTTTAACAGAGCACAAGCAGGAACACGAACTAAAGCAAGAGCAAGCGCTAACTCAGAAAAAAGACTCAGCAAAAAAATATCAACGCTCTGCGCTTAGCAGTGAACAATCAGGCCGTATTGCAGCCAAAATAAACACAGTTATGGAAACAGAAAAGCTCTATTTAGACGCTAACTTATCACTGCAAAAACTCGCCAGTTATCTGGCCATTTCCCCTAACTATATATCGCAAACCCTTAACGAAACCTTATCCATCAACTTCTTTGATTTTGTTAATCAATGGCGCATTAAAGCGGCAAAACCAAAAATTATAGCCAACCAAGATACCGTGCTTAACATTGCCCTTGACGTGGGTTTTAATGCCCGTTCATCATTTTATAAAGCCTTTAAACAAGAAACAGGGCAAACACCAAGTGAGTTTCGTAAAATGACTAGTTAGATCTTTCGAGTCGTAAAACAGTTTTCTGCCATCACCATATATCACGATTATGCTATTAGCCCGGCCTTGTTTCATTGGCAAACGTAAAATAGGTAAAATATTGCTCAAAGCAACAAGTTATAAACAAAGTAAAGAATCAATGGAAATAATACATGCCTACAGAAACACGAACCTTTTTAATCACTGAATCAGATAGCCGCCTAAAAGATAAAACAGGCAAGGTTTATTCAGTGCCTGCTGGTTGGCAAAAATTACCTTCCGGGGATGCCTCGATTACGCGCAAGTTGAAATCTCTAGGACCGAGTTGGACAGTTCAAGAAAAGAAGGGGCGCAAGTCTTTTTCACACGGCGTTTGGGCGGCAAAAGAACACATAGAGGCCGCAAAGTCACTAGTCGAAGCGCAGCGAGCCGATCCTAAGCATCAAAAGAAATTGGCTCAGGCGAAAGTTCGCCGCGAAGAAAAAGAAGTCGTCTTCGGCACCGATTTTCAGCAAGAGATTATTAAATTTCTCAACTTCGACAAAAAGCATCAAGCCTTGGTTGAGCAATTATCTGTGTTGGTAAAAGAACACGCAGTTCCCGTGGGTAGCGGTACAGTAGCGCGTAGTTCATCGGTGACTTTGGATGATAAGGCCGCTTTGGCAGTAATGGCCTGGATGCGGCATCAAACGAGTGCGTATGATTCAACACCTGTTCCGCGCATTAAAGGCGCAAGACGTGAACTAAGGCGAAAAATAGCCCGTCAATCCGAACGCATATTAGCAAAGTACCGCAGTGGCGATGAGGTAGATTTTATCCTTTGTCCGCTTTATAAGGCGTTGTATAAAAAATAATGCGCCAAATAATCAGCGGCCTTTCGACTGAAACTATGGAAAAAACCACCGCTCGTATTCCGAAAAATAAGGTTAGCTCTACCCGCTGAGGTTGCTGATTTAGCGTCCTTTTTATTAAGTGATAAAAACCGTTATATTACCGGACAATCCATTCATGTTGATGATGGTTTACTGCTCACTTAACCAAACTTGAAAGTGATTCGGGAGATGTTAAACATAGTCTCGAGTCACTTAAATAAAGTTAACGAGAACACTCGCTTTCCCCCTAAAACAATGACATCTACGATGAAATCATTGCTAATGTCGGTGTATCAAGAAATACCAACTAATAACCCAATAAATTCAATAGCAGTTAACTAGATTTAACGCATTTCTACGCTTATCTAACCATTGCTTCAGTGATAACGACAGTACAATGAGTGAGCTACCCTCAGTCTATTCCGTCCAAAATCGGGCTAAAATGACCATTAATACAATATGCTTTCTACAGCTAACTTTTCAAACAGCATTGTTACTTGTCCTAGGCTTTCATCATCAAAAAGTAAACCTAATTGTATTTTTTCATTTATGTTTATGTTTTTGATAATTGCGTTGAATGTGTAGTTTTTTAATCCATAAACACTCATATCTACATCCAAAATACATTTCTCATTTATAAGTTGTTCGATATTCAAATTATTATGTTCGTTTTTCATATAAAATTCACAACATATACCCGAAAGTGACACATCTTTAATTAAACAAAGTATTGGTTTTATCTGCGTATCATTAAAACTAATTTCAGCCATAAGTTCTACACTTAATCTCGGCTCTGTTCTTAGTATCTTAGACTCAATCCTTTCAGGGTAGGAAACCAACAGTAGTCTATTACTCGTTGTTATAGCCGTTAAAATGGTGGAAGAAAAAGTTATTATTTCCTTCGAATTTAAATTGACAACCACACTAATTTTTAAAACATGACCCGCAGAAAAAGGATCTGCATTGCATCGTGGAGTCATTGATGTTGGATAACGAATAATTATAAAGTCATTTTGACTACAACCAACATATTCGCATTGAATCACTTTGCGCTCTTTTGCGATTGTTTCATACATAACGGTTATATTACTTGCGGTAGAGATTGCTTTTATTTTGCTCATTTATTCCCCTGTTTCATACCCAACTTTGATGTACTTGTTAAAATGTTTTTGACAGATATTGCGGAGCTAATTCACTGGCATTTTAATTATAAAATTTGGCTGACAAGCACGTGTTCATTTCGCGTTGGTATTGTTAATCTGGCATGACTCCATTCTGACACGAAGACAACTAACTAATGATTGTTCTTTATCAAAAAAGTTTTATATAAATCTATATAAATCTATATAAATCTATATAAATCAAAGTTTAAAGAAGTTATGAACTGTATATCAAGGAACTAATAACACAGTAGACGATTGTTGTTTAATCCCGCCAAGCATAATTTTTAAGGCCTCGACTATTTATTCACTGGATTTATACACGTTTCTGCGCTTATTTAACCATTGGTTCAGTAATAACGACAGTACAATGAGTGAGCTAGCAAAGGCTAGCCTAGCGATGTCGTCATCACGATTGCAAAACATAAATTGGCCTATTGCGCTAAAACCAACCCCAAAAGCCCCCTCCCAAAAAAACATACCAAAACAATAAGTAAAACAGCACTAAATAAAAATGAATATCATTTACATTGAAACGCATCCACCTAAGTGATACCTTATGTTATAACATCACACAAACAAGGTAATAACATTGCAACCAAATATTCACCCTAACTATCAGAAAGTCGTTTTTCACGATACTGCAGCCGACACCTATTTTTTGGTGGGTTCAACAATTAAAACCGCGCGAACCATAGAATATGAAGGAAAAAAATATCCTTATGTCACTCTTGATATATCAAGCGCTTCACATCCATTTTATACAGGTGAACAACGTGTTGCGAAAAAAGATGGCCGTATATCTAAATTCAAGAATCGCTTTGGCAGCATGGGAAGTAAATAATGAAAGTATTAAGTTCACTAAAGAGCGCTAAAAGTCGTCACCCTGATTGTCAAATAGTAAAACGCCGTGGTCGCACTTATGTCATTTGTAGTTCGAATCCAAGATTCAAAGCCGTACAAGGAATAAGTAAGAAAAACTAACACTTGATAATGTTATAATATCACACTAGAGTAGCCGTATTATTTTATTATAAACATTACTACTTCACTGCTATGTTAGCTAAGCGAAGTAGTAATGTTATGGATACCTAATATTTTGAATTTACCTATTTCAAGTTCTATCGTAACGAACGAAGTTAAGTCTCGCGTTTCTAGCCAGTCAAAATACCCGAGCACTTTGACTGATATATACCGAGACGACGTTAATTTAGCCGTTTGGCAGCATTCTTTGAATGAAGATATGACACCTTGCATTGAAAGCCTCATTAAGCAAAAGCCTAAATTTAGTACTGTCATGATATTAACGCCTGACAACGCTTATCAGCATATTGCAGAGTGCCTCAACGGCATTGAACACAACCATACACTTTGTGAGCATATAAGTTTGTTAGTCGACATGTTTTGTACACTCTTTGAGCTCGAGTGCGCCGGCTTGCGACTAAAGCTACTTAACCAACCCATGTGCCCTAAGTTTCATGTAGACAAGGTGCCATGCCGACTTGTAACAACTTTGCATGGACCAGCGACTCAATGGCTTGCTCAGAGTGCTGTTAACAGAAATAAATTAGGTTTTAGCAGCAATGGTTTAGCCGATGAACACTCAGGAGTAATAAAGCCCGACAGTCATATTGAACAACTGTCTTGTGGTGACATCGCCTTACTTAAAGGTGAAAATTGGCATAATAATGAACAAGCAGGTTTAGTTCATCGTTCACCTGCGACAGAGCAAGATATTTCTCGCTTATTGCTTACTTTAGATTTTGCGAGTTAGTTGCATGCTAACGTCAACAAAAGGGATGAGATCTATAAGCCAGCATTGCAGCTTCGCTAACAGTGTTATAGGGCAAGGTCATTCAATTCATAACAATGTTCGATGCGCTTTATTCCTACAATTACCTAGCTTTAGTGAGAAATCACCATGGTAGATATCCAAGCATGCCTTAGCCAAGCTGAAAAAACATGTCGCCTGCAAGGTTTGATACGAACCACAAAGAGAAAATTAATTTTAACGGCATTGTTGCAAGTGAAAAAAGCGGTTTCAGCCTACGAATTAGTTGAGTTACTCGAAACACAATTTAAAGAATCACTTGCACCCATGTCTATTTATAGGTCATTAGCTTTTTTAGAAAAATGTCATTTAGTCCATAAACTGAACATAGCAAATAAGTTTGTCGCTTGTGCTGACATAATTAATGAGGCGCCACATAAAACCTCACAATTATTTTTTTGCCAACTATGTCAGCGGGTAGATGAGGTTAAGTTAGATGCTACAAAAACATCGGATTTAGATAACAAAGCAAAGCAATTTGGTTATCAAATATTATCTTCTCATATTGAGCTTAATTGCATTTGCAATGCCTGCTTACGTTAAAAACTAACAAGGTAAAAAATGAAAACATTAACTATTTCCACAGACAAAATGGCTATCAGCTTGTCTTTTTTATGTGTTTTACACTGCTTAGCCATTCCATTATTAGTGACCTTACTACCAAATTTAGCTGTTATGCCACTAGCCCAAGAGTCATTTCATTTTTGGATGGTGGCCACGGTTATCCCTATTAGCATTTACGCATTAACCTTAGGTTGTAAAAAACACAAAACGCTTTCTGTGGTTATGACGGGCTTGCTTGGTTTAGGGGTATTAATTGCTGCAGTTATGTTCGGTGAAAGTCACCTTGGCGAACGAGGTGAAAAAATATTCACCGTATTAGGCGCTATGCTTGTTGCAATAAGTCATTATCAAAACTATTCTCGCTGTCTAAAAGTAGAACAATGCCCCTGCCCTAGTGAAAGAAATGACAGTTAACTTTAACTACAATCAGTTTATAATCAATGATATTACTCGCTACTAATAGCGACTATAGAATACGCTAACAGAGTAACAATTTACCCAATAATGACTAATGATAAATGGAACAGATATTACATGAACAAAGCGCATGAGAAAATTTTAGCAGTACCTACCAATATTATTACTGGCTTTCTTGGCGTTGGAAAAACCTCAGCTATTCTTCATTTACTCAAGAACAAACCTGCAAATGAGCGTTGGGCGGTATTAGTTAACGAGTTTGGTGAAATAGGGGTTGATGGCAGCTTGTTTGAAGGTCAATACACCGAAGAAAAAGGCGTCTATATTCAAGAAGTTCCTGGTGGATGCATGTGCTGTGCTTCGGGTGTGCCAATGCAAATTGCCTTGAATCAATTATTACTGCGAGCGAAACCGCATCGTTTGCTTATAGAACCAACAGGCTTAGGTCACCCAGTGGAAGTAATACAAGTATTAAGTAATCAATACTACAAAGATATACTGCATTTACAAAAAATCATTACCCTAGTCGATGCAAGAAATTTAGCCGATAAACGTTACACAGAACACCAAACCTTCAATCAACAACTTGCTATTGCCGATGTCGTTGTTGGTAATAAACTTGATTTGTATCATCAGCAAGACCAAGAAAAGTTAGCGGCTTATTTATCAAATTCAACCAGTAAAACCAGCCAACTTTACTTTATAGAACACGGACAAATTCAACTACACTGGCTTAATGGCTCTACAAAACACTTAACTAATACGCATCATCATGCAAAGCATTCTACCAGAAAAAATAATGTGAGCACGGGCACAATACCCGATTCCGGTTTTGTAAAAGCGGTAAATCAAGGTGAAGGTTTTTATAGTGTCGGCTGGCGTTTCGAGGCGAAGCAAGTTTTTAATAAAGAAAGCATTCTTACATTACTGCATCAAATTGACGCTATTAGAGTTAAGGCTGTCATTATTTCTGAAAAAGGTCATTATAGTGTCAACATCACCGCCGATAGTTTTAACGAAACTCTTTTAAAGGGCTATACCGAAAGCCGAATAGAGATCATTTGCACCACCATAGATGAAAATTGGCAACGAGATATTCTAGCTACTCTAATAGCCAAGCCAACTTAAGTTAACTTCACACCTTGTAACGTGTTTGATTTCAACGGGTTACAAACTGGCTTTATAAGATATTCTGCGCTTCTCTAACCATTGGTTCAGTAATAACGACAATACAATGAGTGAGCCACCAAAGGCTAATCTCGGGATGTCGGCGTCACGATTCCAAATCACTAAATTAACGATGATGCCAGCAGGGATCAGCACGTTATTCATAATAGCCAGAGCCCCCACATTCACTAAAGTAGCGCCTTTATTCCAAGCGAAAAAGCCAACACCTGAAGCAATAATACCTAAATACACTAATACGCCCCATTGCAATTCAGTTGTCGGTAATTTATCGGCATTGCCAAAAATTAAATAACAAATGCTAGCCACACAAAATGCCCCGATAAAAAACCAGGCAAATATTGCTTTTTGATCGATAGACTGTTTTAACTGCTGATCAGCCATTAAGCGTTTATAACAAACCTGCCCGGTAGCAAAACATAAATTGGCCGATTGCACTAAAAGCAAACCAACAATAAAGTTAGCGTCTATGCCGTTAAAGCGAATGGCAATAGCACCCGAGGTTGCCAGTAATGCGGTTAACATAAAATTGAGGTGAAATTTTCGCTCAAAAGCATCATTTAATAAGGTGATATAAATAGGAGTCATCACAGTAAATAACAGCACTTCAGGCACAGACAAATACAAAAATGACTGATAATAAAAAACGTACATTAAGCCTAATTGAATAGCACCTATGCCCATTAATTTAATGGCGGTTTGCCAGTTAATTTCATTTAATCGTAAAAAGGGTAAAAAAACTAACATAGCCAAACCAATACGCATAAATACCGAGAACCAAGCATCAACCTGCCCTGCTAAATACACGCCAATTAAACTAAATGAAAAAGCCCACAATAGGGTAACCGAAATAAGATATGACACGACAACCTGACCATATGATTTTTTATTATTACAAACGATAATTAGCCACTATTACCCTTTAGTAATAGTCGCCAATTGCTAGAAATGCTAAAACGTTATTTATCGAGCGGTGCAGCCATTTGATCTAATGGCTGTATTTTAACTTTTCTTCTACCGCCGAGCTCAGAATAAAGCATACCAGCAATGATTAAACCTGCACCAAACCAGCCGTTAATACCAAGATGTTCGCCTAATATGAAGAATGCGGCAATATGAGCAAAAATAGGCTCTAATGCAAAAACAAGAGCGACTTTGTGTGGTTCAAGTAAACGTTGACTGGAGGTTTGTGCCCAATAAGCAAACGCGCTCGCTAAGATACTTGAGTAAAGTATTGCCGCCCAAACATCGGCGTTTGAGAGTTGTTCAATAAACGGCGGGTAGTTTTGATTAATGTTGGCTAGTGCTTCGTAACTTGCAGCCACAGTACTGTATAAAGCAACGGCGGCTAATTGAATAATACTTAGTGAAATAACCGCAAATCGTCCACCATATTTTGCCATTAAGGTAATGTGAGCGGCATAACAAACTGCACTGATAGCGACTAGCACATCACCTTGGTTCAATTCCATTTTATCGCCCATAGTCAAAAAATATAAACCTATGGTAGCGGCGATAACACTTATCCAAACTTCTATACCTACTTTCGTTTTAAAGAGTATAAAGCCGATAATAGGCACTAAAGGAACACATAATCCGGTAATAAATCCGGTATTAGACACGCTGGTGTAAATCATGCCTTGGGTTTGAAGCGAAAAGCCTAAAAATAATAACAAACCTAAACCCAAACCAACTTTAAGTAGTTCTGCTACGGTGTAATCAAATTCAGCTTTTGCTGGTTTTTTTTGTAAAAAGTACAGAGGTAATAATGCTAATGCCGCAATACCAAAACGAAAAGCGTTAAAGGTATTAACAGGCATAATATCAATGGCGCCATCAACTACAACAAAGCCGACTCCCCAAATAAGATTGACCAATACTAAAGCCCATAATGCGGAATTAGCCGTGCGAATTGTCATTGATTTTCCTTTTATACTATTAATTTTTCCGCATTATAACGTTACTTATTATTAACGTCATTAAGACAAATCTTTTATGTCGGATTTAGGGCCTTAAGAAAGGTATATGACACTATTGCGTTATGTATTAATCGGCCTAATAGGAAAATAGCTAAGTTCGACCCAGCACATTCAAATGAATACAAAAACTCATCACAGTACGAGACCAAATTCAGTACAAACAAAGAGATATTGTGAATAGTTATTTAAACTCAGTAGCTTGCTGTAAACGTCATCTTCCAAGCCTCTGTCCGAGACGTCGCATGGATGCTACTTATTTGATAATACAGGAGCATATTATCCTGTAAATATTGTTCTAAACCATCATTTTTTAGTGACTGGCTCCCCGATAAAGACACCACGGAGATGACGCCCTTGAGCCATGTGTATAGGTAGGTAGTCTTTTCACTTTTAGGTTTTAAGCTTTAAGCTGTGACTTTAACTCGAGTGTTTTGATAAATACGCCCAAATTACCTTGCTTTATTTGCCAGTACTTTTTTTATACCAACGAATCAGTTCTTTTTGATCTGCAGGGGGCTCTGCTCCATCAGTTATTTTACTCATGGCTTGCTCTGCTAGTATTTTTTCTGCTTTGTCTTCAATTTTTTCAAGCATGCGGTAAAAAAGCGCACACTCTTTCTTATCAAGAACACTTTCAAGCTCGTCTGCTCTTTCATTCATTGTTTGAGTGACTTGATGATATAACTTAATACCTTGTTCGTTTAGCACTAAGTATTTTATATTCCGGCTGTGTTCGTCAGGCTGTATATCAATTAAGTTTTTCTTTTGCAGTGCTTTTACTGCTCGACTAACGTTGTAAGAGTCAATACGTGATTGATAAGCAATATCCGCTGCTTTAATTGGCATGTATGAGCCAATATTTAATAACACCCGCATTTCTCTTGGTTCTAAATCGCAAAGCTCACGAATTTTCCAATCACGGTTCAACGCTAATAAATTGCTGACAACCGCAATACGAAAAGGTAAGTGATTATTTAAATCAAGCTGGGGCGTTATTTTATTAGACAGCTTAAAAGCTTTATTACGGGCTGAGGGACTAATAATCTTTCCTAAAGTTATTGTGTACTTAAGATTATTTAATCATAAAAATTGTAGCCTCGCTATAGGCTTAATCAACTTCCCCAATAAAAGTCTCATGGATGTATAGCGATTCATAACACCCCGTTATTGTTCTGTTGTTGATTAACTTATTAGCATTAAACCAGTAGATAATTTAAACAATAATAGATGTTGCATATGCACTATCTATTATATATATTGAAAATAGAATAATAATCAACCAGCAGGATCACCCTATGCCTTTAGTAAAGCCATTAGCAACAGATGAAAATGAAGAAGTAGCAGAGCTCGCCAAGTTTTTTAATGAAACATTAGGTTTTTGCCCAAACAGTGTATTAACCATGCAACGCCGACCAGCAATTGCCAAAGCATTTATTAATTTGAACATGGCAGTAATGGCTAATGACGGTAGCGTAACGGCGGAGCAAAAGCGCCTTATAGGCTACATTACTAGCGCACATACTGGCTGTAGGTATTGTGAAGCTCACACTATTTTAGCGGCTGAACGTTATGGCGGCACCGATGAGCGCTTAGACAATATTTGGACGTTTAGAGAAAGTACTTTATACACTGAGGCTGAAAAAGCTGCCTTTGAATTTGCCCTTGCTGCGTCAAGTATTCCTAATGCCGTTGATGATGTTATTAGTGCTAATTTGCATGAATATTGGGATGAAGGTGAGATCGTTGAAATATTAGGGGTAATTTCTTTATTTGGTTACCTAAACCGCTGGAATGACTCAATGGGCACAACCATGGAGACTGGTGCAGTTGACGCCGGCGAACGACTATTGGAAAAAAACACAACATGGACACGCGGTAAACACGTATAAGTTGGCTACTTCATTGCTCACTTAATTACTTACTCAATAGGTAAGTCAATTAAGTGAGCAACATAATATTGAGTGGTTTTATAGGTAAACCTTTGCCGATAAAACTACTCAAATAATCCAGCCAAATAAATCCCTGTAAATTAACCTCTACAAATCTTTTCAGTTATTTATCGAAAATAATTCCAATTGTCTCTCGTTCCTTTTATGTTAACTTCATAAATTTTTTGTACAGAGATACATCACCGTGATAATAAATAAAACAATCGGTAGCATGCTAATCATTGCTGGCACAACTATTGGCGCAGGAATGTTAGCATTACCTATCGCCTCTTCTGGCTTAGGATTTTTAACTGCCATGGTCATATTATTCTTTGCTTGGTGCTTAATGACTTATACCGCCCTGCTCACGTTAGAGTTGCATCAACACGCACCACCTAACGCCACTTTAAACACCTTAGCCAAAAATATACTCGGAAAAAAAGGTCAGCTCATCGCTAATTTTTCTATGATTTTTCTTTTTTATTCCCTTTGCGCCGCCTATATCGCCGGTGGTGGTGGTCAGTTACAGTTAATGCTTTCTAACTGGAGTGCTGTAGAAATTCCGCAACAAACTGGTGCCATCGCTTTTGCAATATTATTTGGCTCTATTATTACCTTAGGCGCAAGTACCGTTGATAAACTTAACCAGATTTTGTTTATTATAAAAATCATGGTATTAACGAGTATTTTTTATATATTAACGCCTCATATTCAAGGCGAATATTTACTTAACATGCCAATGCAACAAGGCCTAATAATCTCAGCTATCCCGGTGATAGTAACGTCTTTCGGCTTCCACGGCTCAATTCCTTCTATTGTGAAATATATGGGGGTTAACATTCACTCACTACGTAAAGTGATGATTATTGGCGCGTCTATGCCGTTAGTTATCTATTTATTTTGGCAAATTGTTAGCCAAGGTGTGATCAGTCAGCAAAGTCTTTATGACAGCCAAGGACTCGATGGTTTTATCGCCAGCTTATCCTCTTTACTGCAAAGCTCTGCCATCGCTAACACCTTAACCATTTTTGCTAACTTAGCACTGGCGACTTCTTTTTTGGGTGTCAGTTTAGGTTTATTCGATTTTTTCAGTGACGTACTAAATAAAAGCGACTCTAATAAAGACAGATTGATTACCGCATTAGTTACTTTTACACCACCCTTAGGTTTCGCATTATTTTACCCGCAAGGTTTTATCATGGCGTTGGGTTATGCAGCTATCGCACTGGTAATTTTGGCGATATTCTTACCCGTTTTAATGGTATGGAAGCAACGAAGCGAAACACTCGATACCGTGATCCAGTCTGGCGTTAACATGTATCAAGTGAGGGGCGGAAA
Organism: uncultured Colwellia sp.; assembly: GCA_913063325.1. GTDB lineage: Bacteria > Pseudomonadota > Gammaproteobacteria > Enterobacterales > Alteromonadaceae > Colwellia. The sequence goes on along the minus strand of CAJXYE010000018.1, from coordinate 8,124 downwards.
AGTTGCATTAACCACAGCTGCGCTATTAGGTGTGTTTATTATTAGCGCACAATTTATGCAAATGCTTGGTATGGTGCCGGTAATACACTAGTAACACTATGAGTATGACGTGCCTGAGCCATGTGCATAGGCACGTTATCTTTTGCTTTTGACTTTCAGTTTTAGGTTTTAGACTCAGACTTTGACTTTAACTCAAGGGTATTGGCAAATAGCCTTGGCTGGTCAATTTGAGCTAACATTGCGTTATTAGGTAAACAATCGGGATCAATATAATCAGAAAAATCGCCTGCAGAATCAAACACTAAAACATCAAGAGCTAATCTGTCCATACCGTATAAACCACGGTGGATCATATCAGCAGAAAAAACTAATAAGTCACCAGCTGCTAGTTCAATTTTTTTACCGCTAGAAAGGGCTTCATTACTGAGTCTACCCTTTTCTTCTTGGCGAACATTAAATTCTTCTTCACTGTCCCAGCGTTTATGTGTGCCCGGCACTAGTTCCATGCCAAGTTCATCAAATAAAGGCACGCGCAGGTGCACTACTTGTGTCTCGTGAATAACTACTTTTTGCACGTCAATATCGTGATCATATTGGCAATCTCGATGCCAAAAGTCTTTAAGCTCGGGGTTGATCGGATTAAAAAACAATTGGGTATTCATAAAGGCTGGGTTGTTTTTTATAACGGCATCAACAATTGCCATCATTTTTTTACAGCTGATAAAGTTAAAAAGTTTTACTCTATCATCTGGTTCTAAGTATTCACTACCGGTAATTAAAGACGAGTTAAAAGCGACTTCTTTATAGAATTCTGCATTGTCTTGTTTCCACAACTGGTGAAACTTTAAAACAACTGCTCTCAGCGATTCTATTTCAGCCGTAGTAAAATAATTTCTAATAACAAAGTAACCTTGCTCTTCATAATTATTATACAACTGGCTACGGTTTAATTTATCTGAGCACTGTCCTAACTTTTTATCTAAGTTAACTACCATGATTGTTTATTCTCTTGAAATTGTGAGTGGTATGGCAGTGTAAGCGCCAACACAATAAGTAAATTAAGCCATACAAAACCATGCCACCAGCAAGCACTCCATACCATGCCCCATATTGCCAACAGGCAATTAAGTAAAAACCTCCTAAGCTACCACCAACGTAATAGTGCACAAGGTATAAGGCAGTGGCTGTTGCTTTAGCTACCTTTGCCTTCTGACTTACCCAGGCATAAGCAAGTGAGTGGGTAAAAAAAGCGCCTGAGCCAATAAGTAATAAACCAATAACCATTGCATACAGTGAATCATAAGCGGCGATGCACATACCAATAGCACTCACCGTTGTTCCTAACATCATGCCCTTAACTGGGCTGTAATATTGGCTCCAACGGCCACTTAGTTTGGCCGAAATAGTACCGCTGAGATAACAAAGAAAAATCATCGACGTCAAACTAATAGACAGAGAATAAGGTGGTGCGATAAGACGAAATCCCATAACCGTATAAAGATTGACGATTAACGCAAAGTTTAAGCCGCCAATAAGCATAGCAACCCATAATTCTCGCTGTTTTAAGTGTCCGACAACACGTTTATTATGGTTGCGAAACTGACCTTTTTTCGGAGTGAAATGTTGTTGTTCGGGCAACAGTCGGTACACTAATAGTGCGCCGAATAAACTGGATATAGCCATACCAACAACAGCCACATTCCATCCCCAGTATTGCGTGACAAAACCACCGTACAATCGCCCAGAAATGCCTCCTAGTGAATTGGCACTAATATAACCACCTACGGCAATCATAAACGCTTTAGCGGTAAACTCTTCAGCCATATAGGCTACAGCAACAGCTACAAAACCAGCTAGTGCAATACCCATTACCCCTCGCATTAACGTTAACATCATCAAGGAATCGGTTAGCAACATAGCCATGCCTGTAAACGGCAACAAGAAAAGACTCACCATCATCACTTTACGACGGCCAATAATTTCAGAAATGACAGCCCATGGAACGAGAGTGAGCGCTAACGTCAATGTACATGAGGCAAGCAACCAATTAATTTCAATCGCACTGGCATTAAACTTTTCAGCCATCAATGGCAGCATAGGTTGGAACATGTACAAATTACAAAACACAAGGAAAGAGCCTAACGCTAACGCAAAGCTAGCACGACGGTATGCGGCTGTTTTTAGTTCAATCATGGTGATGACACTCAAAGGCGACGTTCGATAACAATGACTATTTTACCCTTAGATAAACAGTAAGGGTACTAGATTAAGAATGAAAAACTATGATAATAATAATACCAATTGCATTAAGTTTTTGATCTTGTTGTGCGTAGGATAAATAAATCAGGGCAAGCCGTTTGATTGAACAATAGCTCTATTGGGATTGAAAGCATAGATTTTACTTTCTTTAATTGGACTACTTTAGATTAGACAGCTTTGGGCATAAAAAAACCGATAAACCTTTATTTCTAAAGGGGTAACGGTCTTTATTGTACATTAATATTCAAAAAAGTGGTGCGGATGGGGGGACTTGAACCCCCACGACCTAAGTCACCAGCCCCTCAAGCTGGCGCGTCTACCAATTCCGCCACATCCGCGCAAAACTGATTTGAATATTTTAAACTTTTACTGTTTAACTAAATTGAGGTTTAGCTAAAATTTAATCTGGAACGTTGCTGTCATCTTCTTTCTTAACAGGTTCGTCTGATGCAGGTACATCACTGTTTTGAGCAGCTGGTAATGTAGTTGCTTCAAGGCTTTCACCTGGAATAGCGTCAATTGCTTGCTCAGCAGGAACTGCTAGGTTATTCCACTCATCAACAGACTTAGTCTTGTTGGCAGTTAGGTTACCTAGGATTAAGCTGATAACAAAGAATCCTACCGCTAAATACGTTGTTGCCGATGTTAGGAAGTTACCAGAACCACCAGAACCGAAAACAGTTGCAGAAGAGCCAGCACCAAATGATGCACCCATGTCTGCGCCTTTACCTTGCTGAATTAACACTAAGCCAATTAGGGCTAAAGCAATAAGTACGTAAACTATAATTAATACTTGATACAACATTTTTACTTTCCTTTCGCTGCGGAACAAATAATTTTAAATTGTTCAGCTTTTAAACTAGCACCGCCAATAAGACCACCGTCTATATCAGTTTGTGCAAATAATTCTTCACAGTTAGCTGCATTAACGCTGCCACCGTAGAGTAATGGTACTTTATTCGCTACTTGCTCGTTTTGCTGAGCTAAGAATTGACGAATAAATTGATGTGTTTCTTGTGCCATGGCACTTGATGCTGTTTTACCTGTTCCTATGGCCCAAACTGGCTCATAAGCAATAACAACATCATTAAATCTCTCTATGCCAATTTCATCGATAACTGGCTGAATCTGTGCTGACAACACAGTTTCGGTTTCTTCTGTTGCTCGTTCTGCTTCGCTTTCACCAATACATAAGATGGGTGTTAAGCCAGCATTTAATGCTGCATGAACTTTTTTAGCAACTTGCGTAGACGTTTCTTTATAGAGACTTCTTCGCTCAGAGTGACCAACTATTACATAGTTAATAGCTAAATCTTGTAACATAGCTGTGGATATTTCACCGGTAAAGGCACCACTTTCATGTTCACTCACATTTTGCGAGCCTACATGAATAGCTTCATTTAATTTAGCTGCTTTTATTTTCTGATTAAGCTCAGATAAATAAGGAAAGCTAGGACAAATAACAACATCAACATGTGATGATATTTTAATATCTGCCAATTCTGAAACCATAGTATCAACTAGGGCTGAGTCACCGTTCATCTTCCAATTTGCGGCTACAATTGCTTGTCTAGTCATTTATACCTCTTAGCCTAGGTTATTATCTTATGACTTCAGTTAAGTTTTAAATGAAGTCATTGCTAAAATGAAGCCGCGAGATAGTAACTAACCTACGCAAAAGATACAAGTATTTAACAGATATCTTTTACTGGTTGCAGTTTTTTTATACTTATCGCGGCATTTAGCTATTAATAGCGGTGATTAATTATAAGAATTATTTAACCAGCTTAACGAAATCAGCTATTTTGTTCGCTAATAATGTGACTTCATCCATATCAGGTCCTTCAACCATGACACGGATAAGTGGCTCAGTGCCTGACTTACGTAATAATACTCGACCACGCCCCGTTAGCACTTCATTAACTTCATCAACAGCAGTAAGTACGTCAGCATCATTTAATGGATTATTCTCACCAGAGAAACGAACATTAACAAGAAGTTGCGGTAGCATGGTAATGCCCTGGCGTAATTCATGTAATGATTTGTCTTGTTTAATAATCGCAGTTAATACGTTCAGAGCTGCAATAATGCCATCACCTGTAGAAGTATGATTAAGGTTTATAACATGGCCTGAATTTTCAGCACCAAGTTGCCAACCTTTTTCTTTTAATAATTCCATGACATGACGGTCGCCAACATTACTGCGAGAAAATTCGATATTCAATTCTTTTAATGCTAACTCTAAGCCCATATTGCTCATTAAGGTACCAACAACGCCGCCCTCTTTTCGGCCAGTATTTAAATCGTTACACGCAATGATATAAATAATTTCATCGCCATCTATAACATAACCTGTATGGTCAACCATCATAATGCGATCGCCATCACCATCAAGAGCGACACCTAAATCGGCGTTATGCTCAACAACCGCTTTGCTGATTGCGTCCATTGAGGTTGCGCCACAACCATCATTGATATTAGTGCCATTAGGCGCTGTGCCTATTTCGATAACCTTAGCACCTAATTCACGAAATACATTAGGCGCTATGTGATAGGTTGCACCATGAGCACAATCAACCACTATGGTTAACCCTTTCAATGATTTACTGCTAGGAAAATTACTTTTACAAAACTCTATATAGCGCCCTGCTGCATCATTAATACGATTGGCTTTACCTAACTTTGCTGATTCAACACATTCCATTGGCTTGTCTAATTCAGCCTCAATGGCTAATTCAACCGCATCAGGTAGTTTCTGGCCTGTACTTGAGAAGAATTTAATACCGTTGTCATAAAAAGGGTTATGCGACGCACTAATAACAATGCCGGCTTCGGCTCTAAATGTTTTAGTGAGGTAAGCAATGCCTGGTGTTGGCATAGGGCCAAGAAGACCAATATCGATACCTGCAGCTGAAAAACCTGCTTCAAGGGCTGATTCAAGCATATAACCTGAGATACGCGTATCTTTACCAATAAGCACTTTTTTAGTGCCTTGTCCTGCGAGTACTTTACCTGCTGCGTAACCTAGCTTCATTACGAATTCTGGTGTTATTGGGTATTGCCCAACTAAACCACGGATACCATCGGTACCAAAATATTTACGTTCTGACATATTTGTTCCTTTTAGACTTCACTTGTATCGCTTATTTGTTACAGAGAATATTTATAGTGTATCGTTAGATTCGTCTAACGTTTATTATTTGTCACTGCAACTGACCATCATTGGTATTTAGCTGTTATGGATAATATTTTTAGGGCATCGACTGTTTCTTTAACGTCATGCACTCGAATTATACTCGCGTTTTGCTGTGCGGCTATTATAGCGGTAGTTATACTGCCTGCAAGGCGTTCATCAACATTACGCGCTAATAAGTTGCCTATCATTGACTTCCTCGAGGTTCCTGACAATAGAGGTAAACCTAAATCACTAAATTGATTTAATTGAGCAAGTAGCTGATAGTTTTGCTCTAACGTTTTACCAAAGCCGAAGCCGGGATCTAAGATTAGACGTTCTCGTTTAATACCGGCCTGCTCACATGCGTTAATACGGTCAATAAAGAACTGTTTAATATCGCCAATAATATCTTGGTATTGTGGATTATCTTGCATTGAACGCGGTAATCCCTGCATATGCATTAAGCATATAGGAATATTACTCTGTGCGAGTACGGCTAAACAACCCTCATTTTGTAACGCACGTACATCATTGATAATGTCTGCACCATGACTGATAGCTTGTGACATAACTTCAGCTTTACTGGTATCAATTGATACCTTGATATCAAAGTTTGATTTAATCGCTTTAAGTAATGGAATAACACGTTTTAGCTCATCCTCTACACTGACATCAACAGCGCCAGGACGGGTTGATTCGCCGCCAATATCGATAATATCAACACCGTCGCTAATCATTTGTTCCACTTGCGTTAATGCTTTAGCAAACGTAGAAAATTTACCGCCATCAGAGAACGAGTCGGGTGTTACATTGAGGATACCCATAACTTGCGCTTGAGGTTTCTCTTGCTTGTGCTCTGCTTGTTGATTATTCACGTTATTCACTGAGAAATTATCTTTTGTCATTTTTATTTTTCTTTCTATATAGACATAGAAGCTAACGTTGGAAGCTCGACATATGAAAAAGCCTCGGTATTTACAATAAATACCGAGGCTTATTTATATTCATAACACGGTTTAGCTTGCTGGTGTATCACCACTTGGCTTAGTTGTATCAGGCTTTATTTCACTAGTTTCTGCAGTATCTTTAGCTGGTTCAGCGTCTTTTTCAGTTGCTTTAACATCTTCCGCTGATTTACCTTTACTGTCACTTGAATTGGAGCTGGAATTAGAGCTTGAGTTGCCTTTGTCTTCCCAACCAGCTGGTGCACGAACAGACGTTCGAGCCATCAAGTCATCAATTTGCAAAGCATCAATGGTTTCGTACTTCATCAAACAATCTTTCATTGCATGTAATACATCAATATTTTCTTTGATTAAGTCTTCTGCACGTTGGTAGTTGCGGTTAACTACAGCTTTAATTTCTTCATCAATGGTTTTAGCTGTTTCATCAGACATATGTAATGACTTTGCCGAAGTGCGGCCTAAGAATACTTCGCCCTCTTCTTCAGCAAACAACATAGGTCCCATTTTGTCAGATAGACCCCATTGCGTTACCATTTTACGAGCTATGTTCGTTGCGCGCTCAATATCGTTTGAAGCACCAGTGGATACTTTATCACTACCGTAAATCACTTGTTCTGCGACACGGCCACCGTATAACGAAGAAATATTACTTTCTAAATGCTGTTTAGAATGGCTGAATCTGTCTTGCTCTGGTAAGTACATAGTAACACCAAGGGCACGACCACGAGGAATAATACTGACTTTATAAACAGGGTCATGATCAGGCACTAAACGTCCGACGATGGCATGGCCAGCTTCATGGTAAGCAGTCATTTCTCTTTCAGAATCACTCATTACCATGCTCTTACGTTCTGAGCCCATCATAATTTTATCTTTGGCAGCATCAAACTCTTTCATGCTCACCAATCGTTGTTCCGTTCGCGCAGCACATAAAGCAGCTTCATTTACTAAGTTAGCTAAATCAGCACCTGAGAAACCTGGTGTACCACGAGCAATAACTTCAGCGATAACATCATCACCTAATGGTACCTTACGCATATGTACTTTAAGAATTTGCTCGCGACCTTTGATATCAGGTAAACCAACGGTTACTTGACGGTCAAATCGACCTGGACGAAGTAATGCAGGGTCTAATACGTCAGGACGGTTAGTTGCGGCAATAACGATTACACCTTCATTACCTTCAAAGCCATCCATTTCAACTAACATTTGGTTTAATGTTTGTTCACGCTCATCATGTCCACCACCCATGCCTGCACCACGTTGGCGACCTACAGCATCGATTTCATCGATGAAGATAATACACGGAGCTGCTTTTTTAGCTTGTTCGAACATGTCACGTACACGAGATGCACCAACACCAACAAACATTTCAACAAAATCAGAGCCTGAAATAGTAAAGAAAGGTACTTTCGCTTCACCGGCAATAGCTTTCGCTAATAAGGTTTTACCTGTACCCGGCTGCCCTACTAATAAGATACCTGATGGAATACGACCACCGAGTTTTTGAAAGCGCGATGGCTCTCTTAAGTAGTCAACTAATTCGGCAACGTCTTCTTTAGCTTCATCACAACCTGCAACATCTGCAAACGTTGTTTTGATTTGTTCTTCGCTAAGTTGACGTGCTTTTGATTTACCAAAAGACATTGCACCTTTACCGCCACCACCTTGCATTTGACGCATGAAGAAAATCCATACACCAATAAGCAAAATCATCGGGAACCA